>JBBRRB010000100.1:0-14770 GCA_038225555.1 Bryobacterales bacterium
AAGGAGCGCGGCAGGGAGATCTATCTCCTGCTGATTTAATTGGTAAGTCATTGATGCCGAAATGCTTACATCGCTCAAGATCTTCGACGCGCAGACCCTCCGGCGCATCTGGCGCAGGCTCGCACGCTCACGAATTTTCGCAAAAGCCTACCATCTGCTACCATCTGCGGAGCGCTAGCCCTCTCAGGAGGGACTGCTCGAACTTGCCCATAACTGGCGAGCCACTTTTCGCCTGCTTCGAGTTTGCCCGGACTTCTGGTTAACAGAGGACAACTCACAGCTCCAAATTGGCCAACAACCCGCGAAAACTCCCTCTCTTCGGAGGCAGGCACGCTGGTCTAACCGACGGAGAATGGCCGATACGCGATCATGGCACCTGAACTTCTCACCCTCTCCGACGAGTCATGCACGTTTGGTTAACGACCAACTTAGGCTGTTCAACTCTCGCGGGGAACGAGGTCGTCCAGTTCAACGCGGTTCGCCCCACGGCTCTCGGCATCCAAATATGAAGGATCTTTCGGCACTCGCGTATCCAGAATCTTGACCGTCTCCGCCACCCCCCGGTCAACCGCTCGAAATCACTCAAGCTCGCTTCCCTTCGCCGTACTGCGGCTTCCAAATCCATGGGATCGCGTGGTTCGCCTTGGCCCATGCTTCCCATTGCACCGACATTTGCCTGACCCGGTCCGGATATTTTGCCGCCAGATCGTTTTGTTCGGTACGGTCCGCCTCGATGTCGTAGAGCTCCCATTTGCCTTTCGGGTAAACGGCCGTGATCTTCCACCTACCGTCCCGGACCGCGCGGCTACCCTCATGCTCCCAAAATAACGCCGGGTGATTCACCTTATTTCCAGCCAACAACGGCGCCATGCTGAAGCCCTCGCACTCACCAGGAGGCTTGGCCCCTCCGACTGCGGCCAGGGTAGGGAACAGGTCGATGAAATGCCAGGGGGTGTTATCCACGCTGCCCTTCTGAGCCTTTAACCCAGCGGGCCAGTGCGCGATGGAAGGCGTCGAGATGCCCCCTTCGTGCGTATAGTGTTTATACAGGCGCCAAGGCGTGTTGCAGGCGTTGGCCCAGCCCGATCCGTAGCTATGATAGCTTTCGGGCTGTCCCATTTTTTCCAAGTCCGCGCCTTTATGCAGTACGTTATCGGGACCGCTGGAACCATCGAAGCCCCAGGGGTCCCATTCGGCGCAAGCACCGTTGTCGGAGCAAAACACAATCAGGGTGTTGTCGAGTTCGCCTTTCGCCTGCAGATCCGAAAGGACGCGGCCAATGTTCTGATCCATGCGGTCCACCGCGGCCGCGAAGATCGCCATGCGCCGAGCCAGATCTTTCTGCCGGTCCGGCGGGATACTGTCCCAGGCTGGATTCTGTTTGTCGGCCCAGCCATTGATATCGGACACGCGGTTCGGACCCACCACGCTTCGCGGCGACATCTTCCAGCGTGGATCGATCAGTCCAAGCTTCTTCATGCGCGCAAACCGCTTCTCGCGAATGACGTCCCAGCCTTGTTCGTAGAGCGGCTGATACCTGTCGATCAGCTCCTTGGGCGCATGCAGCGGAAAATGCGGCGAGTTGTACGCCAGATACATAAACCAGGGCTTCGCAGCCGCACTATGGGGCCTTACGTTATGTTTGAAACTCGGTGGCAAGCGGGAAGCGGCGCTGCTCGCGCTTCTGACATCGCGCAACATCGAAGAAGCGGCGCAAAGCGCGGATGCCCCGCCGCGCACGCTGTATCGCTGGCTGAAAGAGCCAGAGTTCGATGCTGAGTCGGACGGAAAACGGGGTTCAGGTCAAGTCAGACCACAAAGGAGATTTACCGCATGCCTCAGAATTCGCATAAAGATGCAGCGAAGCATCACGAGCACGCCGCGAAAGCTCATCACGCCGCCGCCGAGCATCACGAGAAGGGCGACATAGCAGCCGCTGAGCAGCACTCTCAGACTTCTCACGAGCATTCCTCGAAAGCTCTCGAGCACTCCAAATCCGCGCACGAAAAATCCAAGTCGAAGAAGTAGTGAAACTTCCGGCGGACGCCCGGCTCAAGTTGAGCGTGCGTTATACTCGACAGTGACTTTTTGCGGAGCCATTCCGTGGTCAGGAGCGGAGGTAAATTTGTGAGTACAACAGAAATAGCGGCAGACGTATTCCGAATCTCGGTTTTCGTTCCAGAGATCAATCTGGAGTTCAGTCACTTTCTGGTGAGGGACGACGAACCACTCCTCTTTCACGCGGGACTGCGGGGCATGTTCCCACTCTTGCGCGAGGAAATTTCGCGCCTCATCGACATCTCAACGATCCGGCACGTCGGGTTCAGTCATTTCGAGTCCGATGAATGCGGAGCTCTCAATCACTTCCTGGAAGTTGCCCCGCAAGCGACTCCAGTGTGCGGGCTGGTCGGTGCATTGGTCAGTGTGAATGATTTTGCGATCCGGCCCGCCCGTGTGTTGACGAGCGACGACGTGCTGGTCACGGGACGGCATCGGTTTCGATTTATCCCCACGCCTCACGTTCCGCACGGTTGGGATGCCGGCGTTCTTTTGGAAGAAACGGAAGGCGTGCTGTTCTGCTCCGACCTGTTCCATCAATGGGGGCATCACGAACCGGTGACCACGAGTGACATCATGGATCGCTGCCAAAGCGCATTGCTGGAGAGTGAAGCGGGGCCTTTTGCTAACTACGTGCCCTACACACACCATACCGGCCGCGTGCTGGAGGCATTAGCCGAACGCCAGCCGCACGCCGTGGCGACGATGCACGGGTCAACCTATTTCGGTGACGGGGCTCAGGCGTTACGGAATTTAGCGATGGTGATGCGGGAAGTGCTCGGACCGAAAGGGGAGGAAAGGCATACGACGCCGTTGGGAACGATCGCCACTTGAAGACTAAAAGGCGCGGAGGGCTGGGGCGAGGGAGTCTCGTGCAGCGATAGCTTCACGATGGAATGCGCCGATTCCGCCCGCGCTGAAGCGCCATTCATAAGTCTTCGCCAATCGCTGCTTTTGTGTATTTCGCAAGCGCCGGCGAAACCATGCGTATCTCCGACGGCCGCCGGAATTGCCACGGGAAGCTTTTTCCGCCGGGTGAGCAGCGCGGGCAGAGTCTGGAGCGACGCCGTTACGGAAAAGCTGGTCTGGCACGTCGTCAAGGAGTTCGCCGCGAAAATTGGTGTGAGCAAACTCGCGCCGCATGATCTCCGGCGGAGTTGCGCTCGCCTCTGTCGTGCCGCTGGGGGCGAGTTGGAGCAGATTCAGTTTCTGCTGGGTCATGTCTCGGTGCAGACCACGGAGCGTTACGTCGGCTGCATTCAGCGGATTTCATCGGCCGTCAACGACCGCATCGGCATAGAGCCGAAGCCCTGAGCAGTCAACTCCGGAAGAGTGGCCGACCATTCAGACGGAGCAAATCGTCGATGACGACCAGCGCGTTTCCCGATACCTACTCATCAGGGAGTACCAACCCTACTGCACTGGACCGGCGAGACGGGCGGCGCTGCGACCGAACCCAAAACCTTGCAGCGGAACGAAAGCAGAGATATCCAGATGCCGCGCGGCTCATTGACTACTAAAGGTACCGAAACCAAAATCCCCGCCCGTTCGCGCAGACGGCGCGCGATAAGGACGGGGTATCTGGTCTCTTGAGCTTTACTTCTTGGGCTGCGACTTCGGCGGCACAAGACCTGCAAGGCGGTAGTACACAACGAGCTGGCCGTAGTGTTCACCGCTATGCTCGATGATGCCGTAGGCAATGTCGATAACGCGCGATTTCTGCTGAGGGAAATAAACAACCTCGGTCATCAGGCCTTTGTCGCCTTTCGACTGGATGGCGGCGGCACCATCGGCGAAGGTTTCTTGACGAACGCAACGATGTCGGCCTTTGACTTGTATTGGTCGCGCTTCGGATCTTCTCCAGCGGGGGGCTTCTTCCCCATCGCAGGATTCGCGAAGTAGTAGCAGGAACCCGCCGCGTGTAGCAACTGCTCGGCAAAGCTCCGCACCGCGGGTGTCGGCTTGAAGTCGTATTTGTCCTCAGGAAACTCTTCGGCCATCGTCGTCAGCTTGCGGCCAATCTCATTCCAGGAATCAAGCACGACTTTCGATTCCGGATCTGCAGGCTTGACGCCTGCATCTTTCTTCGTCGCGTCCTGGGCATGGGCGGAAAATGAGAATGCCAGCAGCACGATAGCGAGAAACGGTGTTCTTTTCATTTCTTACTCCAGGGTTGAGTTTCGCGAATCAAAGCTTCAGTTTCTTATTTCGCCTGCGCCAGGTCCTCGACCACCGCAGCCACCTTGTCGAGTGTCTCGTTCCAGCCCTCGAGTTGACCGCTGTCTCTCGCGCTCTCCATCGGCTCATTTCCAATATGGGTTAGCTTCGTCCGGCCATCTCCCAGATCCTCAAACAGGGTCACGTCGTATGCGCCCTCAATGGCCTCATCTTCTATTCCCAGTTGCTCAGGATCAATCTTGTTTCCCTCCGCGTCTGAAAAGTACATCGAGGACACGATCTTCTCATACGGCACGATCTCGTGGTATTCGATCCCATTCCAGCCCTCCTGCCCATCCGGTGTCTTCATGCAGAGGAGAGATTTCCCTCCAACGCGAAAATCCATCCGGCAAACTGGCGCAGTGAAGCCCTTCGGTCCCCACCACTGCATCACGTACTTCGGCTCGGTCCACGCCTTCCATACCAACTCGCGTGGGGCATCAAAAACTCTGGTAATCACCATCCGTTCAACTTTGCTTACCGTGTTTTCTTTCATCTCTTCTCCTCTATCTTCATTTGATTTACGACGACTTCCAGTTTGTCGAAGCTCTCTTCCCAGAACCGCCGGTAGCGGATGGCCCAGTCGCTGACGGTCTTGATCGCCTCGGGCCGAAGCGTGCATACGCTCTCGCGTCCACGCTTCATCTTGATCACGATCCGTGCCCGCACCAGGTAGGCGATGTGTTTTGAAATCATCTGCTGCGACAGCGCAAACGGTTCCGTCAATCCACGCACAGAGGCAGGCCCGTACGTGAGGCGCTCAATCAACGCCCGGCGCGTCGGATCAGACAGAGCTGCGAAGGTCGTATCCAGCTTATCCACAACCAAAGGGTAGTGGGTTGTTTGCTGGTTGTCAACCTGATTACTCCGGCGTCCACGAGATTTGCTTGTCGATTTTCCCCTCAACCCGACGCTCTTGCGAAAACTGTGCGTCGCCACGAGCGCTCCATCGCCAAGGCACTCTTTGAGGACAGATCAGTAAATAAGAAGTCGGCTTATAGCCGCTGATCCGTAATCCTCCGGTCGAATCACGCGCAACTCGGAGAATGCTGCATCCGTGCGCATGTCGGGACGTTTTGCGAATTACTCCCGTGAAACGCCGGTCACGGAAACTACGGACGTGTAGTCGGCAAGTCGGACATGTTGCTGCGATGGGTCCATCGAATTGCCATCAAGTAGTCGCCATCGCCCAGCAGAGGAGCGCCGCGTTTTAACGCACGTATAGTAACTGTCAGCGATCATCTGAAAACGTGGTTTTCTGAAGTGCGCCCCAAGGGCGTGGATTACCAGCGGGGGAAGCACCCGTACAAGCGGTTGTCGGTGGGACTTGGTAGCTTGCGAGCGTTGGGTGAGGGAAACCGAGCCGAACGAAGCCTCGCGATAAAGCCTACGTAAGGTGGTGAGCAACTCTGCAGGCCGTAACGTGAGTAAAGCTTGAGCAGGCCTCGAAAGTAACGAAATGGAAGCCGACCCGCCTTCAAAACGGGGACGGCCATGTTTATGCTGAATTTGCTGTTTTCGTTCGTGCTCGCTCTAAGCTCGCCGGCTCCGGCCCCACCTTCACCTCCAACGCCAGCCGCGACTGGGATCCAGAAGTGCCCGTGTACCATTGGCCATAAAGAGTGGTAAGACACACGGCCACGCCCTTCACGCCCGCCTGGATCGCCTCAAGCCTAACCTGGCCGCCGGGTATGAGCCGGGCCGGGCGTGACTGGGTAAATAAGCGTCCGCGAGCCGGAACTCGGTAGCTATCCCCGCCAGCATGCAGGATCTCTTACGGGACCGCTAGCATCGACAATCCCGCGTTAACCGAGACGGATCGCGGGTGCTGATGGTTGATGCCCCGCAAACGTCGCTATTTCGCGGGCAGTTGGAACCGGCGGAGCGCGACAATGAGCAAGGCAGCTGCGATGACGGAAGCGATAGTTCTCACGTGATTCCACCGCATCCACTCGGATAGGTACGTAAGCCAGTATTTCGCAGCTTCGGTGCTGTCTGGGTCCAATTTTGACAACTTGTTGTTTAGCGGCACATTGAACATCAAGTTACACCGACAGTGCCGACCAGGTAGAGTGTAGTTCCCGCCAGGAGCAATGGCGCTTCCAAGCGTGGCAGGAGGATGATCGTCGTTACCGAATCCATGCATGACAAGACGGCCGTTCCAAAGAAGAAAGTTAGGAAGATCGGATTCAGGATGTAGACGTCAATAGCCTGCATCGTTCGAACTCCGCTCGCCGGGGGTTGGTGAGAAAGCGCTGTCATCACGAAGTTTGAGAAGGCGAAGAGAAGTCCGCCCATCAGGCCGCAACCCAGGCCGCGAACATGGTCACTATGACGATATTCTCCTTAGGGAATTGCACGAGCGTTCCTTCCGCGCATCGAGAAATAGGACATTCCAAGCTTACCCCTTCCCGGCATGCGTCACAGCCAGCGATACCCTCGTCGTAGTTGCTATTTTGGTTGAGTTTTGAGACACCTCCTTAGCGTACAGAATTCCCGGAATGGTCCCGGCTGGCCCATTGGACCAAGAGAAGGTCGCGGAGATCATCCGCGTCACAGGTGGCAACTTCCGATTGCTGAACCGTCTCCTCGCTCAAACGGAACGAATCCTCGAAATCAACTCGCTGCGAGAGGTGACCAAAGCTGTAGTGGAGGTCGCGCGGGGAGCCTCGTAATCGGACAGGCTTAGAAAACTCTACACTGCGCCGTTTGGCGGGTTCCATCTCTAGATACCCTGAATGGCTCGACCACCGCCTGCTGTCGCGCTATCTTTCATAAAGGCATCATTGCTGCAATCGCTACGCCTCCAAATTTTGTTGGCGGGCGATGTCGAAGCGCCCTCCGCTAAGCCGTCATTGTAGTGAGCCACGACGAAGTCGCTCATAACTCTTTCAGGAGAAACGACATGCAATTCACACTGATGTTCTACTTGAGTCCCTCGGAATTTTCCGCCCGCACCGATCCCGACAAGCAGGGTGCATTCTGGGGGGCTTTCATGCCCTATATGCAGGCGGTCCGGGACGCAGGCATATTCAAGGGAGGCGCTGGGCTTGAGCCGCCCGACACCGCTACGACGGTAAGGATGATCGATGGCAAGCGATCAGTGCAGGATGGCCCCTACGCGGACACGAAGGAACAGGTGGGAGGTTTCTTCATCATCGAGGTGCCCGATCTCGACACGGCGCTCGGGTGGGCGGCGCGTTATCCCGCGGGGCCGCTCGGCGTGGTGGAAGTGCGTCCGAATCTGTCGCGATGAACTGAAGCGGATTGACGCTCAAGCAAGAAGGAGAAATCGCATGTGTCCTGTATGTTTCGCAAATATGGCGCTGGTTGCCGCCAGCGCAACCTCAATTGCGGGCGTGGCCGCGCTCGTCACCAAGAAGCTTTACTGGAAGATGGCCGCTAAGAAAGCCGGCCCGGAAACCGGAATCAAAGGAGAAACACGATGAACGCAACAACAAGTATGACGACGATGAACCGCCCGAAGGCTGTGTCGCGGGCGCAGTGGCTGATTGCTCGCAGGGAACTGCTGGCCAAAGAGAAGGAGTCCAGCCGCCAGCGAGACGCGCTCAGCGCTGAGCGGCGCCAGCTCCCGATGGTTGCCGTCGAAAAGGAATACGTCTTCGACGGCCCGAACGGCCGTACCACTCTGGTGGATCTCTTCGGACGCAACCGGCAGTTGCTAACCTATCACTTCATGTTCGATCCGAGTTGGGAAGAGGGCTGCAAGAGCTGCTCGCACTTAATCGACGGAATCGCGGGCAGCGTTGTTCATTTGGCCGCGCGCAATACGTCGTTCGCGGCCATTTCTCGCGCTCCGCTGGCTAAGATCGAGGCGTTCAAGAAGCGCATGGGATGGACGTTCCCCTGGGTTTCATCCGCAGCTAACGACTTCAACTACGACTTCCATGTCACGCTCGATGAAGCGCAGGGGAGTGCCGAGTACAACTATGCAAGCGCGACGGAGCTTTTCAAGGCGGGGAAGATTTGGTTTCAAAAGGGCGAACTGCCCGGCATGAGCGCTTTTCTTCGCGATGAAGATAACGTCTTTCATACCTATTCGTCCTACCAGCGCGGCTTGGATCTGTTCCTCAGCACCTACAACCTCCTGGACCTCACGGCGCTGGGCCGCCAGGAGGAAGGCGAAAGAATACAGGGATGGATTCGGCACCACGATCGATATGGCGTTTAAAACTACCGGAGCGTACTCTGATTACCTGCACGTAATTCCGGCCATTCTCATTCGAACTAACGTTTTCGCGGCCAGGCAGGAAAGTGATGGCTCTTATGACCAACCCACGCCATGAAAACCGGCACATCATGGCTACACACCAAGCGATCGAGCAGGCGGTCCGCGATTCCTACGGCCGCCTGCTTGCGTTTCTGGCCGCGCGTTCGCGGGACGTGGCCGGCGCGGAGGACGCGCTCGCCGACGCTCTTAAAACGGCCCTCGAGACCTGGCCGCGCACCGGTGTTCCGGAGAAGCCGGAAGCTTGGCTTTTGGTTGCCGCGCGTCGTAAGCAGATTGACGCCGCGCGGCACACGCATGTCCAGGTGAGGGCAGCACCACACCTACTGGCCGCCACCGAAGAGGCTTACCAAATGACGGAGACGGGTACGATATTTCCCGACGATCGACTCAAATTGCTTTTCGTCTGCGCCCATCCTGCCATCGACGCAAGTGCGCGCACTCCGATGATGCTTCAGACTGTACTCGGACTAGATGCGGCGCGCATTGCCTCAGCGTTCCTCGTGCGGCCTTCTGCGATGGGCCAGCGGCTGAGCCGCGCCAAGGCTAAAATCCGCGTCTCCGGACTCAGATTCGAAGTGCCTGAATCCAAGAGTTTGCCGGAACGCCTCGACTCGGTTCTGGAGGCAATCTACGCCGCCTATGGCAGCGGTTGGGACGACGTCGCAGGAGCCGATCCTCGGCGCAAAGACCTCTCGGCTGAAGCAATCACGTTGGGCAGGCTGCTGGTACAGCTCATGCCTCAGGAACCAGAATCCAAGGGCCTTCTGGCTCTGATGCTGTATTGCGAGGCTCGCCGGGATGCTCGACGCACCCGCGATGGAGCCTACGTTCCCCTGCTGGAGCAGGACGTGACGCAATGGTCGAAAGAGATGATGGATGAGGCCGAACGCTGGTTGAGTGAGGCATCGCGCAGAAAGCGGTTTGGGCGTTTCCAATTTGAGGCGGCCATTCAATCCGCGCACGCTCAGCGCGCGAGTACCGGCATAACGGACTGGGAAGCCATCACTCTGCTATACGAGGGCCTGATTAGCCTCTCTCCTACCGTGGGCGCGCGGGTCGGCCACTCAGCAGCAGTCGCAGAAGCGATGGGACCGGAGGCAGGCTGGACGCTTCTTCAAGCCATGTCACCCGAGGAAGTCGCAGACTATCAGCCTTACTGGGCGCTGGCCGCACACTTGCTCACTCGCTTGCAACGACCTTCCGAAGCCGCTGTCGCGTATCGCCGCGCCATTGGGCTGTGCGAAGACGCGGCGATGCGGGGATTCCTATTGCAACGGGCGCGCATTTAGCGTGCTTTATCACCGGATTCGTGACGCGACCCAATGGGTCGTCAGACATGATTTGGCACTGCGTTGGTCGGTGACCGCAACCCGAATGGCAATTGCTCATAACGGTTGGGAACAGGATACCTCTCACAAAGTCGCGCAGTGTTCCGCGAAGCGGTACCAGGTGAATTTTGGGCAACGCTGGCTTGCACAAACCTTTCGGAATTAAATCTGAAGGGTCCATACTTCCTGATTCAAGCCCTGTTGCCTGTCTTTGCCAAGCCCGCATCGATTGTGCTCAACGGTTCCGTCAATGCGCATATCGGTATGCCTAATACAACCATCTATGCGGCAACGAAAGCTGGGCTACTGTCGCTCGCACGCACCGTCTCAGGTGAGTTGGTCGCACGCGGTATTCGCGTCAACGCGGTAAGCCCGGGACCCATCTCAACACCGCTTTACGACAAGCTCGGATTTTCTGAATCGGAACTCAAGGCAGTTGCTTCTTCGATTCAGGGACAGGTTCCAGCTGGAAGATTTGGTACACCGTCTGAAGTTGCTAGCGCTGTCGGTTTGTTTGCGCAACTGGAGCGGCCAGCCGATTGGGTGCGAAAAGTGCTAAAGGTTCCAGCGGGGGAATTGGTTACGGGTATCACCGTCGGATCGGCGCTGAGGAAGGTCTGAATTGCATCGACCCACACCGCCATCCCCTTGTTGCCGACAGCCACATACACCCGGTTGGTCGCGCTGTCGACCGCGAGGGAGTGCGTCGTCTGCGCCAGCGCAGGAGCGGGCGGCCGGGCTCCCACTGTGAAGCTGGACACCTGGTTGGTCCGTGTAGCCGGGCACTTCTTCAAGATTCACGTCCCGGAGGTTGCGAAATCCCATTGACCAGTCGGGGAACCGTCGCTCCGCAATCTTCTCTTCAAGCAATACGATTAAACCTTTGTGCCTGTGATCTTTCGAAATGGTTAGATAGAGATCCCTTACATTCTTCTCAGGTCCTTCGAGAACCTGAATAAAGTTGCCATCTTTATATAACAGCATACCGCTCACGCCCAGACGGACGTTCTTCTCGCGGCTCTGTTGCAGCAATCGCACCGGGTCTTGATTAGATAACAAGTGCGTTGCAGAGCTGACGTAAACCAAGGAAAACATAGACTGAACGATCTTCTTCAACTTCATCCGCTCTCGCAACCTCGATCCGAGGCCAAACCGGCTCGGTCCGATCGGCGGCGAGCTTAGCGGATATTTTTACACCACTCTGGTCGCTACCCTCATTTTTCACAAATTTTTTTTACAACGCCAACTGTTACTAAGAATCTACTAGCAGCCCGTGGTTAAACCCGTCGTAATCCGGCGCGGACCGTTCGGGCGGCAAGAACGCGGATTGATGCATTCAGGTCATTGAAAGACCTCGGCGTTTCGCGAAGCGGCGCAGAGCCCGAAACTGGATCGGCATCCGCTCGGGCTGGAGTTGTACAAGATCATGGTAGGGCCGATGGCGGAGGATCTGCGACAAGCGCAGGCGCAGACGCTGATGTGGCCGCTCGATGGCGCGCTGCGTTATGCCGCTAAGCGCGCTTTTCGACGGCAAGCAGTATCTGATCGAGCGATACCGGATTTCGGTGTTCACGCCCTGCTCTGGAAAACTGTCTTCGCCAAAGCGGGATTTCCGGAGCCCACCAATGTTCAAGAGATGATAGAATCCGGACGGTGCAATTGCTGATGCTCCGCCACGAAGGGCTCAAGCGGCAATCGAACGAGAACGTCCGGGCGATTGAACGCGATATCTGACGCGAGCGTCGGTAGCCAGGTTTGCGAAGCGCTTCAGGCAGCGCACCAACATCTACTCCACTATGGAATTAACGACAACACTGGTCGTTCTGGTCAAGGGCTGGGTTCCTGGCTTTGCGCCGTTCATCTTGAGGACGTACGCGGTGATTTTCACGATGGCGTCGTCATCCATGCCCTCAAACTTGAAGAATGGATCACTGGCGGTGATTTGAAACCGGGCTATGAGTTCGGCTGCCGTTTTCTGCCCCCAACGGCTGAGGAAGACGTTGCCGGCCAGCGGAGGGACGTGGTTTGGTGTTCCGATGAACTTCTGATAGGGTGCCGATAGCGATGCTACGGGTGGAAGCTCGCCGTCTTCACCCTTGCGTCCGAGCAAGGTGTAGGTATGGCATTTCCCGCAACTGTTTTCGTATGCCGTGCGACCGGCCTCGGCCTGCGCTGAGGTGAAGACCGTCAGCGTCGCCGGTTGTTGGCCTATCAAAATGAAGCACCCTGAGACAAGCAAGGCGATGCCCAGAAAAATAACTTTGCTATCCATTGGCGACTTCCTGCACTGCATTATACCCTCCGTACGAACGGTTTCTGCAAACAAATTGGCTGCCCTTGTCGCGTTGCAAAACCACCATCGGCTGAAGCTTGCGATCACGTACCTCGGCTATCAATGGTTTCACGCCCACAGCGCCAAGCCGCACAGCCTACATTCCCGGATCGATTACATCGGGATCTGGCCGATCCGGACCAGGGTCTGGGGGCTCAGGATTCTCGGGCCCCGGATCAGGGGGCGGAAGTTTAGGTTCGGGGTCTGCCATACGTCTCCTTGTCGGGGTCCACCTGTCGGTGGAAAGTGGTGCACATCGAAGGCCAACCGCGGCCCGCGGTCGGTTTGGTTCGATCTCGCTTCGTATTCCATGACGGTTGAGGTTGTCGGGTTTGCGGCTCTTCAATCGGTGGTTCTCCGGGCGGCGGTTTTTCCGCCGGCGGCTGCGTCGGTGGTTCCTTGACGGGAGGATCGTCGAGCGGTGGCTCCCGGCGTGGCGGTTCCTTGCCGGGCGGGTCCTTTTCCGGTCGCTGCGGCGCGGGCGGTTCTTTAATCGGGGGCTGTTTCTTGTCTGCTGAAGGCATCAGTGTCCATGTTATTGGAACGACGTTTAATCGATAGCCGCACTTCGCGCATCTGCTTTTGAAACGTGAGTACGAGTAGCCGAACAATACCCTGGCCTGCAAGATCCTGTAGGCAGGCAGGCCCGAAATCAAGAAGCACGAAAGCAATTAGAATCTTGAGGCATCCTGGCCCAGCGATCCAGTTTAAGATTCCGAACCGACGTTGTCCGGCCCAAGTTGTGGTGGCTAAGCCCACAGGGATGACCAGCAAGCGCACCGGCACGGCAGCTGCGGCTCCAACGGTCAGGTTTGTGAGGAAATGCGGGAGAGGTGTCGCTCTCGCGGCGCGAAGGAGGTGCCAGAATTGCAGGGCCGCGAGCGAGATGAACACGGGCGGCAAGTAGGAGCGTGCCGAAAGGGAGGTTGGAGCCAAGTCCATCCATAGAAATCATTTCTTAAAAGGTGATTCGAGCTGTCGTACCAGCGCGTCGAGACGATCATTTAGCTCATTCATTTTGGCCTCCTCGTTGTGCAGCTGGCTCGCCAAATCACTTTCGCGGGCACGTTGCTGCTGATCGCGGGCGGCGTCCCCCTCAAGCTGCTCTTTCGCCCTCTTGATTCCTGCTTCCCACTCTCGTCGTCGTGCGGAATCTGGTTCTTGGGTCAGTCGGCTTTCGATGTCCTTTACTTCTCCGGCCAGCTTGGAATTCTCGCCAGCAGATCGCGCGATCTGATCGCGAAGCTGCTCCAGCTGGCGGGACAGTGACTCTATGTGCTGCTGTTGAATTTGGGCGCGCTGCAGCAGAATCTGGGTTTGGGGCAAAAACGAAGTGGCACGCTCGACAGCTAAGCGAAGTTGCCGTACTTCGCTTAGCAGAGATTCCGATGTATGGTCCTGGGTCGGAGAGTTCTGGGCCACGGCCATCGATAGGCATAGGCAGACAAAGGTGAAAAGTAACGCCGCAAGAAGCTTCATAAAGGTGTTTTGGTCTCTTGACGATGCAAAGATAACAGATTCCATGGCGGGTGGCCGAATATTTGGCTCTTCAAGCGTGATAGGTTTTGACCGAGACTATCGGCAGCACAACGCGAGGAAACGGACTCAATGCGGGCGTAAGCGCCAGAATACCTCCACGAAAATTGAACCGATGGCGTCTAAACGTCCGTGCTGGCTGATTTTCGTTACGCTCTCCGAGGGCTTTACCGCTCGCCTTCGTTTACGTTAGTGGCCGTTCTATCGCTGTCCCTCGGGATCGGAGCGAATACCGCGATCTTCAGCTTGGTGAACACGATCCTGTTACGCACGCTGCCGGTCCGCGAGCCGAACGGGCTAGTGATCTTTACCGTGAGCAGGCCAGACCGCTTCGGAGGGAGCCGAATCACACGCACGGTGTATCAAAACATCCGTGACAACAATGCCGTGCTCGACGGGTTCGCCGCATTGACGGGTACACAGATGACGGTCTCTAGCGATGAAAGCGCTGAGTCCGTGGAAGGGCAGTCGGTATCGGGGAATTTCTTCACAACGCTGGGCGTAAACGCCATGATCGGGCGAGTACTAACACCCGAGGACGATCGCGGACCAGGGTCGCCCGGGGGCGCGTATTTGACATAGTGCGAGGGTAACCAGCACGAAGAACATTTCTGTCCACGAACGAACGGTATTGATGGGTCTAACCGGCTAGCGCATGTGGATGGCGACCAACGCAACTAAAGCTGGAAGTGTCTGCATTAGAGCCCGTGAACCGGGTCTGATGCTTCCCCACGATCCTGGGCTCGAAGCTTCCGTTGCGGTCCCGCGGCGTCTCCAGCTCAATTTCGCCGAAATCCTCTTTCAGCTTTTTGTTGCTTTTTCCGTTTCGGGAGTTGCCGTTGTTGTAGCCTGCCGGATCGTGTTTGTCATAACCCACCTGCTCGGTCAGTTCCCCCGCCAGGCAGCGCTCCAGGACCGCCTTGGTCAACTGCTTCAGCAGCCCGTTTTCCCCTATGATGTCTTCAGGACGCGTTCGCCCGTCCAGCAGCTGGTCTATCAGCTTGGAATCGATTGCCATTGTGTTCTCCTATTTTGACCAGGGAACAT
>JBBRRB010000101.1:0-14724 GCA_038225555.1 Bryobacterales bacterium
ATCGCATGGTTCAAGCCTTACTCGCGACACACCTGCCTGGAGGCGAGTCAAGTTCAGCAGATTGTTCATTAGTCGGTGCAGGCGCTTCGCTTCATATTCGGCCGTTTGCAAGAGTTGTCGCTCATGAGCTCGGTCAAGGGGCGCGATGGGGTTCAACATGCCGCTTACCGCCGCAGTGATCGCGGCCAGCGGCGCTAGAACCTCGTGGGAGACAGCCGCAAGAAGCGCATTCTGCACCCGGTCCGATTCATCGAGGAATCGAAGACGGCGTACTCTCTGCTCCAGGAGCCCCCGCTCAATAGCCAAAGCCGACTGCCCGACGAATCCAGCCAAAAGCTCGCGTTGCTGTGTGGAGAACCAGGCGCCGGGTGGGGGCATCAATCCGAGTACTCCGATGACACGCCCTCGAATGGCGAGCGGGAGGTAATGGGCGAGTGCGTCCGGCACCGCGGTCGTATCCGCACCCGCTTCCTGGCCGTGCTGCCAGCACCAGATGGCTGCTTCCAACTCCTTGGCTGTTGCTGAGAAATCGGGGGTTCGAAATCTCTGCACCAACGACGCGTTCGCGCCCTGATCTGCAGGCAAGAAGATAGCTGCCGCGCGGTGGAAATTGATTTCGAGATGCTCGCCGATAACCTCCAATGTCTGTTCCAGGTCGCTCGTCAAGGTCAGAGACCGGCTGAATGCCGCCAACGCTGTCAGCTTGAGGTAGGTCAAGCCATTTTGAACCGCGAGCGATGCAATCTGCGCGGCGGCCAAACCATTCTCCAAATCCTGTTCAGTAAACTCCACACCCGACACTTTGTTGTGGACCTCAAAAAAGGCAATCACTTCCTTCCTGCTGTCTACAATCGGAATGCACATGCCGGATGTCACGCCAAGCCGCTCACGAACCTCCGGCAAGATCACGGGGTCATTCAATGCGTCGTTCGTAAGATAGGGATTTCCGTTGTTAAGAACCTGACGAGACCAACCGGTGCCAGCAGTGTAATCCGGGGACAGACTCACAACGGCAAGCACTCCGCGGGAGACCTGCAGAAAATGGTCGCAGGCCATTCCCTTTGCTGTTCGCAAACCCGCGCAGCCGCTCTCGGCTTTTGTGAGTTCCAGCATCTGCTCGACCAGCGCATCCAGCAAGCTGTTAAGGTCGAAAATCGAATTCAGCCTGTCGCTGAGGCGAAGCAGTGACTTGAGCGAACGTTCAACCCCATTCGCAACGGATTCAGTCGAATCTGTGTTCTCCAAGTTCAATGACCCTCGATCGCCCCAATCCACTCGGAATCGGTCCGAAGCCGATATCCGACGCCCGGTTCAGTCGCGATATAGCGGAGAAATTTTGGGTCGCAAACCAGCTTCTTTCGCAGATTACTCACGGTCACGCGCAACAGGTGCACGGCGTCCTGATATTGGGTGGTACCCCAGAGTTCGTGGATCAACTGATGGTGCGTCCTGACCAGTCCGGCATGGCGAACAAGTACCTTCAAAAGGTCATACTCGGTAGCCGTCAGTTTGACCGGGTTGTCTCCGACGAAGACCTCTCGCCGGCTGAAATCGACTTTGAGGGCACCGGCCTTGAAGACGTCGATCGTTGCGCTGCCAAAAGCCCTCCTTAAGGCTGCCCGCAGACGAGCCAATAGTTCTCCCATTGTGAAAGGCTTCGTAAGGTAATCGTCGGCGCCCGCATCGAGACACGCGATCTTTTCGGATTCTTCATGTCGAACAGACATCACGACAACAGGGGTCGTTGTCCATTCCCGGAGGCTTCGCAAGACTTCCTTGCCGTCCATGTCGGGCAGGAACAAGTCGAGCAGAATCAGCCCGGGTCTGGCCAACTGAAACTTTCGCAGAGCCTCCGCTCCAGTGAAAACCGGGTAAAGGGTGTATCCGGCCGACTCCAGCATGACGCTGAGAATATCCTGCATGGATTTTTCGTCATCAACGAGCAGGATACGTGGCCCTTCCTTTTCCATTTCGTGATGTCCTTTGGAGGATTCGGGTTGGTCTTTTACCTAGGCGTTAGACTGAAGCCCGCGATTATATTTTGGTCGAGTTCTTGAGCGGAAACCGAATTCCGCGGACCCTTCAGGCTACCATCTTTGTTCACCTCCCGATGGTGCGGCCCTCAAGCCGCGACAGCGCAAACTGGATTGTCGCGGTGGGTGCAATCCGCGTCCCGTCAACTAAAACGTTCGAGCGAAGGGGTGTCCATCGCAGCGGGACACTCCGGCCACATTGCGCAAACAAGGCCAGCCAACCTTCAAGCCTCGCGGAATTTTCTCGGTCGGGCGTAGGCCGCGCTCCCTAGCTGGTTCACCAAACCGAAGTCGCCGGTGGACGGAAGCCGTTCCCGACCCTTCGCCACGAAGTGGCGGTACGAGATCCCCATAAAGAAGTCGAGGGCCGCGCGGAAGCGGAAAGCGCCTTTGGCACGGCCATATTGACCTTCCCAGTTTGTTTTCTCCACCAATTAGAATGTACCTGCTGTAATGGTGTGATCCATGCAAGTGAGCATCGAAACAGGAGCATTGCTACTGCTAATCTCGGCGGTGGTCGCGATGCTGACGCGGAGACTGCGGCTGCCTTACAGCGTGGGCTTGGTTGCGGCTGGGATCGTCATAGCTTTCCTCCCATTCGCGCCAGATATACGCCTCACGAAGGAGCTGTTATTTACGGTGCTCCTTCCCCCGCTCATTTTCGAAGCGGCTTTCTATCTTAGCTGGAAACAATTGAGCCGCGATCTGCCGGTCGTACTTGTATTGGCAACCCTGGGTGTAATTCTTTCGGCTGCCGTCACTGCTGTCGGAATGCATTATCTGGCGAACTGGCAGTGGTTCAGCGCGTTAATATTCGGGGTAATAATTTCGGCCACAGACCCAGTTTCCGTAATCGCAACATTCAAGGAAGCCAAGGCCCACGGACGCCTGCTGATCCTAATTGAGAGCGAGAGCCTCTTCAACGACGGTACGGCGTCGGTTCTTTTCGCAATCTGCCTGGAACTTGCTCTGGGCCACTCCCTTACGCCGATCCAGATGACTACTAAGCTTGTCGTCACCGTTGGTGGGAGTCTGGTTTCCGGGCTGATCGTCGGCGGTGCGGCGCTGCTGCTCATGGGCCGCACCGACGATCATCTTGTCGAGATCACGGTCACAACCGTCGCTGCCTATGGTTCTTTCCTCCTCGCCGAACACTTTGGCATGTCGGGTGTCCTGGCTACCTTGACGGCGGGATTGATGCTCGGAAACATTGGACCACTCGGAGTAATCAGCGATCGTGGCCGGGAGGCTGTCAACGCTTTCTGGGAATACGCTACCTTCGTCGCAAACTCAGTTGTGTTTCTGCTGATGGGCATGCGCGAAGCCCGTCAGAATTTCCAGGCAGGATGGCTGGTCATTTTTGAAGCACTCCTGTTGGTTTTGCTCGCCCGCGCGATGGCCGTCTATCCATGTTGCGCTTTGTACTCATGGTCCGACCTTCGCGTCAGTATCAGACACCAGCACGTTCTATTCTGGGGTGGCTTGCGTGGCACTCTTGCACTCGCTCTTGCACTCGCTCTTCCTTCCGAAGTACCTCAGCGCGATTCTATTGTGACAGCCAGTTTTGCCGTCGTGGCCTTCTCTGTCTTCATTCAGGGTCTGACACTGATACCGGTGCTGCGTGTGGTGGGCGAGCTCCCCAATAGAGGTAGTCATCAGATTGCTGAGGAAACCCTTTGATTCGAAGTCTTGAGCCCCGTGCCCGGCTTTATCGCCCGCGGTTGGTCAGTCTTGGCATCAGACGACTCAAAGCCTTGTCGGGTGCCGGAGTACCCTGGCACGAGGCTAATTCCTGGGTCCATAGTCCAGACGCGAGCACCATATTTTCGTCAGCGGCATCGCTAACCGATGCTGGTTTCCGTTTGCTTGCCATGACTGCTTTCGCGTCCGCTAGTGTGGACTGCTGCGGTGGGCAGCGTTGCGCAAGAACGAGCAGATGCGACAACAATTCCCGGCTTCGCTGATAGCGATCGGCTGCCTTGAGACCCGGCAGCGCGGGATCGAGCGCCAGAATCGATTCACAGAGCTCCATCCGTGACTTAGCCGTAGTGTCGTCCGGGGCGATGCGGTGCGCGTCAGCAAACGCCTTTTCCGCGAGCGCAAAATCGCCCAGGGCGATATAGCTTTCACCCAGTCCTTCGAATGCATTAGCATCCCCCGGGCTGCGGCTTAGCATGTCGCGATAGAGAGCCACTGCCTGGGTGGGCAATCCCGCATCGTCAAACATCTTTGCCACCCGCTTCTGTAATTCCGTCTGCCGCGGAATTTCTGCGGCTAACGCCAGCAACTCCGCCTGTGCCTGTGGTCGCCGCCCCGCTTTGCTCAAGACGTCGATGAGTTCGATGCGCGCGTCGATCCGGTTCTGCTGAGGGAGCTTTCCCATTTCCTCTCGGGGCCACGCGCCGTCGATAGCGCGGCGGTAATGTGCGACAGCTTCATCAATATTGCCCATTTGTGCTGCGATGCGGGCCAATCCGAGATGTGCGAGAGCGTTATCCTGCCGTTCGCCGATAACTTCGTTTAGATAGACAGCGCTTTCGTCCAGATGATTCGCCTCCGCCAACGCCAGCCCCAGGGCCAGCCGGTTATCCAGGCCGGGGGCGATCGACAAGGCATTCCGGAACTGCTCTACCGCCTCTTCGTATCGTTGACTCTTTACCAGAGTATTGCCTGCCTGGTAAGACTGTTGAGCCCGAGTGACGCGCCCAGCGCGATAGAAGTAATTTAGAAATGCGAGTAGGGCGAACAGTACGAGCAGCCCGGCCACGGCTCCCGCTATCGGCATGATGCGACGGCTGCCCGTCGCAGGCGGCGCGACGTCTTCGGGTTTCCCAATGCGGTAGGCGGCGAAGACATCGTCGAAGGAAACGGTACCCTTCAGGTCGCGTACGTTAGAGCGGCTTACGACCGGGAGTACGTCCATCTCTTGTTGGGCAAACCGGTGCATGGCGTCATCGAGCGTATGGTCGGCGTGGAGATGGGGAAAGTTCTCGATCGATAACTCCTGGGCGGCACGTGGATCGGGTACCAGGCTGCTCAGCGCCTCCTTACCCCGGTTCGCATCGATCGCCTCATCCAATTGCCGAATTGTGACCATGCCGAGCAGACCGCCCGCATCTACAACTGGCCAGGCACCGCGCTCCCGATCCACCGAAGTCGATGCCTGGGAAATTGTTTCTGAAGCGGACAATACCTGAGCGGATGGCTGAAAGGCATTTCCCACCATCAGCAATGATGCGCGCGCTCGCCTGCCCGAAGGCAGGTGCACTCCGTCCTGATGCTGCAGGGCCTCGTATATTGGCTCTTCCTGAAAACGGCTGGAGATGAAGTAGCTGATCAGATTGGCGATCATCAGAGGAACGACGATCGAGTAGTCTCGAGTCATCTCGAAGATCATGATCACCGAGGTGAGCGGCACGCGCACAATGCCGGCAAATGCTGCGCCCATGCCGACCAGAGCGTAAGCGCCGACGCTGCCGGTGTAGTCGGGCATCAGCATGTGCGCCACCCCTCCCACCGCGCCTCCCAGCATCGCGCCCATGAAAAGCGTAGGACCAAAAATTCCGCCAGCGTTCCCGGACGCGTAGCAAGTCGCGGTCGTGATGACTCGCAGAAAAACAAGCAGGGCCATGATGCCGGGCAGCATCTGGCCATTGAGCGCCTGTCCCACATAGTTGTACCCGACGCCGAGGACCTGTGGGAAAAACCAGCCCAGAACACCCACCAGAAGGCCGCCCACGGCCGGCTGAATCCATTGCGTGGATTTTTTCAGACCGAGAAACTGCTTGCGCAGCCAAAGCAGCAGCTTCACAAAGGACACAGACATCAGTCCCCCGGCAATTCCCAGCACGCCGTACCAAAGGAATTCCACCGGGTGCACCAGTTGGTAGGCCGGAACGTGGAACAACGGTTCGTCGCCCAGCACGAGATGGAGCACAATCCAGGACGTGGCCGAACTCACAACGATGGAGCCCAAGACCGGCGCGTTCATGTCTCCCATGACTTCCTCGAGGGAGAAGAGCACCGCGGCAATGGGTGTATTGAAAGCAGCCGCGAGAGCGGCCGCCGCGCCCACCGGGACGAGGGCCTTTATACTTCCTGGCGACAAGCCGAGACGCCGGCCCAGCACCGAGGCGATGCCTGCTCCAACGTGCACCGACGGACCTTCGCGCCCGAGAGCGATCCCGCTGGCGAGGGACACCGAGGAGAGCCCGAACTTGCCGAGGACGGTACGGAAGGAAATGAACCCGTCGCGGATGAAAAGAGCGGCCTTTGTCTGCGGGATACCACTTCCGCGCGCATCGGGAAAATAACGCGAGATCAGGATGCCAGTGCTGAGCGCCCCCGCGACAGGGATCAGCAGCCGTCTCCAGGGAGCGCCTTCCGCCGGGTAAAGGCGAGCCCCAAGTTTGTCGGTCAGAAGAATGAATGCAACCACTACCAGACCAACAATCGCTCCGATGATCAACGTGAGGACGAGGAAAACCTTATCCTCGTTGGGTCCTGCCGCTCTCGAGTCGTCCGGCGGAACGCGCTGTCTATGGTCAATTGTCGTGTCGCGTTTAATTTTCGCCATCTCTCGCCAGCAACCTTCACGCTAACAAGGTGGTGGACTGCAGGTCCAATTCAACTGCCGTAATGTGTCCTGAAGCCGGGCAGAGGTAATGTGTTCGACTATGCACCACAGACCAGTAGTTGTGGCTGGTGCAAGAAATTCGAACACGCCCGAAAGCGCGTGCAATCAGCGAGTTACTTTTCAGTCGGCCCTGATAACGCGGCCGGCGCGCAGCGCGATCGTGTGCCGTCCACGCAGCGGGCGTTTTTGACGGCGGGCGGCGGCAGCAATCTTTTCCAGTTCTTTTTCGGTGGCCGCGAGCAATTCGTCGCGTTTGCGCGCGCGCCGCTCCGGTAGTAAAGGATTGAAACAAGCGATCAGTCGCTCGTCCGTATAGCCGGGGTGCGTGATCTCAGCCAGATCGTTGGTATCGAACAGAGAGGGCTGCAGGGCTCCGTCCGCCGCCAGTTTCTGAATCGAGGTGGCGCGTAGCGCCGTGATCCAGATCAGCCCGTCCGCAGCGAAGTCTTCCCGAAGCCTTGCGCTGGAGCGGAAGGTGGGACTTCTCCAGGCTGACGGCGGGATAGGCTGCGACAACAATGCGGTCATCACATCGGGTCTCAAACCGCTGACCATCGTACTCAAGGTTCCGCTCGGCACTGGGACACAAATAGTTGAAGCCGAGTGGAACAGCAACGGAACTTCCACCGTCACGAACCAGACCTTCGCCTCGATTTCGGCGATTCTGGTGAAAGACTAGAAACTCAGCGTTCACTTCACCGCTACTGTAACGCCGCTCTGGCTCGCCACGCCGCCGACGGAGACCACGACATCGTGCGGACCGGATGCGAGTCCGCCGGGCATAGTGAAATTGACCTGGAGGACCCGTTAACCAACTCCCGGCGCAAGTGCGCCGTTCACGGCCCCGCCATTTAGGGTGCCGCCGCCCGTCATTGGAATGACCTCGGCTGGCTTGCGGCGCAGCCGCGTAATCTGGGTCTCAATTTGAAGTTCGAACCGCTCACCTCCGTTGTTAGGGACGCGCATTCGATGAGCACAGGTCCACGCGGGCCAGTGTTTGTTGTCATTGTACTCTCGCCTGCCGCGCGAAAGAGTTCGACGGCCGCAGTCTTTCTGTCTTGCTCTGCAAATATGGCGGCCAACTGAAGTTGCGCTGCTGTAAATGACGGGAGA
Organism: Bryobacterales bacterium; assembly: GCA_038225555.1. Classification (GTDB taxonomy): domain Bacteria; phylum Acidobacteriota; class Terriglobia; order Bryobacterales; family Bryobacteraceae; genus JANXQZ01. The sequence continues at coordinate 7,783 of JBBRRB010000101.1, forward strand.
ATGTCGAGTGCCTTGCGAAACGCGTCCGCTGCGTCGTCCCTCTTGTTCTCTTTTCGATAGACGATGCCGAGCGCGTTGTAAAGGATGGCCGGCGTCGCATACCGCTCAATACCGGCGAGCGGCTGCGTTTCAGCCTTCGACAAGTCCCCCCGATCGATCAACGGCAGCACGGAAAAAAGGTACTTCTGTTCGTCGTCCGATGGAGTCTGCGCCAGGGCTGGAAGAGCTAACAGCAAGATCAACGACAGCGTCATGAGTAGCCGCGCGACCATGTCCCTATTCACATTGGTCCGATCCCGGATGCGCGGTGTCAATGCCGGGAGAAAGGTCACGCCGGGCGAAAGGTCCGTTGCTAGACTGGACTGCATGGTCGCGTGGTTGGTGCCGTCGCTCTGCTTGTTCGTAAGCTCCGCCGCGGCATCAACCCCTTCAGCGCAAGCGCATCTCGGCAGCGGCAATCAGCTCATGCACGCCGAAAGATACGCCGAAGCGGCGGACGAATTTCAGCAGGCGCTGCGCGACGATTCAGCGCTCGCACCGGCTCGCGATGGCCTCGCAATCTGCTTATTTGAGCTGCGGGACTATGCCCGCGCGCGGCCGCTATTTGAGCAGAAACTTGAGACCAAACCAGGCGACAGCGTGGCCGAATATTATCTTGGCCGGATGGACCTGATTGACCGCAATCTCGCGTCCGCGATTCGTCATCTGGGCTCCATCCCGCGTGAGCAGGCCGTGCGAGATGAGTTGTACTTCCTCGGCACCGCTTATTACAAGCAGGAACGATATCCGGAAAGCATGCAGGTCCTCAGGCGAGCCGCCGCGGAGAACCCTCGTGACTCCCGCGTTCACCACATGCTGGCGCGCGCTTACCAGAGGCTTGGAAAAAACGAGGATGCCGAAAAGGAGTTCGCTGACACGCGCAGGTTTCAGGCGTATTACTCAGAGGGTTCCGTCGCGATCGGCGGCTGCCGCGCCTTGCTCCTCAAACATGAGGCGGAGGCCGCATGGGCAATGTGCCAGCCCCTCACGGACACCGATGATGTGGACAAGATCGTAGCGGTTGGAATGCTGTTCAGCACGGCGGAACAATACGGGCCCGCTCTCGAGGCGTGGCAAAAGGCTGTTGCGCTCGATCCCGATTCCTCAGAGATCCAGTACAACCTGGCGCTCACCTATTTTCATTTGAAAAACATGCCGCTCGCCCGCAAACACGCAGCCGAGGCGGTACGGCAGCGGCCCGACTTCGTCGAAGCCAATATTCTGTACGGCACAATTCTTTACATGGGAGCGGAGGATCGCGAGGCCCTGGCGGCGCTCACGCACGCTCACGAATTGAAACCCGACGATGCCGGTGCGCGCCGATTGCTTTCGGAAGAGTTGGCCATTGCCGCCGATCGGTACGCTCAAAACGAGGATTGGAAGCAGGCAGCCGCATTGCTGGAGAAGGCGGTGGCGCTCCAGCCCGATTTGCCGGGGATCTCGGCCAAGCTCGCGCAGGTGCGGGCGCATCTCGGCCAAGCTCGCTGATCGCGCGGGGAGGCCCGATTACATTGGCAATTTTCCTTTGTGAGCGAATCTTAGCAATTCTCCAACATCAATCACGATTGCGACTCGCCGGAATCCAGCGTACCGTTGGTTCAACCGGTGGAGTTCATAAAAACCAATGACGATTGACTTTCAGCAAACGATTCGTTTTGATAAATGCAATCAGGGTAATCGGCAGTCCAATCAGGAGGGGTTATGAAGCACAGAGTTCACGTCTCGGCTTTGCTCGCTGCAGTGGTTCTGCTTTTTACTGGCCTCTGCGATGCGGCCATCGATCGCGGCACTATCCAAGGAACCGTTACCGACGCCCAGGGTGCCAGCGTCCCGAAGGTCGCAGTCTTAATCACGAACGCGGCGACGGGGGTCACCACGCCGACATCCACCAACGATACCGGCTTCTTCGCGGTCGGCGAGTTGGTGCCAGGGATCTATAAAATCCGTTTTCAAACGCAGGGTTTTACGACCCTGGAACTCACCAACATCGAAGTAAGGGCCGGCACTACGGTCTCGGTAGACGGCGTCCTGAAGATCGGTCAGGTGGCGGAAACCGTCAACGTGCGGGCAACCGCTCCGCTGGTAGAAGAGACGGCCTCTAACTTCAGTACCGAAGTGCAGTCGCAGATTCTCGATCAGGTCCCCATCATCGGGCGCGACATCCAGACGCTGGCGCAATTGCTTCCCGGCGTGACGCAATCGACTGGGCCGTCCGGCTCTGTATTCGGATTCAACAGCCAGTTCGGCGGGTTCCCCGATCCCACGCATATCGTGGGTTCCGGCATCAGCGTGAACGGCAGTCAAGGCGGAGCGAATGCGTGGTATTTGGATGGAACACTGAACGCGATCCTGGGGCCGGAGAGCGTCGTCGTGAATCCCGCGCCGGACGCGGTGTCGGAGTTCGCCATGATCAACAATGGTCTGGCGGCTGAATGGGGCCGGACGAGCGGCGCGATTCTCAACGTGGTTTTGAAGTCAGGCACGAACCAGTTCCACGGGAATGTGTACGCGTTCAATCGCAATTCTTATTTCAGTGCGAGCAACCCCTTCCAGCGCCGTGATGTGAACGGGAGGCAGTTCCTCTCTCCACGCGTAAACTTCAACGACTTCGGCGGCACAATCGGTGGACCGATTCGCAAGAACAAGACGTTCTTCTTCGCTTCTTGGGAAACCTCTCTACTTCATGAATCGCTGCCTCGAATTTACACCGTGCCGACGGCGCTGGAACGGACGGGTAATTTTACCGACCGGCCCGACCTCGCGGCTGTCTGTAACCCCGCGGGTGGAGTGAACAATTGTCTCTATGATCCGCTTTCCACGACGGGACCCGAAAACGGCTTGTTTCACCGGACGCCGTTTCCCACCGCGGTGATTCCCCCTAGCCGGATCGATCCGCTGGCTGCCTTTTATGCTTCCAGCTTCCCGACCCCGAATTTTATAGATCCATTGCAGCAAGGGGCGAGCGGCTGCGGTGTGTTCTGCAACAACTTTCTCGGTCCCGTTGGAAGCAGCCAGACCACCAACAACCTTTCTGTCAAGGTTGATCATCAGTTCACCCAAAACAGTAAGCTTTTCGTTGAATATCTGCTGAACCCGAGCTGGTACACAAATTACCGGTTGCCCTGGTCAGGTCCCACTGCGCAGACCGCCGGCGTGGCGGGCGCTCAGCCGTACCGAACCATGAACCAGATGTTTACGCTGGGCCATACCCAGACCTTTGGCAGCACTTTGATCAACGAGGCGCGTGCCAGCTTCAGCCGGCAAAACCAGAAGGCAACGCCAAACCCCGATTCGTTGGTGAATAACAAAGGGGTGCAGCAGAAGGTCGCGGGTTTGAATTTTATCGAGGATCAGACCTTTTTCCCCGTACCGTCGATCGGCATCGGAGGGTTACCCGGGTTCGGACCGCAGCAATGGCAGAACGCAATCCAGGGCGAAGATGCGTTCACGGTTCTGGACAACGTCACTAAGATTGTGGGTTCGCACACCCTCAAGGCAGGTATGATGTGGCGCCGCGATCGCAACTGGAACCTAGCCGGCTGGGGGTACAACCTCGGCTTCGGGGGCGGACTGACGAGTGACCCGGTGAGCGGCTTGGGTGGAAACGGGCTGGCGCAATTTCTGCTGGGAGCCGTAGATCAGGGCAGTGGAACCGGCACATACCATGCCCCTTACCAGAGCAACGATTATTGGGGCTTTTATGCTCAGGACGATTTTCGGATCACGCGAAATTTTACGCTGAATATCGGGTTGCGGTACGATCTGTTCGGCTGGTTCCGGGAACGGCATGACGCACTGGCGAACTTCGACCCGAGTGCTCAAAATCCGTCCGTGCCGTATAAAGGCGCGCTCGTTTACTTTAATACGCCTGCTCACAAAGATCGCAATGTATTCCCGGCGAACAAGAATAGTTGGGGCCCGCGGATCAACTTCTCTTGGTCGCCTTTCGCCGACAGAAAGACCGTGATCAGGGGCGGCTACGACATCATCTACAGCAACGGCATCAGCGCCGCGTTTGGCGATCAGAATGGCGCCATCAGCGCTCCAGCGTACGCAAACTATTTCAATTACGGCCAGGTCGGCACCGACCATACAAACCAGAGGCCGGCGTTCATCCTAAGCCAGGGCGCGCCTACTTTGCCCTTGCCTCCACTCGATGCCGTGAAGAAGACCAATAACCAGTTTCTGGGAACAGGGCTGGGCGCCTTTTTCAAGGGCAGTCACGACCCGTATGTGGAGCAGTGGAGCTTCTACGTGCAGCGGCAGCTCCCTTCTGACATGGTCCTGAGCGTAGGATATGTGGGCACCCACGGTCTACACCTGTTCGGCGATGAATTTCGAAATATCAACCACGTGCCCACTCCGCTAAGGCTGAGCCTCAGAAACCATATCAATGACACGGTCCCGACTCCTGCCGGCTTGGTGTCGGTATATGGGCCTACGGTTCCGCTGGGTGTAATCAGCGTCCCGTATCCTCAGTATGGTGGACTCGGACCGAATACCAGTCCGGACGGCTTCAACCGGTACAACTCGCTCCAGACTAAGTTTGAGAAGCGGTATTCGCAGGGGCTGTCCCTTATGGCCGCGTATACGTTCCAGAAGAACATCCAGTCCGCGAATCTAACCAGCATCATTGGCAACACGGCTACACCGACCACCGTCGGCCGCACAGTCGGGCGTGCGGCATACGTCGCCGGAGGCTACAGTCAGAGCGTAGCCGGGCAGGCGAGTTATCGCGATCCGGACAACCGTAACCTCGATGTCGCGGTTGCGCCGGACAACATCCCGCACATTTTAAATATCGCGGCGGTTTACGAGCTGCCTTTTGGGAAGAATAAGCCCCTGCTCGCGGGGAGCAGAATCGGGAGCGCCATCTTCGGCGATTGGAAGCTGACTCAGAACTGGAATTTCCAGAGCGGCGTCCCCATGACCATCAATGGACCGTGCAACGCCATCAACTGCCGTGTGAACCTAGTCGGTGATCCGTTGAAATTCAGCGGCTCCCGCTCGCGGCAAGATCAGGAGAACGGATGGTTCAACCCCTCGGCGTTCACACCCGCTTTCGGCAGCGATCCGGCCATTCTAGCGGCCCCGGACCCAAGTGTCTATGACAGTTGGTGGCAGTTCGGCAACATGAGCGTGCGAAACCCCGTGGTGCATGCGCCCGGCTACTGGAACACGGACATGTCGCTTTCGCGTGATTTCCATCTTTCTGAGGCGAAGTACTTCAGCTTCCGCTGGGATGTGTACAACGCCCTCAATCACCAGAATCTCGGTATCCCGAATAACAACTATTGCCTGCCGCCAAACGCGGACGGCTCAGTGGATGCCTTGCACCAGTTCGGATGCCAATTCGGCAAGATCACTAACGTGCAGACCGACCCGCGCGCCATGCAGTTCGGTCTGAAGTTCTATTTTTAGACTCGTCGGAAGACATCGTGGGTGGATTCCGGCTCTGGCAGCTTGCCAAGTGATGATAGAGTGCAAGAGTTCTCAGGTTGTAGCGGAGGAGGTCGGGCAGCCGGAAGTGCTGCTCCTCGCCAGATTCTGACTGCGTTTGAGCAACAAACCAGCGGGACTTATTTTTTTAAGACCGGGTCGCGCTGAAGTGGGCGTGCTGGTACACAAAACCTCGGAAGCGATAGCAGCGGATCTATGTCGCAAACCGACAATAGCATCGGCTGTGCGTACCGATGAACAGAATCGAGCACCTCGTCAATGCCAAAACTACTGGCTTCCCGGCATGGATTCGAGCCAACGATTCACGGCTCCGCGGGGTCACTGCAGGTTATAATTAAGGCTCATGCGCGGAACTTTCTTCGTAGCTCCCGGGGTAATTCTCTGCTCGTTAGTCTGCGATCTTCCCGCCCAAAACTCCGCCGCGCAGTCGCAGCTTATCGGCACGAAACTTCGCGGCGCGCTCGTCGGCTCCTGGGTGGGTACCCTCGAATACCGAGACTATTCCGAGCCGGCAACATCCGTGAAACGTGTCAAGCTCCCTACTTGGCTGACCATCGCGCCTTCCGCTTCTGATCTGAATTTCTTCTCTATATACGATGACGGGCCCGAGAAAGCTGTAACGGAAACGTCGCGCATCAGTATCGATTCTGTGGCCAGCAGATATGACGTGATGGACTCTCAGGGCAAAGTACAGGAGAGCTACTCCATAGCTGGCCTTGCGGAACTCCGTAACGGTCGAGGCACACTCATACTTACCGGAAAAGGAACTGAAAATAATGCGCCCGTGGCCGTGCGCCTCACCATCCGGATCAGCCGGAACATCCTGGAAATTCTACGCGAAACCGCCGCCTCGGGCCAGCCGTTCACATTCCGGCATGCCTACACTTTGATTCGCGAGTCTCCGCCTACCTCAAAGGGTTAGACCCACGGTCGCGCGTCGTTCCTGCAAGAACACGCTGGACATTGATAGAGAAGTCAAGGCCTTCATTTTCTGCACCGATGGGCTGAAAGGATTTCCAGACGCGATTGAAGCCATGTTCCCGAGCGCGCTAGTGCAGACCTGCATCGTGCATCTGATCCGGGCCAGCCTGAATTTCGTGAACTGGAAGGAGCGCAAGCGGATCGCCGCCGATTTGAAGTCGATCTACCGCGCCGCTAGCGCGGAAACGGCAGAGTTGGCGCTCAAAGAGTTCCGGATCAAGTATCCCAAGCATCAGGTAGTCGCCGACGTCTGGGAACGGAACTGGCCACGCGTGATTCCCTTTTTCGAATTTCCCGAAGAGATTCGCAAGATCATCTATACGACGAACGCGGTCGAATCGCCGCATATGACGCTACGCAAGGTGACCAAGAATCGGGGCTCCTTCCCAAGCCAGGAGGCGGCCATCAAGCTGCTCTACCTGGCCCTGCAAAACGTGGCCAAGAAATGGCACACTGTCCAGG
>JBBRRB010000102.1:0-14584 GCA_038225555.1 Bryobacterales bacterium
GTGGTTTGTGAAACCCGGTAGATGTAGAGCAGCGCGGCCAGCGCCATCCCCACTTCAACCGCCAGGGTCAAGTCAGCCAAAACTGTCAACGCAAAGGTCGCGCCCCAGACCACCTTATCGGCCCGGCTCAACTTGAGAATCATGCTGATTTCCCGCCACTCGCCCATGTTGTAGGCAACGACGAATAGCACCGCTGCCAGTGTGGCTAGCGGAATGTACTTGGCCAGCGGAGCCGCCACTAGCAGTATGACGACCAAGGTGAGCGCATGAACCATACCGGCCACCGGCGTCTTGGCGCCCGAACGAATGTTGGTTGCGGTGCGTGCAATTGCTCCGGTTGCGGGTATCCCGCCAAACAGCGGCGAAGCTAGGTTCGCTACCCCTTGCGCGATCAATTCCACGTTGGAATTATGCTTGTCTCCAGTCATCCCGTCGGCCACCACCGCGGACAGCAGGCTCTCGACCGCCGCCAGCAAAGCCACGGTAAGAGCCGACGGCAGCAGTGGCATAATCAGGTCTGCCCGGAATGTGGGCAAGTGGAGCGAAGGAAGCCCGGTTGGAATTCCTCCAAACTTTGAGCCAATCGTGTCTACCGGCAAATGGAATACGACGACGACCATGGTTCCGGCCAGAAGTGCAATGATCGACCCTGGAACCCGCTTCGTGATAACCGGCCACAAAACGATAATCGCCAACGAACCACAAGCCACCAGGACCGTTCTTGGATCGATTGTATTCAAGTGCGAGAACACCGCCTGCATTCGCCCGATAAACTGGCTGGGAACGGTTCCCGTTTGCAAGCCCAGGAAGTCTCGAATTTGAGTCGAAGCGATCAAGACCGCGATGCCGTTCGTAAACCCGATGGTCACCGGCCGCGGAATGAACTTGACGGCGGTTCCCAACCCCGTAGCTCCCATCACGACCAACATGACTCCGGCCATCATCGTGACCATGAACAAGCCTGACAACCCAAACTTGGCAACGATGCCCGCGACGATCACCACAAACGCACCGGTGGGCCCTCCAACCTGGGTGCGCGAGCCGCCCAATGCCGAAATTAGAAAACCGGCGATCACAGCCGTATAAACACCGGCCTGCGGTGTGACGCCAGAGGCAATGCCGAAGGCCATGGCTAGCGGCAACGCAACTAATCCCACTGTCGCACCGGCGATCACATCGGCAGTCAAGAATCGAAGATTGTACTGGCGAAGACAGAGCACCAGCTTCGGTAGCCACCGATCTAGCGGCGTTTGCGGCAAGGCGATCATCGGCGGGTTACTTCTTCCTTTCCAATCTCGCCAAGCGACGCCAGAGTCCCGCTAATATGGGCTTGAAAATATCGCCGCATGAGGTCGAGCACTTCACTCAGGATCGGGTCACGCAAGCTGTAGAAGACTTGGTTGCCCTCTTTCCGATTCAGCACGATCTGCTTCGAGCGCAGCACGGAGAGATGTTGGGAAGCGTTCGCTTGTTCGATCCCTAGTCGCTCAATGAGCTTTCCTGCCGGAAGAGGACCCTCCCGGAGCAATTCCACAATCGCGATCCGAGTGGGGTGGGCTAGAGCTTGAAAAATTTCGGCTTTGAATCGGCGGAGCGAGTCGGACACATTCTTAGTATATTCGCATATACTAATATGCTGCAAGTCATCAATCGTTCCGCAACGCCTGCATGGGATCGATCATCGTTGCGCGAATCGCTGGAATCAGTCCCGCGCTGGCGGCTACCAGCATCAACACCAGCGTTGCCGCGACAAAGATAATGGGGTCGCTGCCCTTCACTTCGTATAATTGCGCCTGGATCAACCTGCTGAGTGCGAAAGCAGTCGGAACCGCGAGCGCGATCCCGATGGAAGCGAGCACGCCGACCTCCCTCATCACCATCCCGAGCACTTCTTGACGCGGCGCTCCCAAAGCCATGCGCAGGCCGATTTCCCTGGTCCGGCGCGATACCGTGTAGGCCATCACGCCGTATAGACCGATGGCGGAAAGCGCGGTAGCCAACAATCCGAAAAAAGCGGACAGCATTGCAACCAGGCGTTCGCCGAATACAGATTCGTCGATCTGCTGGTCCAGTGTCTTCATATCGAAAACCGGAAGATTGGGATCGGCATCGCGAACTTGGCTCCGCAGAATCGGACCGATTGCGGCCGCATCCTGCGCCGTTCGCGCGTAGAAATTCATTCTCATCAAGCTTTCGTGCTGGGCATAGGGGAAATAGGCGAAAGGCTGATCCTTTTCGCGCAGGTCCGCATGCTTGCCGTCCCGCACTACTCCCACGATTTCGATATCCCCCTTTTCCTTGCTCCTTCCAAAGCGGAAATGGCGGCCGATCGGATCCACGCCTTCCAAGTATTTTCGGGCCAAGTGCTCGTTGATCACGGCCACTCTGGGCGCGTCCGCGCCGTCCTGCCTGGTAAAGTCGCGGCCCTTTAAGACGGGAATAGCCATAATTCCAAAATATCCCGGACCCACCCAGTTCTCGTTGATGCTCATACTCTCGTTTTCCTTGGGCTGGTATCCGGGTACCGCGATACCCGACATATCGTTGTTTCCCGCGAGGAGGGAAACCTCCGCCATCGCCACTCCGTGCACCTGGGGCAGGGCCGTAAGCGCATCGTGAAGTCGCTCATACAGGGATCGGATGCGGACTTGGCTGTAGCCATTGAGCGAAGGCTGAACCGCGAAGCCAAGCAGATGGTCCGTCCGGAATCCGGGGTTGATCTGCTTCAGGTTGAACAGGCTTCTGGCGAACAATCCAGCGCCGATCAACAACACGAGGGACAGCCCAATTTGCGCCACTACAAGAATCTTGCGAAAGCGGACATGAGCGGCGCTGCCAGTCATGCCGCCGGCTTGCTCCTTCAAGCTGGACACGGCGTCGATTCTGAAGCTCTCCCACGCGGGCGCGAGTCCGAAGAAAAGTCCCGTGAGCAGAGCGAGTCCCAGGCCGAAGCCCAATACGCGGATATCCAGTTGGGCCGAGAGGCCGCTCACGGAAGGGTCCGACGGAAGATAGCCGAGGAGCAAATCGCTGCACCAGGCGGCGACGATGATCCCCAGCAAACCGCCCGCGATGGAAAGAGTCAATCCTTCGATCACCAGCTGACGGATCAGCCTGCCCCGTCCCGCACCCAGCGCCAGCCGGATCGCGATTTCTCTGCGCCTCCCTGCCGCGCGAGCAATCAACAGGTTTGCAACGTTGGCGCAAGTGATCAGCAACAGCACTCCCACCATTCCAATGAGGGCAAGCAGCGGAGCGGAAGCCTGGTCCCGGATGGACGAAATGCCGCGCCGCGCAGGAACAAGCGACAAATGGCGGGCGGTAAAAAGCTGGCGAAACTTAGCCGAGGCACTGGGCGTATCCAGCGCTTCTTGTTCGAGGATCGGCCGCCAGAACCCGTTTAGCACGGCTTCAGCCTGTTCTCGCCGCACGCTTGGCTTGAGCCGCGCGAAGATGTTCAGCCAATAACCCCGCCGATCAGGAATGCCGTCAAACATGGCGTTCATCCGATGCTGCCAAGTTATTGGGATAAACACATCGGGCGCCTCGCCGGAACCGACTCCTTTGAAGCCGTCCTGCGCGACGCCAATAATCTTCATAGGTTGGCCGTTCAAGCGCATGGTTTGATTCAGAATGGACGGGGCCATCCCGAAACGGCTCTTCCAGAATTGATAGCTCAGGACCGCGACTTCGTTGGGACTGCCAGCGCGGTCATCTTCGGCGGTGAGAGGACGCCCTAACGCGGTGCCGACGCCTAACACGTCGAAATAGTTGCCGCTGACGAGATCTCCCGCGACCAGCTCGGTTCGGTCGCCCAAGCTCATGCTCAGGCGCGACGGAAATCGGGCCAGGACCCCGGCAAGGTCTGGAGCGCGATCGCGGAAGTCGCTGTACATCGGATAGGAGAACGAGACCTCATCGCCGTAGCTGGTTTCGATGAAGCCTCGACGCGGCCCAGGCGATTGAAATAGGACCAGTTGCTCTGGATTCTTCACCGGGAGGCTGCGCAGCAGGACTTGGTCCGTCAGGCTGAAAATGGCGGTATTCGCCCCGATTCCGAGCGCGAGAGAGAGGAGCGCCGCAGCGGTAAACACCGGGCTCTTAAGAAAGCCTCGCAAGGCATGGCGAAGCTCCCGAAGCACATCGTTCATGCGGTCCTCCAGGCACTTTCAATTCCAGGCTGGAACTCTGTCAAAACATTGGCTTGTAAGGGTTCGCGCCCCTGCCGGGCTGTTCGAATCCGGGATTCGCTGTCTGGCTACGTTATTCTGAAAGCATGCCCTTCCATCTCAACGTCGATTACCGCCCGCGCGGTGATCAGGGGGCAGCGATCGAGCAGTTGATTCGGGGCGTGAACGATGGCGAGAAGCATCAGGTCCTGCTCGGGGTGACGGGTTCCGGAAAGACGTTCACGATGGCGAAGGTGATCGAGAAGATGGGCCGCCCGGCTTTGGTGATGGCTCATAACAAGACGCTCGCGGCGCAACTTTACCACGAGTTCAAATCGTTCTTTCCTTCAAATGCGGTCGAGTATTTTGTCAGCTATTACGATTACTATCAGCCTGAAGCGTACATCCCTTCCGGCGACGTCTATATCGAGAAAGAGTCCACTATCAACGATGAGTTGGACAAGCTTCGCCTGGCTGCCACCAAGTCGCTATTCGAACGGCGTGACTGCATCATCGTGGCGAGCGTCAGTTGCATATATGGGCTAGGCTCTCCCGAAGCTTACTATGGCATGCTTCTGATGCTCGAAAAGGGCCAGAAGATCACGCGCAAGGCGATCCTCGCCAAACTGGTGGAAATCCTCTATGACCGGAATGACGGGGACTTCCGACGCGGCACTTTCCGGGTACGCGGCGACGTAATCGAGGTCTTTCCAACCTATGATGACAACGCCTACCGCATCGAACTTTGGGGCGACGAAATAGAATCGTTGAGTCAAGTGGATCCGCTGCTTGGCCAGGTCAAGCAGACTTATCTTCGGCTGCCGATCTATCCAAAGACACACTATGTGATGACGCCGCAATCCAAAGAACAGGCGCTTAAGAGCATCGAGGCTGAACTGGAATGGTGGCAGCCCGAATTGGAGAAGCAAGGCAAGCTGATCGAAGCTCAGCGCGTGTATCAGCGCACTATGTTCGATTTAGAGATGATCCGCCAGATCGGCTACTGTCACGGCATCGAGAACTATTCGCGTCACTTCTCCGGCCGACTCCCGGGAGAAGCGCCTCCTACTCTGCTCGACTATCTGCCTCACGACCATCTCATCTTCATCGACGAGAGTCATCAAACCGTGCCTCAGGTTCACGGCATGTACCATGGCGACCGATCCCGCAAAGATATCCTGGTGAATTACGGCTTTCGCATGCCCAGCGCCAAGGACAACCGTCCGCTCACCTTCGAAGAGTTCGAGAATCGGGTCAATCAGGTGATCTATGTTTCGGCGACCCCAGGACCGTATGAGCTTACTAAATCCGGCGGCGAAATCGTGGAACAGATCATCCGGCCCACCGGCTTGATTGATCCGCCCGTGGAGATCAGGCCCATCAAAGGGCAGGTGGACGATCTGCTGCACGAGATTCGCAAGCGGACCGAGTGCAACGAGCGTGTGCTGGTTACCACTTTGACGAAACGCATGTCTGAGGACTTGACCGAATATTACTCCGAGGTGGGCGTGAAGTGCGCCTATCTGCACTCGGAAGTTAGCACGCTTGATCGCATCAAAATCTTGCGCGACCTGCGGCGCGGTGTGTTCGATGCGCTCATCGGGGTAAACCTTCTGCGCGAGGGCCTGGATCTTCCCGAAGTGTCGCTGGTGGCTATTCTGGATGCTGATAAAGAGGGGTTCCTGCGGTCCACGGGCTCGCTAATCCAGACTATTGGCCGAGCCGCGCGCAACTTGAACGGGATCGCGATTCTTTACGCTGACGTGATGACGGTCAGCATGCAGCGCGCGATCGACGAGACGGGACGGCGGCGCGCCATTCAGCACCAATACAACCTCGACAACAATATTACGCCCCGATCGATTATCAAGCCAATCGATATGAGCCTGATCGCGGTGGCCGAGGCGGACTACATGACCGTCTCCGTCGAGCCGGAAGATCCGGTTGACGAGATGAGCGCGGAGCAGCGGGCCCAGTTCATTCAGGAACTGGAAACACTCATGCGGGAAGCGGCTAAGAAGTTCGATTTCGAGAAGGCCGCCCAGTTGCGCGATCGGGTAAAGGCCCTGAAATCGCCAGCAAACTATGAAGAAGCCGCCGCGGGTAGCCCTAGTCGTCGCGGGTAGTTTCAGCGAATCGCCTCTGGCTCGGGCCAGCGGGCTCGTCGATAGCCTCGGTCCCGTAAAGGCTTCCTCCCTGCGCCTCGCCAGCCGAATCGCCAACAAGCTGCCGGCGGGCCGAGCTGTGGTGGATTATCAGGAGTTCGAAGCTTGCCCGGTTGTTCTCGTTAACGTGCCCGATGAAATGTCGAGAGCGATTATTAGCGAGATGGCGCTGGCGGGCATCGATTGGACGGGTAAAGTGGTGGTCCTGTGCAGCAATAGACTCGGCGTTGCAGAACTCTCCCGGCTTGGCCAGCTTGGCGCGGCGACGGGATCGCTGGCAGTCGTTTCCGGGTTTGAGAGTCAATGGTATCTACTCGAAGGCGAAAAGTCTGTCGAGCGCCAGATCCGCCCGATGCTGGTACAGCGCGGAGTCAGGGTTACGATGATCGCGTCAGGCGAGAAGGCGAGATACGCATCGGCGCTGGATGCGGTAGGGTCGGAGTTAGGGCCGGTTTTGAAAAAAGCATCGGATTCGCTGAAGATAGCTGGGCTGGCGAATGCCGAGGCATTGGCAATACTTGAGAATCAATTGCTCAGCACGCTCCGATCTTACTTTCGATCCGGCAAGTTTTGATGCTTCAGCGGAACCCGCCGGTCCGGACGAGCGAGCAGCCTTTCCGCTTCCTCGGCCTTAAGCGATTCACAGTAGACATGCCCCTGAATGCGGTCGCAGCCAGCCGCCCGCAGGAGCGCTAACTCTTCCAGAGTTTCCACTCCTTCGGCGACCACGGAAAGCTTCATCCGATGGGCTAAGGAAACGATGCTCTGCACGACAGTCAGAGTTCCCGAGGGCCCGCGCAGATCGCGGAGAAACGATTGATCGATCTTGAGTTCGTCCACGGGGAGCCGCCGCAGATAATTCAAGGAAGAGTAGCCGGTGCCAAAATCGTCGATAGCCATGGTGATGCCGAGTTCCTTCAACTGCGACATCCGATGAATGGATTCTCCGATATCGCGCAGCACGAGGCTTTCAGTCAGTTCAAGTTCGAGGAGCCTGGGCGGAAAGCCCGAGGAGGCGAGCGCCGCGGCGACGGTTTCCACGAAGTTCGGTCGCGCAAACTGAAGAGCCGATACGTTCACTGCGATCCGTTTCAGCGGCAATCCCGCTTGCAGCCAACGCGATCCTTGTTCGCAGGCGGCTTGCAGTACCCAGGCCCCGATGGGAACAATTAAGCCCGTCTCCTCGGCGAGCGGAATGAAGTGGCCCGGCGAGACTCTGCCCCGCGTGGAGTGGTTCCAGGATAGCAGTACCTCCAGCCCGTCCAGTTCGTGTTGTATGGAAACGATCGGCTGGAAATAGAGTTCAAACTCCGACTTTTCGAGCGCCCGGCGCAATCCTATTTCCAGCTCCAGACGATCGATCGCGCGCGTCGGCGCCTCCTCTCCAAAGCACTCGACCGAGTTTTTCCCGTCCTCTTTGGCCAAGTACATGGCTGCGTCGGCTTTGCGCAAGAGAGTGGAGGCCGTGTCGCCGTGCTTGGGGTAGAAGCTAACCCCGATGCTAGCCGTCACAAATAATTCCCTGCCATCGATCAAGTAGGGCGCCCGCAGCGCTTCCAGGAACGAGCGCGCGGTGTGCACGGCCGATTGCTCATCCTCCATCGGCGATAGGATCACCGCAAACTCATCGCCGCCAAGCCGGGCTGCGATGGCATCAGCGCCGGACAATCCCAACTTTAGCCGCTCGCCCACTTCGATCAACAGCCGATCGCCCACCGAATGACCGAGAGAATCGTTAATCTGCTTGAAGCGGTCGAGATCGATAAACAAAACCGCGAGAATCCCCTCAAGCGACCGCGTTTGGGTCAGCCGTTGCTCGAGAAGTTCCATCAGCCGAAAACGATTGGGCAGGCCTGTGAGAACATCGTGCTGCGCCTGGAATGCGAGCCGATCCGAGAGTTGTCTTTGTTCGATCGCGATGCCGGCTAAGCGGCTGGCGGCGAACAGCAGGTCCGGCTCCAGGACGGTGGATGCTTCGCTCGGCTCGCGGAACAGCGCCAGAGCACCCAGCAGCATGCCGGTTGCCGAGCGAATCCGGGCGGCGGAAGCAAATTCCAGACCGTTCGCAGCGGCCACGCTCGACAGTTGAGCGGAGAATGGATCTTCAGTTTGAAGGATCGTATCTTGCTCTTCCCCGAAGCTCAGCGGCAAGTTGCGGAGACCGGCTTCGAACCCGGCTGGCAGATTCCCTAGAGGCCCCGACAGAAACACCCCTCCCAGGTTAAGCAACACCGCGCACAGAGCCTTCGGACACTGACTCTCCACCAACGTGGCCAACTGGGCCAGGGTCTGGGAGAGCGGACGATTTTCCGCCATCATCTCCAGCACCCGATTGCGTTGGCGATCCAAACCCTCGGCAGCTCTCCGCTCCACCTGAATTCGATCCTCGAGAACGAAGCGGGCGATGCCGCTAGCCATCAGTTCGATGATTTCCTTCTCTTCGCGCGAGAAGATCCGTCCCGTGTCTTCCGAGGCGAAGCATAACGTTCCGTAAAGCTCGGCATCGACCAGAATCGGGGTTGCGATGCAGGTCTGAAAGACTGGATCGAGCTTGAGATCGACGTCTACTTCGGAACATGCGAGTGTCCGGAGCCTCTCGGAGACGGACGAAAAGTGCGTTCGCGGCAAGTCGATTTTTGTGTTCGGGAGCAGGCGGGTTGATGCTCCATGAATCGCCTGGATAATTCCCGAGTTGCCTTCGAACCGCAATACCATTCCAAATGGAAGTTGAAAAACCTCGCATCCGGTTTGCAAATAATCGGCGAAGACCTGGTCGAGAGAATCGTAGCTGGTGGTCCCAAGCCGGTGCAGTTGCTTCAGGTGCTGGGTGAACCGCGCCAACCGGGTCTTAGTCGAGGAGAGGCGTTCTTCGGCCTCGCGCAAGGAGTCTGGGTTGGAGTGGGCGAGCGTACCGAACGCTTGAACTGCGATCGGCGTTCCCTTTTCGAACAGGAGCCGGGTGGATATTTTGATCGGGACCAGTCTGCCGAATTTTGATTGAATTCGAATTCCCAGCGGGCCCGTGCGCGCTCCGCCAGCCAATTCTAGAATGTTGTGGCGAGTTGCTTCCCAAGAATCGGGTTCCAGCAAGCCGCGCAATCCGAGGGCTAGCATCTCCGCGCGCGTATACCCCAGCGCATCTTGCAGCGCATCGTTGATTTCGATCAGCGCTCCACGCAAGTCGTAAGCGCACATGAGTTCGGCTGCGCCTCGTGCGATCGCCTGGGACTGTGCCTTACTGGATCGCTCCATTCCAGTTGACGTTGACATCTTTGATTCGTGGGTTACGACTGCATTCGCGCCAGCAGCAGAAACATTAGGCCACCGACGGCAATTGGGATAGCGTGGGGTAAAGTCACGGCATTCGGGTGAGCCACGTCCAATTCCGGCTTTTCTCGATACGGGGCGCGCAATTTCAATAGCTGTCCTAATACGAACAGTACATTTGTTACTGTTCGTAAAAGAGTACCACGTAACAGGATGAAAAACACAGCCAAAACTCCTCCCACGAGCGAAGCAGTAACGAAGATTACTAACCAATTAGCGGGGCCTGCGAGAGCGCCCACAGCTGTCATCAATTTGACATCGCCACCGCCCATGGCATGCAGCGCAAACAGAACAAAGTAAACCCCAAACGCCAAACTCGCACCCAGCCCTGCTTCTCGCAATCCGGTCCAACCTCGAAAGAAGAACTGTAACGCGAATCCCCACAAACAACCGGCGGCTGTCAGCCAGTTAGGAATTCGGCGATACCGCAAATCGTAAGCGGCGGCGAGCACCACCAGTATGGCGAGTGAGACCTGGATAGTGCCCGGAAGCTCGGTCATGTTCCTAATTTAGCGAAGGCGGCTCTTAGAAAATCCTATAGTAGTGAGTGCGATGAAAGCGGTGGTGCTGCACGCTCATGGCGGTCCGGAGATTCTTCGTCAAGGGGAAATACCGGAACCCCCGCTAAGACCGGATCAAGTGCTGGTGAGGGTGCGCGCGTGCGCTCTCAATCATCTGGATTTGTGGGTGCGGGGCGGGATCCCCGGCGCGCGTTTCCCGCTGCCACTCGTATTGGGGAGCGATATCGCGGGCGAGGTGGTCCAAGTGGGCGAAGTCTGCGCGAGGGTCAAGCCAGGAATGCGGGTCTTGTTGTCGCCCGGGCTGAGTTGCCGCCAATGCTCCCAATGCGTCTCGGGAAATGACAATCTTTGCCGGGGTTATACCCTCTTCGGAACAGGAGTGAACGGAGGGAACGCGGAATTCGTAAGTGCGCCCGAATATGCGGTTTTTGGGATTCCAGACCAGCTTTCGTTTGAGGTGGCTGCGGCAGCCCCGCTGGTCTTCCTCACGGCTTGGCATATGCTTTTCGGCAGGGCGAAGCTGGAGGCGGGTGAGGATGTGCTCGTGCTGGCAGCCTCAAGCGGGGTTGGGATGGCGGCAGTGCAGATTGCTAAGCTGTTTCACTGCCGCGTGATTGCAACCGCTGGCGGCGACGCCAAATTAGCCAAGGCTCTGGATCTCGGAGCCGATTTTGTAATCGACCACTATCGGCAGGATATTTCGGCGGAGGTGAAGCGGATCACCGGGAAACGGGGGGTGGACCTAGTGGTCGAGCACGTCGGGGCAGCCACATGGCCCAGGAGCATGGAAAGCCTGGCTGCCGGCGGTCGAGTGGTTACCTGCGGAGCGACAACCGGGTACGAAACGGCTCTGGATTTGCGCTATCTGTTCAGCAAGCAGCAACCGGTGCTGGGGTCATACATGGGCACGTTAGGCGAGTTGCATCGAGTCTTAAAATTCGTTTTTTGGGGACAGTTAAAGCCGGTGGTGGATCGGGTATTTCCGATGTCCGAGATTGCGGATGCCCATCGCTATCTTGAGAATCGGGAGCAATTTGGAAAGGTTGTGGTTGTTCCCTCGGCTTAGAATTTAGGCAGCAGAGCCGTAGAAACGGCATCCGCAGGTCAGACACTTGAATCGAGTGAACTTTAGCCTTCTCAGTAGTTTGACGATCATTCCCTTTCTTCGCGATGGACGTGCTCCATGCGACCCGCAGTCAGGGCAGGGGGAGAGGCTCGTCGCCGATGACGCCTGGGGGGAGGGGCGCTCCGCCCTAATTAAAGAAATCTGCGTCATCTGGTGAGAATACTAGGCCTAAGGCCCTAATGCAATCTATTTAAGTACTGCCTATGTGCCGATATAGAGTTCGTGGCAGCTTCCCTGATTCAACCTCACGCCATGGACTCGGCCCTGGCAATTCTGGCAAAATTGCCGCCGTTCTCGCTGACACTGAACCGTCTGCTGGGAACTCTCTCCCATGAGGACGTGTCGCTGGCGAAGATCTCGGACTTGATTGAGAAAGACCCAGTCCTGGCGGGCAACGTATTAGGGCTGGTGAATTCGGCCTTGTATGGCAGGCGCGGACGGGTGAACTCGGTCCGGCACGCCGTGTCATTGCTCGGAGTAAGCAAGTTGCGGAATGCGGCATTGGGAATGTCCGTCACCAGGCTCTGGGGCAAGGTTCGAACCGCTCCAAGCTGGTCGATGGTCAACTTTAACCAGCACGCAATTGCATCTGCGATTCTAGCCGATTTGCTTTCCCAGGAGGTTGCGGTCGTTTACCCGGAAGGGGCCTTCGTGGCGGGACTTCTCCACGATCTCGGAAAATTGCTGGTTGCTGTAGGGCTACCTGACTCTTACCTCGAAATTGATCGGCTTTGCGGGCTGGGCGGGCAAACCGCGGCGCGGGTCGAAATGGATGTGCTGGGATTTACGACCGCCGATCTGTCGGCTGAGGCGCTGAGGACTTGGAATCTGCCGGAACAGATCCAAGTGGCGGTTCGCTATCACGACTGTGTGGAAGGCGATCCAACCCCGGCTGGCCTAAATGAATTCCCGCTCAGCCGCGTTGTCGGCGCTGCGCATAGATATACGGAAAGGATCGGGACCCTTGAGGCTGACGAGACGGTATTCGAGTTTCTGGGCATCGGTCAGCAGTTGCCGAGACTGCTGACCGAGTTCCATAAGGAGTATGAGAGTATTCGCGAACTCTTGTAAGTCGGCTTACTTGCGGCTTGGGCGCGGCATGAGAACCAGCTTTTCTTCCGTCGCGGCTTCGACGGCTTTGCGCGTGAACGGCATTGCATGATACTGCCCCCAAGCCCAGTCCTGCAACAGATCGTCGTAATGCTTGCTGGCCGGGTCGCCGGATTCCCCTGGCACGTTGGTCATCATGGACCGATCCCAATCGGCGAGATCGATAATCTGCCGATAGGACGCGCCTGCTGTCTGGTAGAACTTCGGCCCGCTGGTTGCGTTCACCGTATTTGCATCGCCAGGCCTGGAGAGCGGTCCGCGATTCAACTGGTCCTTGTTCAGCGGGTGTCGGAAGTACACCTTATGTAGATCGCCCCACACGGTCATCCCAACCATCTTCGATCTGGCTGTTTTGAGCGCCTGCTGAAGGGCGTCCGGGTTCGGGTGGGATTCGAGCTCCGCCAGCGTTCGCTGGAGGGGTACACGGGCGCCGAGTTCAGGGCCGAAGACGGCGGACGGGAGCGCGGTAACCCACTCCTCGTAAAGCAGCGCTTGGGGCGAATCGATGCGCAACTTTCCGTCCCAGCCCGAGAGAGGCGAGTCCTTCCCCAAGATGCTCATGAATCGATGAGCATTGAGCGAGGTAACATCCTGCTGCATGGTCTCGAAGTCCTGAACTTCAAATTTCTTGCCGCTGGAAAGCATCTCCACAATGCGACGGTAACGGTCGGGTTGAGCCCACTCGTACGATAGCTGCTTCGAATACCCCTGCGGAAGAATGTTGTGATTCGCAGTCGCGATAAAATGGCGGCTCGGGTTGAAACTCTGAGGAAGATCGTCCACGCCCAGAAACCCGCTCCATTCATATTCCCCGTTCTCTCCGGGGACCGGAAACAAGCCAGACCAGTTCTTGCGCACCGGCGAGAGTCCGGCCGCGATCCAGCCGATATTCCCGGCTTTGTCCGCGTAGTTGATGTTTTCGGATGGCACTTTGTAACGAGCCGCTTCCTTCTTGAACTCGTCCCAGTTGGAAGCGCGGGCGAGCGCCAGGGCTGGGAGATAGCCCGCCCCGCCGGGTTCGCTCCCGACCCAGCGCAAAGCGTAAACGCGGTTGTGAGCCGGATCTTCATGGAGAACCGCGCCGTGGATCGTGTAGCGGAGCTCCACGGTGCTGGGCTTCGCGCCCTTCACGGCGATCTCCTGGCGCTCGATTTCCATCTTCTTCCACTCGCCCTTGTAGCGATACTCGTTGGGATTCGCCGGATTGGTGCTCTCGATGTAAAGATCCTGCTGGTCGATGCCAACGATGGTAAAGCCGAACGCGATGTTGTCGTTGTGGCCCAGCGCGACTCCCGGCAGCGCAGGCTCTCCGGCTCCGATCACGTTCCACCCGGGAGCCACCAAATGAACCGTCTTCCGCAAAGACGGCAATTGAATTGGCCGGTGAGGATCGTTGGCGAGGATCGGCATTCCAGACATGGTCATGGTTCCATCCACCACCCAGTTGTTGCTGCCCTGTTCACCTGGAAACGTGACCGGTCCGGTGGCGGCGGTGTAGTCGCGAATCACTTCCGAGGTGATGCTGGCCAAGTCCAGCCCTTTGGGAGGGTCGAACATGCGAAACGGCTCGGGTGGCATCAGCTCTTGGATCTTGTCGATGCCGAACTTTGTGACATCGATGGAGCGTTGCACCTCGCTTCCCATGTTTCGAGTCATCAGGAGACCCGCCACGCGAGCGGTTACGTCCTCCGGTTCCCATACCCCTGGATCGTACTTGGCGATGGCAAACTCAAGCGTGCGCCGGCCTCCCAGCGATTTGATGAAGGAGTTGATCCCATCGGTAAACGCCGTGGCAATCAGCTTGGCGTCGGGCGAGTAGCTCTTCCATTCCTCGTCCCAATTGCCGCGATAGCGAACGAGGCGGGCGATTCTGTCGCGCGGGATCGCCGAGGGACCGAGCACTTCGGCGAGCTTGCCAGTTCCGGTGCGACGCCATAAATCGATTTGGAAGAGCCGATCTCTCGCAGTGATGAATCCCTGGGCGAAGAAAAGGTCTTCCGTATTCGAGGCGTAGATGTGCGGGACGCCCCACCGGTCGCGCAAGATTTGAACCGGCTGCTTCACGCCCTCCATGTGCTCGGCCGAAAGAGTGCGCAGCAGGGCAAGCGAGCAGAAGAGGATGCGGAAGGAGCGCATTACAACAGAATAGCTCCCTGGCCCTGTTTA
>JBBRRB010000103.1:0-12890 GCA_038225555.1 Bryobacterales bacterium
CACCCCGGTGATGGTGGACCTGCGCAACGTGTACCCGCCGGACGAGATGCGCCGCCGGGGGTTCAAATACGCCGGAATCGGGCGGGGGATCGGCGGGTAGGCAACACACCTCTCCCGCAGGGGGAGGGGATATAGCGATCCTCCAATCGGAGCACGGTTTCTACCCGTGAGCGCTATCAGCGGACCCACCGGATGTCCGCTATGGGTTGGAGGCGGAAATCAGGGCCGGGCCGGAAACCGGACGTTCGCCGCCCGGCCCAAGTTCGGACCTTCCCAAGGGCAGCTAGGGGTGGATTGCAGTCCCAACCATAGCAGGAGCGACGGCCACAAGCCCTGCTGCGTCCGCTCGGCCATGAGCCGGACACCTCAATCTCGCTTTTGTCTGGGTCAATAATCGCATGCGTCCACCTTGGCGCAGTTATGGCGATTGCCTACCGAACTTTACGCCATCGATTTCGATCCAGCCCGGTACCGGATCAGGTGCAACCCGCAAAGCTTCCCCCACTGAGGAGCCGACGATCTGAACCGCCCCGTGGTCAATGATCAGTTTTTGATGTTCTAGGACAATTCTTGGCCCTGATTTGCTCCGCTCAACAACGTATTCGAATTCTATCCCCCGGCTACTTCCCTGGCCGTCACGGAGCGTGAGCATTGCGCAACATGGGCTTGAATACACACCGTTGACAGTTGTGATGGCCATGCGTGGAGCAGGCGCAAACAGCACGACAGCCAGCGCGCACACCGCCACTGCAGCGATCAACCCACGTAGAGATCGTAAATTATAACCGGTTCGATCCATAAACGATTTTCACAAGCTAGGCTGCGTTGGTCAATGGCAGCGTAGTGAGAGCGGACTGGATGCTTGCCGCCAGACCACATTTCTCTCCAGCTGGGAATCTGGGCCACCTCAATTGGGACAAGGGTGGAAAAAGAGCTGTCACCGATGGCTGGACGATTAAAACGTCCACAACGGGTCGAAATCTGCGGGTCCGGATGTCCGCTATGGGTGGATTGCAGACGAACCCGGTCGCTAGCTGAGCTTGGGGGAGCGGTGCAGCCAAATCGGGATGTAGGTGAAAACGACCCAGACCAGGAGGAGGATGACCACTGCATAGAGGAGCATAGCCATCCAATAAAAGGTCGGAGCCTCCTTGCGATCGGCGCGAAATCCGCCGCGTAGAGGTAAAACGCCGGTCTTTAGCGAAATGATGAACTGGGTAAGGAACGCCGCCGTCAACACGGCGACCGCGGCCTGTATCCACCACGCGGGCTCGAAACTGGAGTTCATCGGCTCTGGCCCACCGCAGATCGAGGGAGACATGCCGTCCCTACACCTTTGCCTTTCACCCGTCGTCACGTCTGAGATGGGTCGCAAGCGGAAATTAGAGCCTGCCCGGAAAGTGGCCGCTCGCGGCCCTGCCCGAGAGCGGACCCTCTCGAGGTCCGCTAGGGGTGGAAAGCGGACTTTGTTGGCTTGCCGCGGTTCGTGTTCTAGCCTCGGCGGATGCCGATGCATCAGCAACCGAGGCTGCCGACCGCGCACGCGTTCCAGCAACAGGAAAGCGCCATGACCTTGTCGGAGGGCCTGGCCGAATACTATTCCGGCAACGTCGGGCTGAAGCGTGGCGCGACTTTGGCGGGGCCGGCTCGTGAATTCTTCCGCTGCCATGACGCCTGCCACGTCGTGTTCGGCTGCGGGACATCCCTGCCGCAGGAAGCGGTCGTGAAGCTGTCGAGCTTGTTCGGCACTACCGCTGGCTTCTCAGTGCTGCGCGGCTATGCGCTCTTCGACTCTTTCGACATTGATCGTCAGCTCAACGTCGGCGAATTGCTCGCCACTATTGCATCTGCGCCGCTGATCGTCCCGCGCACGATCGTGCGTCGCCTGCGGCAAACTCGGCGCTGGCCATGGTCGGAGTTCGAGGCTTTCCTTGACACGCCGCTCGCCGAAATCCGCCGGCAGTTCGGGATCATCATCTGAGCTGGCTGCGGGCCAGCAGCGGAACGTCCGAGATGGGTCGATTGCGGTCATTGACCGCTCGCCCGCCACCAGGCGCTAGCCGTCCTGCCAGGGATCGGCAGCTCGCAACGTCCGCTAGGGGTGTAAGTCGGCCACTCGCTTCTGGTCTGTGCGTGTCGCTGGTAAGCTAGCCCGATGGAGACCGTCTACGATCTGTGGTTCGTTCGCGAGTATGAGAGTCGAGAAGACACAGAACTGCGCATCGGCGTCTATGGGTCGGAGGTCGAAGCGGAAGTGGCCGCCCAAGCCCTACGAGAAAAACCCGGATTTTGTGACTTTCCAGAGGGTTTCCAAGTTCACCCGGTAAAGCTTGGACAAACCAATTGGCAGGATGGGTTTGTCACGACCTTCGGCCCCCCGCCGAAGGACGCTGCGGGAGAGGCGTTCGACCTTCCAGCTTGGTTCCATCCACCGTCCGCTTAGGGTCGATTGCGGTCGCTAGCACCTCTCCGGAAGCGGAACGCTTGGCTCACTACAAGGCGCGACCGCTCCTACCGGCCTCAATGAGTCGGTTGGCTCGTGCAGTCCCACCCTCTTTCAATCAAAACTTCCATCGCGAAGATGTGTTGTAGTCAATGCAATCGCCTTACTAAGACGCCCGTTCGCAAGCGCCTTCCCAAGGTTAGACCGATCAACTCCAAGCTTGTTGGCCAGTGTTGGCAGGCCAATCACGGCAGCCGTTGCCCTTAGCCACTCGCAAAGCTCGCGCTCCCTCTCTCGCGCCGCCTCCAGTTCGACCTGAAGCTCAAGGGCCGTTCGGTAGATACGATTTAGCGTGCGAGGCGCTACAGACGGATCGCCAGAGAGCACCCGACCGATCATCGCGTGTCCGACGTCCGCCGCACCCTTCAAATCTCTAACTGAAACCGCTCTGATTTCTGTGAGCATGGCCGCCCGATCCGGTAGCGATACCCCGTAGACGGTAACGTCATCTTCATCCGCGCCAAAGGCTTCGGCATCCTCGAACGCGTCGGCCTCTTTGCCGATATTGACCACGGTGCGGGCGAACACATGCCTCCGTTGGAGCTTGCCAATGTCGTGCGCACCTCCCCCGATGAACTTGCTCTCAGGAGACCGGTGGTAGTTTCGCAGCACGTCGGCGTAAGACCGCAACGCTGAGGCTGGCACAGCCTCACCCGTATCGCGGTGAAAGATAGCTTCCGGCGGCACCTTCCGAGGGTCATGGTAATACGGCGATGCGGCCTTCACCTCCGGCGCCCTCGGATCGAAGGCACCCGGGCCATCATCCTCCCACACCATGTCTTCCCGCCGCTTCGCGTGGAACCAAAGCATGAACCCAAAGGGCCGGACCTGCTCGACGTAGGGTTTGTCGGCGTTGAGGTGGCGGAAGGGGCGGAGCAGTTCGGGCGTAGAGGCAGTGTGCTGGCTGGTGGCGATGGTCTGAAGATCGGGGTGCCAGTCCCAGTGCACGGCGCGAGGGTGCCCCTCCAGCGCCGCCGTGATGATGGCCCGCCAGACGTCCTCTTGCCACGGCCGCACCCCGCTAGCGCGGGGCGGCGCGTCAGGGTCGTCTTCCCCGTATGGAGCGCTTAGGTGGCCGAGCCCGTGAGCGGAGGCCTTGCGGATAACAATTTCGCCACCGGCCCGACGATTAAAGAGGGCGTAGCGCTTAGCGGAGACCGCGAAGCAGAACAGCGGCTCTAGCGCCTTCCTGTCCTCGCGGAGGTTCTGCTTCTCCAGCTCCAGAATGGAGCCCTTTTCTTCATAGGGATTGAGGGGTGTGAACCAGTCGCGCACACCGTCTACCCGCCGCATGAGGTCGTCGGGTTCTATCCCCTCTGGCATGGCGAAGGCCATCGAGTCGGTGTCGCAGAACGCCCAATCCAAGCCCGCATCGATGGCGCTGCGCTCGGTGATGCGAGCATGAGCCGGGCGGCTCCGGTAATCAGGGTTGCGAGCACCGGGTGAAAGAAAGACCCCGGCCGCTCGACCTTCTTCGCCTCCACGTCAAACGGCTGATCCGCGCCATGAACGCGAACCTCCTCACCTTCATCGGCGTCTTCGACGTTCAGCTCGATGAAGACTCCGTAGCTCGTGGCGTTGGCGAGGATTTTCAGGCCCAGCTGTTCGGCCCCTAGGCGGTCAACCTCAACCGCTGGAGCGCCGCGATCCTCGGCGGCTCTTTCCTGCGCCTTCACCTCGCGGCGAATGTCGATGACCCGACGATAGAAATCGTCCTGCGCCGGATGAACCACGTGCTCCGTTCCTGCGAGCGACACCGGTACGAGTCCCGATTGTACCGCCGTCGGCTCGTAGCGTACCGCCGACACCACCTCCGGCGGCTTCCCGGCCAAGAGAGTTGAGGCGATGCAGTCTGCTAGGGTGAACCACAGCGTGCGGTCGGCTGAGAGGTAATTCACCCCGATGGTGTTCGATGGGCCTTCGCCGTAGCGTGCCCGTACCGGGAATATGTCGGCGTCGGGTTTCACCTCCACCAGCACCCTTAACCCGGGCCAAAAGGCCGGGTCGCGAAGCTGCTCCAGGCTGAGGTCTTTCAGGAGCACACGTGTCGCATCTGTCGCGTCATGCTCTTCAACGCCTTCGGCAATCACAAACCGCCATAGCCCCATGAGCGTGCAGACCGTCGGATACATGCTCGCGAAATCGCAGTAGGCGACGCGCACAATTTCCCGGCGGCGATGCACTTCTGCCCGCCCTCCGTAGTAGGCGCTCATGATCCGCCCGACGCTCACTGGCGAATAGGATTGACCGGATCGGAGCCACGGCTTGACCCCCATGGCTGCAAGGTAGGCTTTGCCTAGGCTCGCCTCGGAATAGATGCGGGAGGCCTGCTTTTTCAAAAGCCCGTGGGCATCGTATCGCGCGATCAAGGCTTCGTAGCAGAGCCTGGTTGTTTCCGCGTCCTGCGCCGCATATTCGATAAATTCACGGTCGATTTTACGATCAAATCCCTCGAAGGGCTTTTTCTGTTCAACACCGAGGTGAAGTGCAAGGCGCCGCAAATTAAACGATTTTGTGGTCAGGGCTGCTGCGAGCGTCTTCACGTCTACGAAGAACCCCCGATTTACCTTTTCTCGGATTTTCGTGTCGCCCGGCGCTGCGAAATTGATAAAAGCAGCGCGCCGGGACAGGTGCTTGACGCGCACGTTCGGTCGTCCCGGCATGTCTGAAAGTTTAAAGGTGAAACCACCCACCATCGAACGGTCGGCGGTTTTATCTGTGCGGCGCACTAGGCGTGCGCTTTCGTGGCCCATGGCGAGACGCGAAATATCGAAAGGCAAATTAAAGCCGACAATTACGGCATCGGTCATATAGCCGATGTCGAAGAACACTTCTTCGACGAAGCTACGCAGCGTTCTCAGCTTGAGCCCCGGGGGACGGTTGGTTTGAAGCTCGCGAAGCTCCTCTTCGTCTACGGCCGTGGGTTCGTAGAACAGTCCCTTTTCTTTCAGCACGCCATGGGCGCGCACTTGGTAAGAGCCGAAGCGCATGCGCTGCTCGCGGTCGGCGGTAGTCTCGCAATCGAAAATGACGGTCCAATGCGAGGGCTCTGCGTCGCGACCACCGCCTTTGCCAGCCTTCGCCGCCTTCTTAGGTTCGGCATAAGCCCTCAGATAAATCGGGCGAGGCTCCGGCTTCGGAACCCCGCCCGTCGGCTCAAAACTCGGCATTAAAGTCGAATTCGTCGCCATACCCAACCTTGGCCAGATTGATCAGAAACTCACCGAAGCATCGTAGCCGGTCGCATAGAAGCTCGAAATAGGCCGCCATGCTCAGAAGCCAACGACCGATCACCTCGAACACATTGCGACGGTTCGGACTGGCAGATGGGTCGCACCGCTGATGGGCAGTCCGCTTGCGATGGCAGTTTGTGCACAGCAATCGAACCGCGTCGTCGTGCGCCCGCCCGGCAGGGTGTTCTACCTCCATACAAAGCACATCGTCCTCAGGGCAGAGGACGCAGACATGTTGCTCGATCCCGAGTGCGTCGAATTTGCGCCGCTTCTTCTGGCGCTCGCTGTCCAAGCGAGCCTCTCGCATGAGATCGGTCATTCCGCACCCACCGAGACTATTTTGTACATTTCTGGATAGTCCAGCTCATCCGAGCTATCCAGGCGATAAAGCGTGTTCGGGTCCGTCTCAAATTGGTAGGCCTGTCCGCGAATATCCCTGATGTGGCGTCCGACATACGGCAGGAGGATCATTTCCTCCCCCGAAGGCAAGAATAGGCCGACGACGTGCATGTACTTGGCCGCCTCAGACGCCGCAGATAAATCCACCCAGGGTGAAACGAGGCGACCTCGGCTGTAGAATGGGAACTGGCGGGGGCGACTATCAGCAATTACCCACCTACGCTTTTCATAACGGGCGTCCGTGTTCTCCTTCAAATAGCGGCGCAGGCGCTCCACCGTGAGGCCTTCGGCTGAGGCCGCCGCGCGAAGCGACGACCCCTTTGCGACCAACCGGACAGCGCGCTCTTCTGCGAGCTTTGGGTTGATGAGCCGTAGGCCCTTAGGTGGCGGTCGCTCGCCCGCCCGGGCGTGTCCACGCCCGACGGATCGGCTCACGCCTCGACTCTGCGCAAGCGCTATGCGCTTGAGATACTCTCTTCGGTAGTCGCGGGCTTGCCGCTTTGGGGGTTTGGTACGAGCCATTCGCGCTCCCCTCCTTTGAGAGCGCGGGACTCATGAGACGGTGGAGCCATGAGAATCTGTATCCGCCGACCTGAGCACTAACCTTCGCGAGGGTGGCATGACCACGGGGGCGTCCCTGACCAAACAGCAGCTGCTCGCGCGAGTTCATCGGTATATCGCCAGGTGCAATTACCAGACGGTGGTCAACGCCTCCTGGTTAAATGATTTAATGAAACACGGCTTAGTGCCCACAGGGGTACGGGTCGAAAATAGGGGAAAACACCCGCAATATACCTATTACGCGAGAGCCTACCGACGCGCCTTGCAAATAGTCCGATTGCGAGAACGCGGGATCGTTGGGCAGGATGCAATCCGAATAATACTTTTCCTCAACGGCTACAGCCTTCCAGCGTGGGATGTCAGAGAGGCATTAGTCCGAGAATGGCCGAAGCACGTTAAATCAGTTCTGGCTCATGTGCGCTCGGGATACCTAAATAATCAGAGACCAATTCCGGCTAGCCACCGTAGCAGCTTGATTAAGAAATTGGGTCCGCTCGATGACCGGCTTGAGGCTGGTGGCTTCGCACTACCATCGGATCAAATGATTGAAGGGCTGCGGCTGTCGCTCCAAGAGCCAGTTCGGCTCGAATCAATCGATATTTTCGATATGGCTCGCCATATGGGGATTGATAATCAGTCTTTTCAGCAATTGTCAGGTTCCATAACCCCAGTCCTAAGCGGCCTCTTAATGAGCGACCCCGCTGCGGACGCCTTGGACGGACAGCTCGATTTTCTCGAATCGGTGATTATTAATTCAACCGATGCCCAGCTGGATATTGCACGTGAATTGGCGCGTTGGTCGCAGAAGGACATTACAAATCCACTACGTGCCTTAGGTATTCTTTCGGACGAGTCCTCTGCTGATCTAATCGATCTTGCCGTCCATTCTTCCGTCCAGCGCAGTGCGGCATGGGCATGTGTGATGATAATCATCGCACTTATGTTTGCGCGGTATTTTCCTGATGGCTTTCGGATGAAGGACCTAAAAGAATTGCGAAATCGGGCTTTATCAGGCGAAATTGACCTGTCGCAGGCTGGCCCCTTGGGAAAGGGGATACTGGGTGTATTCGCGCAATTGAAAATTTAGCCCCGGTTTATGTGCTGCTTTTCGCTCGCTTTTGCGGGCGCGGATATTAGAATCGGCGGCTGCAACTCGGATTTATCGTTATGCAGTTATTGGAGACCGGCTCGGACGCCCACCAGTGGGCCGTTCGAAGCGAATTCTGGCGCTCAGAGGGGTGCCGCCCAGTCACACGGCGAAGGCTTCGTGAGCGCCGCCTGGAGCCCTTAGTCCTTTGCGGGCACGGCGTGTGTCTTCGGGTCGATGGGGGTGCGCTGGTCGTGCGCAACGGCCGCACGCATCATCCGCAGATACCCGACACCTACCGCTTCTTCAAAGGCGACCCGGCCACCCCGCAGCGCATCGTGCTCTTGGACGGGTCGGGATCGGTGTCGTTCGATGTGCTCGACTGGCTGGGGGAACAGGGGGTGGCCCTCATCCGGCTGGGTTGGCGAGGCGAAGTCCGAACGGCTCTTGGAGCTTCCGGCTATGCTGCAGACCCCGCGAAAGTGCGCTGGCAGACCGAAACTCGAGCCGATCCCGTCCGGCGCTTAGCGTTCGCCTGCGATCTCATCGGGCGGAAGATCGACGCCGCAATTCAGTCCCTGTCGGTCCTGCCCGCTTGCGGGAAAGTGGACCTGGTCAGTCAGAAGCTGCGGAACACTCATTCAAAACTGATCGCGTCACCACCCGCCGATCTCGCAGCCCTTCGGGGGATTGAGGGTGGCGCAAGCGCCAACTATTTCGCCGCCTGGCAGGGGGTATCGCTAAAGTGGTCGGGCACCGGCAAGTCCCCAATCCCGGAAGCCTGGCGGACGATAGGCCCACGGGCGGCGGTACGGGTCGGTAAAATCCCGAAGAACGAGCGGGCCACCCATCCGCTGAACGCCCTGCTCAACTATGCCTACGCGGCGCTACAATCCGAATTGCAGATCGAGGCGATTTCGCAGGGTTACGATCCAACCTTGGGGATCATGCACCACAGCTACCAGGGCTCCGAGGCCTACACCTTCGACCTAATGGAGCCACGTAGGCCGCGGGTTGATCGGGCCGTGCTCGGATTGGTTCTGTCCCAGACGCTAAGTCCGATGGATTTCACGACCCGCACTGACGGAGCCGTTCGGCTATCACCTCAACTTGCGCGGGCGGTTGTGGCGGCGTCGGCAACGCCTGGCTCCTCCGAATAAACGCTCGGAGGGCGTTAGAATTTTCGATTGGGGAACCCGCTGAATGGCGCAGGTTTGCACGGCACGACGCCATCCAGTGTCCCCCCAAATCCCGAAATCGTAACTCTATCGGCCCGAATTTCCAGCATTCCTCAGGTGCGATGATATCTGAGCGATTTGTTGGGTACGGAGGCCTTTGTTAAAATAGCAATACCCAATACTTAGGTCTTTGGAAAAGATTAAATCGCACACAAGGTTACAACTGAATGCGTAACGCAGACAAGGGTGAATGGTCTGAGTGGTTAGAAGTCCTTTCCGCGCAGCTAGCACAGGCACGGGTCCACTTGGATATAAGAGGTGAATTGTTGAAGAGTAGGGAAGATCGTACGTCCGTTGCAGCACTGAACTCACTGCCTGCATTTTTTGGGCCCAACGCTAATCGCTCACCAACTTTCCTTCATTACGCTCATCGGACGACTTATTGACCACGATCCGCGGTCGATATCTGTACCAAATATTCTTAATCGTATGAGAGACGCGGGACTGGCGTGCGAAAAAGAGAGCTCGCTGTATTCATCTTCCAAGTCAATTAGGGATAAGGTCTGGTTGCTTAGATCAAAACTATACGTTCACAATAGTAGCGACCGCTCCACGGACGAGTGGGCGCAGGAGGCGAACTTTAAGGCTCGAGAAGGTCGTCGACTTACTGTTGTTATTCTCCTAGTACTGTCACGCCTGAGGCGCCTAGTCGGAATGAAACCGCATCAGGACGTGCGTGGGCAAATAAATCAGCCGTTTCGGCCTTATGCAGCTCGAGACACTAGAGGCGTTATACGAAATGTCACTGAGGCATTTATCGCTCGGACCGGCTACGGCGCATCTCCTTGATTGGTCCCCACCAGAGTCAGCGGCGAATAGGCGGCGATTTTCACACTATGGAAGGATAAGATGAGCACTCTTTTCCTGTCTCGGCGTCGGTTGGGGGGCGTAAGCATTGGTTCGAAGCCGATTT
Organism: Bryobacterales bacterium; assembly: GCA_038225555.1. Lineage (GTDB taxonomy): Bacteria > Acidobacteriota > Terriglobia > Bryobacterales > Bryobacteraceae > JANXQZ01. The sequence goes on from JBBRRB010000103.1 coordinate 9,935, forward strand.
CCACTTCCCATCCATAGCGGACGTTCGGACCGTCCGCTCGCTGGAGCTAGCCCAATTTCCGCTTCTGACCCATCTCAGACCTTCGCAGTGGTCGCTCGCGTGATGCGCTCCGTGATTTTGGTCACAACGCGAGATTTGGCATTGGCGTAGTCTTGAACAGTTGCCAAGGGCAGCAGGGATAATTCTCTCTTCGCATCACTATAGAGCCTGAGATCATCGGGATTGCTTCTTAGCCAATCTCGGAATTTGCGCATCCGATCTAACTCCGAGCATCCTCGTGAAAATAAATGCAAGTTAGTGGCTGGCTCTGAATGACGAAACATCCGGTGCTCAAACCATTCCGGCTCCCGGTGGACCAGGACGAACCCAATCGAATTTAGCTGGGGGGGCGTAGGCACCCTCTACGCGGCTGTCCTCGACGGCGACGTTGATATTTATAACTGGCTTGGCGAGGAGCCCGGGCACGGCTGTCGAGCCGACATGCTCTATGTCAAGTGCAATGCAGCCGAGTGCGCGACGCACTCGTTCGGCTTGTAAAATGTAAATCTGCGGCCAATGCGGATTGTAGGTCCGAAGCTCGACTTCCATAGCGCAATGGTAGCTGTGCTCGCGACCGCATTCCATCCATAGCGGGCATTCGGACGGTCCCTCCTGAGGGCATTGCGGCGAGCGTCCGGCTTCCGGCCCGGCCCTGATTTCCGCTTCCGACCCATTGCGGACGTATCTCGATCACGCAATCATCGACCTATGACAGATCACGCCCCACCCAAGGATTGGTGGCGAACCCTCCCTTTGTGGCTCAAGGGGCTGACGCTCCTTGTCGCGACTCCAGCGTGGGTGTTCATCATCTATTGCGTGTTGTCGGGTCGTGCGAAGACCGTTGCGGCTTTCCTTGCGTTTGCGGTCTTTGTTGCCGTGACGCTCGTCCATATCATCTTCGATAAGCGCAATCCCCGGGGCGACTGGGAGAGCAACGGTATAGATTTCGGTGGTGGGGAATGACCGTCTTCCACCCTTAGCGGCCCTTTGGAGGGGCCGCACGCGGGCAGGGCGGCGGATGTCCGGTGTCCTGCCCGGCCCTGATCGTCACAGCCGACAGGTAGCCGACCTCTTCAGTGTGTGATTAAGGGTATTCGCATGGCCTATTCTGCGGAAATTTTCGAGGCTGCGCTTCATCACGCAACGGACCATCGCGCTGAGGTGGAACGAAGCACAATTTGCGGATGCTTTTACTGTTGTGAGCTTTTCGAGCCCGTCGCTATCGCGCGATGGCTCAATGAAAAGTCAGGAACAGCGGTCTGTCCAAAGTGCCAGATAGACAGTGTGTTGGGTTCCGCTTCGGGATTCCCAGTGACTGACCCAGCTTTCCTCCGCTCCATGCAGGAATGGGGTAATGAGCCATCGCCCCTTCCCGACTGGCAGCCGTAGCGACCGATTTCCACCCTCAGCGGAAGTTCGCAGGGTCCGCTTGCGGGCAGACGGGCTAATGTCGACTTTCTGGCAGTTGGGTGATTTTCCTCTTTCGACCCATTGCGGCCGTGCACGTCGGCGGCCATGGTCGTGCTTTGACGCGATCAGTTGCAAGATGACACCTATCATCACCATCAATGGCACTAGCTGGCGAACCGCCAACGATGCGATCGATGGATTACTTCAAGCGCTTCGGCCACTTGACGGACACGGAAGGAACATCAACGCGTTCATAGACTCAATGATGTATGGAGGGATGCTGGAGATTGAGCCTCCATACGAAATTGTCGTCCAAAACGTGGGTGGTCCTGACGCAGCGTTATTCATTGACGATCTATCGGCCGCCCTGCTCAAAGCTGGGGCTGGACCACGAGCGGCCTATAGAGAGGAGTTCGATGTGTCGGTCCGCAGAGAGCTATAACGCCTATTTCCACCCTCAGCAGCCGTGGGGAAGGTCCGCTTCAGAGCACAGGTCAAGTTCTCCAATGCTCGGCAGCTGCGTGCCGCACCAAGGACAGAACCCAATCTCGATAACAGACGAGCCGCCGTCGTGGACCATGAGGCCGTAGCCGCCTCTTACCTCAGCGATGAAGGCGTCAGCGCAGTCTTGTCGATCCTGGTGGGTGGGGCAGACGCTGGACAGGTCGAGGCCCATCCGGTCGCAGCATGGCGTGCGCATGGCCGCAGCCTCGGGCATCTTTCGTCCGATTTCCACCCTTAGCGGACCTTCCGAGGGTCGGCAGTCGGGAGGCGGGGCTAACGTCCGCTCTCCGCGCCCGGACCCAATTTCCGCTTCCGACCCGTTGCAGACCTTCTCGGTGTGCGATCTAAAGGTTGGCGGGTTTCTGCGCTCGGGAGTGACCGCATGGGGCGAACATGGCCCGTGGCAATCCTGCTGATGCTTGCGTCATGCACCCACTCAGAGAGCCCGGTTGATAAGGCCGACAAGGCTTGGGGCGGTTCGATGCATGCGCCTGGGCTGTTCTCTGCCGCGCCGAAGGCCACCAAGTTGCAGCTTCCAAGCTCTGAGGCGGAGTTGAACCAGTATATTCTGATCACGGGAGGTCAGTCATATCGGACTGGTCCGCGAGAGGCGATGAAGCCGCCCCTGCCAATGCCCAACTCACCTTGCGCGATCTCACAACATGCGGTCGTCTTCAGTTACCCGATCCAGCTCGAAGCCTTCATGCCGCGATACACGGCCTACATCCGCAATGGCTCAGTCGAGTGTGTCGAACGCGTCTTCTCCTACCGAAGCATGTGACTGTCTTCCACCCTAAGCGGACACTCGGCGGGTCCGCTGGCAGCACTCACGGGTAGAAACTGTGCTCCGATTGGAGGATCGCTATATCCCCTCCCGCAGGGGGAGAGGTGTCAGGAAGTGTCCCGCGCCCGTCAGCCTTCCTTGGCGTGCCAGCGGAAGGCGTCCGCCACGATGGTGGCGATGTCGGAGCGCACCGGTTCCCACCCCAGCACGTCCCGCGCC
>JBBRRB010000104.1:0-12795 GCA_038225555.1 Bryobacterales bacterium
CACACGTAATGATCACCTCGTCGGAGAACCATCGCTTCGTAAACATCGGATTGCGGGTGCCACCTTGCTTTCGCATTTCCTCATTGTGAGTGAGGGCCAAACCTAGGTGCAACAGAGCCCATTAAAAGAACTCCGGATGCTTCTCGCCGCACGGAAACAAGCTGGCGACCGGATGCCGCTCGTCATCTTCGTCGATGCGGTGAGGAAGCTGTCTGCAAGCAAATACGAGGGAAAGCCGCTACCACCGAAAAAGAAAGATGAACGTATTTGACTCCGAACATCCACTTGAGGGATTATAATGCCCGACAGGGGGAAGTGCCGCATGAAAGCGTTCCCCTTTTTAGGGGTGCGGGTTGCTCGTAACAACTCGCGCCCCTTCTACCTTTCCGTCAGGTGAGAAGTGAGCTTTTCCTGCCTCACTAAACCTCCCCAAAAAACATTCGCAAACTATTATGACGTTTATGACTCGTACTGCACGGCGCCACATCGTGCACTTGGCGTGGAAAAGGCGACGGAGCTCAGCAGGTTGTCGCCCGAGACTGCGAGCGCTTGGCGCCCGAATCAATCCACGCGCGGAAAGGGTCAATCTGCTCGGGGAGGAGGCAGGAGGTTGATCGAGCCAGGCATCGAACTCGCGAATCGGGGCTCGCCTTTTACGGCGTGGCAAAAGGTGTGAACGCGACCAGGCGGATCGTACGCGGGCGACTGCGTGTGAGCGAAGACTACGCCGGATGTTCCAATCGTGCAGGAGATAATACCGGGCGCGACAATGCCATTGCCCACCGCACTGGCGGCCTGGTCGCCCGCTCCCGCGACCACCGGAGTTCCCTCCGCCAACCCAGTCAGGGCAGCCGCATGGCGCGACACAGTACCCGTGATCTCACTGGATTCGTAGACGCGCGGCCAGATGCTGCGTTCGAGACCGACGCGGCTGGCAAGAGCCGGAGGTGTCCACGGACCTTCTTTCAAATCGAAGGTATCCACGCGACTCGGGCCGCCCGCCATGAGGATGAGGATGCAGTTCCGGGCCGTTCCTTTCAGGGCTGGAGCAGCGCTGGCTATTGACTCAGCGGGCCTGGAGGCAAGAGCATGTAACCGCCGACGGCGGACGCCATATGACGGAAGAACATTCTGCGGCCCATGTGCGGCCGGCGGCAGAATAACGTTCCAGCGGTGTTCGCGCAATCACAACCGAAGCGGTCCTTCATGATTCCTCAGTAGCTGAACAGAAATTCGGCCCTGTTGATGGCCACCCACGCCAGATCTTCAATCAGCGCGTTGCGGTCCGCCGCGTTCTGAGCGGTCGCAAGCGAACTTAGCTGGTAGGCATTCGATTTGACCAGCAACCGCAGAAAATCGCGAACATTGTAATCGCTATCCGCCAGCGCCGCCGCTAGCTTCTCGAGCAGTGCAGGATGGGTAGCCTGGAGCGGCCAAGGCCTCGGGTGGCGGGTGGGATGGATCGAGCCGATTCGGGATCGAGCGTGTCGTACGGCTCCACCAGACCCATACTGAACATCTCCCGCCAGAGCCGGTTCGCGAAGTTGCGTGCGAACATCGGGTCTCGCGTGAGGGCAAAGGCAGCCCGCCAGTTGCCGTCCTTTGGCGCAGCGTGGCTCTCGCGATATTCGGGGGTCATCCAGGTGCCCGCGCCCGTTGTGACACAGGACGCAGTCGTACTGCGACATCCCGAGGAACATCGTAGCGGCCTTCACGAGCATGTTGTCTTACGTGTCCTGTGCTGGACCCATCGACGTTTTCCCGGTAATAGGGAAGTTTGCAGTCGGACAAGGCGGGAAACGAGCAGTTTTCCAGCAGGTCGCCGAACCACATGGTCCAACGGTCGTCGAAGGCGTCGGAGTTCAGCAGGTTGTCGATGACGCTCTCGCGCTTATTGGAGCTGGTGTCGGCCAGAAAAGCCCGGACTTCGTCCGGGTGGGTATGCGGCCGGTGAGGTCCAGGTTGATGCGGCGGAAGAATCTTCATCGGCGGTGAGCTTGGCCGGTGCGAGTTTGGAGCAGGCCAGTTTGTCGAAGATTTTGTCGTCGATGAAGTTGCGATGGGGAATATTGCTGGATGCGGCGCTGCGCTGCCATGGAACTGGTTCGTGCCGCTGTTGGTGGGTTCGTACTTCTTGAAGCCGGGTGGCTCGGCCGTAATCGTGTAGGTACCCCGGCGGGCTGTCGGTGATGGTGTAGTAGCCGGATTCATTCGTCGTGGTCCGACTCGACCAAGCATTGGGGAGCCGCTTTGCGCAGCTCCCCAATACCGGCTTGTTTATTGCATGAGGGCTGCTTTTCCATCCAGCCAGCCGTCGCGGTAGCCCGCTTCAACAACGGACGCGAATGCACAGCCTGGAATGACAACCCTGAAACGGTGCGTGCAGAAGCCCTGCCGGTAAGGCCGACCTTGCAACGCATCAGCATAACCCCGTGCATATGCACGAGCGTCTTCATCTGGGAAGTGCCGCATGAAAGAATCTCCTTTCTTCAAAAGTCTTGGTGGCGACCGACCACCCACTTGGCTGCCTCGTAAACAGCCAAACAAAAAGTCGCCTTGGCCACCGCCGCGACGAGAAAGAAATTCACGCGGACAACAGCCTCAAACCAAGCTGCTGAGATTATAACGCTGAGATGATGCAAATGGCAGTAGCTTTTTAAGCAAGCCGTGCGAGTTCTATTTCACCTTTCATCGTTTACTTTGGTTTCCGGCGAGTTGGTCCTTATTTACGGCGAATCGGATCGATGCCGGCCAAGAACATGTGGCTCGGGATCGTAATTGCAGTTGTCGACGTGGCTGTTCAAGCGGGCACGCGCGTGGGCAGCAAGCGTATTTTGGTGACGGATGTGCATGTTAGGCGCAGAAATAGGCCCTGCCGTCGTAGTTTCTCCGGCCCAAACCCCAGCGGATCCATACGTGGTAGCCGGCGATCTGTTCCTTGACGAAGCGGTCATACGGCTTGTCGGAGTTGAATGAGCGGATCACGTAATCGCGATAGCGCCAGATGTTGGGACGCGTTTCGTCGCTCTTGAAACCCTCGCTATCGGCGTAGCGCGCGAGGTCAAGCCAATGCCGTGCCCAGCGCTCGCCATAGTGCGGCGAGGCGAGCAGCCGATCCACCACCTTCTCGAACACCTGGGGAGAATCGTCGCCGACGAATGCTTGGACCTCTTCCCGCGTTGGCATCAGACCGGTGAGATCGAGCGTGGCGCGGCGAATGAGCGTGAGCTTGTCGGCGGGAGCGGGCGGGCTTCAGGCTTTTTCGTCGAGCTTGGCGAGGAGGAAGGCATCGACCGCGTTCTTCGCCCAGGAGGAATCCTGGCTCTCGGCGGGAAACTTATTAAAGTTCTCTTTATACAAGGCCGCAAGCATGGGATCGGCCAGCTTCTTCATTTCGGCCCGGATGTCTTTGGTCTTCTCGTCCCACGCCGTGACGAGCCCGACGACGCCGATTGGGTTTTCGAGCGCGAACATTGTGGACACGGGGTAGCCTTCGAACGGACACTTGTCTTCCAACGTCGCCATACGCCTCGCGTCCAGGTGATTGAAGGCGTCCCAAGCCCACACCACTTTGCAGATGGCGCCCCCAAGCACCGTCGATAACGTTGGGCGGGTTGTTGGGCAGGCTGGTTTCCAAAGCAGATGCGAACCGTACCGGCCTAAGCGACATAATAGAATGCGGATACATGCGGCGGCTGGTCATCGATTCGAACGGCATCGAACTATTGAAGAATGAAATCCGTAGATCAAGCGAATCGCGGTTTCACCATCGACTTCACAGCGTGTTCCTTGTAGCTCAAGGTCTGAGCTGTTCAGAGGTGGCGCAATACCTTGGAAGCGCTCCCCGCACCATAGAGTACTGGGTTCGTCGCTTCCAAAGCCTGGGGACGAGCGGGCTGATCGAGACGCCGCGCTCCGGTAGGCCGAGCCAGCTCAGCAAGGAGAACCTGGAACGGATTAAGGAGATTCTCAGTCGTCCACCAGCTGAGGCGGGAATTCGGGCAAATCGGTGGAAAGGCATAGCGCTAAGCCAGTGGATTAAGCGGAAACTAAAAATAACATTGAGCGTACGCCAATGCCAGCGATTAGTCGGGCTCGTTCGCGGAGGGCAGATCTAACCAACACGTCACTTTGCAAATTATTTGGCGTAAGTCTTTGCGCGCTATTTGGCGTTCTCTCGGGCCTGCGTTCTCCGAGTATCGCGTTATGCTGGAGCAATCCGCAAATCTGCTGGCGTTGTAAACACTGGCGGCAAGCGAGGGTTTATGCTTAACGCCCAGGCCGCGTTTATCATTCACTTTTGCCAAATGGCGTGTCGATCTGCGCTCGCGAAACACCAAGGCCATCTTGTGAGTATTGCTTGACCAATTCCGCGAGCCTCCCTAGTTCGTCAAGGTTGCTAGCCTCCAGTTCTACATCTCTGAATTTCAACTTCACTTTGCGTCCTAGGCGCGCCTGAAGCCAGGCACCAAGAATTGTCCCGAGTGCGGGCCCGACCGTCGCAGCCAATTGAACGATGACACTATGGGGGTCGCCACCCCCGTAGAGTCCGGGAAAGAGCAATTTGTTGGTGCATCCTTGCTCTAGCAATCCAGAGGAGATGGTTGCTGCGGTTTCACGCCCGGATAAATGTTCGCGCGTCAGCGACGAATAAGCAGGAGTCGGTGGTTCGGTTAGCGTGATTGTGGGGAGGTCACCGGGGTTGGGATAGTGCGACTTGAAGTTCTGGCTGTTGATGCGGCCCTCACCAACGAGACCCGTGAGATAGGTGAATAGCGATGGTGGAACGAGGTAAACGTCGGTTGACGGCCCTGGAAAAGGTGGAAGACGGGGTCGCAGTGTAGAGAGTCGAGTTCGATTGCAGAACGGACACGTGGAGGCCGAATTGGGAAACTCGTCCCACTCTGCGGATAGTTCCTCGGAGAGCGGACCACAGTCACACATGCCGGGAGACATACACCCCATTATCTTTTATGGCTCTGGTCTATTGTGTTCTGTGTAGTTTCGTGTATGATAAAGGACGTTATTAGCTACTAATTCCACCTCCAATGAGCACCGCCCCCGAACCCGCCCGCGCCCTCGTCCCGGCCGATCCCAACCAGTCCGTTTCTCTTCGCAACCAGTTGCCGGAGATCGTCGCCCGCGCGGGCCCGGCCGCCGTCTTCGCGGCGGACGAGTTTTTCTTCGGCCGGCTCCGCAACGAGCACACCCGCCGCGCCTACTTCATCGCCGTCAAGCGGTTTTTGACGTGGGCCGAAAAACGTGGTCTGGAGCTGGGACGTATTGCTCCGAAGGATGTCGGCCAGTACTTCGACGGACTGCGCAAAGAAAACCTGGCCGTGGCCAGCCGCAAGCAGCACCTCGCGGCACTCCGTCACTTCTTCGACGGCATGGTGACCCGGCATGCGATCCTTCTTAACCCCGCGCTGTCCGTTCGCGGCGACCGCCACGAGGTCGTCGAAGGCAAGACCCCGGAGATCACGGTCAAGGGCGCCCGCGCCTTGCTCCATTCAATCGACACTTCGAACTTAGTTGGTCTCCGCGATCGCGCCATCGTCGCTATTTTGATTTACACGGCCGCGCGCGCCGGAGCCGCCGCCACGCTCCGCCGCGGCAGTCTCTACGATTCGGGCGAACAGTGGATGCTCCATTTCGACGAGAAGGGCGGCAAGTCGCGCGAGATCCCCGTCCGGCACGACCTCGAACAGTTCGTGTTCGCCTACCTGGAGCGAGCCGGGCTCCGCGACGATCGGGACGACACTCCCCTCTTCCGGACGGCCCGCGGCAGAACCGGCCTTCTCACATTAAAAGGGATGTCGGGCATGGATGTCCTCCGCATGGTGAAGCGCCGGCTTCGCGCCGCGGGCTTGCCTGCTCGCCTATCGCCGCACTCGTTCCGCGTGACCACCATCACCGATCTGCTGGAGCAAGGTGTCCCGCTTGAAGACGTGCAACGCCTGGCCGGCCACGCCGACCCGCGCACCACGCGGCTCTACGACCGCCGCGACAAGAAAATCACCCGCAACATCGTCGAGCGGATCTCGATTTGAGATGCTATCAATCCGCCGCGCTGCGAGAGCCCAATCCAGTAAGGAAGCGAACTCCGTACGTGAATGGTTTTGACGGCACGAGAAGAAGAATCACTCACTCGCAACATCTTCTATCGCAGCGTTGCCGGCTTGTCTTTAGCCATAACAACAGGAAGACCAGTAACGTTCGGACCTGAAACTGTTGGAAACGGTAATCCAGACGCACCAACTACGTTGACACTTATGGCACCATCAGACCCTCTCAGCGACACCGGAAAACCTACACCCTGCGGCGGCAGTGTCCCAAAATCCCAACCAATGATTACGACACGTTGTACCTGCTGCGCTTGCGCAGTTTGTGGATGAGAGAATCGGTCGAGCGCGATCATTACCAGAGCCGCCGCGATGATCGTTAGCACCACATTTGTATAAGCCGTTCTGTTCATTGCTCAAAAAGCCTCGTTTACCATGATGGACGATTCCTCAGCGCCGCCAGCGGCGAACTAGAGTTGGCGCAAAATGGCCGGACATGATTCGCCCGCACGACCGACCTTTACGATGATCCCAGAACTCCGGTGGCTGTGCATCTTGGTTTGAACAAAGGCGAAGGCACGCAACTCCCTAGCTCGGGTTTTTACCGCCGTAAGCGGTTCGCGAATCGTCTGCGCGAGGAGAGGAACGCCGGTCAGACCACGACAATGCAACAGCTACGGACGCTCCGGCGGGGTATTCTTAGCGGGCAAAAAGATTGGAATCTCAGGGCCGCAACAGTCTCCAGACTTCCCTCCAAGACTTCCTCATCCGGCCTCTCGTGCACAGCCGGGATATAGAGGAGAAGACACGATTCGGAATTTAAAGCACGCTAAGCGGCTGCGGCAAGGTCTTGTCTCCGGGTGCGGAGCGGTCGAAATTGATCTGGACCGAGGGAGGGCGATGTTTCCCAACGGTAATCGCCGGTAAGATTAATGTGCTCCCAGTCGAGTGGCGACAGATGGGCCAGATCACCCGGTTCCGGATGTTGCCCTTGACCGCGCAGGTGATCGATGGCGCGCTCAAGTAGGTCGTATTCCATAGAATGATGGCCGCGACCAGTAGGTTAGACCGCTAGCGCGGTGGCGCTGGTTCTCATAGGAGCGATCACGGATTTCGCCGAGCCGGTTGAAGAATACGGCGCGGCGGAGCGCATTTTGTTGCTCACCCTTGTTGGCTTTCCCCGCACTCCTTCCGTGTGACGACCATCACCGATCTGCTCGAACAAGGAATTCCGCTCGAAGACGTGCGCGCTTGGCCGGCCACGCCGACCCGCGCACCACGCGGCTCTACGAATCGCCGCGACAGAAGATCACCCGCAACATCGTCGAGCGGATTTCGATTTGAGGTGCTAAAGGGATTAACGCGAGAGTCCCTTCCTGCCCCTACCATGTCGTCCTCATTTTCTGGCTTCAAGTCGAACAGGTTGCCAGAAGTTGGGAGAGCGCTACTGTGGTCTGGTAATGCGTACAGGAGGAATTCATAGAGCCCCTGCCACCCTTCTCTGCAAACGCACCGTATTCAGGCCTATGGCGTCACCGGAACACGCGACGCGATGGTGGCCCAGCAGTAACGTTTGTGAGTCGCCGGAGTTCCGTCGACCGATCCTCCGTTATCGTTTATGTCATCCGCAACCTTATCTTGGAACCGTTCCCACAGCTGATCCGCCCCGGAAAATACAACATCCGCAACCAATAGATCCAGTGTGGAGGTGATTCGATCGGCTCCGCGAGTATAAATCTCCCATTTACCGTCCGGGCGTTTGCGAATGCCGAATTCGCGTGTTCCGCTAACCGGGTGATTTCCGAGCGTCACAAAACGCCACGCCACTGCCGACCCAAATCCAAGCATCACGGGGGCTAGCCGCTCTACGCTCGGGCCTCCCAAAGTGGGCACCGGCACTCGAAATAACAATAAAGTGCCGACAGTACCGCTCTTCCATCCCGATTGGTCGACGGGTTCGAACGGACTGAACTTCGCGAACGCAGCATCGAGGTATGTGGAAAACCGATCTCGAACGCGCGCGATCAGTTCTTCCGAAGACAATATGTGCCCACTGATAACCGGCATTGAATTTATCGTAGTGCCCCAATAATCGAGGTTGACCGCCGAACCAACTCCGTTTGCTATGGAAAGTACCGGCTGACCACGCTTTGCCGCCGCTGTGGCGCTCTCGGCTGGCGGACGGAACGCTAGCAACGTGTCCCAATCCTTTCCTGGATCGCTCGCGTCGCATCCCTGCGTAGTCGGAACAGTTCCACCGACTTGAAATATCGCTACGTCGAGTAGCGCGCCCTGCACACCTGTGAACACATCCACGTCACGCGCGCTCTGATCATCGCCAGCGTACTTCGCCTGCAGCCAAAACTCATCGTTACCCGAGAGCAAAGCCGCCGAGTTACAGTATGCCGAAAAAATGCTTGCACCGTGCTTGCGGATGGCCACGCCGAATGAGGCGCCTATGCCCGTTGTTTCTCGAACTTGAATGTAAACGGGCCCACCAGGCCCGATTGTAATCGTAAGCGTCTTCTTGCTAGTGGCGCTACCGGTCGCGAGCGCACTTAATGCATCTGGAGCTTTTAAACCTTCGTTACAAAGCGCCACCACCTTGGGGCACGCGATCGTCAAAATAATATAAGGGATACTGGCCAACGTGATATTCATATCGGAAGAGCAACCGCCCGGCCCGGCAGAGACACAAGAAGCGAGAGTTACAGTTTATCTGTCCCGTTTCGATCTACGCCTCATCGTCTCCAAATACTTCCGCCCTCTATTCTGCAGAGCCCGTCTGAATCGAGGGCGTGCCACCTGTGTGTCTCCCCTCGGTGGGCGTTGAGTTGTGCGCCACACGCTCGCTGCCACCAACGGCCGTCCTCAAAATCGACTCGAAACTCAAACTCATATTTCCAAGTATCGTTGCCGTTTGGCGTTAACCCCAATCCCACAGACACTCCGTCGTTAAAACCTATCCTGAGCCCTTGTCGAACGTTTAAGGTGAACGGGCCGTTTTTAGAATCATCCGGAAAGTGACCCCTAATACCGTACAGCCATGCATCGGGATTGGCTATCGTGCCACTCGCACCACTTCCGCTCATATCGACTCGAATGTCTAGAACACTGTCATCATCTTTGTCATCGTCTTGAGTAAAGAACGTTATTCTACACGCTGTGACTAGCGCCTTACCATCGCCAGTGTTAGTTGATTGGTTTTTTCCACGACCAGCCTGCTTCTTGCCTTGCCCTCCTACTAATAAGGATGTTGGGATCGTGGTAGCCAGAAACACGCGGCGGGTGAGATCGCAAAGGATAGGCCGAACTCTCATTCGTTTGTTCCTCGTCAAAAGACGGTGGTACTGCGAAACCTTCAGGTTACAATCAAACTGTCGCTGGGAGCCTCGGGCTTCCGCGTGGTGATTTAGAACTTAATGAGATTGTCACAATGAAATCGCCGATTAGTTACTACCACGTCATGGTTCTGGTTTCTGAGCCAAAGCTCCCGACAGAGTTATGGATGAAGCCCCGACTGACCTACTCACAAGACCACTGTCCGTTAACCTGCTTAAGACTTTTACCCTCAGGGCACGTGTAGCACCCCAATCCGGCTTGGAATTTAGCACCCTCCTGGCAACTCACGCACTTACCACCATACTGCTCACAGGCTCCGCGCCACGGGCATTCCGCTCGCCCTTTCACGCACTGCTTGTCGGCCGGTATGTCATGTTCGCTAGGGCTGTAACTAAAGGGTGTCGTCGCAAGCGCGACAGCGACAACTAGTAAACCAAACATTCCTAAACCGATCGTAAACTTTAAACGATATACCATTAACAAATCACCTCTTGGCGGAAAATTGTACCACATCCTCGCTAAACAGTCAACCAGGAGTTTTGTCTCAACATGAGCCTGGATGCAAAGCGTGTTTCTCACACAAGGTGAGCCTGGAGGAGCGATTCGGCATGCTGGGAGTTGATTGTCAGCATGCAAGCACGAGAATGGATTGCGTGAGTCTGTCTACATGGAGTCTTGCTTTGTTGTAGCGGCCGGCCTTCGATGCGATCTGCGAGTTTGAAGAGAGCCTCTACTCGATGGACGATTTCTTGTTGTTCGGATACTGGAGGAAGGGGCAACGCCATGTGAACCATCCGCGTCAACCCCAAATCCTGATTCCCGACACCATGAGTTTGTGCTTGGGACTGGGCAGAGAGCATGAAGAGTTGTGGGGTGGCGGTTTATCGGTGCAAAGCTCCCTCGCCCCAATCAACGCAGGTAACCTTAGTTGATGAAATGGACGCTGAAGCTTATCGCCGAAACGGCGCCTGGGATTGTGACCGAACATGAGATCGCCAAAATCGAACGGCCAGGGCCGCTGACGCGGGCGAGCCTCGGGCTTAGCATCGCTGAAGGGAAGTCGTTGCTGGCCGTTGTCCAGGTGCTGCTCGTGACTTCCCAGGTCCAACAACATGGTGAGAGTGTGCGGTCATGCCCGCAATGTCCTAGGAAGTTGGCCACGAAAGGGCACTACCAGTCGACGTTTCGATCGGTTTTCGGCAACGTTCGCATTCGGGTCCGTCGCGTGTTGACCTGCCCGTGCCAGGGTGTGCGCAAAAGTGTCTCAACTGTGTCTGAGGGGAATGATCCGAACTCACCCGAGCTGTCGTATCTGACTGCGAAGCTAGCAGCATTGATGCCTTTCGGCAAGGTGGCTGATTTTCTGGCGGAGGTTTTGCCCGTATCGCCGAGCAAATTCGGGCAATCCCAGGTGATCCCTGTCTCAAGCATGAGCGGCTTGAGACTCGTACTTGCCAGGAGCATGATGAACAGCGGCATGATTCAGCAATCAGTGCCCGTTAAGGGCGCTATTGTTAAGGAACACGGCATCTGCGCGCGTGCAAATAATTTGTCGCTCGACAGGTCGTCCGATCACTTGAGAGTCGTGCGATGTTCAAGCTCGGAGGCTGTCCACCGGGTGACCATGACGACCTGTACAGATTGCAAAGCTAGTAACAATGTAGACCGGCTCCCGCGTGGCTGGCACCGAAAAGATCCTGATATCTACTGTGACAAGTGCTGGGGAAGAAAATACATTCTCAGAGCTATCGTCATGGAAGTGGTTTCCCCCATCGATACAGACTGGAAGAGCCTCAATGATGCGTTAGGCGTCATGTTCAAACAAACTACAGCGGCTAGCAATTGGATGCTGGTGGAGCTTGCAAAAAAAGATGTGACACGGGACCCGGAAGCCAAGAAAATGCCGCCCATGGCGCACGTCTATCTTTACCCTGACGCAAGGAAACAATTTCCTGCCCTTCCATCAAGATCAATTTCGAGCCTAGAACAAGCTGTTCAGCGGAAGTATCGAAGCAAGCGCTATGAAATCATTTGGACTTGCGCATCGACACTCCCGACATTCCGATACCCTCAACCCTTCCCTATCCCTGGTCAGGGCTGGTCCCCAATTCTGATTAATGACACTCCCCAAGTGTCCATGGTGATTGGCGACCATCGGTGGACGTTACGGCTTAAATCGGGTGCTCGATACCGGCGTAAATTAGGCGCATTTCGTATGATGACTTCCGGCCAAGCGATTCGGGGAGAAATGGCAATCTACCGGCGCGATAAAAACCTATTGTGCAAGATGGTCGCATGGTTGCCGCGAACAGAACCCCTTCCGGCTGAAGGAACGCTAACTGTACGCACCGGAGCGGAGAGCTTGTTGATTGCTGTCAACGCAAAAGACGAGCGGCTCTGGACCTACAACGCGGACCATGTAAAGAGGTGGGCGGCTGAACACCGGAGACGTCTGCAACGATGGAGCGAGGACCACGAGGCGGAACAACGTCCCGTCCCAAATTTTGCGAAACGGAGGGTTGATGCGGCTTTGAAATTTCATGACCGCATCAACAAGGCGGCTGAACAGATAGCCTCATACCTGACGCTTTATGCCCGGCGACGGAAGTTTGCAATTGTACGGTATGATGACTTTGAAAGAGGGTATTGCCCAGACTTTGTATGGCACCGGCTGAAGTCGCAAATTGAACTAAAGCTCGATGAATTCGGTATCAAATTTGAACACGTTACGAGTACCCCGGTAGATAACGAAACACATGGAGCACTCGCGCCGGACGTAAAATCATGAACCAATTGATTTTCGTGCTCTCGACAAGCACAGCCGCAAAACTGACGGGGACGCTTGCCGCCCCGTTCACTCGCGGGAAGGCGGATAAACGTCTAGGATATGGCAGTTTACCTGCCCCGCCCTAGAAGTGACCAAGTTGTTCAGATGGTCGCTTCGACTCTAATTCAGACGGAATGCTTCCTGCTCCTATCAGGGCCCCAAGCTGGCGGAAGCACTGCGGATCGAAGCCGACTGTTTTGAACGTAATGCCGCCCGCATGCGCTATCCGGGTTTCCGGAAGCAAAATCTTTCGTAGGATCGGGCGTGATTGAAGCGGATCTAAGTCCGTGATCGGCAGCCGGCTCAAGCAATCCGGCATGTTCTGGACCGCGCGTGGCGCCAATGCCATCATTGCGCTCCGCTGTGATCGGATGAGCCGGAAATTCGAGAACTACTGGGATTCCCGATTGGGGCGAAAGCTGCATTGCGGTTCACAGAAATGTCGCGCACCCAGTCCGAACAACCGTATGCTCCAGGTGTGTACGTAAGCCCATTGCTGGATTAAACCAATCTTAAAGTCCACGGGCGCGGCACTGCCACAGTAAGGCTAATTATGCCCATCCC
>JBBRRB010000105.1:0-12661 GCA_038225555.1 Bryobacterales bacterium
ATACAATCTTTGCCACGGCGGTAGGAAACGGTATAACTGCCTGTCCCAAGCGGCCTCTTGGCGGAATTGGCAGACGCAGAGGATTCAAAATCCTCCGCCTTCACCGGCGTATCGGTTCGACTCCGATAGAGGCCACTGACTTGATCGCACGGACTCGCATAGGCCTGAATCACCCGGAAAAGTCGCAAAGTCGATTTGCCGGTGCTGGTCAGTGCGAGTTCTCTCAGCTGGGTGCTGTGCCGGAATTTGTGCCGCGCTAATCGGTCTTTGAAGCCCCGTTCTGTAAGGTGAGGTTATCCCGGCTTTCTGAGGGATTTGTTCAGTTGTGACGGCATCGATCTTCAGGGCTTTGGCAAAATGATTGTCCGTCACCTGGAGATAATGAGCCTTGGCAACGTCCTCGGTATTGCCCAGCCAGGTACAGACGACATGGGCCGGAAAAATTTCAGCCAACTCGGTTTGCCGCGTGGCTCGAAGGTTGTGAAAAAGCTTGGGCCATGATTCCAGCCCCGCCCGTTGGATGATTCGTTGCAGATGCGTCCTCAAGTTGCTGTTGGGCTGTCGGTAGCGTGTGATGACGTACTCGCCACCCTCAGGAGCCTCCTCGAAAACAACAAGTAACGCTTTACGAAGTTCAGGGAACAGTGGGATTGTCCGGGATGCCCGACCCTCAATGTGCTCGGTCTTGGGCGATGGCACCCGGAGCCGTCCCCGTTCCCAATCCACGTCCGACCATTTGAGGGCCAGATGCTCACTGGGGCATCGCAGCCCGCCAAAACGGCTTAGGCAAAAAATGAGTCGCCACTCTGCGTCTGGGCAGGCATCAAGAACTCGACATGCCATCTCAGCGGTAATAAAGAACCGTCGATCTGGGTTACTTCTTACGTTCGATTCAAGCTCCTCGAAGGGATTGCTTTGGATGATTCGCTTCTTGACCGCGAATCGGAAAAACTGCTTCGCTCGCCCGCAAAGCCGACGGACGGTGTTCGGCGACAACTTGGCGTAGAGATATCGCGAATACTCCTCAGCGTCCCCGGACGTGATGTCTGAGAGACGCTTCGACTCGTTGAAGAATGCCAAGAGATTTCGGCGGGCTTGCCCGAGTCCTATTATCGTGTTCGGCTTTACGTCTGTACGACTGCTGATGTAGTCATCCAGAAATCTTTTCAACGTGGCAGCGCCTGTGGTCTGGCGAGCACGCAAGAGGCCCACTGCAGCCAGCTTGTTGTGTGTCAGGTCATCCAGCGATGTCATCCAACGCGCGGTTTCGTCATCCGTGCAGCCGGTGATTCCAGCCGAGACAAGTGACTCCACTTTGACCTTGAATGCGACGGCCTGCTTCCTTGACGCGCGGCCGATTCGGATGGTTTTTCGGCTTCCTTCACTCGACACGAAAAGTATGCGTTTCCGTCCGTTGCTGTCTGTTCCAATGCTGGCCATGGGTCACTTCCCTTTCTTATCAGCCTTTGGCCGAAGTTCGAGTTTGAAGTGCTTTGCAAGCTTGTCGATCGTCGTGCCGTCTAAACCGCGTTTTCCGGCCACGAAACGCGACAGGGTGGACTCTGGGACTCCTGTAGCACCAGAAATCGCTCTCCGGCAGTCTGGTGAGCTTGCAAGGTACTCCAAGATGGTCTTGCTGACAGATTTCAAGGCTGGCTCAGGCCAGACAGTATCTAAAATCTTGTCATTCGGCAAGAAGATTGATTCGGGTACCGGCACGAGGTCCAACTCCGGGTGCAGACCGGGCTGATCGTTGAGGTGCTCAGGTTCCGGACCGTTGGCCGGGTTCCGACTTATTTCTGGTTTGGGAAGAGATGTCATGAAAGGGATTCCTCATCGCTGGCTTGGCAGCAGCCAAAGGTGCAAGATTTGATAAACGAAGACACGGCGTCTCAGAGCCGGAGACGTTCAGTCCGTCGGCTCAGGGTCGGTGGCCCGACTTACCAAATCCGGCGAGTCGTCGAACCGTTCGCCCTGGCGGATTGGGCAGTCGACGAAATGCGCCAAAAGGGAAGAACAATCGGGGCAGCCGCGCCCGATCACCCTTCAGTGACACATACGCCGCAGCCCTGTCGGAGGGATTAAGTCCGCGAGGTGGAAGTCCCCTTGCGAGTTGCCCGGCGTCGGTTGCAGGTTGAAAGCCACAACTGCCCTTAAGGGCGTACTTCAATCTGTACAGCAACGCTTGGCGGCCCGCGCTGTCGTCACAGCGAATGCGTTTCGCGCTAACCACGTAGCTATCCCCGGTCAGCTTGCGCCACTCAGTTTTCAACAGTTCCGGACACACCTTTCGTCTGCTGACGAGGATGCAATGAACGTGGACGTTCCACTTTCCCTCTTTATTGCGAGTGAACTCGACGGAAAAGAACCCCGCCACAGATGAGGCGAACTGAAGCCGGCCGAATCTCTCTTTTCGCCTTATCTGACCAGCTTGGCGCATCATGCATGCACGGGCCTTTTGGAGATGACTGAGTCGTTCGTCAAGATCGAACCCAGCACGCACCGTCAGGACGATGTCGTACACGCGGTGCTTGGGATTGCTGCTCAGCAAGTCTCCAAGCGGCTTCGCGAACTTGCGTTCGCGCTTTCGCGCGAGCGTGGCCGCACACTCCCGGCACAGAAGGTGCTGATGACAGAATGTCGCCCAGTCGACACGATTGCCATTGCGCAAATCGCAACCTACGCATAGAGCGCAGCCTCGTAGCTTGTCGATAGCTCTCTCATGGCGTGGAGGTAGTAACTTAATGACGTCGTTGTTCTCTTTACTGCGATTTAGATATAACGGACCCCGGATGACCCTTACCGATGACGGTATGGACTCATTAGTTACAGTAATACCTACAAGCGGTGGCCGCTTTGATTTGCTCCGGTTCATTTGGCCTCCGACTCGTCGAGCGACCGCTGAATGAACGCTTGTAGTACAGAGACCGGGTAGGCAACTGCACGCCCGATTCTGACAACGGGCAATTTACCTGATTTCGTGAGATTCCAAAGGGTTCGCTCACTCACACCTAGTGCTTGCGCTGCGAGCCTTGGGCGCAGTAATAACGGTGGGTACTCATAACGTGATGTCGCATTGCGGGGTATTTCCATACGCAGAGTATCTGCGCCCGATGTGACGTTTTTGTCACACGCGGCAACTGTCACATGGCGATTTATGGAAAATTTACGGCAACAACAGCACTTTAAGTGGCGGAATTATTTTTTGAAAATTTACATTTTATTATCGACGAGTCAATAACTGTCACATCGCTAATTCGTTTTCAGTTCCGCCCGCGCACGTTTCAAATAACGTCGTTTCCACTGCCGACAACGCGCAAAAATCTGTTGGAGTTCTTTAAGAGTTAGATCGGGCCCAGGATTTAGCTCGTTCCGAAAATCTGCGACACTTCCTCCTACGTACGCCTTGTAGTGATGGTATTGTTTGTAGATATCTTGATCCGCTTTCTTTTGGGGTGGAGTTCGGGTTTCCCACTTGTTGCGTCCAGACCGCCTTTTTCTTGTGCCCTTCTGGCGCTGAGCGTGCGCGGGGTTCATCAGCCTCAATCGCGCGAGGACCTCGACGGTCAACTGCGAAAGTCTGGCGGTGCTAAGTATCCCGGTCAGCCCGACGCGCATTTTTTCCAGTGAAACGAAGACTTTTCGATCTTCATATGGGCTCGTTTGTAAATAATCTACTAACGACTGGATATTCTTGGCAATACTAAGGGCAGCAAGATGATTCGTGAGGTCAATACGCTTGTACTGCATGAATACGGGTGAAACCCAGCCACGCCTCAAGACTGCTGTTTCAATCCGGTCATGCAATGGCCGCCCTTCAGTCACGCCATTCCTTGGGTCGCCATCAAGCTTCTTGCGGACCGTTTCAGCTAGAGTATCAACTCCCCGCATTCGATTTAGCTGGGCTTTAAGCTTCTTTTCCAGGAGCTTTACCCGATCCTGAAATTCGCGATCCATAAAAGCATTCGTCATCGACTTGGCTTCTTTTTGTGTTGAAGGCATGGGCAGAAGTGCTCCGGGGATTTCCTACAGAAGTTTCGGCAAATTCGATCGCTTGTCTGGATACCCGGATCCTTGGATCGGTCAGGACTGCCATTTGGCTACGCCGTAGGACCTTTGCAGATGAAAATTTTCTGCCGCAGCTATTTGGCTGCCGGTGCAACTCAAACCTCCGCCGCCGGCAGGAGCCGCGGAGTCACGCGAAATCTGGCCATAAGTCCCATGTGGCTGCAATCGTGATCCAGTTCACTGACAGGTTGTCAGTGCTCCCGTCACCGCGAGGATCAACTCATGCCAGGCGGCATCCATTTTAAGTCGTGATTCGCCCGCAACAGGAACCAGAGATTGTCTTGGGGGGTACTGAATAATCCCGAAAGATTGCTTGTCGGACAGAAATGTCGCTCTGACACCGTGTCTGCGGAGGCCCGAATAGCCGGCCTTCGAGACCGATCAGCGTATTTTTCTTCGGCCTTCGCGGGTTACCGTCTGCAAACAAGCGGGCAACACCTCGAATGACAGCAGGGTGTCATGGGCCGAGGGAAAGATGGATTGCTGTCGGATGGCGGGGCTCGGTATCCTGCCAGATCCTGACACCACTGCCCCACTGGATAAACAAATGGCCCGTAAAGTTCCCGCGCGATCAACCAAGTCAAGACTGCGGCCCGCAGAGCTCCCCGCCATCCCCAATGCCGTGCCGATGAAGCTGGTCGTGTTCTTTATGGTTGGACCCAGTGCGACGGGACTGGCAGTGGAGTCCCTTCCGGGTCTTAGTGACGACGTTTTTGACGTGGATGCCAAGGGGATGGCAGCCATCCACGGGACGTGGACAACCCACCTGGACATACATGTGCCGGAATTGTCATGGATAACACTGCCCGAGATCCCGTTCCCGTTCCCGCTTTCCTACCACCTGCGGACTTTCCACACGAAAGTGAGAACCCCACACTACGTCTGCACCGGACTAGAGGCCTTTGCGCTGGTGGTCAGCGACCACAAGACTTACGCCACCATCTGCGAGAACTTTGAAGCCGCGAATCGGTTTTCGCGGGCGAAAGGCAGCATCGAAGCGCTGTGGTCCTACAGTCAGAACTTGGATAAAGACCACCCGTTTGCCCATTACATTTACGAGGGCGTGGATACGTGGCGAAAAGGTGATCGAGACTAAGCCGGCCGCACAATACAGCTGAGCTCAGCAGGTATCCGCACATGCCCGTCTTACCATCGCTGGCGGCACTACCAGGTCATCTTGAACCGCGAATCGCAACGCAGGCAAATTACTGCGTGACCGACACGGTATCAGGCTTGGAGATAGGGCAGACGTCGGAGCAACCCCGGGGCCCTCTCTGACGGCATCGGCCTGAACGGTGTGATGGGCCGAGTTCCGAGGGCTGTCTAAGACACGGTGTCACAAAGTAAGACTTGACGCTGCAACGAGGCCGTGATTCACCCAGCACGGGAAGATATCCAAGACACGGTGTCAGTGATTTTTAGATATTGCTAATATCTGGCTGGCAATCGCGGGCGTGGTCGAGAACGCATTCGGTGCGGGCGTAGTACCCCGCCAGGGTTGCTGCGTTGGTGCGCGAGAGGTCAGGCCCACGCGCATCGGCTCCGGAGCCGGCAACTACGGCCAGCCGGGCTGGTGGATGTCGGCTACGAGAAGCATCTGCGGATCCAGCACGGCCGAAATCAGTTCGCCAGGGGTAAGAGCCACATCAACGGCATCGAAAGCTTCCGGGCCTATGCCAAAGCGGCGGCCGTCGAAGTTCAACGGTGTCCCGCAGCACACGTCCTACCTGCACCTCAAAGAGACGAAGTTCCGGTTCAACCACCGCCGGGGTAAGCTCTATCCGACGCTGCTCAAAATGCTCAAAAGTGACCCCTTATGACACTCAGTTGCATTCCGTCTGCTTCCTAAGCCCCAAACCTATTGCATGTTAGAGAACGTTAACTTGCGGCAGCCCAATCGCTACTTCCTACCACGCAGCCAGTTCGGCTTCCGTGGGCTAGACGACATGCTGTCGTCAGACCCCATTTTTAAAGGGGCTTGAATGGCGGAGACTTCCAGAGCGTCGTAACCGGATTTGCTCCTCAAACCATTGCCTGCGAAAGTACCGCTTCGCTGAAACAAAAGTTCTCACTGCTGGCAACCTAAATCATGCCCCCTGAAAAAGAGCACCCCACCGCAGCCTGCATTGCCGCAGAGTGGAACGTGTTGACAACCCCCTGGCTCGATGTGACCGACCTTGACGGCCATCTAGTAATTACATCACCACTCCGGGCTTTGCGGGAGAGTGGGAGATTGCACCGAATTGTTGCGTCTAGTCCGTTGGACGTCTTCGCGGCGCACCGGTTTTTGCTAACGCTTCTCTACTGGAAGGCGGACGCGGGTGGGGGCGTTGAGAAAGTGCGGGCGGCACTGCTCGCCGGATCGGTGCCGGAGGCGGTTTTGGATGCCATCGAGGCGGAGGCGGGATGTTTTAACCTTTTCGACCCTAAGAGACCGTTTCTTCAGGACATCACACTGGCCAACGTCAAGACGGGAAGTTCTCCGGCGTTCCTCTTTACCGAAATGACGCGAGGAACAAACGTCGCCCATTTCCACCATGGGGATGATGAATGTCTTTCCATTTGTCCGGCATGTTTCACCGCTGGGCTCCTCAGACTCGTTCCCTTCTGGCAGAGTCCAGGACAACCCTATAGCGCCGCTATTCATGGGCCACCGCCTGTCGTTGCTTTGGCGATGGGCGAGAGTCTTGTACCTACACTTGGCATGAACATCGTCCCACTCTCCGGCGAGGTGGGCAGCGCCAAATGGACCGGGCAGTTCAAGCCATCGGATGGAGCAAAGGCTGTCCCATATCTCGAAGCATTGACATGGAATCCGCTGAGGGTCCTTGGACGATTGCCAGATCGTGTCGGGCCGTGTTGGCGATGTGGCGACGCCAATGCACACCTGCTCGGAAGCGTCGTCATCGCGGCAAATGCCGAGACGGTCCAGTTGAAAGACCCAGTAACAAAAAAGAAACAAGGCGTCTTCAAGTGGCGCGACCCGGCGGCTTTCTACGCGGAGAAAAAACCATTTGTCACGGCCAAGAGCAACAATGAGGAAATGGCTGCCGTTCAAAGCGACGTTGCAAGTCTTTTCGGGCGCACAAAGAGCGACACCCAATATCGTTCCCTCGTCCAACAGGCCAACCCAACTCATCGCCACTGGTTTGTCGTGATCCCTTGCACGGACAACAAAGCCAAGCCCTACGACCATCGCAGCGCCAGCGTGGAAGGGTTCGACGGAATTGCACACGCTCAGTCGGTTGCCTGTCTCGTCGGCGACCAACGCGCCCCCAACCCTCTGGACGCGATTGATACCAAGCCCACCTCCGGAAGCCTCGCATTTGTCCGGGCCGCCACCACACTTGATTCCGGGGCATGGGGTGTACTGACCTCCGCCGCGCACAGGTCGATGGAGGAGGGGACTGAAGCGTTTGATATCTTTACCGGCCTCCATTGGCCTCTCAGAAACAGGTACAAGTCCCTCCCATCCCGCCAAGCTGCTTGGATGGTGCTCAAGCTGATGGCCTCGGCGGGCAAATATCGCCCCATGTCGGGCGCTGCCTACCGTGCGCGCTTCGAGCCGTGGACGGAACTGCCCACCAAACAACTTCCCAGCAAGCGCAGGAAGGGCCAAGCCGCCACCTACCCCCGCGGCCTCCCCACCGGCGACACACTGGAAGCAGAACTGCGTCAGATCATCCGCAGATTCATTGCGCGCAAGCCCGCCGCCGGCATCGACTGGCCCGGCCTGTGCCAGTTTCTCAACGAAGTGATCGAGTAACGAAGCACCCTCAAACCGTCAACACACCAAAGGAGATTTCATGTTTGTGCAAATCCACATGTTACAAAGCATGCCCCCTGGCAACCTCAACCGAGACGACACCGGCCAGCCGAAGAAGTGCCTTTTCGGCGGCGTGACGCGAGGGCGGATCAGCAGCCAGTGCCTCAAGCGCAACATCCGCACGTCCACTTATTTCGAGGCCGCCTTCGGGGAGGGGCTCGCCAAGCGGACCAAGTACCTTCCTCTGCTCGTGGCTCAGGCGTTGCAAAAGCTCGGCGGCATCCCCGAGGCCGAGCTTCAAGGGGTGAAAGCTGGAATCGCGGCCCAGTTCAAAAAGGAGGCCAAGGCTGAAGCCGATGACGAAGGTGGGACGAAGGAAGGAGGGGCGACATCCGCTGGCGACGTCGAGGCCACGGGGCAGACGCCGCAACTCGTCTTCTTTAACCCAATTTTCGCGGGAAAGATTGCCGAGCTGCTGGTCACTTTCCGCAAGGAGAACCCCAAGGCGTACGAGAAGTTCATCGGAACGAAAGCCAAACGGTCGAAAGACGAGGACAAGGCAGCCGATACAGCCATCGCGGCGTTCCGGAGCGACGCGCTTAACGCCCGCGAGTCCCTCTCCATCGACGTCGGCCTGTTCGGGCGAATGACCACCAGCGACCTTATAGTCGACGTCGAGGCGGCTTGCCAGGTTGCCCACGCCATTAGCACACACGAGACGCTGATCGAAAGCGACTACTTCACCGCGATGGATGACCTTAAGGAGACGTTTGCAACGGCCCAGTCGCAAAGCCGCGGTGCCGCATTCCTTGGCTCCGGCGACACCGAGACGTTTTTCAGTTCCGCCGTGTATTACAAGTATCTCAACATAGACTCTGCCGCTCTTCTCAAGAACCTCAAGGGCAGCGACCCAGACCAGGTCAAGCGGGCTATGGGAGTGATGGTGGAGGCGTCCGCGCTCGCCACGCCCACCGGCAAGCAGAACTCCTTCGCCGCCCATTCCGCCCCGGACCTGATCCTGGTGGAGGTGTCGAGCGTCCGGCAGCCCATCAGCTATGCCAATGCCTTCCTTGAGCCGGTGGTGGGAAAGGACCTCATGCGGCAATCAGCACAGGCCATGAGCGACTATTGCGGTTCGGTCGCTGCGGCCTTTGCGCCGCCGGACACCAAGCGATTCCTTCTGGCGGTGGGAAAGACGGCAGATGTCGCCTTTGCCCTCCCAGCGACGAAGGTGAAAACACTGACGGAACTGATGGCCGCAGTCGAAGCTGCGGTGGCTCCCTCTCTCAAGGCCAAAGGTGCGGCATGAGCGAAAGTGCCAACACGCTTTTTCTCCGCCTTTCCGGGCCAATGCAGTCGTGGGGTACGGCTTCGAGGTTGCAACTCCGCCGGACGGATGGATACCCGAGCAAGTCTGGCGTGCTTGGTGTTCTGCTGTGCGCGATGGGTGTCGATAGGGCTGATGCTCCGTCGGCATTGGAGCCGCTGGTGAAGTTGGAGATGGGGGTACGCGTGGATCGTCAGGGCGTGCTGGACTGGGACTATCACACCGCCGGGGCGGGCTACGGCATCCGGCAAGCCAAGGGAGGGATCAAATACACGGCCTCCACCAAGGAACCGGAGACGCTTCTCTCCCGACGGCAATACATCTTCGATGCCTCCTTTCTGGCTGTGCTCTGGGGGGATGCGGGAACGGTCGAATCCTGTCGATTGGCGCTGGCGAGCCCCGTCTGGCCCGTGTTCCTAGGACGAAAGTGTTGCGTCCCGTCCGAGCCGATCTTCGCAGGGGTTGGAAGCTACGAGGGACCGAAAGACGCTTTGGCATCCCAGCCGTGGATGGCGGGCGGGCTTTCGTTTGGCGAGGGTGAGCGCATCCCGCTTGGCGCATACATCGAACATCGCCCCGGCACGCGCCCGCCGGAAAACGCCGTACTTGTTCATGACGTCCCCCGAACGCTGCTGCATCCGAGCCACGGGCCGCGTTGGGTGATTCCCGATACCGTCCGTGTTCCCATGGTGTCACCCGCCGTTGTCGCCGCGACCAGCGCAGGGCGACGCCGGGTTGATTACGCCAGCCCGCAGTGGAAAACGATTCGCCTGGAACGGCTCACGCACGACAACGAGCTTTGCGTCCTCTGCAAATCTCCCGCCGTGGAAGTCCATCACGTCACCTACGAGAACGTCGGCCATGAGAAAGTGGAAGACCTCCGCTCCGTTTGTAACAACTGCCACGACGCCTGCACGCAACTGGAATACGGCCGCGACCTGCGGCTTCATCGCGTGGACCCCGCCGATCCCAAACAACGCGACACGATCCTGCGGCAGGTCAAGAAACTCATCACCGGCCGCAGGCTCGGTCGACGGCGGCGGATCATGGAATCCGCCCGCGCGTTCACTACCGACTTCTTTACTGACAGTCCCGGGGCGGTAACGCCCCAGGGCGTCGGGGGGAACACCTGAATGTATCTCTCACAGCTGCTGGTCGATACCGGCCACGACCCCGATAAGCCGCGCCCAGGCTTGGAATGGATCAAACAAACGTACCGCGTTCACCAGCGCCTCTGGATGGCGTTCCCCGACGACAAACGCCGCAAGGAAGATCCGTTTTTCCTCGGCACCTGGTCGCCCGAGAGACCGCCAAAGCCCCAGCGAAACGAAACTGGATTCCTTTTCAGAATCGAGCCTGACCGGCCCACCCGGATACTTGTCCAATCGCGGCAAAAGCCTGATTGGGACTACGCCTTCCAGAACGCGCCGTATTTGCTGGCCGAACCACCGCAGATAAGAGAGTTCAACCCGCAACTGCGCGCCGGCGAGGTCTACCGGTTTCGGCTGGTGCTGCAAATGGTCAGGCGACGGCACGCTCCGGTGGCCGGCCAGGAACCAGAAGCCGCCAAAATTGTCGAAAGGCCGATCCGCTGTCTGCTCCCGCCGGAGAAAGACGGCGGCCCAAACAGGCCCGATACGAACCTGACGGCGTGGCGCGATCGATTGGCCCAGTTGGCCGAACGCCACGGCTTCACAGTCAATCTTGACCCGAAGCTCTTACACGTCCAGCCGGTCACCAACCTGCGGATGAAGCCGCAAGGCGGCAAGCAGGCGCAGTCTTTCAACCCCGCCATATTCGACGGCCTACTTACATGCTCAGACTTGGCGTTGCTGCACGGCGCGGTCGTAGGCGGTATTGGCCGGGGCAAGGCGTTTGGGATGGGCCTACTCTCGCTGGCTGTACTGAAGTGATCGTCATTCGTTCTTTTACAACCGAATATGAAAACCTCCCTCCATGACCTCCCGCGTTTCGATGACAAGCTCACGTACCTGTACGCCGAGCACGCCGTCATCGAGCAGCAGGACGCCGCCATCGCGATCCACCGGGCCGACGGGACCTCAACCGCCGTCCCGGCGGCCGCCTTGGCGGTGCTCCTGCTCGGGCCGGGAACGACGCTGACCCACGCCGCAGTCAAATCCCTCGCCGACAACAATTGTCAGGTGCTCTGGGTCGGCGAACACGGCGTCCGTTTTTACGCCCAAGGCCTTGGAGGCTCTCGGTCCAGCCGGAACCTTCTCCGTCAAGCGTTCCTAGCCACGCAGGATGTCGCCAGGCTTCAGGTCGTCGTCCGCATGTACTGCATGCGCTTCGACGAGAAGCCAGACCCATCTGTTACGCTTCAACAGCTACGCGGTAAAGAGGGTATCCGTGTCCGCGAGGCCTACGCGGTGGCAGCCCGTGAAGCAGGGGTCGAATGGCGCGGCCGTAACTATGATCGGGGCAGTTGGGACGCTTCAGATCCCGTCAACCGGGCACTCTCCGCAGCAAACGCCTGTATTTACGGCCTTTGCCATGCCGCCATCCTCTCCGGTGGATACTCTCCCGCGCTCGGCTTCGTCCATACAGGAAAGCAACTCTCGTTCGTTTATGACGTCGCGGACCTTTATAAGGTCACATACACGTTGCCTGTCGCCTTCCGCGAGGCGGCTGCCGGACTGGAAGATCTGGAGTCGCGTGTACGCAAGGCCTGCCGGGATATGTTCCGTACACAAAAGCTGGTCGAGCGCATCCTGCCCGACATCGCTGCCTGCCTCGATGTACCCGGCGATAGTGCCGATGGTGAACCGGGTGACGATGCTTTCGCGGGCGATGAGTCCCGGCCAGCCGACTGGTGGCAGCCAGACACCCTTTCTGCCGAGACACCCATAGGGCGGATCTTGGAACAAGCTGTCCGCCGGCCCTGGAAGTAGTAGCGCCTCCGGCCCCAATCACACTTTGCCCTTCGGATAACCTATGGTCATTATCATTGTTTCCAAGGCACAGCCGTCGCTGCGCGGCAAGCTGACCCGTTGGCTGCTACAGGTGAAGGCGGGCGTTTATGTTGGGACGCTGTCAAACCGCGTAAGGTCGCGCGTCTGGATGATGACTTGCGAAGCGATCAAGGGCGGATGGGCGGTCATGCTGTATTCCGCAAAAACAGAGCAAGGTTTCAATATTCTCTCGCACGGTAGTGGACCCGTGGCATTTGAAGACTTCGAGGGCATTTGGCTGGCAAAAACCCGCCCCAAAGCGTAGCAATGCAGTGTCTTCCCCGCACATGCGGGGGTGAACCGTCACTAACGTACCTGCCCCCGAACTCTAACATGTCTTCCCCGCACATGCGGGGGTGAACCCGGTGCAGATAACGCGTGCAGTCGTCGCCGCCGGTCTTCCCCGCACATGCGGGGGTGAACCGCAATGTATAAAAACATTATCGCGGGTGTCGTTGTCTTCCCCGCACATGCGGGGGTGAACCCCAGATGCGCATCATCGCCAGCGACGTACTGACGTCTTCCCCG
>JBBRRB010000106.1:0-12532 GCA_038225555.1 Bryobacterales bacterium
CCGGTGCCGAGGATGATCGAGATCACGATGGAGATGGCGAAAACGCGCACGCCTTCAGCCATCGCACGGGTAACCAGGAAAATGGCCGCGGTCAGCTTCCGGATGCGCGAGCCGAACCGGCGCTGCATAAGTTCATATGCGGTGTACATCTGCCCTGTGAAGTACTGGGGGAGGAAGACCACGGAGATCACCACCCGGGCGAGCAGGTACCCAAACACGATTTGAAGAAATGCCATGTTGCCGCCGAATGCGAGCGCGGGAGTGCCGACGATAGTGAGGGTGCTGGTTTCGGCCGAAACGATGGAGAGGCCGATCGCCCACCAAGGCGCGCTATTCCCGCCCAGAAAGTAGTCTTTGAGACTCTTTTGACTGCCGCGGAACCGTGCGCCAAACCAGGTTACGGCGAGGAGGTAGGCCAGGATGACCCCCAAATCGACAAAGCGCATCGGGTGTCGTGATTCTAACATGCCGCAGCGCTCCAGCGAGGGTCCGGAACCTGTTGAAGTGTACTGGCGTCCCTAATGTTGCAGGAGTGGATTGGTTCGGCTATACTCCGCAAGTACCTGCCAATTGGGTTACAAGCGGCGGGATCAGTGCCCCTATCAAGAATACAGGCGGCTAATTCAAGCCCAAGCGACACTATAAGACCATGATTAGTAACGGGAGGCGGCGAGTGCTCAATCGAGTATCGAAAGCGTTTTTAGGAATGGCCGTGATAGCGGCGTTGGGGGCGACACAGGCTTTAGCGCAAGACGCTCCCAAGAAGAAGGCGGTCAAAGACCAGGCGGAATTCGACCTGTACAGCAGCATCTCCAAAGAGACGGATCCGAATAAGCGCCTGGGTCTGATTGCGACATGGAAAGAGAAGTACCCGGATTCGGACTTCAAGAACGAACGGATGCTGACTGAATTGCAGAGCTATAGCCAGATCGAGACGGCGACCCTCGGTGCAAAGCCGACGCCGGATTCTCTGGCGGCAGGGCAAAAAGCGGCCAACACGATCGTAGAAAATCTGGACACGTATTTTGCCGGGACGGTTAAGCCGGAAAACGTGAGCGACGCCGACTGGCAGAAGGCCCGCGGTGCGACCGAAGTTCAGGCGCACACAACGCTGGGCTGGATCTCGATGCAGAATAAAGACAACCCAGCGGCGGAAGCAGAGTTCAAGAAGGTGCTTGGCATGAACGAAGCCAACGCCCAGGTTTCTTATTGGCTCGGCACGGTGATCGCGTTGCAGAAGAATATTGCACGCACGCCGGAAGCGCTGTACTCATTTGCGCGGGCGGCTTCGCTCACCGGGGCAGGAGCACTGACGGACGCGGGACGGGCATCCACGGACACCTACTTGAAAAAGGCTTACGTCGGCTATCACGGGGACGAAACCGGCCTCGACGAATTGAAGGCTACCGCCGCAAAATCGGCGCTGCCGCCGCAGGGCTTCGTCCTCGAGAGCGTGGTCGAAATCGAGAAGAAAAAGGCCGGCAGCGAAGAAGAGTACAACAAGCAGCACCCCGACATGGCCATGTGGAAGAACTTAAAGGCCGCGCTGACGGGCGATGAAGGGCCTTCGTACTTCGAGAAGAATATGAAGGGCGCGCTGGTTCCGCAAGAGTTCAAGGGGAAGGTAGTTTCCATGACGCCGGCAACGGCGCCAAAGCAGATTGTTCTGGCCATCGAGAACCCAGGCGGTGACGCAACGCTGAACTTTGAGACGCCGCTCCGAGGCAAGGTGGAACCCGGCGCCGAACTGTCGTTCAAAGGAACGCCAACGGGGTTTACGAAGGAACCTTACATGGTGACGTTCGACGTGGCACGTCCCGATTTGAAGGGTTGGCCCGGGGCAGCGACTGCGCCCGCGCCGGTTCGCAGGCGTCCCCCGGCTCGCCGGCGTCGCTAGACTTTTACAGCTCGCTTTGCTTGAGGCGCTCCCCGACCGGGAGCGCCTTTTTTTATTTAGGAGGCGCGATGCGAGCGGGTCAGAATGAAGCTGAAAAGCGCGCGCTCCACCGGGTTCAGGCCATCGCTGCCAGCTAAAGCGTGGAAATAGCGTTGGAAGTTGCAGGCGTGCTCAACGCGGTAGTCGGCAGCCAGCACCGCCGCGCCGATCACCGCCACCAGGATGTATTGCCGCAACTTCATATTCCTTTATACGGTTGAGGCCAGCGAAAGTTAGCCGCGCAACCCGATTTTGGACGAAATCGAAATGACTGGGGATTTCCCTCACACTTGGGGTATACTGGGCTAACTCTAAACTTCGTTATCCACCCTGGAGCGCCAATCTTTGCACGCACGGAAAACGCCGCCTCTGGGGTATGAGAGACGCGAACTTTACTTTTTAATGCGGATGCAATGCCCAGCTCACTACGAGGTACACGCGAAACCATCCTGGTTGTTGACGACGACGAAGGCGTCCTGCACACGGTCGTGGGGATTCTGGAGCGTTCCAACTTTAAAGTTCTTAGCGCCCATAACGGGTCGGGCGCAATAAAGCTTGCGGAAGAAAATCCGGAAGTAATCGATCTGCTGCTCTCGGACGTGAACATGCCTCTTATGTCGGGTCCGGATCTGGGTCAATTCTTGAAGAAGTCCAGACCGGCGATGCATGTAATGTTGATGTCGGGCGGTGATAACGGAAATCTGCTGGTTCTCAACTACGGATGGGCGTATATTCAGAAGCCGTTCGTAGCGACGAAACTGGTGCAAATGGTGACCCACGTATTGCACACAGCCGACCGCTCCCAAGCGGGAGGCCAGGAGTTCGACAGCGGCAAGGATAAGCACTGAAGTCTACGGCAACAGATTCGGCACGTTGAATTCAGCTACTATAGAAGCCTAGGGTTTACGTTTCACAATGCCACTGTACGAATATAAATGCGAGTCCTGCGGCAAGACATTCGAGGCGCTGCAAAAATTTTCCGACGAACCGATTCTGATCCACGACGAATGTGGAGGGCACGTAGAGCGGCTGATCTCATCGCCCGCATTTCATTTCAAGGGTACGGGCTGGTATGTGACCGACTACGCTAAGACGAACGGCCACAGCAGCGCCACTAAGCCGGACGGCTCCGATTCCAACCAGACGGCAGACAAGAAAGCGGAGAAGGCTGAAAAGGCGGAGAAATCCGACTCCAAGCCGAAGACGGAAACGTCTTCCGCGGCTCCGGCCAAATCGGAATCGAGCCCCGCACCGGCGTCTACGGCGTCAACCAGCACCGATAAGAAGTAGCGGCTCGCCTAGGTAAGGTGGTGATTCGATTGCTGCCGGTGCTTCATGACGCAGGATGCGCGCGAAGTCAACCAAAAGCCACTGGCGTTCTGCCCGGAGCGGCAGCGGCTTGGAGATGCGTTCATGGAGACCGTTCGCGAATTGATCGAGTTGCACTCACAACAAGCTCAAGCCGTAATTAACGGAGATTCCGAGTTCGCGCGTTTTGACGACCTGATTCATATGGCACGAGAACGAAAGGACAGCGCAAAATATACTCTCATTGCGCATCTTGAAGAACACAAGTGCTGAAAAAAATGCCGAATAGGGTAGTACGCCCTATGCTTCCTGCTGCGATCTTCGAGCCGATTTCGCCTTGGCGGTGCGGCCATTCGGGAGTTTACCGTGCATCACGAAGCCGCTAAGCTGCCGAATCGCCTTCCTGTAGACGTTCGCGCTGCACTCCTGAGAGTTGTAGCGATCTCGCGCTATCAGGAATTCTCTCAATAAAGCGTTTTCGATTTCCTCTGTGTCCGAATATTCCGGGTTGGTCACACGCCTCGCTACCATCCTTAGCACTATATGCTAACGCACCGATTCAGGATTTTATCAAGCGGATTCGGCTCGGCCTTTGGGTTCGAGATCTTCTGGCAGTTTTCCTCCGAGGGTGAAGTCCGTGAACCGCTTTAGCGCGTTCTGGTAATCTTCGCGACTGCACTCTTTGGATTGATAACGTCGGCCAGCCACGCGCAATTCTTCCAACACTTGCTCCTCAAGTTGTTCCCGATTGCGCATGATGCTGTATGTAATGCACGTATGGGGAGTCAAGAGGTATGGTGGAAACCATTGTATGAGCATTTTCCCGAGCAGAACATTCACAGAACGAAACGGCGCGATACTGGAGCAGATGGTAAAGATTCTGAGATGGCGGATTGCGGCTGGAGCGCTCCTCGCGCTGGCACTGCGGCAAGGCGCGGCCATGACGGGCGATGGCCCTCAATACAATGGCCGGGCCGAACTGCTGCCCCCCATGAACTATCGCGAGTGGGTGTATCTGAGTTCCGGTTTAGGCATGACGTACGGCCCACTGAAGGACGCCATGGCGGGGAGCCCGATGTTCGACAACGTATTCGTGAATCCCGAGTCGTATCGCGCTTTCCTGAAGACAGGGCGGTGGCCGGACCAGACGATTTTTGTGCTCGAGGTGCGAAGCTCGGAAAGTCACGGGTCCATCAACAACGGCGGGCACTTCCAATCGGACGTGATGGGGGTGGAGGCCGAAGTGAAAGATAGCGCGGCCAAGCCAGGGGAGTGGACTTTCTACGGATTCCAGTTAAACGCCGGTGCGCTGGATGGTCCTGCAAAAGCCATTCCGCGCGACGCTTCCTGCTACTCGTGCCACTCGAAAAACACTGCCGTGGAGAACACATTCGTGCAATTCTATCCCGTGCTTTACAAGATCGCGGAGCGCAAAGGCACGCTGAACCAGGGCTTTCAGAAGATGATTCCATCCGGCGACGGGAAGAGTGGGAAGCCGCGCTAGCCGGGCGCTTAGAATTGTTGTATACGGATGTTTCGCGCCCTGCAGGTAACCCTCCCCCTGATCGCGATTTGTTGCGCGACAAGTTCGCTTGCGGCCGAGGCGACTGCGGCCAAATCGATTTTACGGATTCAAGATTATTTGGTGAACGGGAATGCGGCTGCGGCCGAAGATCTGCTAAAGCGATCCCTGCAACGGTGGCCCGGCGACGGCGGACTGTATAACCTGCGAGGAATCCTGCATGCGAGCGCGCAGGATTTCGCAGCCGCTCAGGCAGATTTCGAGCAGGCTGTGAAGCTAAGCCCCGCGCTGGCTCCGGCGTGGAAAAATCTGGCACGGATCTATGAGCGCGATTCGGACGCCAAGGCGGAGGTCGCCTACCGTACCGTTGTGAGGTTGTCGCCAGGGGATACTGAAGCGGCGAGTGCGCTGGCTCGCCTGCTGGAATGGCGCGGAGCCTTTGCGGAGTCGCTGCGGCAGTTGGATAGGCTTCCGGCGGACGCGCGCAGCACAGCGGCGGCTCTGGCCTTGCGAACCGGAGATTTCGCCGGATTGGGCCGGGCAGCGGAGGCGGCGTCGACCTCAAAAGAGCTGCTCAGTGCGGGCGGCTTGCAGGAAGCCGACATCCTGACCGTGCTTCCAGTCATTGAGAAGAAGCAGCCGCAGTTGGCGCTCCGGCTGGTGCAGGGGTTGGAAGAGCGGCATCTTGCAACGGACACGGCGCGTGAGCATTTAGGCGCAATCTATGAAAATTTGGGGGAGTTGCCGCAGGCCCGAGAGGCTTACGAGGGGAGCGCTCACGCTGGCGAACTGAAGGCGTCGGCGCTGCTGGATCTGGCGCGAATCGCCTACAAGCAGCACCAGATCGACGACGCGCTGGGCTATGTGGCCCATGCGCGCGAGCTCGAACCGAATAATGCGGCGGTGCATTTCTTCTTTGGCATGCTGGCGGTCGAAAAGGATTTGCCGCTGGAGGCGCGGAAATCTCTCGAGACAGCGGTGCGGCTAGCGCCGGATCAGCCTTACTACAATTACGCGCTGGGTGCGGTGGCATCGCAGGGTCATGCTCCATCGGAAGCGATTCGATATTTCCAAAAATACGTGCAATTGACGGCGGGCGAGCCGCGCGGGCGTTTCGCGTTGGGAATGGCGTACTTCACAGCGGGCGATTATGAGCACGCGCGCGCGGAGCTGAACGCGGTGGCGGAGGCGCCGGAGACCCTTGCGGGAGCCAACTATTTTCTGGGCCGGATCGACAAGGTGGAGGGCGATCTGGCACACGCAGCAGCCCACTTCGAACGAGCCATTGCGGCCAACGCCGGCTTTGCGGACGCGCACGCGGAGTTGGGACTGGTACACATCCGGCAATCGAACTTGGACCGCGCGGCGGCGGAATTGGAGGCGGCGCTCCGGCTCGACGCAAACAATCCGGCGGCAAACCGCAATCTGCTGATGCTTTACCAGCGCTCGAAGGATCCGAGAACGGAGGCCCAGGCCGCCCGGGTGAAAGAGATTGAGGCTAAGCGCGAAGAGAAAGAAAACTTGATGTTCCGAACGATTGAAGTGCGTCCGTTCTGATGCGGCCTTTTCTGTACGCACCGTCGCTCGCTGGCCACGGTGTCCGCAAGTACGAAAGGCCTTGGCCGCACATTTCTGGGAACATTATGACGCAAATATGTTCTAAGTCGTAACGGCGTTGCCAAGTCTTTTTTCAGCATCCTGCTAATACTTCTTCGATACCTTCGCCGCCAGGATTTCGTCCGCCATTTGATGCCGCTCCGGTGGAACATTGACTTTCAACGTTGACTCTCTTGATACCCCTCGTCGCACACTGATCTGCAGTTCTTGCTCCGCATCTTTCCACAGATATGAGAAGCAATTCTTCCATGGCACGAAGGCCCAAGGGCCGACAATGCCCCGCTCCGTAAAGCGCCAAGAAGTGCGCAGGCCAATCGTTCCCCAAATCCCGAAAGCCAAAAAGTAGAGCGCTTGCCCGACTAGCGGGATAAACACACTCGATTCGTGAACGCCCCCGAATTGCTTCCACACCGAGAAAAGACCAACTGGTGCAGTAACCACCAGAATCCAGGCGAATCCCTTCGGCAACGTTGTGCCTAAGTCGATCATGACCCTTCCGGCCAGCCGGTTTATAAGCAGTGTTGCGGCGCTTCCGCCGAGCAGCGTGGCGGCGGCGAAGTACGAAGAGCCGATCGCGAAGCGAACCGAGACTATGGGACTCGTGCGAAGTGCGCCGGCGACAATTACTCCTAGCCCAGCTAAGGCCAGCGCAAGGGAAAGGCCCTTCACCCACCCCGTCTGATAGCTGTTCAGCGGATGCAGCCCCGACATTCCGGCCGCCAAAAGCGCCGTGCCCAAGAAGATAATCAAAAAATCGTGCGTCACGGAACCTTATCGTATCGTGATCCCGAGACGCCAAACGTAACAGGCTGCCCGCGTAAAACCGCGTATCGCAGACTCAACTGAATCGTGCGTTCGCCGCTCTTCCCGGTGACCTTTCCGAACGTGGCGGTGTAGTTGTTCGGATTGCTGTCTGCCCCGTTCCAATTCGGATGGTTGATGAAGTTGAACCCTTCCGCGCGGAATGTCAAAGCCTGCTGCTCGGTAACGGCAAACGTGCCTGGCGCCGGTGGCGTGCAGATGCGGCTGCCGTCCGAATTGTAGATCCTGAACTATTGATTCGGATCCGATTTGCCCCGCGCCGCGAACTTCGGATCGCTCAAATGTGGATCGCCGTTGATGTTCCACAGAGACGCGATCTGGTTGCCGCTGCTAGTGGAAAATCGGGCTGCGTCTCATAGCTGGTCCGGTCGAAGTCAAAGCAGCAATGGAAGTCGTAATAGCGCTGGCGATTGTATTGGTCGAAGAGGATGCTCCATTGCGCAAGTACGTGCGAGCTATAGGAATAACCGATGTTATCCGGCATGGGCCAAGAGAGCAGTTTCCCTTGCTTGTCTTTGGCTACCGGACGGCCCGCGATGCTCTTGGCGTCTACTTTCGTAAGGACCGGGAAGGAGTCCTCGCCCAGCAGCGTAGCGGCCGCCGTTATCATCGCAATGCACACGACCGTTCCGGCCAGGGAAGCACATAAGGTTTTCATTTACTGATTTCTCCGCTCGGGACGAAGCCGCGTTCTGCAAGCAACTGAGCAAGATTGACCGGATTGTGCCATGGAGTGGCTTTGATGCTTACGCGAAAAGTTGCACCGGGTTGCAGAACGCTGTGTGTGCCCGCGGCGACGGCGTCGGAAAGTGTGACGGGCACTCCCGTCCACGGCTCGATCACAGCAAGATAGTAGCCTCGCCAACCTCCGTAACTGAGCCACAGCCAGAGATGCGGGCACACATCGAGCGGAAACTCGATCAGCACGCCGCTCTGGCGGTTCGGGAATTCGATCGCGTACCAGCCGGCTTTACAATCGAGGACGTAGTGGCCGGCGTTGTAATCGGCAGGCTCGGGAACCAAGCTCATATCAACGAAGCCGGCCCGGGTTTCAAGTGTTGGCCATTCATAGCGCCGCCCTGCTTCTCCGAACCGTTCGGGATTCGCCTGGGCCACGAGTGCGCTGCGAGAAGGGATACGGATCCGGCAACCAGGTTCAATGGCGAAAGCCGGATGGGTGCCCCACAGGAAATCTATTGGCGCATAACCTTCGTGGTGGATGGTGTACTCCATCTCCAGAGTGCCTCCACGCAAGGTAAGTCGCTTCTCCGCGCGAACGGGATTAATGGGACCATAGGCGGACAAATGAACGGAAGTGACGTCAAAATGCTCGACCCGCCACGTGACGGAACGAAGCTCCCCGATATTTGGATACAATTCGCCCTTGTGCGTGCAACTCTCGCAGGTGGGAAAACCGTCGTCCCAACCTCCGCACCAGTAGTTGTCGAAGTTAGCGTCAACCGGATACTGCCGCGGTAGTATCCGCGGGTTGTGCCAAAGGAAATTCTGACCCGTAGTTTTGTCAACCAGGTCGAAGATTTTGGCCCCGCATTCGGGAAGCACGGATATGGCGAGCGCGTCGTTTGCCAAGTGAAGCACCCTCACGAGCCCCGGACCGTCATCTAACATCACTAAATCATATCTCGTGTCCTCAAGGGCTTACCGGACTGTTGACGCGCGCCAAGCCGTCGCCGTCAGCCCGTTTCCATCCCGCGCGCCGGACGCCGCTGCAACACGCCCGTCCGTGGTTTGCTAACCTAATACCTCGTCGAATTTGTGGCGAATCCTTCAAACAAATGCTTAGAACAGAGAAGATGGTCTCCTCATGCGGCTAAAGGCCAAGGTCGCAGTTGTGACTGGCGCGGGGGCAGGGATTGGCCGCGCAATCGCCAGAGAATTCGCGTCCGAAGGTGCATCCGTCGTGATCGTTGATATCAACGGCTCGGCGGCCGACGAGACCGCGGCCCTCATCGTGAAGTCCGGGGGAATCGCGCGACCCATAACCGCGGATGTTTCCGACGCGCCGGCAGTTGAGCGGTTGGCCGCGGAAACGATTCAAGCCTTTGGACATATGCATGTCCTGATGAACAACGCCGCGATTCAGGTGAACAAATTCATCGAAGATACGACGCCAGAAGAGTGGTCGCGGCAGATGGCAATCAATGTCGGCGGTGTCTTCCTCTGCTCCAAATACTTCATACCGCACCTTCGGGCGACCAAGGGCTGCATCATTAACATGTCATCGGTGAACGCGACCTTTGTCGAGCCGATGTGCGCGGGCTATTGCGCCACGAAAGGGGCCATTCTCGCGTTCACAAAAGCATTGGCTATCGATCATGGGCGCGAAGGAATCCGGGTAAATGCCATCTGTCCCGGCTATATCGATGGGGGGCTGGCGGAGGGCTACTTCATGGCGCAACCGGATCCGGACGCGGCTCGCAAGCAAGCCGGCAGGCTCCACGCGCTAGGACGCATCGGCGCGCCGGAAGAGGTCGCCCGTCTGGCCGTCTTCCTTGCCAGCGACGACGCGTCCTTTATTACAGGAGCGGCACTCTCCGTGGACGGCGGCTTAAGCGCAGGTTTGCCGCGAGGAGAATAGATTAATTTATGCAACTAACAGAGAGGCAGCGCAGGCTGCTCAATTTGACGTTCATTGATTATCACGCGACAGCGGAGTTTCTCGAAAATCCCCTCGTAATCGATCGAGCGCACGGTCTCTATTATTGGGACACCGAAGGCAAACGCTACTTCGACGCTATCGGGGGAATCTTCGTGGCCGTTTTGGGGCATGGACATCCGCGAGTGATGAAGGCTATGCAGGATCAAATGGCGAAGGTTACTTTGGCCCCGCCGCTGGTCAGCATCACGGACAAATTGCTCGACTTTGTAGAAAAGTTGGGAAATGTCGCCCCCGGAAATCTGAAATTCGTCAAGCCGTTTAGCGGTGGTTCCGAAGCGGTAGAGTCGGCTCTAAAGTTTGCCCGGCAGTATTATAAACAGACCGGCCGGCCCAACAAATACAAGTTCATCAGCCGATATTACAGTTACCACGGCGCGACGTTCGGCGGCATGGCGGCGAGCGGCAATGGTCCGCGCAAATCGAAATTCGAACCCCAGATGAATGGGTTCCTCAAGGTCTTTCCGCCCAGTCACTATCGTGACCAGTTCGCATCGTGGGAGGAGGCCAATCGCTTCGCCGCGCGCGCGGTGGAAGACGTGATCATCCACGAGGACCCGGGTACCGTAGCCGGGGTGCTTCTCGAACCCATCGGCAACACCGGCGGGATCATCACGCCCACAGATGAATACTTCAAGATTCTCCGCGAGGTCTGCGACCGGCACGATGTATTGTTGATCTTTGACGAAGTTATCACCGGAATTGCCAAAACGGGAAATATGTTTGCCGCTCAGACATTCGGTGTAACTCCGGATATTATCTGCGCGGGCAAGGGGATTTCCTCCGGCGCCCTTCCCCTCGGAGCAATGATCGCGCGTGAAGACATGGCCGAAGCCTTCCGGGGAACGCCTGAGCAGGGTGTCCACTTCGCGCACGGGCACACTTTCGCCGGCAATCCGCTGGCGTGCGCGGTGGGGATCGCCGTGCTCGAAGAAGTGATCGAGAGCGACCTGTGCGAAAAGGCGCAGCGGCTCGGCGAATATCTGCGCAACAAGCTGAATTGTCTGAAGAAGTACGGCGTGGTGCGCGAGATTCGCGGAAAGGGGATTCTGCTCGGAGTCGAGTTCGTTAAGGATACAAAGACGATGCGGCCCTTCCCGGAACTGGGCAAACACTTCAAGAAAGCGGCACTCGAGAATGGCCTGATTGCGCGTGTAGACCCAAGCTGGTTCGCAGTTGCGCCGCCTTTGATCGCGGAGGAAAAGGACATCGATGAGATGTACTCGCTGATCGACGATAGCCTGCGAGCCGCTCTTAACCGGGTGCGAGGTTAATGCATTTTGCGGCGACATCGCCAAAGACCAGAAAGCTGGTCGATTGGCTGTTGCTGCTGGCGTGTAATCTCATTTGGGCGAGCCAGTTCGTCACCGTGAAGTTGGTTCAAGAACAGATGGGCCCGTTGTTCGCCGTCACATTTCCTATTGCGCTTTCGGCTCTGCTGCTTGTCGTGCTGGTACAGCGCGATCCGAAAGCCCGCGTGACCAGGAAAGATCTCTGGAACTTCGTGTGGCTGGGCATCGCCGGACAGTTAGTGGCACAACTCTTCATCACTTGGGGGGTCCGCTTTGCACCAGCTTCCAACGCCGCGCTCCTCTCTCTGGCGATGCCTGTTTCCACTGCCGTGATGGCGCATTTCTTTCTCGGCGAACACATGTCTCGTATTCGTTGGATCAGTTTCGGCCTCGCTCTCCTGGGCGTCGCTGTATGTTCGGGTGTCGATTGGAGTGACGTTAGTTTTGGCCGCCGCTACATGGCGGGTAACGCGCTGTTTTTCCTCAGCGTACTCGGCAGCGCTTTCTATAACGCGTACAGCAAGGTCGTGTTGGAGCGCCACTCGCCCCTGCGCGTTTTGCTTTATAGCTACTACGTTCTACTGACTGTTTTGGTGCCGCTCACGGTGGCCCTAGAGCCCGAGGGAATCCGGAACCTAATTCATTATTCCGGGACAACCTGGGTCGGACTCGGGATGCTCGCCTTTTTTCAATACTTCCTGTCGATGGTCATTTTTCTGCATGTGCTTACCCGGCTGGACGCAACCCAGGCGGCCCTTTCCAATTACCTCATTCCGTTTTTCGGTGTGTTGATCGCGTTTGTCGTTCTGCATGAACGACTCACGATTTTCATGGTTTTGGGCGGTTTACTGGCGCTGGCAAGCACACTTTTAATTACGGTTTGGGATGACACGCAAGCCTCCGATCTGACGCCATCACCAGCCGGCGAATCGATCCTTAGGAGATGAACATGTCATCAGCCAGACATTCCGGTATCGGAGACGCGGTATGCGCCGCTCCCGTTGGAGACTGGTGCGGCGAAGGCGTTCTGTGGCACCCGGAAGAGAAGGCAGTTTATTGGACGGACGTAAACCGTTTCCTAATCCACCGTTTCACGCCGCACAACGGCTGCGTCAAAACGTGGTTCTTCGAGGAGCCCGTTACGGCGGTCCTTATGACGAGCCGCTATGAAACTCTGGTCGTGGTGACTGGCTCAGGGGCAATTCTTTGGCAGGCTGCCGGCGATGTTCGAGGCGAGCCTTTTTTCCGCGTTCCGAACTGGCCTTCGGTGCGCGCCAATGACGCGGGAGTGGATCCGCATGGGTCCCTCTGGATCGGCACACTGCGCAACAACGTCAATCCGGATGGATCACCTGGCG
>JBBRRB010000107.1:0-12476 GCA_038225555.1 Bryobacterales bacterium
CATGGCGAAGTCGTCGAGTACGAGCACGTCGACCCGCGAAAGTTTCAGGAGTACTCGTCCAATGCTGCCGTCCACATGCGCCACGGCAAGTTCCCGGAACAGTTCGGTGGTGCGCTTGTGCATCACCGAAAATCCGTCGCGGCAGGCTTTCTGAGCCAGTGCGACTTCCGCGATGAACGGCTGTGAATATTGAACCCGGGCTCATACCGGTTCGGCGAAGCGGACAGGAATCGCGGATCAACAGATCCGGGCCCTCGCTTTTTAATGAACGGAGTTCGCACTTCCCAAGTGTAAGATTTTCCGGCGGAATGACACAGACTAGAAGCGGGGGCTCAAAACATTTCGAAATTGCATGTTTTCCTGACCGGCTCAACCGGAACCATCGGACGGCGCTGGCTTCCGTTACTACTCGAAGCAGACCCTCGGCGCGAATTAACGGTTCTGGTCCGGGATGTACGAAAAGCCTACAAACATCCACGTGTTTCGGCGCTCGTGGGTGACCTGCGATCGCCGCGGTTGGGCTTGCCCCGTTCCGCGTGGGCTCGGCTTGCGTGCTCAATTACCGGCATCGTTCACTGTGCCGCCGATATTCGATTCAGCCGTACCATCGAAGAAGCACGCGCCACCAACACCCAAGGAACTCGAACCGTCTTGGCTCTGGCCAGCGATGCAAAGAAATTGCGCCGCTTCGCCTTCATCAGCACGGCGTATATTTTGGGCCGCGATACCGGGGAATTAGGGGAACATAAGCATTCCAACACTGCGGGATTCGTGAACACCTATGAAGAGTCGAAGCACGAAGGCGAGGCCGCTGTGTTTGCATCGATGGACGAGATTCCGGCCGCCATCTTTCGCCTCAGCTCGGTCGCGGGTGAGGGGAGCAGCTATCTGCAACAAGCTCTTCGTCTGATTCCGCACAACCCCTTCCCCGTTATGCCGGCGCTTCCCAACGGCCGCATGGACCTGATCGACGAGCAATGGGCTGTCGCCGCGTTGAACACGCTCTTTGAGCGGCATTTCCGCCCGGGCGCGGTCTTTCACATCTGCGCCGGCAAACGCGGATCGATTCCCATCTGGAAACTGGTGGAGCTGGCCTTTTCTTGCATGGGAGCGCGACAACCCTCGATGGTCTCCCTCGAAAGATTCGAACGATTTGCCGCGCTCGTGCCGAGCAATGGCGCGCGCGAAGTGGATAAGCGCTTGCTCCGGTCGGTCTCGCACTTCTTACCGCATCTGGCACTCGACCAGACTTTTCAGAATGAGGCGACCATGGCTCTTCTCAGGGAAGACGGCATGGAACTTCCCGATAGCGAGGAGGTCCTCGGCAGGGTGCTTGCGAGTATTGCCCCGGAACTATCGCGCGAGCCGGTACCAGCGGGCGAGGCGATACGGTGAAACTCCGGCCCAGTAAAGGATTTGCAGCGTGATCCAGAGTGCCCAGACTCTTACATATTGCGGGCCGCTGAATCGTCGCGCCGACGTAAAGATTCTGGTGGGAAGATGAACAAATTTGCCGCGGCGCTTCATGCGCCGGATCAGGTCGAGATCCTCAAACAGCGGGTATTCCCCGCAACCGCCGATTGCATCGTAAACGCTGCGCCTTATAAAAATGCTCGCATCCCCATAGCTCAGGCCAAGCCGGCGAAGATACGGGTAGATCCAGGTCATTTGCCGGGCGGAGTAATGTTCACCTTCGAAAACGAGCGAGAAATTCCCGCCAACCGCAGCCGTGTCGCGCAAAGAGGCACAGATTGATTCCAGCGCGCCATTTTCCGGTCTGGTATCAGCATGTACAAACCACAGTACGCCTCCGTTTGCTTCGAGGGCAGCAGCTCGAATCTGGCAACCACGGCCGCGCTCGGAGGGCACGACGCGCACGCCGAGGCTCGTTGCGATTTCCACCGTCAGGTCTTCGCTGCCTCCGTCGGCGACGAGGATCTCCTTCTCGCCGGATAACGCTTGAAGGGCTCGCAATGTGCTGCCGATTCGTATCTCTTCATTCAGCGCGGGCACGATGATGCTTACCATGGAGTCGTCGACAGGGATATGAATCGTCCTCTCCTCATCTTATTCGCCAAAGCCCCGGTTGCCGGTCGCGTGAAGACAAGGCTATGCCCGCCGCTGACGCCAGTCCAGGCGGCCGGTCTCCACTCTGCTTTGGTTCAGGAGACGATCGAGATGCTTTCGACATTTTCCGATGTCGCAGACCTGGAACTTTCCTCAGACTCTCTCAGCGAATCCTGGCCCGGTGGGACTCTGTCTCGATCTGTCCAAACTGCAGGTGATCTGGGGACGCGGCTCCTCCATGCTTTGTCAGGTGCGTTGACGTGTGGACGCGAAGTGGCGATGGTAGTTGGAAGCGATTCTCCAGGTCTGCCTTCCAGTCACATTGACGCACTTCTCGAATCCAATGCCGACGTCACCCTTGGCCCAACACTCGATGGGGGATTTTTTTCGATTGCATGCCGCCGGGTCCACGCCAGGATGTTCGAAGAAGTTCGTTGGTCCACAGGGTTTACGCTCGACGATGTGGTTCGAAGTGTCGCTCGGTGCGGTTTGACCATCGCGACGGGTCCCGCGTGGTTTGATGTGGACGTAGAGGAAGACCTGGAGCGCATGTTGCAAATGTCAAACCTTCCCCGCCACACCGCGAGATGGTCGAAGGAATATCAAGAGCTCCGATCAGGGTCTGTACGATGAAACGCATTTCTCCGTGGATTGCCGCGCCATTGGTAATCGGCGCGTTTGTATTGCTGGTCTGGCAGGAACGCCGTCGTCCTCTTCGCAAACGAGTGGAACCTGTTTTGCCCCATCACGCGCGGAATTTAGTTATGGCCGGACTTGGCGCATTGACGACGGTTGCGATCGAGGCACCGCTGATCCAGCCACTTGCAAGGCTTGTGGAAGAGCGGAACTGGGGCATGATCGGCGTGTTCCGCCTGCATGGCATCGTTGCGGCGGTATCCGCTCTGGTGTTGATGGACTATAC
The DNA here is from genome assembly GCA_038225555.1 of Bryobacterales bacterium. Taxonomy (GTDB): domain Bacteria; phylum Acidobacteriota; class Terriglobia; order Bryobacterales; family Bryobacteraceae; genus JANXQZ01. Next base: position 2,990 of record JBBRRB010000107.1, read on the forward strand.
CTTCTACGTGTGGCATGTATTGTTGCATCGCGCCCCTGTGCTCTGGCGATTTCACGCAGTCCATCACGTCGATCTGGATCTCGACACATCGACAGCACTACGCTTCCACTTCGGCGAACTCCTGCTCTCCGTCCCGTGGCGAGCCGCCCAGGTGCTGGTCATCGGATTGAGCCCTTTTACATTCTCGTTGTGGCAAGTTTGGTTCGCACTGTGCGTCATGTTCCACCATTCGAATGTCCGTCTTCCCATTCGCTGGGAACGACGGATCAATCGCCTTCTGGTTACTCCGCGCATGCATGGCGTTCATCACTCCAACATTGCCGCAGAGACGAACAGCAACTGGTCGAGCGGGCTCACTGTCTGGGACTGGCTGCATGGAACACTTCGCCTGAATATCCCGCAACAGACAATCGAGATTGGGGTTCCTGCATTTCAGGATGCTCATGCGGTAGTCTTGCCCGCAATCCTGGCAATGCCGTTCCAGCCGCGGCCGGATTACTGGCGCCTTCCGGATGGACGAGAGAGCGCCGAACGGTTGGACGACCCCGGGTCAGAACGATAGTTTTGCGCCGAGTTGAACGATGCGCGGCGGCGCGGCGGCGACAAACAATCCCGGCTTAGTAGATTGATCAGTGATGGGTCCCTGGTAGTTCACCTGATTAAACGCGTTCTGCGCCTCAAATCGAATCTGAAGTCGAACCGCATCACGAATCGGGAACGTTCGGAACAGCGACGCGTCCGCACTGCGATACCCATCCCCACGCACGATGTTGCGTCCACCGTTTCCAAAAGTCCCGAGCCGCGGAAGTGTGAAGTTGGCCGGGTTGTACGCAAGCCCGGAAGGAGTTGCGAGATGGCCGCCCGGCACCACGTTGAGACGATTGTAACTCTCGTTTCGATACGGGTCAAATTGACTGGTGTAGGGCGTAAATGGCTGGCCCGACTGGATCGTGATCAGTCCGTTGATCTGCCATCCGGCGAGAAGAGTATGAGTGTGAATCGCCGGCACCGTGTAGTTGAAGGCAGTAGTGAAGCGGTGAGGCACATCGAAACTCGACAGCGCCCGCTGCGCCCGGCGATTGTGGCTGTCGAGCACTTGTTCGGAAGGGTCGCCGCTGCCGAAATCACTCGCGTCATCGATCGACTTCGACCAAACGTAAGCAGAGAGAAGGTTAAGACCGGAATGGAAGCGGCGTTCGATTTTCGCCTGCAGACTGTGATAGCCCGAGGTCGCGCCGTTCTCGAAAACCGCGATGCTGTTGAACGCCGGATACGGTCGCAATGCGTCGATGATGGATGCCGTTCCGGAGTTGTTGCCGATACCGGCTGCAATTGCCACGCGCTGGGCGGTGCTGAGTAGATCCAATGGAACTTGATTCAGGTTGTAGTTGTACGGCAGGTGCACGCCTCGCGTGCCTCGATACGCCACCTCTGTTAGCCAGTTTTCCCCAAAAGAGTGCTGCACATCGAACGAGGTCTGCATGCTGTGTGGATTCCGGAGATTCGCGGGGATGGCCGATAGAGAGCGCGAAGGCGTAGCGCTCGATCGCAGATCCAGCAAAGTGGTGGATGGACTTCCATCCGTGGCGAACGGTGTTGGCGCAGTGGTCACAGCCGCAGCCGAGAAGGGAGGATTATTCTCGATCTGCTGCACCGTGCTCGCCTGAAGTAGCGTCTCGTAGTAAAGGCCAATGCCACCTCGGATGACTGTCCTCCCTGTCCCCTGAAGATCGTACGCAAACCCGAAGCGGGGGGCGAAGTTGCTTCGATCCGGTTGATACAATCCTGGCCACCTGGAATCGCGCTCGCTCAAGAGTCCCAGGCCTGGAAAAAAATTCGAAAGCTTGTGATTGACCTCTGTCCATGGCGCGTTGTACTCGTAGCGAAGCCCATAGTCGAGAGTCAAACGCTTCGATGTTCTCCAACGATCCTGAACAAAACCTGCCCAGGCCCACTCACGATAGCCGCGGCCGAACTGCCCCACTGTGATCTTGGCTTGGTAGGGGAGGCCCAGCAGTAAATCCACCAGAACATTGGCTTCGGCGTTGGCAGCCGTCTTCGGAATATTGGTGTTTTGAGAGCCGTCGAAAAATATCGATCCTCGCTGATTCTCGGCTCCCCGGGTATTGAAGTGGTACCGGGAGACTTCCGCTCCTGTTTTCAAGCTGTGCGATCCGCGTAGGATGCTAAGCGAATCTGACCCGTAGACTGTCAGCTCATTCTGCTCGCGGTTGTACCAGGGCAGCCCCCCGAGTCCCGCAAGCCCACCCTGCGCGAATGCAATCGTCGGAATGCCATTTGCGCTGGAACCGTTCGGCAATCCGAACTCGGTCGCGCTCCGCTGGTCTCCGTTCGCCAGCAAATTACCGTAACGATTTACTCCCAGCCGCGCCTCGTTCACCGATTGGGGCGAGAAAGCATGGAGATACCCAAGCGTTCCGTTGGTCGTGCGCTCCGGGTTAGGCAAGGTGAAGCCCGGTATGTAAGGCCCGCCGAACCGATCAACCAGATAGATTTGATCATTGAGGTTCCATGAAGTGCGTAACGTGACAATGTCGCGCGGCGAGAAGTAATGGTCAGTGCGGACATGATATTGGTAATCGTTCAACGCGATCGCGAGAGCTGCGTTGTAATTACCTCCGGGCACGTTCGAGTTGGGGACGGGGTAAAGAGCCAGAAGTCTCGTGCTCAAAGGCGTGATGCGGTTGCTGAAATCCAGCCTCGCCGGGTTTCCGTTGCCGTCGAAATACGAGATCAAGCCCCGGCGCTGATCCAACGATGGTACGCTTGACGTTCGCGTCTCCGATGCTTCCAGGTTGCGCAACAACTCGGTATTCACGAAGAAAAAATGCTTGTTCTTCTGAATCGGTCCTCCAAGGCTGCCGCCGAACTGGTTGTGGCGCACAGTGCCACGAGGAAGCCCGCTGCGTTTACTGAACGTATCGTTGGCATTCAGGGCATCGTTGCGAAAAAACTCGTAAGCGGCTCCGTGGAAAGAATTCGATCCCGAGCGGGTCACGATGCTGATCTGGCCGCCCATGGTGCGGCCGTACTCGGCTGAGGGAATTGCAGCGATCACCTGGAACTCCGCGACCGCCTCGTTCGACGGCTCAAAGTTGATGACACTGTACTGTCTGAGGTTCATGGGCATGCCGTCGAGGAGGAAATTGTTCGAGCGGCTGCGCGCGCCGTTCACAGTGAATGCGCCTTCTGTGTTCTCCCGGGCTTTGCCGTAGCGATTGGCCGCGGTCGAAAGATTCCAGCCTGCCGAAACCCCGGGTACGATCAGGGCAAGATTCTGAAGTTGACGGCCGTCGCTCGGCAGATCCTGAATCGACTGCTGATTCACTACAGTGGACGCAAGGGCCGATTCGACTTGCGTTAGCGTTCCCGCTGCGGTGACCGAAACTTTCTCTCGCTTGCCTTGCAACGTCAAAGGGACGTCAATCCGAACATCGTCGCCTACGCTGAGCCCAATGCCGTTTCGCTCGAACTTTTCGAAAGCCGGCTTTGAGGCGTGGAGCTCATAATCCCCCGGTTGCAAGCCGGGAATCTGGTACTTCCCGGACGCATTCGTCACGGATGTGCGGGTCGCCCCAGTGTGTGTCTCCCGCACCTCGACCCGCACGCCGGAAACCGCGCTACCGCTCGGGTCTGTTACGGCACCGGCGATTTTCGCCCCAGGCGTTTCCGCAAGTGCCGCCGGTAAACAAATTACCACCAACGCGAAGAAGCACGCCGTCCGCGTCAAAAACCAGCCCCTGTCATCATCTCTTTTGTGAGTGTAAGGAATCCAGAGATCCTTACACTCAAGAAGGGAGATCCAACTGTGAGAACAAACATCATTCGAGGTGTCGTAGTTCTGGGATGCGCCGCGTCTTGTGCAGGCGCATTCGGCCAGGATCTCGACCACTCTCAATGGACCGCCATTCTCCGGCAGTACGTAACGCTACAATCGCGGGTAGACTACGCCCGGCTGAAGGCCGATGGAACGGGCAGATTGGATGCCTATTTGGGGCAAATCGCAAAGGCATGGCCGGCAACGCTGGATGAGAACGCCAGAAAAGCGGCGTTGATCAACGCGTATAACGCCCTCACTGTCCGCTGGATTGTTTCAAACTTTCCCGTGAAAAGCATCTGGCGTACAAAAGATCCATTCCGTGTGGCAAGGCACCAAGTGAACGGCGTCACGGAATCTCTCGACAGCATCGAAACTCGCCTTCGAAATATGCACGACCCGCGTATTCACGGAGCGTTGGTGTGTGCGGCCCGAAGTTGTCCGCCTTTGCGACGCGAGGCCTACACACCAGCGGCTGTGGACGGGCAATTGGACGATAACTTTCGATTTTGGCTGGCCGATACCAGCAAGAACCAGTTCCTCCCCGACAAACGTCTCGCGAAGGTGAGCAAAATCTTTGAATGGTACGCGGCAGATTTCGCGGCCGTGAGCGGTGTGCCTTCAGTGCTGAAGAAATTCGCGCCGCGGGACGCGTTCGTATCGACGAACAAATTGGAATACTTGAAATACAACTGGGGGCTGAACGATAGCGGCTCCGTGGGCGATTCGTATTCCGGTTTTGAGTTCTATATCGATTACGCGAGGAACGGATACCTGCGTTCCGATCTCGGCGGTTGGTTCTTTGGGCTGGGCAGAAGGTACGGCGTCGATCCGTTGATCTTTGGTGCGATCTACGTCGGCGCGATTCCCTTCTTCTCCCTGTCCATCGCCTGGCTTGTTCGCAACTTACGCAGCCGGCGACCGCTGATTGCGCCACTGATGTCTTCGGGCTTCTTCTTCGTCTCCGCTTACTTATACCTGCTGATTGCCGGAAAACACATTCCGGTCTGGGTGTATGTCTTTGTCGTTGTGATGCTGACGTTGGGTGCATGGTCGACGGTACGCAAAGTGCGGACGCGCGTCGCCACCGGGGAGCATTCCGCATGAAAGCTGATTTCGACATGGTGGTGATCGGAGGCGGCGCCGCAGGGTTGACCGCTGCTGGCATGTCCGCGGTCTTGGGAGCGAAGACGTTGCTCGTTTCGAATTCGCCGCTGGGAGGAGATTGCACATGGCACGGGTGCGTCCCCAGCAAGAGTCTGCTGAAGGCCGCCAAGGTTGCCCATGAGATGCGTTCCGCGTCCAAATACGGCTTGGTTGCGTCGGACTCTGTCCACGACTGGGGTCAGATCATTAGCCGGGTTCATTCCATCCGCGAGCACCTTTATCAGGAGGCGGATGCCCCGCCCAACATGGAGAAATTGGGCGTCGAGGTGATCGCAGCACACGCTAGGTTTATTGACGGCAAGTCGGTCGAACTTACCGACTCCCGGACGCAAGCCCGGCGGGTGGTCAGCTCGCGATTCTTCGTCGCCGCGACCGGAAGCAGACCAAAGATCCCGAAAATTGATGGCATAGATCGCTTACCCGTCCTCACAAACGAGAATTTGTTCGAGTTGAAGGAGCAACCGCGGCGCCTACTGATATTGGGCGCCGGTCCGATCGGAATCGAGATGGCGCAGGCTTTCCGCCGTTTAGGCTCGGCGGTAACGGTGACTGACCACGGCGCGCGCATTCTGGGGCACGATGACGCTGAACTCGCTACAATGCTCGAGCAGTCGCTTCGAAGAGAGGGTATCGATTTCAAGCTTGGGGCGGGGGTGGAAAGAATCGATACCGGTATGGCGCACTTAAACGGCGGCGAGCGGATTCTTTTTGACGCGGTTCTTGCGGCTACGGGAAGACGGCCAAATACGGAGTCTCTTCACCTTGCGGCTGCGGGCGTTGAGGCAAACGAGCAGGGAATCATCGTGGACGATCGCTGTCGAACAACGCGGAAAAACATTTTCGCTTGCGGCGATGTGACGGGCAAACACCTTTTCACACATATGGCCGAACACACCGCGAAGGTCGCGGTGATGAACGCCATTCTGCGTATTCCATCGCGGGTGGACGACCGCCGCGTCCCATGGTGCACCTTCACCGACCCGGAACTGGCGCATGTTGGATTCGGGGAAGAAGAACTACGAAAGCGCGGCGAGAGCTTCCGCCTATATCGGTTCCCGTTTTCAAAGTTGGATCGGGCGGTCACCGAGTCAGAGTCTGCTGGCGCCGTGAAAGTGTGGGCCAGCAAGCGAGGTAAGATTCTGGGCGCCTCCATTCTTGGGGCGAACGCTGGCGAAATGATTGCCGAGTATGCGCTGGCGATGAAAGTCAATGCAGAGTTAGGCAAGATCTCCGCAACAATCCACCCGTATCCAACTTACGCGCTTGGCAATCGCAGGGCCGCGGACATCTTTGCCAATCAGGTGCTGACACCTTCGCGCGTCACCTGGATCCAGCGTCTATTCCGGCTTCGAGGTACGTCGACCGGAGTGCTACGTCTTAACGAGGAAAACTGATTAAGCGGAGCACGCTTTTTGCGAAGAGTGGCGGGGGCTCGGAGCAATAAAGGGCCGATGTTTTCGAAGCGACAGACTTGTCTACAATCAAAAAAGGCTTTCGAGGAGCGTTTTCCTGGGGGACAGTATCGTCGGCTTGCCGCTCGATTTTCACGGGCAGACGTTTGCAACCGAAGCCTTGAGACGATCTCGCGTAACCCCCGGCCAAAGTATCGAATGGGTTGAATCCATCCGCCGCAAGATTTTTCTTCCAGAAAGCCAGCCAGTCCTCGGCCGCGTCAAGAACCCATCCGAGGGAGACATTCGAAGCGCGAAGCAACTTCAGGTCTGCCTCTCGAATCCAAACCTTCGATGAGATTTCCCATGGTGCAAGTACCAAAGGCACGCCTGCACTCAATAACACCTGAAAACCTTCCGCATCCAATTCGAAGTTGAAATCTCGGAACGGCTTGACTGAAGGCGCGGTCGAGAATCTCTGGTTCGGACGCCGCCCGGCTACCGCAATGATCCTGACGATTCGCTTCCCAAGCTCGGGGTGATTCTTAAGGACCGTTGCGACATTCGTTGCGGGACCAAGCATCAAGATCGTGAGTTTCTCTCTTCGGAGCGCAGCAGCCATCGCTCGCGAAGCTTCTGTTTCGAGACCGAGATTGTTGGCCGATGCCGCGCCGCTGAATACAGGAACGCCAGCCGGACCAAAGTCGCTCACCAGATGTTGCGCAATTGGGAAGGCTTCGCTGAGCGGAGCGTTTCCAAATACGGCACTCACGCCGCGGACCTTGAGTGCCGTCGAACGAAACGCCTGCACTAGTGCAAATCCGTCATCCACCTCGTGGCCGCCGCGAGCTACCGACGGATCGGTGTCGATCCACACCGGCGTCGACGCGCAAGCCGCCGTGACGCAAATCAACATTAACGACAGCGTTCTCACGCGAACTGCTCCCCAAGCACCAACGTCTTCGATAATCGCAATAGCTCCTCCTTTCGTTCCAGTCCGAAGACCACCGGGAGCTGAGCAACGCCGATCAACCTACGCATGATTTCTACTCCCGCGAACTTTTGAACAAGCCTTCGATCCAGAGCCGCGCGCGCAGCGTATCTGTCCACGCTTTTGTCGATCTCCACTTGAGAGTGCCCGCTCAGGCGCAGGTGAGCCGCCATGGTGGCAAGGTCCCATTCCGGTGGTCCGAAAAAGCAGAACTCCGGATCAATCACGTAGGTTCGCCCTCGCGATTTCAGCCAGCTTCCGGGGAAGTAGTCTCCGTGGATTAAACACCCGCCCCCGGCGTGGTCCAGGTAGCACGCACCGAGCGCCGCCACTTCGCGAGAATACTGAGCGTCTCTCTGGAGGCCGTTGGCGAGGCGGCCAAGTCCCGGCGTGATCGCGTCCAGATCGAGCCCGTTGCTGGGCCTGAGCGGTAAGTCGAAGATGTGCTCATGATTGAGGGAACGCATCTCCGCGTTCGCAAAAAGAGATCTCAACTCGGGCGCACGGGCAGACATATGAAGCGCGAGCAGGAAATCCACCAGCTGTATCCGCTCCGAATCGGCCAACCTAGCGCTGTTGGCGGCATAAAGAAAGGTGAAGTCCTGCGCGTCTCCCAAATCCTCCAGCATCAGCAGGCGCTCGCCGGGATCGAAGTTTAGAAGCCCGGGCAGGTATCTCGTGACGCCCGGTAAATTCTCTGCGGTTTGATAGAACCTTGCTTCGACAAGAGCCCGGTCCCACGGCGCTGCGAAGCCTGGGTACTTCTCTACCCAGGGTCTCGACTGCTTGAGAATGAACGAGCGCCGGGACGTCATGACACGCACCACGCAGTTCATGTTACCTTCACCGGCCCGCTCGGCTCCTTCAACGACTTCGTCCGGTAGCAACCATGCATTCGAGGCCAGCAGCCCGGCGATCTTCGGAACACTTGGGGTGAGGAAGAAATTTCCCGGGTACGGATTCAGGACTTCGTCAGCGTGGGTCACATGCGAATCCGATTCTAGCGAGAGAGGCGTTGAATCAGACGTTTCTCGAGGTCCGCGTCGCCCTCGTTCTCGCCTCTCAGGTGACGAGCGCCTGATCTTAACTGTTCAAGCTGACGGGCAAAACGAGAGCAGATGCCGCACATCGCAAGATGGAGACGTACCTCTACTCGATTCCACCAAGTCTGGGTTGCAAGACGATCCGACAATAGAAGATTCGCCAACGCTTTGCAGGTGATCATCGTTTACCCCAACCCTTCAACTCCAAACATTCCCGTAGCCGAGCACGCGCCCGATGGATTAGCACACCAAAGTTAGTGATGCTTACCGCCAGAATCTTACAGATCTCCGCAGTTTCAAGTCCCTCGATCTCCCTCAGAACGAATGCCTCGCGTTGATTTGCGGGAAGGCCGTCCATACAGCCATGAATAATTGCTCCCAATTCCTTTGACAACAGCAGCCGCTCAATGTCCGCCGGCGGACGCACCCAATTACCATCCGCATCGAAGCGGGACTCGAAAACATCGTCGATCGGATTGCACCGCGCTTCGATGGCTGCAACCCTTCGCCGTTCCATAGTCTTTCGATGCAATATGCCGAACAGCCATGTCCGAAGCTGTGAGCGGCCCTGGAAGCTGTCGAGCCTTTGAATAACGGTAGAGAAGACATCCTGAACGAGATCTTCCGCATCCGAATCTGAAAACCCGAGTCCCTTGGCAGCGCGGAACAGCGGTCTAGCGTGCTCATGCACTGCTTCCGCCAAGGCGCCAGGATCGCGTCTCTTGAGACGTTCAAGAAGCGCAGAGTTGATAGCCGCCGCAGGCGTCATGGTGGAGTGTAGTGCTCGCGACCTTAAGTCTAATCGAAGCGTCGCCAGCGTGATGCCTGCTGAGAAATCACGAGAACGATTCGTTCGACCAGAACTAACGGATGTCCCCGCATCACCTCTATCGTTTGCCCAATCGAGAAGTTCAGTTCAGCAAGCCCATATAGTAACTCACTGCTGTCCGGGACATGAGTTTTTAATTCCCGCCAAAGCCCTGAAACTGGATGAGTTAAGCAGGTTTTTGGGATTTTTCGATTTGAACTTTTTCTGGCCCAAAATGGCTCCCGAGGA
>JBBRRB010000108.1:0-12416 GCA_038225555.1 Bryobacterales bacterium
CCCTATGCGCGGCGCCCTCAACCCCGGCGATGGGCACCGGCGAGATTTCGGTAACGGCCCGGCATAGGTCCCGCATATCGGCAGCCTCGTATTAGTGCTTAGCTCCGTCGTCATGGCTCACCTGAACAGGACTCTTTCGTGTTTCCGACGATTTTCTGTCGCGAGGGAGTTCCTTTCTGATCGGGATGCCAGTAATGAGGTTGGCGTAGTCAGACATCCGCTCCCCGATGACGACGCCCTCGGGAGTGATTTCGTACGCGCGGATGTCCGTGCTGTGAGCGGCTCCCCTCATCTTGACCAGCACCATGATCTTTCGAAGCTGGCCGTCAATCTCAACGTAGCGCAATCGCAGGATGTCGTCCGTGAGAAACGAAATAGAGTAGGTGCTAAATGAAAATTCTGTGAAAGACTCTTCCATTTCCAGGGTACTGAGCACGGTGACGCCCACCCCTGTTAAGGCAACGATCATTCGGTAGAGAGATTCTCGAAAATCGGCCCGGAATCCTGGAGCAAGTGCTACTTCAAAGCCTGCCAGCGAGTCGATTACCAATCGTTTCGCTCTCGTCCTAGTAACTGCATCGAGCAGTTCTTGCATCATCTCGTCCACGGATAAATCTAGGGGACGGAGATAGATCACTTCCAAAGTCCCATCTTTCATTGAACTTTCCAGATCAAGACCAAAGATGGAGGCACGCCCCGCATATTCTTCGGGTCGCTCTTCGAAGACCGCCACAATTCCGGCTTCTCCAGCCCGAAGCCCAGCAGCAATGAACTGAGTCGCAAGAAGCGACTTACCGGTCCCGGAGGAACCGGCGATCAGTAGGCTGTCGCCCTCCGGGATGCCTCCACCCATCATATCGTCGAGATCTGAGATCCCTGTTGAGAGGCGTTTCGAGGCAGGAACCTTTCGCTTCTTTCCGGCAAGGCCCAGCGTTCGAGAGAACGCCTGCAACCCATTGTTTGTGATCCGGAACGTGTGCAGACCCGGCACTGACATCTGTCCCCGCACCTTCATGAGCTGCAGTTTGCGCACAACCGAGTTTCGCTCCACAATCTGGTAGAGCCAAAGCAGGCCATCGGCAACTGTGAAGACGGGATTGTCTTGCAGCTCACTCTCGGCATATTCCCCGATCAGGAAGCTCGTTGCTTCGCAACTCGTGAGAGTCAACGCCAATTGCTGCATGAAAGCCTGCACCTCCAGCTCATGGTTGCTCTGTTGCTTACTCCGAAGCACGCTACGGAACGAGTCCACCACCACAATGCTTGGGCTGCATTCATCCATCTGCTTCGTGATCTCTTCGAGCACACCTTCCAAGCCTCGCTCGACCAGCACTTGGCTGAGATTGATGAAGCGTATGGCACTGTTCACCTTAGCGCCGTCGAAAAAGGTGTACTGCTGCTGATACCGGAGCATCTTCAGCGCGGGCTCGCCCAGTACGGTGAAATAGAGCGCCGGGCGCTCGTTCGTGGCATTGGCAAACATGAACTGGTGCGCCAGCGTGGTCTTCCCAGATCCAGGCGCCCCAGCAATGATGTTGAAGGAGAACTCCGGGACACCGCCGCCCAGAATTTCATCCAGGCCCGGTATTCCCGAGGGCAGCTGCTTGATGGTGACTTTACTGTCGTTGGTCATTGATGATGGTCCTGTTGATTGAATTGGAGCCAGCGAGGTCCGGCCACACATCCTGCAGGAGGCGCACTGTCAGAGGTTTCCCAATGAATGCCGCAAGAAGCGAGATCAAATGCATGACGAGGAGTTCACTCTCCTCTCCCGCATTCCTGTTGAGGCTCTCCAGCGAGCCATCTGCGTTCACCTCTACACTCCGCAAGAGGACCGACTCCCGCCTCGCGAGAGTCAAAGCGCGCATTAGAAGTGAGCGGTAGCCAAGCGTTCCAGTCAACGTGCTCAGAACAGGGCGCAGCCTTTCACAAACCCGAAAGCCTGCGGATACGGTTGAAGAGTCCGCCGTCGCGGACTCGTGAGCGAGAAGCCGTAAAGCGAGATCCTGGCTTGTCGGATTGGGACTCAAGTCGTTCATTTGCTTTTTTCTTTAGCGTTTCCCGGCGAGCTTAGACTAATGATACTATTCGCTACGGAAAGTTGACCTTGCCCTCAGGATGCGTATCCCATATACGCTGGGGTTGAGGGAATAATCCCGCCGTCGTCGAGGTTGTGGGAGTGAGGGAATCAAGTAGCGATTTCCATACTTCCACAACCTGCCTTTACGCTGCGTGTCGCTGCAACTGCCATGCCCGTTCGTAGGCGACCGGACTTTGATAGCCGATGGTCGAGTGCATTCGTTTCTGGTTATACCAGAGGATCCAGTTCATCACCGCATCTTTGGCCGCGCGCACGGTCATGAACCTCTCGCCGTGCAGACGCTCCACTTTCAGCGAGCCGAACAGGGTTTCGGTGACGGCATTGTCCCAGCAGTTGGCCTTGCGGCTCATCGAGGCGATCAGGCCATACATCTGCATCGCCTCAGCGTAGTCATGGCTGGCATACTGGCTGCCACGGTCACTATGAAAGATCGTCATTCCTGCTTGTGGACGCCGCCCGAGACAAGCCATCTCCAGTGCATCGATGACCAGGCTGCGGTCGATCGTCGACTGCATCGACCAGCCAACGATGCGGCGACTGAACAGATCGATCACGACGGCCAGGTACAGCCACCCTTCTTCGGTGGCAATATAGGTCACATCGCCAGCCCACGTCGTGCTGGGCTTGTCGACCGTGAAGTTGCGATCCAGAACATTCGGCGCAACCGGCAACCTGTGGTTGCTGTCGGTGGTGGCGACGCGAAATCGCCGCTTGCCACGTGCCTGAATGCCATGCTGCCGCATCAGCAGCCGCACTCGCTCCTTGCCCACGCGGACGCCACGGCCGCGCAACTCGCGCCACATCCTGGGCCAGCCGTAAGCACCACGCAGTTCGGCATGGATCGCCCGAATGTGAACCAGCAAGGCCGCGTCCGTCAGGTGTCGCCGCCGCCCGATCCGTAGGCGGCGCATCTGATGCTGGTGATAGCCCGTAAAGCTGACCTTCAGCACTTCACACTGCAGGCGAACCGGCCAGAGATGACGACTGCGATAGATATGGGCATACTTCATCTCTGGCCTCGCGAGAAGTATGCCGCCGCTTTTCCCAGAATGTCGCGCTCCATCTTCAGACGCGCGACTTCCGCGCGTAGCTGTCGGATCTCAATCTGCTCGGCCGTCAACTTCCAACCCCGTCCCTTGGCTGTCAGCTTGCCGACCTTGTGCGCCTTGATCCAATTCCACAGCGTCTGCTCCACCACGCCCAATGTCCGGGCCGCCTCCGCGATGCTCTGTCCCGACTCCACCAGCCGGACCGCTTCCAGCTTGAACTCGTACGTGTAGATCTTCCTCGGTAAACGCTCCATCTTCTCCGCTCCTGCAATATCTTCTCAGAGCGCTATATGGGGTACGTTTTGCGGGGGCAAGGTCAAGTTGCCGCGAGGGGCCTCGGGCGGTAGTCTTTATCAGAAGCACGTTCAGTTGAGAAATCAGGGCCAAACTTTGGACGCGACCTCTTTCCGTTACAGAATTCTGATTGTCGATGATGATCCTGCCTTGCGGCAGATCGGGAAGACTCTCCTAGAGGCTCAGGGGTACGAAATCCTTTGTGCTGGAGATGGCTTCGAGGGCCTCGCCGCACTCAAACAATCGCTCCCCGACATCATCATCTCCGACCTGCGAATGCCCAACATGAGCGGATTCGAGTTCCTGTCGGTCGTCCGTCGCCGCTTCCCACTCATTCCGGTCATTGTCATTTCAGGAGAGTTCTCCGGCCTATCCGTACCGGAAACCGTCTTGGCCGACGCATTCTTCCCCAAAGGGGGATTTAACCCAGCGGAGCTGTTCGAAAGTATATGCGATCTCGTGCATGAGCTTCCTACCCGCCCGAAGGCTGGCAAGCCAAACCAAGCGGCGGTCTGGGTGACGAACGATAAAGGAACAGTCGCAGTCACCTGCTCACAGTGTCTGCGCACTTTCCCCGTCTCTGCCGCTCGCAAAGGCGATAACGAAGCTGAGTGCGATTTCTGCTCCTGCGTTGTCCGATTTGAGATCATCGGAGACCATACCTTTATCGGAACTCCGAAGCCTTTGGAGTCAATTAAGGGCTAACGAGTTAAACCCGCAGAGCGGCGCATTACATCATTCACGCCGCAGACACCCCGCAACTTGCATGGATTGCTCTTCCAGCCGCCCACAGATATGCTGCGATTGCGCCAGACTCTCCGCACGCATTGCATATGCCTTCACACATCTTTAATCGGCTGGGCGACTGGACGGACTCGATTCGCGCGAACCAGGCCTCGGCCCGTGTCGCGGCGGACTGGATTAGAGATGGCCGTGGCGGAATGTTCGACGAGCAACACGCGCTTAACAATCTGGAGTATGCCTATCTGCAGCTCGGAAAAACAAAGGAGGCGCGTGGCATTATCGGCAGGATTGATCGGCTCGCCAAAAGTCCGGGTGGAGACCCCTGGGGTCCCCATCGACGCTCGCATCTACTTCGACATCGAAACACGCGACTGGCCAGAGGCGTTGATACTGGAGCCGCCAGCCAAGTCAACCTTTGACGAGAACTTCGATGTGTACTGGATACACACCATAGCCGACTCCCGGCTAGGCAGGCCAGTCGCTGCAAGCGCCTCGTTGGGGCAGTTTCGCAAGTCTTCCGCGGAATGGATTTCAGGGCACGGCTGGGGCGATGTATTACACCTGGCCTTGGCAGAGGCCGAGGCTTGGACAATCTACTCCGAGGGACGAAGAGATGACGCCGTACACGAGTTGTCCGACGCAGCAAGCTTCGAGCGGAATCATTCGATGTACTACGCCGATGTGTTGCCCAGGCCGTCATCAGAGATGCTTGGCGACATGCTGCTTCAGATGGTAAAGGATAAGGAGGCCTGCGCTGCATTTCAGGCCTCGCTCAAAGTGGCGCCCAACACCTTCGACGCGGTACAGGGACTGCGCACCTGTTCCCACAGCTCGTCTGCTCAGTGAGCGGGAAATCGCCAACTTGCTCATAGAGCTGCGCGGAGACTGGTGACTGCTTTGTTAGATCGGAGCGACAGTCGGCGTGACCAAAGCAAATGTAAGCGAGGCTTCTTTAGAGGACTCCTATCACGCATGATAATGTCCTTTATCATGCGTAAGAATTGGAGTAGAGTGCGGCTATGGCGCTGACCGTTTCCACCCCGACCACTTCCCTGCCCTCCATTTTCACCGTCCAGCCTCAGGCGAAAAAGCGGATGCGGGATTTCTTCAGCTCCCACATCCGCAACAAGAACACCCGCCGCGCGTACCTGGAGGCGGTCCGTCAGTTCTCCGCATTCTGCGTTGTGCATGGCATCGAGGATCTCGCCCAGGTCGAGCCAATCCACGTCGCGGCCTTTGTCGAAGACCAGCTCCGGGAGCATTCCAAGCCCACCGTGAAGCAACGGTTGGCCGCCCTGCGGATGTTGTTCGACTGGATGGTGGTTGGCCAGGTTCTGCCTGTCAATCCGGCTCACGCAGTTCGCGGACCGAAGCACACGCAGCGGAAGGGCAAGACCCCAGTCCTGAATGTGGATGAGGCCCGCGCTTTGATCGACGCGATCGACACCACTTCCCTTCCCGGCCTGCGCGACCGAGCGTTGATCGCCTTGATGGTCTACACCTTCGCCCGTGTCGGAGCTGCGGTGGCGATGAAGGTGGAGGACTTCTTCGTGCAGGGGCGGCGGGGCTGGGTGCGGCTCCACGAGAAAGGCGGCAAGGAACACGAGATGCCCACGCACCACAATCTCGACCGCTACCTGGAGGAGTACATCTCCAGTGCCGGCATCGCCCAAGACAAGAAGGGGCCGCTCTTTCGGACAAGCAAGGGGCGAGGCGGCGAGTTGGCCGAGCGTTCTCTGCTGCAATCCGATGTATGGCGAATGATTCGCCGCCGAGCTGCCGAGGCCGGGATCGCGACAGAGATCGGCTGTCACACCTTCCGCGCGACCGGAATCACTGCATACCTTAAGAACGGAGGCAGGCTGGAGATCGCTCAGCAGATGGCCGCCCATGAGTCGGCTCGCACCACGGGCCTTTACGACCGGCGCAGCGATGAGGTCTCCCTAGATGAAGTCGAGCGGATCGGAATCTAGGAGTGAGTTCCGGCCTTTGCTCAGATCGAGCGAGCAGCCGGGATGTCGCAGGAAATACTTTCGCCGCTCCTATCTGGCAATATGTAAAACAGGAGGCTTCGCTTCGCCATGACCTTCTCACCGCTCGGATTAACACCCTCTAATCGGAGTGTTCGACATGCTCACGTCGCTCGCGTTCTACCGTGACATCCTCGGATTCGAGATCGTGTCGGCATCACCCGAGGTGGAAACCGCCGAGGGGCGGTTCTCGCATTGGATGTGGCTACGGTTTGGATCTGCTGAACTGATGCTCAATACGCAATATGATTCAGACGAGCGGCCAGAGCAACCCGATGGAACGAGAGTCACCATCCATAGCGATACCAGCTTCTACATTGGCTGCCCTGATATTGAGGTAGCGTATGAGCAACTCAGCAAACTAGGCCTTAAGGCTGATCCCCCACGAATGACGCCTTACGGACTAAAAGTCTTAACGCCATAGACCCTGATGGCTACGGGATTGTCTTTCAAGAAGTGCGTTAGGTAAGGAGGGGAGCGCCCGTGGCTAGACCAACGCTGGAAAAGATGTGCCCATTCTTCATTGTGAGCGGCGTCGATCAAACAGTTGCATTCTATCGTGACAAACTCGGCTTTGAGACTTGGCACCAGGAGCCGGAGCGCGAGCCGTTCTTTGCCATTGTCGGCCGCGACGGAGCGATGCTTTTTGTAAAGGCAGGCGAAGCTCAGCCTCTACCTAACCCGAAGCGCGATTCCGCCATGAGATGGGACGCCTATGTCTCCGTGAATGACCCTGATGCGCTCGCTGCCGAGTTCGTTGACCGCGGGGTAGCATTCAGTGCGCCGCTCAAGGATACACACGACGGACTGCGCGGCTTCGAGATCACGGACCCAGATGGATATGTCTTATTTTTCGGTCGAACAAGGTAAGGGCTTAATGGGAAGATGTCCTCTTCCCTATCTCCAGCCGCCAATAGAACCGGCGTCTTCCGCCACCCATCACAGCGGGGGCACCCCGCAACACCCCAGCCATCGTCCTTCGGACCCTTATTTTGGTCGGCTGCGCCGCCCCAAAAACCCCCACTGACGGCGACTGGCAATCATGTCCTGCCACAAGCGAAAGTACCCGTCTGCTGGCCTCTATCAAGCATCTCCTGCAGCTCCAGTCCTCACTTCGTTCCGGGCTTCGCTTCGTCGCCCCTTTCCGGGCGGCTTCGCCGTGCTTGACAGAGGCCAGCAGACGGGAAAGCCGCTTATATGGCAGGGCATGATGGGGGACCAAGCTCAAGAGAAGGAAATGTCGCGCGAACGGTGTACAGTGCGGGTCGATTTAGAGAACCACTTCAAAACCTTTGCGTCGAATGACGTTCAGCAAGGTCAGCGCCGGGCCTTTCGGTTGTTTGGTTCCGCGCTCCAACTGCGAGACATAGCCCACCGTGAGATTCAGATAGCGGGCAAATGCCGCTTGGCTCAGGTGCGCTTGCTCTCGCAGTGTGCGGATTTCTTCGCCGCTGATCGGCTCAGCCGTGCTCAGAGCTTTTGGTCCTAAGTGTCGAATCGTGATCTTGTGATAGATATCGTCGTCCATGACGCCGATGCGATGCATACCCTCGGCGGTTTCAAGAAGCGCCTCGCTCAATCGGCTAAGTTTCTTGGTGGTCATTGGGAACCTCCTGCAATTCATCTTCTGCAATGCCGAGTGCGATTCGCTCAGCGTTTGCGTTAAGCCAAGTTGTAGCAATCTCTCGCAGCGTCGCCAGCTCAGACGGATTGATGTTTTCCCGTTCGCTCTTGGCAAAGCCATAGAGGAAGACGGCCCGGTCTTTCGTTTGATACGCAACGATCATGCGAAATCCGCCCGATCTTCCCTGCCCTTTCCGAGCGACACGCTGCTTGATAAGACCGCCGCCCAGGTCGGCGTCGATAAGCCCGTGTTCGGCTCGTGTGACGGCCTCTCGCAAGCTGGCATCCGTTATCTGTTCGTGCCGGGTAAATCGCGCAAACCATTTTGTTTTGAAAATCTGCAATTCATTCTCTATTGCTATGAACTATAGCACATAGAACTACCTCAATGTTTGCTGGCGATAGAAACGGAGCAAAAATAGCTGTTCAGCTAGATACCTATGGACTTTTGAACGTGCAAAAGGCTACACATTCACGCGTTCGCATGTTTAGATTTATGCAAGGGCACCCGGATGATTGTGACGGTCACGAGCTATAAAGGCGGAGTAGGGAAGACGACGACTGCCATTCATTTGGCCGCTTACCTCCAGCGCCTTGCACCAACGCTCCTTGTGGATGGGGACGGGATTCGCAGCGCCACCAAGTGGGGACAACGAGGAAATGGACAGGGTTTGCCGTTCAAAGTCACCAGTGCCGTGCAGATGGCAAAGCACATCCGCGACTATCAACACATTGTGATCGACACGGAGGGCAACCCGTCCGACGAGGATTTCCGAGAGTTGGCCGAAGGATGTGACCTCATGGTTATTCCCGCCGAGCCGGAGACGGTTGCCACCGATGGCCTGATTCACACGCTGGAGAAGCTGCAAGCTCTCAAGAACGACCGCTACAAAGTTTTGCTCACGAAAGTCCCGCCCCATCCGCGCACCGAAGGCAAGCAGCTCCGCGAGATGTTGGCCGGGGAGGGCTTCCCGATCTTCGCGGCAGAGATTCCCCGGTTAGCAGCTTTTGAAAAAGCGGCGGCAGGTGGAGTACCGGTTTATGCGATCAAGGACGACCGCGCCGCGCGAGCCTGGAGTGCATACGAATCTGTAGGCAAGGAGATTATCCATGAGTAAGTTCGGAGCCATCAGGAACGTTCGCCAGGACTCGCCTCGGCTGCCAGAGTCAACCGGTGTCGAGCAGGCTGTTTTGTTGGAGCCAACGCCCATCAGTACGAGGGGGCGTCCGGCTGGGAAGCGCAGCAATCCCGAGTTTGAGCCGACGACAATCTTTCTTCGGAAGGCCACAAAAAAAACAGCCAACCGCACACTTGAAGACTCAGGCATTCGGCAGGACTTGTCAGAGTTGATAGAGGAACTTTTACGAGGGTGGATTTCTGAACGTGCATAAATCCAAACATCCACATGCTCACACTGCTGAAAGGGTACGTCTATGAAGCACGACGACGACTTCACCCGAGTAGGCGACCTTCTCCCTATGCTCATTCCGGCAGCGAGGGACATCAAGCCGCGCCGAAAGCCGAAAGCTATCACCAAAGCACAAATTGACCTGCTCAACGCTACAGCCGCGCATCATGCGCAAGAATACGGCTGCGAGGAGTTGGTTTATATGCCAAGCCAGCTCGTGCAGTGTACTTTCCCCCATGACGATCCGGGCGTGGTCCCGGCGTGGTCCCGTTCTACGCCGTGGCTTACGGTCACGTTTCAGCCAGGATATCGGATCGACCCCAAGACGAGGCAGCCGGAGTGTATCGGCTATCCGTATGGCACAGTCCCGCGCCTACTGATGTTCTATGTGATGACGGAAGCGGAGCGCATGAAGAACAGGCAAGAGCTAACGGACGAACAAAGACGCACGATCTATCTCGGAAGCAGTCTCAACAAATTCATGCTCAATATCGGTCTGAACCCTGATAACGGGGCAGGGAAGCGCAGCGACAAAAGACGCCTCAAGAACCAGGTCGAGCGGTTTATGCGGGTGCGGATCAATTTCGACCAGCCCCACTCATCCGGCGATGGGTACGCTTTTGCCGACACGCTGATTTCCGAGCGAGGTCAGTTCTGGTGGACCGCCAAGCACGACGACCAGGAGGGCCTGTTCCAAAGCTACATTGTGTTGTCGGAGGGGTTCTACCGGCAGGTGATGCAGACCTGCGTTCCGCTCGATATGCTGGCACTCCGGGCGCTGAAAAACTCCTGTCTTCACCTTGACCTGTACGCTTGGTGCCTTTATCGGGCCTACACACTCACGCGCGGACGTGGAGGCAAGCCGGTCACCATCGGGTGGCAGTCCTTCATGATGCAGCTCGGCAGTTCCTATCAGCACGTCCGACAGTTCCGCAATCGGGTGAAGAAGGAGCTTGCGGTAGTCGCCCCGTTCCTTAAGCACATGAAGGTCGAGGCGACCCAACGGGGAATGACGGTGTACCCCTCCAAGTTCGCGGTTATCCCAAAACGCAGCGCTTAAAACAGTCATCCACATAACCCGTGTGGAAAGAGCATGTTTTCCGGGATGATTTGGTGACGCTTGCCGGGATGATTTGGTGACACTTTGCTGCAAAAGGTGGGGATGATTTGGTGACACTTCTTCTTGTAGTTAAAACTCATATAGAAAATCTAGTAGTTATTCCGTCAACAGCCGAGGAAAACTTCAAATAAGGAGCGTTCCTGCGGAACGACCTAGCGAACTCACGTTCGCATTCCTTGGAGGAGCTGCGCCCCTCCAAACCTCCCGCAGAAACAGAAACAAAACCTTCCTAATGAGGGTGGGGGTTGGTCTGGCGGTTGCGGCTAACGATTGGCACCTCGACAATCGAGCAAAAAGCCACCGCCAAGGCCACGACTGCGGTCGGGGCAGGGAAACCATCGTCCAAACAGCCACAAAGCCCTCCTGACACCCTTACACAAGCATGAACACATGAGGAGCTTCGCGCGAGATAATTGGCGGACCGGTACAGTTTGGAGTTGCGGAGGAGCGGCGTGATGAAGACCAACTTGCACCTGGGATTTACCGGCAACTGTGATGCGGCATTTGCGTTCTACGAAACCGTCTTCGGCACCAAGCGGCTGATGACCATGAAGTGGGGCGACGCGCCCCCGGAGGTAACGTGCCCGGAAGGGGCGAAGGACCTCGTCATGCATACCGCCATGCAGATCGGCAGCATGACGCTGATGGGAGCGGATGCGCCCCCCGGACACGGCAAGTCCTTCGGCGGCTTCGATATCTCTCTGGACGACTCCAACGGAGCCGAGGTGAAGCGTCTCTTCGCCGCGCTGAGCGAAGGCGGCAGCGTGATGATGCCGCTTGCCCCGACCTTCTGGTCACCCCTGTTCGGCATGTGCACGGACAAGTTCGGCGTCAACTGGATGGTCAGTGTCCCCGGTCCACAGGCCTAAATCATCTCGCCTGCAAAGTGCAGACCCCATGCCTAAACGCATATCTTTCGGTCGTCGCGTTCTCGGCTGGAGTTCTCTGGGTTTTGTTTGCTGGCCGCTCATGGCGGCAGGGCAGGGAAGCCCCGCCGTCTGCAATCTGCTGCTGCCCCGGATGCGGCAAAGCCATATCCCGGACGTGGCCCTCGTCAGCTTCGCCGGAACAAAAGTCCAAACGTACTTCTGCACTACGACTGCCCAGCCGCTCTCCCCGGCTGCTATCTTCGAGGCCGCGTCCCTCAGCAAACCCGTCTTCGCCGCTGCCGTACTGACGCTCGTTCAGCAGGGAAAGCTCGACCTCGACCGCCCGCTCGCAAGCTATCTTTCCGGCCCGTATCGGCATCAGCAGAATCCTTTCGGCCAGGGAGCTACCGATACCGTCACCGATCCACGGTTCAATCGCATCACGGGGCGCATGGTTCTGAGCCATACCTCCGGCCTGCCCAACTGGTCCCGCCGTCAACCGCTCACCTTGCTTGCCGATCCGGGAAGCAAATGGAGCTATTCCGGCGAGGGGTATGTCTACCTCCAGCGGGTAGTCGAAACCATCACCGGCGAGCCCCTGCGAATTTTCGTGCAAGCCGCCGTCTTGACCCCCCTGCACATGGATCACAGCAGCTTCGTTTGGAAGCCGGAGTTTGCAGCAATTGCTCTCCCGCCCCACACCGCAGACGGGACGGCGGAAGAGCCTGCTCACTACGCCAAGGCAGTTGCATCCTCGACGCTCTACACCACGCTTGATGATTACGCTAAATTCGTGACCGCCTTATTGCACCCTCCGCCCGGTTCGCCCTTTGCCCTTGAAGAGGTCTTCGCAGGCTGTGGTCAACGACAGCATAAGAATTGAATGGGGGCTGGGATTGGCCATCGAAAGCGCACCCACCAAGTCATATTTCCATTGGGGGGCAAACCCAGGCTTTCAATCCTTTTTCATGGTGCAACCGGCGTCAGGACGCGGCGTGTTATTCCTCACCGACAGTGACGACGGACTAGACTTGGTGGATACGGCGGTCGCGCATTTCATTCCCGGCAAGCATCCGGTTCTGCGCTTCCCCATGCTCCACCCGAAAGATTAAGCCACGTCGCCGCCAGAGGCGAAAAGCAACAGAACGCCGCTCCGCGTCGGGAGTAAGCCTGACAC
>JBBRRB010000109.1:0-12312 GCA_038225555.1 Bryobacterales bacterium
ACCGACCAAGAGGGACGGCCTGTGCGCGACGAGAACTCAACCACCTACGTGGCCGCAATCGAAACCGCCTTGGACTTCGGCGCACGCATCTACACTGAGGCTTGGGAGCGCGGTTGGAGCCGGGCGCTCATTAAAGCGATTCTCGGAGACGGTGCTATCTGGATTTGGAATACGGCGGACCAGCGCTTTCCCGGCGCCATCCGCAAAGCTATTCCCGAATGACGCGAAGGGACGCAAGCTTTGGATAACTCGTTTTCTGAAGCTGCTCGATCAGGGAAAGATAGAAACGTTGGTCGAACTGCTGCGCCAACTGCGTCCCGTAACCAGGATTTGGACAAGCTCGTCAATAGCGAAACCGAGTATTTCCACCGCCACGCTGAGCGAATGCGCTAACCCGCTTTTCGGGCTCAAGGTCTTTTCGTTGGTTCAGGAGTGATTGAGGCGCCTGCAAGACGGTGATAGGCAGCCGCCTCAAACAGTCGGGAATGTTTTGGACTCGCTCCGGTGTAATCGCCTCAGCGGCAAGTTTGAAGACTACTGGGCATCCCGCTCAAAAGCCGTCCTAACTAGCGTTCACAGAATTGTCGCGCACCCGGGGTACACTAGCCTAACTCGAACGGCATCAGGCCGGTGTACCATGAAAGATTAGCTTCATGAAGGATCTGTTCGCGGTTGTAAAGCCCGGTGCACGAGACTGGCTCCTGGCGGAAGCACTGGATCCCGACCGGCTCCCTGCGCATATCGCCATCATCATGGATGGACATGGACGCTGGGCACGGAGCAGAAGTCTCCCTCGTGTAGCCGGGCATCGTGCCGGGATGGAGCCCGTCCGGGTCACCATCGAGACCTGCGCCCGTTTGCGGATCAAGGCTCTCACTCTGTACGCCTTCTCCACCGAAAACTGGAAGCGACCAGCCGCCGAAGTAGACATGCTCTGGCATCTTCTGCGGCTCTATCTGCGCAGAGAAATGCCGGATTTGATGCGTAACGATGTAGTCTTCTCTTGTCTTGGAAAGATTGACGCGCTCCCAGGTCCGGTTCGGGACGAGATCGAATCCGCGATCCTGCAAACCGCCGGAAATGGAGGTCTGCGCCTGAATGTAGCGGTCAACTACAGTGGTCGTGCGGAAATTGCCGACGCTGTCAACGCCATCGTTGCCGAGGCTCGCAGCAATGGAAAGCTGGATAAGCTGGAGATCGATGAAGAGGGCATTTCCGCGCACCTCACCACGGCCGGACTGCCCGACCCCGATCTGCTCATTCGCACTTCCGGCGAGATGCGGATCAGCAACTTCCTGCTATGGCAAATCGCTTACTCAGAACTCTACGTGACTGACACGCTTTGGCCGGACTTCTCCAGCGCCGATCTTCTTCGAGCCATTGTGGAGTATCAGAAACGCGACCGGCGCTTTGGCGGTATCGGCCGGGAAGAGTGGGTCCACGCTGCGGGCGTCACTCATCGATGAAGAGAGTCGTTACTGCTCTCATCCTCATTCCCCTTTTCGTTTACGTCATCATTTTTGCAACGCAGTGGGTGTTTCTAATCGCCGGTGCGACCGTAGCGGCGCTGTGTTTTCGGGAATACAGCGCACTGGTTTCGCTGCATAATATAGCGCCGCCAGGCATGTTCGGGTACGCTGCCGGATTCGCCCTTTTCCTGCTGCCCCAACACGATGCTGCATTTCTCATCGTGATCGCGATCCTGGGGATGGCACTCTCGCTCCGGTCGCGCGATCTCTCGGACGCGCTTCCGTATGCTGCAGCTTTGCTCTTAGGCGTGGCGTACACGTTTGGAACCCTGCGTTGCGCAGTCGACCTTCGCGCCATTAACGTATATTGGGCCTTATTCGCGCTTTCGCTGAACTGGGTGGGCGATATCGCCGCCTTTTACGTGGGGCGAGCGATCGGCCGTCACAAGCTCGCGCCGCGGGTCAGTCCAGCAAAATCCTGGGAAGGCGGCATCGCATCCGTAGTTGGATCCGTCATCTACGCGGCAGTCTATTTTTCCAACCTCATGCCTGACGTTCCTCTCCCGGAGGCGATTGTAATCGCCGTTGCAGGCAACGTGGCCGGCCAGATTGGGGACTTAAGCGAGTCGGCGTTAAAGCGCGGGGCTGGAGTGAAAGACAGCGGCAATCTGCTGCCCGGGCACGGAGGCTGGCTAGATCGGCTAGATAGCGGCTTGTTCGCTCTCCCGGTAGTGTACTTCCTGGTCAGCAATCTGCGCTTCAAGTTGTAGGACAGCTAACTCGTGTGGTCGAGAATAATCTTCCAGCCTCCATCCGTCCGACGGAACAGCAGCGTGAAGATTCCCTTCGCTTCCCCGCCTGCCTCCTTGCCGCGGTCCAGATGAAAGCGCCCGACCACCACCGCATACCCCGCATCCAAGACGTTCACATCCAAGTCCGAGAATCGTAGCGTTCCCATCTTCTCTTTCGTCGGATAGTTCTTTAAGTAGCGGGCCAGGACGGCAGCGTGACCCTTGGTAACTGCCGAGCCGACGAACGTAGTGGACGGCGAATCCTCGTAACCTTGCATGAAGGCGCCTACGTCCCCGCGGTTCCAGGCAGCGACCTGATCGTCAAGCACCTGCTTGATGTCGGTGGCAGAGTCCGCCAACAAAGGTAACGCAAGGCACAGACAAAGCTGCAGAACGCGCCCGGTGAATTTTGTCATGGAAGCAGTGTACACCTAGAATTTCGTCTCTACGAACACATACTGATAGGTGAGCGAATGATGGGGCGTTGTCAGCTTTAGAAACTCACCCGGGAAGATGTGTCCCACTCCCGACCCGATTTGCGCCCAAGCGTTGAGCGAGTACAGTCCTGCTGCGTCCAACTCGGTCCCAACGAATCGTCCAGCCGAGCCATCCGCACGCCGCGCGAGTGCGGTGCTGCTGGTGTTGTATAAAGCATCGTGCGCATCGGCCAGCCAGTAAGCATTGAACTTGCCCGTCATCAGCAGTTTCTTGGAGGGGCGCAGTTCCACGCCCGAGCGCAGATGGTGGATGTTTTTCCAGCCCACTTGATCTGCCAGCCCGTACTTATCGTGAGCAGTGGGATACAACTGATCAAAGGTGTGCCTGCGTCCGTCTTTCGGGTTGCCGTCGCCAGTCGCATAGTTGTATTCGACCATCAACCTGGGTTTAACGGCGAAGTCGGGAATTGTGTAGCCGGCCACCCAGTGTCCAGCCCACGCACTCACATGATCCGGCCCGAGCGAGCCTCTCTGCATCGCTACCTCCGTCGCATAATCGAAGTGCACCGGCAGCTTGCCGACCCAGCGGAAACCATAGGTGAACGATCCAAGCGTGCCCACGGGCCCCAGTTCGGCCTTCACGCGGGGCGAGAGACGCCACAGCGCATAAGGCTCAAGCGTCGAATTGGGAATCACGTTTTCCAGCCCGCCGAAGATTCCATGCAGATTATTGCCCGGCGTGTGCGCGCCCACTTCGCCGTCCTTCAAAACCACGACCGATGAAGCAAACGCGTCCACGCGGTACTTCCCTCGCCTGTAGGATCCCCTCACCGCCTCGAACGTGCGCGCTACGTTATTCCAATTGGTGCTGCCCACCAGCCGCTCATCACCGATGTTGATCTCTTGACGCCCCACCCGCAGGCCTAGCGACTTTTCGCTATTGCCGAGTTCGACGTACGCGATGCGCAGATCCCAAGTGTCCTGGAAGGGCGGCGCGTAGGGCCTGAGAGTCTTCCACAAGGCGCGGGCGTCCTGGCCCTGAAAACGAAACTTGAGCCAATCGGTTGGGGTAATCGTGAGTCCCAGTCGGAAGCGCTGTAGCAGGTACGTGTCGTCGTTAGCGGGTTGAAATCCTAGTCCGGTGAAGGACTCTTCGCGTAGACGCTCCTCGAATGACAAGCGAAGCCAGTGGGGAAGTTGCCCGTTGATCGTCTCGGTTGGGCTGGAGGCGGGAACCTGAGCCAACGCGACTGCCGCAATTAGAAATAGCGCGCCTCGGACTTTCATACTGAATTTTGACACACTTCAGGCGCGGTCCGAGTCCGCGTCACGCACAACTCCGGCAAGCAGAGTCGTAATCGCGCTCAGCAGCACCACCACGCTCAAGGCGGCGCGCAGCGAGGAGGCCTGGGCTAAAAACCCAATCAATGGCGGCCCAACTAAGAACGCGAAGAATCCCGTAGCGGTCACGGCTGCCACACCGGCCTCGGGCTGAGCGCCAGTCTTGCGGCCAGCCGCTCCGCAAGTGATCGGAAAGACGCTGGCCCAACCCGCGCCAGCACAAGCGAACCCAATTAGGGCCGGGACCATGTTTCCAGCCACTAGCGCTGCGCCCAATCCAACTGCCGCCAGCGCGCTGCCCCCTCGTACCATCGTCACCGAGCCCAAGCGGGACCGCAGCTTATCTCCAGCTAGGCGGCCCAGGGCCATCGTGAGGGAGAATACCGCGTAACCCGTGGCAGCCATGCCTTGTCCCGCAAACTGCCGGAGATAGACAGCGCTCCAATCCGCCAAAGCGCCTTCTCCCAATAAGATGCAAAACGCCACGATCGCGAGCCCCGCCAAGGGACGAAGCATCACGCGGGCGGCAGAGCGATCCAGGTCAGGTTCTTTCTCGACGATCAGCAGTTTGCGGCATACGAGACTCCCGGCTAGGAACAGCAGCACCCCTCCAATCGACAGATGAATGAGGGGCGGCACCCCGAATCCTGCCGCCAAGCCACCCAAACCGGCGCCGATCATCCCCCCAAAGCTGAACAGGGCATGAAAGCCGACCATGATGGGCCGCCCATAACTCCGTTCGAGATCGACGGCTTGCGTGTTCATGGCGACGTCCATCGACCCAGCGAAAGCCCCGTAGACCACTAGACAAAGCGTCAGCGTAACGGGGCCTCTCGCGAGCGCTGGAAACGGGAGCACCGCGCAAAATCCGAGGGTTGCCCAGCGCGTTACACGCGCGCTGCCGAACCGGCCAATTACGCGCGAGATCATGGACATCGCGGCCAACGCTCCAAAGGACGCACCTAATAGCGCGACCCCCAGCACGCTCACCGAGAGGTGCAAATTTTCCTGAACCGCGGGAATGCGGGACAACCAGTTGGAGACGATCATCCCGTGCAGCAGGAATACGGTCGAAACCGCAGCGCGCGCACTGGAATTCACCACTGCTGTTCAGTGGCGTTCGACCAATTTTGAATGCTGTTTAGCTCGCCGTCCATATTCTCAAACACCGATTGCACAGCCACGCGACCCGGTCCGAACAAACGAAGCCAAAGGTAGCGGTTTGACCATGACCCCCAGCCGAAATAGCCGCTTCGGGGGCGCTCGAAGTGCAACTGCATCTGGACCGAAGGATCCTTGTAGATCAGCGCGGTGGGCTTGACCAAAATGGTTTGGTCGGGCGCCAGTTCGCGGATGAACACGTTTCCCGAGGCATGCAGCAGTAACAGGCCTGGTGTGCGCGAGGCGGTAAACCGATCCATGTACATCCCCACTGGATAATGTGTTTCGGTTTCGTCGTCGGGTTTGGTGGTGAACCAGATATTAGTCGAGAACCAGTCGTACGCGATGCTGTTGGTTGCCACCAGGAAGAGGTGCTCGCGCACGTCGACGGCCTCGCCGGGCTGAATCGGAAGGGCAATCATCTCCCCCGGCGCGTCGCGAGAGAATGCGATGTGTCCGGGTCCCTGAGCCTGCGTCATGATCAGGGGCATCCCGGCAAACATGCGCTTCCAGGCACCTGCGAGCGACATCGTCGTAACGTTCACCGAGGGATCCTTCCAGAGAATCACATGGTGCGTGAAATAAACGCTGTCCGCCCCCCCCAAATTCATGTCCGCCACCGGCACGTACAGGCCCTCAATCTGGCAGAAAGAAGAGCCGAACTGCAGCTTGGCCATGTCCTTCCTACCGGGCAGTTTGGTCCACCCCGACTCAGACTGAGGGGGCGGTGCTTTCAGCGTCGCTCCGCAGCGCGGACAGCTGAGTTGGTCAGCAGTGGTCACGGCTCCGCACCATTGGCACGTCGGCTGCGGACCTGTCGCCGTGGGTTGGCTGGCGTGCGCGGGCGCGCCGCATGCTCCGCAAAAATTCGCCTGGTCGTGAATCCCGGCACCACAGCTTGAACAGTACATTGCGGATCTCCCTTATTGTGGGGCAGCCAACCCTGGCTGCAGCCGCCTTTCTAAGCGGCTTGAAACCGGCTGAAAGCCGGTTGCAGGCAAGATTGCCTGCCCCACATTCATGAATCAGATAAACATTCTTACTCGGTGTGGTGATGCACGTACATGGATTGAATGCCCACCCTTCCAGGTCCGGTCATTCTGGCAAGACTCATATTCGATCCACCGAAGAACCCGGCACCCAGCTTCTGAAACTCCACTTGCATGGTCACCGTGGAATCCTTATATAGGAACGCCCCCGGCTCCACCATGATGCTCTCTCCAGTCTTAAGCTTGCGTTCGAACACATTGCCGTAGCCATGCAGGATCAGCAAGCCGGGGGTGTTGGTAGTCACGAAACGGTCCATGAACATGCCTTGGCCACCAAAAAGAATATTGGTCAACCCCTTCACGCGAATGAACGAGTAATCGATCTGATGGGAGGAGAGCAGAAACGCATGTTCGCGAACGTCCAGCTCCATGCCGGGGTGCAGCGGAAGAACCACCAGTTCTCCAGTGCCGTCGCGCGAAAATGCGATCCGACCCGGACCCGTTGCCACGCTGATAATAAAGGGCATCCCTGCGAACGCCCGCTTGATTCCTCCCGAAAGTGGCAGCAGCGACAAGGGAACATTGTCGTCCTTCCACAGCATGATGTGATGCTCGAAAAAGATCGAGTCGCCCCGTCCCAGATTAATCTCTGCCACGGGCACGATCTCGCCCTCCACCTGACACGTGCTGGAATTGAACTGGAACTGAGTCATGTCTTTGATGCGCGGGGCCTCGCGCCACCCCGATTCGCTGACCAAATTCCGAATATCGAGTCCCGCCCCACAGGCTCGGCAAGTGAGCGCGGTCTTCTCGTTCATACTCTGGCACCACTGGCATTGAATGCGTTCGAGAGGCTCCGCCACTGCTGGTCTAGTCGGGTCGGTCATGGTGTCTTCAGTGTACTGTGATGTGTCACGCTAGTAGCTGATGAGCGATGTGATTTCGGAGTATCAAAAGTGGAAGGAGCAAGGCGATGGGTTGCGCTCAAGAGCCAAGCAGGCCATGGAATCGAGATTCCGCGAACTCCTGTCGGAAGCGATTGCGATCGCGCGGGATTACCATGCCGATTTCGGCGTGGCGCTCAAGCCCCCGCCGACCGTGACCGCCTTTCGATATAAGACAAATACGAAGCCAAAAGCGAAAAAGACCGCCAACACCGCCGAGAGTCCCGCCCCTAAACCGAACGGTCCCAAAGTTGCTGCGTTACAGAAGAGCCTGACACAAGCGAAGAATAAGCTCGAGGCCGCTAAGCAGGCTGGCAAGCCAACAAAAAATCTTGAAGATAAAGTTTATGAGATTGAGGACGATTTACGTTTAGCGGCTGGGTGATTTTCGAGCAGGTGGACCGTTTGCTGCAATACACTTGTAATTAATAGATGAAGAACGCGTTATACCCGCTCCTTGCATGCGTATTCGCTTGTTCTCTTTTTGCACAGACGGCCACGTTGATGGGCGTCGTAAGCGATGAGAGCGGGGCCGTCGTGCCCGGGGCTAAAGTCGCGCTAAAGAGTTCAACCGGGGCAGTAAAAGAAACGGCATCAAGCGCAGATGGATCGTATTCGCTCGCGGGCTTGTCTCCCGGCACGTATACTTTGCTTGCCAGCGCACCCGATCTAGCACTTTCGCCCGTGCCCCGAGTCGTGCTGAAACCAGGCGTGGTGCACGTGAATATCCAAATGAAAATCGCTTCTACAGTGCAACAGGTCACTGTTGAAGAGAACACAGGTCCGATCGTTACCCCCGATCCGGCCAACAACGCCACGGCTTTAGTCCTGCGGGGGGAAGATTTGCAGGCGCTGTCGGATGACCCGGACGACTTGGCGGCTGAGTTGCAGGCGCTCGCTGGCCCCGCCGCCGGGCCGAACGGGGGAGCCATCTACGTAGACGGCTTTAGCGGAGGCCAACTGCCGTCGAAAGAATCGATCCGTGAAATCCGTGTGAATTCCAATCCGTTCTCGCCGGAATTCGATAAGCTCGGCTTCGGACGCATCGAGATTTTCACCAAACCCGGTACGGACAAGTTTCACGGCTCGGCTTTCTACAATATCAGCGACACTATCTGGAATTCGCGCAATCCCTATGCCAGCCAGAAGGCGCCTTTCCGTTTGCAGGAGTACGGAGGCTCGTTGGCAGGACCGCTCAGTAAACGCGCGTCTTTTTTCGTGGATTTGCGGCGCGACTCGGTCGATAATGGGGCGATTATCAACGCTATTGACCCCTCTTCGTTGGAGAATACGCGGCTCACGCAAGTGTTCCTGGTGCCCCAGCGTCGGCTCTTCATCAATCCGCGAATCGATTATCAGCTTAGTACGAACAACACTTTGGTGGCGCGGTTCACGAACGGCAACGTCGATATTCCGGAATCGGGTATCGGCAGCTTTAATTTGGTCTCACGCGGGTATCACACGCACTCGCTGTTCAATATTCTGCAACTGACAGAAACTGCCGTCATTGCCGGAACGATTATCAACGAGGCTCGCTTTCAGTTCTACCGACTGGACAACGATTCCCTCGCGAATATGTTGACTCCGGCCATCTCGGTGCCGGGAGCATTTAATGGCGGCGGTGCGCAAGTAGGTCATGCGACCAGCGTTCAACATTACGATGAGTTTTCGGACTACGTTTCGATTTCAAGGAGAGCTCATTCCTGGAAATTCGGCGCGCGCGTGCGCTTCCTGCAAGACAGCAGTTTTTCCCAGCAGAACTTCGGCGGCACTTTTACCTTCGATTCTATCCAACAATACCGCCTTGGCATCCCGACCCAATTCAGCTTTTCAAAGGGGAATCCGCGCTTGGCCGCGGATCAAATCGAGACCGGACTATTTGTCGGCGACGACTGGCGAGTACGCCCGAACCTCACGCTGAGTCTCGGCCTTCGCTATGAAATCCAGACCAATGTTCAGGATCGGGGAGACATCGCACCGCGCATCGGGATCGCTTGGGCGCCAGGAGCATCCTCCGGCAAATCTCGTCCCAAGACCGTGATTCGGGCTGGATTCGGCACATTCTATGATCGTTTTCCCCTTCCCAACACGATTACTGCGCTGCGTTACAACGGGATCACCCAGCAACAGTACATTCTCAGGGATCCCGGATTTTTTTCGGTCGTGCCGCCGCTCGATTCTCTGCCAAACTTGCAAGCGGGACTGAGCAAACAGACCATCGCCAGCGATCTGCGCGCGCCCTACATACTGCAATCTGCCATCAGCGTGGAGCGCCAACTGCCCAAGAACACCACCCTGGCAGTTACTTACGCCAACTCGCATGGATTGCATTTGCTGCGATCGCGCAATATTAATTCCGCGTTGCCGGGCACCTACGATCCTAATCAACCGAACAGCGGCGTTTATCCGCTCGGGACACCGGCTTCGGTGCTGATGGCCGAATCTTCCGGTTTATACAATCAGAATCAGCTCATTGTGAACACGAACTCAAAAGTGAGCGCGAACATTTCTCTGTTTGGCAACTATATGTTCAACCGCGCACTGAGCAACACTGACGGGCAAGGCACGTATCCCGCAAATCCTTACAACTACGCTGGCGAGTACGGTCCAGCCGCTACCGACGTGCACCACAGGATGACCGTGGGCGGGTCAATCAATACGTGGTGGAATGTGCGTGTTAGCCCGTTCGTTATTCTTGAATCCGGCCTTCCTTTCGATATAACCACCGGGCGCGACTTGTATGGCGATACTCTTTTCAACACGCGCCCTGGCATAGCGACTGACCCGAAGAAGCCTGGAGTTATCTCAACGAAGTACGGGCTGCTCGATCCAAATCCAACGAATGGCGAAAAGATCCTCGGGCGGAATTTTGGCCGCGGTCCAGGCGCGGTTCGGGTAAATTTTCGCCTGAATAAAACCTTCGGTTTCGGGCGAGCTCGAGAAGGCACCACTCCCACAATTTCCGGACCTCCCGGCGGCGGAGGAGGAGGGAACCGCGGCCAAGGAGGCGTATTCACCACTGGCGGCGGAGGAGGCGGAGGAGGACCCTTTAGCGCAAGCCCAACCAGCAGGCGCTTCAATCTTATTCTTGGCTTGTCAGCGCAGAACGTAATTAATCACAACAATCCAGGACCGATCATCGGCAACATCACCTCGCTGTTGTTCGGTCAAGCGAATCAGGCGGCGGGCGGCGGCGGACAAGGTTTCTCGGAAAGCGCGAATAATCGTAGAATTGAGCTGCAGATCCGGCTAACCTTCTAGATATGCCCTCATACGTCGTTGAAACTTCACAACAGAGTTATGACGCCATGGTGGAGCGGGGCATCCTCGGCCAAGTGGGCGAGCTTATCCCGAGCAAGGCAGGCAAGCTCTTCGTCATCTCGACCCATGACGTGTGGGAACTTCATGGCGCTACGCTTGAGCGCGGACTGCACGACAGGCTCTACGAACTCCTCTTTCTGCCGGGCGGAGAGCAAAGGAAGCGTCTCGCGGAAGTTGAGACTCTCGCCGAGCAGATGGCTTCCAAAGGTGCCGACCGCTCCAGCATCGTGATCGCCTTCGGCGGCGGAATTCTGACTGATATGGCAGGATTCCTGGCAGCCATCTTCATGCGCGGCATTCCAGTGATCCAGATCCCGACCACCCTCCTGGCGCAGGTGGACGCCGCGGTTGGCGGCAAAACGGGCGTAAACTTGACCGCAGGCAAGAACCTGATCGGCAGTTTCCATCAGCCGTTGGCGGTGTTGATCGATCCCGCCGTACTTGACACTCTCCCCGAGCGGGAATACCGCGCTGGACTTTTCGAGATCATCAAGCATGGCGTAATCGCCGATGCCGAGCTGTTCAACATTATGCGCTGGGAGTCCGAAAAGGTACTTCTACACGATCCCGCGATCGTAGACCGCATGATTTCCGACTCAGTTCGCATCAAGGCCGAAGTAGTTTCCGCCGATGAGAAGGAAGGCGATCTGCGGCGCATCCTGAATTTCGGACACACGTTTGGGCATGCGCTCGAAGCTGAGACCGGCTACACTCGGTTCCTGCATGGCGAAGCAGTCGGTTGGGGGATGCTGGTGGCCACTCGGCTCGCGAGGATTGCTGAGATATTGTGGCCGGAAGATGGGTCCGAGATACTGGCCTGCATTCAGCTCTACGGCGCGCCGGACCGGATCGAGGGTGTTGACGCAACCCGGCTGGCAGCGAGATTGAAAGGCGATAAAAAGACGGTCCAGGGCAAAGTCCATTTCGTGCTGCCCGACCTCATTGGACATGTCCGGGTCACCGCCGACGTGAGCGAGGTTTTGGTAATGCGCGCCATTCAGGATTCACTCGCGCCATGATTCAGGGGACCACGCCAGCGGGCGCCCAGACCGAGCAGCAAGCAGCCACTTGGGTTCGGGGCATGTTCGGACGAATCGCTCCCCGTTACGATCTGCTGAATCATCTGCTGTCTTTCAATATCGACAAAATCTGGCGTTCGCACACAGTCAACCGAGTGGAGCACGTGCTCGGTCGGCCCGAGGCCCGCGTGCTGGATCTCTGCTGCGGGACCGGGGACCTGATGATTGCCCTGGAATCCCGCCGGGGAAGCGGCATCCTCGGAAGCGATTTCTGTCATCCGATGCTGACAGAGGCCCGCCGGAAATTGGATGGTCGCAAGCTGAAGTCGAAGCTGTTCGAAGCTGACGGGCTAACACTTCCGCTGGCGGATCACTCGCTCGATCTCGTTACCATTGCGTTCGGTTTCCGCAACTTCGCAAGCTACCACAGAGGGCTGGAGGAACTATTTCGCGTCCTTCGAAAAGACGGGGTATTGGCAATTCTCGAATTTTCCCAGCCACCCAACCCGGTGGTCTCCGCAGGTTATAACTTCTACTCGCGAAAGATTTTGCCGGTGCTCGGAGGCCTGATTTCGGGATCGCGAGACGCCTACACTTACTTGCCGGAATCCGTCCGAAAGTTCCCCTCAGCCGAGGAATTGGCGCGTGAAATGGGCGAAGTTGGCTTTTCGAAGGTCAGCTTTGAACGGCTAACGGGCGGGATTGTTGCGCTGCATTTGGGTACTGTATAAGCTCGCGCTGCAGCCAGTCGATCATCCGCTTCTTGTAGTCTGTTAACTGCGAAGACTCCCACCAGCGCATCCCATGGCCGCCGCCCCACACCGGGTATAGCTCGCACGC
>JBBRRB010000110.1:0-11691 GCA_038225555.1 Bryobacterales bacterium
ACTCGGAACCATGCTAGCTACCGGGCTTGATAGCTCCATTGCTCGACCGGCCTTAACTGCCGCCGTCTGCGACAGTCGTCATCTTACTCACACCGGTTCCTTGCCTGCAATGACTCGTTCAACGGGTCCCATGCTAGCTAGCGCAAAAGCGCCATCAATTGCCTGGACGAAAGTCGATCAGCCCCGGCCCTTGAACCGATCGTTCACGGCTCGGAATTTGGGGATTGAAGCCCGCGAGTGACTCCCGAGTGACAACGTCGGGCGTCCAGAACGGGTTTTTTCGCGTCGCTGGCGTACGAACTAGACTGAAACACAACTACTTAGACTGAACTGAACCGAACTGAACTGGCTGCAAGCGGGTTCGATTCCCGTTAGCGCTACCATGTTTTCATAGACTTGCGGGCGACGAGTGACAACGAGTGACAACGCGCTCAGCAGGCGAGACAAGTTCGACACGTTTGTGCGAACACCTTTACCCTTCAGCGTTGGCCCACGTTCGCGCACAGACGAGCCGTGTGGGCGTCGCGAACTGACCTATCGTCTGGTTGGCTGACCAACGTGCTGGTAGAAGTGGAATATCCGGGGGCTCGCGTGTTGCGATGCTCCCAACGCGAAACAGACGGAGTGCCCAGAAGACGCCGTCTTGCCGAACCGACGGCATACCCCCAGATAGCTTTACCGGAATGGGATCATCCTCGCGAGCAAAGGAGAATAAAGCCGGCGGGCTGGAACCGATCGTAACGGGTTGAGGAATGCACTACGGATGACTCGGAGCAGCGCTGGTTCAACCCCCTGTGTTGTAAGTTCGAATTCTATGGACCGATCGACTTCTGGTGGCCGGGCGCAACGGCGAGTTACAAGGCTCTTCTGCTCAAAGTGGATAAGCGCTTCTCGCGCCGGTATCAGCTTACAGGATCCTACGCTTACCAGAACAGCAAGAGCATTGGCGACGTCACCCAAAATCTAAACAATTACTTCGCTCCCTACGGTCCTGACCTGCCGAAACACGTGTTGAATATTTCGGGGATTGTGGAGCTGCCTTGGGGATTCCAGTTCTCGCTGATCTCCGCGTTGGTCAGCCCCCCGCCAGTAAGCCCGCAGATCACAGGCTTCGATACAACGGGCACGAACACGCAATCGGGTGCCTACAGCCCCATTCCTGGCGTCCAGTACAACAGCTTCCTGAGCCACGGCGATCTGCAGAACCTGGTAACTCAATACAACAGCAAGTATGCGGGGCAAATTACGCCGGCCGCCGCCGCTGGCATTTCTCCGGGACAGAAATACCCCACGATTACACTGCCTGCGCATTACAATCTGGGCCATGACTTTACTTCGCAAAACATCCGCTTGACCAAGAGCTTCAAGCTCAGGGACCGTTACGAACTGCGCATAATCGCCGAGGCGTTCAACATTCTAAACTTCGGCAATCTGACGGGAGATAACTTCAATCTGGCGAACCCGGGATCGTTCGGTTTACCGACGCAGCGCGTCGGCCAGACGTTTGGATCGGGTGGTCCACGGGCGTTCCAGTTCGGCGGTCGCTTCGCGTTCTAAAACGAAAGTTGTTGAACGATGGAATGGGCAGCCTCTTTGCCTCAGCGAATGCAATCCGCGATGCCTGTTCCACGGAAGCCGTTGCAGCCCAACTGAATGCGGGCAATCGTGGCATGAGCGCTTGGATTGCTCCAACTCATTGTCCATGGCCGACCGTATACTTTCAACAACGCTTCAATTCGTCCCCACGCACATTGATATCAACGTGGAAGTTTCGAGGGATGGACACCACCAAGCCCTGCGTCAAAAAGACACCTACACGTTCATTGCTGCCAGTTTCAGATTTCGACGGACGGCTTCGAGCCTTACGTTGCCGCTTTATATTCAGGCCTTTCAGACCGCGTTCACTACAGTCAAGTAATGAAGGTGTGCGGAAAGATGGAAGTTGGTCGCGAAGCCCGCTACAGCCCTGGAGATGTATTAGAGACAGTCAAGACGGCGGTCCTGGGAAGCCCCGATATGAAGCGGGCTTGCACTTCCCATATCGAACGGCAAACGGAACCCTTCGCCAGTGGCGCGAGCGGCTCACTCGGCTAATCTATGCCTTCAGCAAGAAGTGGGACAACTTGAAGGCCGCGCTCGCGCTCCACTTCGCCCGTTGCAACTTCTGCCGGATTCATGGCAAGCTGAGAGTCACGCCAGATAGGGAAGCAGGAATCACGGATCACGTCTGGGCGATTGGAGAACTAATATGCTTGTGAGATGCCACGAACACCCTTCGGGCAGTGATTATCGCCACAGCGTCGAGCCCGTAGGCTACCCGAATACGGCTGCGATCTGCGGAAGACTTGGATGTGAGAATCCGGGAAAAATACTTTTCAAAGAAGCAGAATGGAAAAGCTATCAAGCTGGTGAGAGGTGCATTGCAGGCCCGAACGCTTTCACAAAAATCAGGGCAAGCGAGATTGTATCCACACTATGACCCCGCTACCACAATCTGCCCACCAGCCTCGTTGTCGTGGTGAGTCTACCCCGCGGCATTTTCATGGACATTCTGAACTGATCCGCTGACTCGAAACCCTCACCGTCGGCGGCAATGATGCTTTGCGGGGCAGTCAATCTTGGCTGCAGCCGCCTTATATTCCATCCACCGAAAACGCGAGCAGAACATTTCCTGGCATTCCACCCCAGCCGCCGTAACCGGAGTTCACGTACATCATGCCTCCCGCGATCGTGGGGCCCGGGCCATCCATGGAGCCGCCTGTCGCCTGCACCCCATTTACCGTGGCGAACGCACGACCGGTATCGAAGTCCCAGATCACATGTCCATCGCTGCTTGAATAACCTCGCAAATGGCCATCCACCGAACCGGAAAACACTGCGCCCGGAATGGCCGTCACAGCAGCGGATTGCGCGGGACTGCAATTCGGACGATCCCGGCATGAAGGGGGCGCGGCGGTCCACACCTTTTTCCCGGAAGCTGCGTCCAGCGCAAATAACCCGCCCCCAACCTTGGGATCGGCAACCAATTTTGCGCCCTTGGCGAACGCCTTCTGAAGAAACATGATGTCCGACACTGCCACATACATATTCTTGCCGTCGGAAGCAGAGCCCCACTGAATGCCTCCAAGCGGACCTCCGTGGCCGACCCGCGTCTGCCATAAGATCTCGCCCTCCTTGTCTGGATCCAGCCCGTGCGCGACTCCGGATTTCTGACTGATTAGCAAAACGCGCTTCCCGCCTGCGAGCTTCACTAGAATCGGAGATGCTCCTATGTCGAAATCCGGCCCGGTTTGGTCGGGACAATTCGCTTTCGACGGACCCTCCTCGCAGGCCATGTTGTAAACATCCGCCTCGGTCAGTTGCTTGGACCACCGGATTTTCCCGGTCTCCATATCGATCGCGATCACGGCGTCGCTGGTTTTGGTTGCGGGACTTGAAAAATTATCGCCCGTGCCCGCATAGATAATTTTGCGCTCCACGTCGATCGTGGGCGCTGACCAGATGCTTGCTCCCGATGGTCCCCACACCTGCACTCCTGCGGAACTCTTCTTGATCCGCTGCGGCTCTTCGGCGATCGTGTATGTTTTCCAGATCTGCTTCCCGGTTAGCGCGTCGAGAGCCACCAACGCGCCGCGAGCCGAGCAACATTCGTACGTCGGATTCATCGCCGTGCCTTCTTCGCTCGCCACCACCGGCAAATAGACGCGCCCCTCGTAGTATTCCATCGCCCCGGTGATCCCGGCGTGCGGATGCTGATCGACATGCGTCTTCCACAGCAGTTCGCCGCTAGACGCATCCACCGCGTACACGTTCGCCTGCCGGTCTCCGAACAATGCGACCTGCTGCGTCCGTTCGCCTCGCAGCGTGACGATGCTGATCGCGGTACGCACGGGGGATTCCGCTTCGAAGGACCAGTACTGGCAGCCGGACTTGGCATTCAGCGAGTAGACATTCCGGTTCGCGCTCGGTACGAAAACGCGTCCGCCGACGATGGTTGGCTGACCGTTCGCAACAAATGTATTTGGGAAGCCGAAGGCCCATTTCAGCTTCAACCGGGGCGTTTGAGAGGCAGTGAGTCCGGCGCGAGCCTCGGTCTGAAAACGCGTATTTTCCAGATCCGAACCCCAGCCGTTCCAATCCGCAGCCGAGGGTGAGAAGGCCGCCTTCGGATCGGCGCACATGTTGGTGTGAGCCGGTGGGACATCGCGGCCGATTATCTTGCCAGTTAGAAATTCGGCAATGGTCCCTTTTTGCGTTGAGCTGAGTGCCGCTCCTTGCTCTTTCATGAGGCCAGATTCCAACGAGCGAACAATGTTTTCGGGCGACATCAGGCGCAATGCTTGCGGCCCTGGGGCGCGTGTCTCACCGGACACCTCGTGGCAGATGGCGCAACGCTGTTTATAGAGGGAGGCACCGTCGGGGTCGGCCGCGAAGGCACAGCCCATAGCGCTAAGCACAACGATCATGCTACCTGCCTTCATCGCTACACTCCATTTGAAACTTCTGGCCGCGTCTCAGCCACTTTATCAAAATCCTCACCAGCGTTCTTCTCCCCATGTTATTCTGCGTCATAGTCTTCCAAGAAGAAGGTGTCGGGCGAATGTCGGTGTTGCCGTTTTTGAACTGGCTCGGCAGCAGTGCGCTGGCGAACGCGATGAATGGTCCGGAATGGGCTTTTCCGGTAGTCGAATGCTTTCATTTTTTTGGGTTCGCCCTCTTGATTGGAACCATCGCCATTGTGGACCTGCGTCTCTTGGGTGGCGGGATGCGACGCCAGTCCCCGGCCGAGCTGACGCAGGATCTCAAGCCCTGGACTTTGAGCGGCCTCGCTCTTATGTTGACCACCGGCCCGGCCATGTTCGCGGCTGACCCCAAAGTGTATTACTTCAATCCATCCTTCCGCTTCAAGATCGCGTGTCTTCTGG
Organism: Bryobacterales bacterium; assembly: GCA_038225555.1. GTDB lineage: Bacteria > Acidobacteriota > Terriglobia > Bryobacterales > Bryobacteraceae > JANXQZ01. The sequence continues at coordinate 4,926 of JBBRRB010000110.1, forward strand.
TGGCCATCCTCTACCACTTCACCGTCCTGCGCAGAGCAGTTAAGCCGGATGTGCCGCCCGTAGTTGGCAAGTTGGCCGCAGTCATTTCGCTGGCACTCTGGATCGCGGTTGTCGGGGGCGGACGAATGATCGCGTTCGTTTAGGGTCATGTCTCTTCTCTCGACTTGCGAATGGATCCAGAACACGGATCTGAGTACAGCCATCCGCGAGGGCGCGCTGTATTACCCGATTATTGGAGGCGTCCATCTTCTGGCGATCGCGCTTTTCGGCGGAATGCTGCTGGCGGTGGACATTCGTTTGCTTGGTTGGGGAATGCAACGCCGCGCTGTGTCGGACGTGGTTGGGCAGCTTCGTGCATGGAAGCGGTTTGGCTTCGTGGTCGTGGTGGCGAGCGGCGCCCTGCTGGGGTGGGCTGAACCTCTGAAGCTTTACCACAGCAAATCGTTTTGGATCAAGATGGCGCTGCTTCTCATGGTAGGCGTGCACGCGCTGGTATTTCGCAAGACAGTATACGGGAACTCGACCAGGTTGGACGAAGCGCCTTTGATGCCGTCCGTCGCCAAACTGGCTGCCGTCCTATCGTTGATCCTGTGGGCCGGCTTAGTACTATCAGGGCGTCTGATCGCCTTCGACGCGTGATGCAAAGCGCAGCCCGAACCATTATGATTGTGATGAGAAGAACAAAAGGGGAAACGATATGCAAACAAGATCAGCCATTGTGCTTTCCGCCGCTGCTCTAATTCTGGCGGGAGTGCCAGCGTGGGCGCATCATGCCTTCGCTGCGGAATTCGACGCGAAGAAACCGGTGCACTTTCGAGGAACGGTGACCAAGGTCGAATTAATCAACCCGCATGCCTGGATTCACATCGACGTGAAGAACCCGGATGGCGCGGTGGTCAATTGGATGTTCGAAGCCGGCAGCCCCAACGTTCTTTTGCGGCGAGGTTTTACGAAGGCATCCGTGGCGCCTGGCACCGAGGTGATCGTAGATGGATACCAGTCTAAGGACGGGTCGAATCGCGCCAACGGCAAGGACATCACGCTGCCGGATGGTCGCAAACTCTTTCTCGGTTCGACTGGAACGGGCGCGCCCGACGAAGAAAAGAAGTGAACTGATCGGCAGCACCGCTTCGATTCAACTTGCTACTTATCCAACTGAAGGACACTGTATGAAGATTCGGTCTATGCGACTGGTTCCGGCAGTCGCTGCAGTTGCAGTCTTGTGGCTGGCCACCGCCGCCGCTCCCCAGAGTCCGCCACGGCACAAGCCCAAGATGGCGGAAGAGGTTTTCAAGAACATCCAGGTGCTCAAGGGAATTTCTGTCGACGATTTCATGGGGACCATGGGAGTGATGTCTGCGGCAGTCGGCTTTGATTGCTCCGAGTGTCATGCGAATGCAGGTACCGACAAAGTAGATTGGGCGGCGGACACGGTGAAAAAGGTGACTGCTCGCCGCATGGTCCGGATGGTGGCCGCTATCAATCGAGACAACTTCGGAGGCGGGCAGTATGTCACATGCTGGACGTGCCATCATGGGCGCGATCACCCATCCACCACGCCGTCTTTAGAAACCGTGTACGGCCCCGGGTCTCAGGAGATGGATGACGTCCTCGCGCCCATGGCCGGAATGCCCTCCGCCGATGAAATTCTAGATAAGTACATTCGGGCACTTGGCGGAATGGAGCGCTTGAGCAAGCTGACAAGCTACGTTGCCACGGGCACCAGCGTTGGGTTCGGTGGATTCGGAGGTGGTGGCCAGGTCCAAATATTCGCGAAATCTCCAGACAAGCGCACTACGGTGATCCAGTTCAAGGCCGCCACGGGGCGGGGCGACAACATCCGAAGCTATAACGGCCAAGCCGGTTGGCTCAAGACGCCGCTCGCAGTGTTAAGCGAGTACGAGTTGACCGGGAGCGAACTGGATGGCGCCAGGTTGGATGCCCTACTGTCCTTCCCGGGGCAAATCAAGCAGCTTCTAAGCAAAGTACGGGTCAGTTCGCAGACCACGATCAGCGAACTTCCCGCACCGGCCAGCCAATCGTCGGCAGATGTGATCAAGGGCATCGGGCAGGATCGATTGGTGAATGTTGTCCAGGGAAACGGGCCCAAAGGCCTCCTGGTAACGTTGTATTTCGACAAAGAGTCTGGCCTGCTCCTGCGGATGGTGCGCTATGGCTCGACGCCGATCGGACGAGTTCCCACGGAGATTGACTTCGAGGACTATCGTGAGGTTGGCGATGTTAAGCTTCCATTCCGCATGATCTTTGCGTGGCTGGACGGGCGGGACGCGATTCAGTTGAATCAGATCCAGACGAATGTCGCTATTGACGAGACAAAGTTCGGTGATCCGGCTTTCGTGAAAGGTCAATAGCGTTCTTCTACGGGCGCTTTGGTTTCAAATAATTGTCGCGGTACTGCGCATGGCATGTGACGCAAGATGCGTAAAGAGAGTCGCTAACGGCCCGGACTCCGTCCAGATCATGGCCTTGCGCAGCTTTGTAGGCAGCCGCGCCGGCTTCAATCATCATCTTGGTATCGGCGATCCAGCTGCCTTTATCCCGTACTCGGCCGGGCATCAACAGCAGATTGCCGGCTTCGGCCAAGATTAGGGCCTGGTTGCTCAGGTTGTTCCATTCAATTGCGCTGGACGGCGGTTTGCGATCAACATAGAAGATTGCGTCCGACGTCGGGTAGATGATATTCACCATGAGCTGGCTCATGTTTCCGACGGGACGAAATGACGGTGCCTGAGCCACAGCAACACTGGCCAAGAATATCCACCCAACTCTTCGCATTTGCGGGGAGTGTATCATGATTGAGTCTCACGGTAGAGGGAATGAAAGAGAACGATTCAATGCGAACGAACTTCCGAGGCTGGTTATTTGGGATCAGCGGCATGCTCGCCATGCTCCTTTTAGCGAGCACGCCGGTTGTAGCCCAGAAGGTTTATAAAGCTCCTAACGGGCCTGACGGACATCCGAATTTCAACGGCATTTGGCAGGCTCTCAACACCGCCAACTGGGATCTCCAAGATCATGCAGCGCGCCCAGGACTCGTGACCGCGGCCGGAACGCTGACCGCCGATCCCGGCGGAACCGGCGTGGTGGAAGGCGGTGAAATTCCGTATCTTCCGGCCGCTCTCGAAAAGAAGAAGAAGAATTTTGAAAATCGGCTAAGTCTCGATCCGGAGATACGTTGCTACCTGCCTGGCGTGCCGCGCGCGATCTACATGCCGTATCCGTTTCAAATCTTCCAAAGTGCGAAGGCGATCTTCTTCGCATTCCAGTACGATGGCGCTGTCCGCAACATTTTCCTGAAGGATCCCGGTCCCGCGCCGGCCGATTCGTGGATGGGCCAATCGTTCGGCACATGGAAAGGCGACACCCTGGAGATCGACGTAACCGGCCTTGATGAGCGCACCTGGCTGGACCGGGCAGGAGATTTTCATAGCGCTGCTTTGCACGTGGTGGAACGCTACACACTGATTGGGCCGGACGTATTGTCTTACGAGGCCACCATCACTGATCCAGAGGTGTATTCCAAGCCCTGGAAGATCCGGATGCCGCTGTATCGGCATGTCGAGAAGGGCGCGCGTTTGGTGGAATTTAAGTGCGTGGAGTTCGTCGAAGATCTGATGTACGGCGATCTCACGAAGAAGTCCAAATAGTCCTGCAACCGGCTGGCGACGAAAGAGCCGATTTGCAGGTATGATTATGGTGTGTTTGAAAGGGTGACCATATGAACTATCGATCTATCCTATTGGCGGGGGCGCTGACATTGACGTGGGTCGCCGTTCTGCCTGGCCAAACCAAGGCGAAGAACTGGAGCGTGCCCCGCACTCCGGACGGCAAGCCCGATCTGCAAGGCGTGTGGACGAACGCGACTCTTACCCCGCTGGAGCGCCCTGCCGCCCTGGCTGGCAAGGCAACGTTGACCGACGCGGAGGCGGCAGCGTTAGAGAAGAAATCCATCGATGACGTGCAGAAGTACGACGGCAAATCCGAGAATCCCTTTGCCGATGCCGCCGGTTCGGGTGGCACGGGCGGCTACAATGCTCTGTTCGTTGACCGCGGTTCGGAACTGGCGCGCGTCGATGGCGTGAAGCGAACCTCGCTGGTGGTGGATCCCACGGATGGCAAAGTTCCTCCGATCACTCCCGAGGCAAAGCAGCGCAATCAAGCGACGATGCGGGCCTACAACAAGTTCGATAGCGTTAAAGACCGCCCTCTCGCCGAGCGCTGCCTCCTGTCCTTCGGCTCATCCTCGGGGCCGCCCATGCTGCCCGTGATGTACAACAACAACTACGAGATTGTTCAGACACCCGACAACCTGGTGATCCTGGTGGAAATGGTCCATGACGCTCGCATCATCCGCATCAACGGAACACACGCGCCAGCCAGCGTCCGGCAGTGGCTAGGAGACTCGATTGGCCACTGGGAAGGAGACACGCTGGTGGTGGATACGACGAACTTTACCGACAAGACGCGCTTCCGTGGAGCATCTGAAAATCTGCACGTGATCGAGCGCTTTACGCGTGTCGACCCGAACAACATTCTCTACAAGGTGACCATCGACGATCCCACTACATTCGCCAAAGCCTGGACCGCCGAATATCCGTTCGTCGCCACCAAGGGTCCGATCTATGAGTACGCCTGCCACGAAGGCAACTACGCGATGACCGACATCCTCGGCGGTGCTAGGAAAGCGGAAGAAGCGAAAGAAAAGAAATAACCCTATTTCTGCAGCGCCGCGTAAACCATATTCCGCATCACGCTCATGTAGTGGGCGCGCTGTTTGGGTGACTGGATCATGAAGAGCACAAACATATCTTCCTTGGGATCCACCCAGAAATGGGTGCCGCCCACCCCGTTCCAGGTGTAATCTCCAACGGAACCTTCGTCGGGAGCAACGCCCGCCGTGCGCCTGACAGCGAAGCCTAGGCCGAAACCGTAGCCGGGTCCAGGCAAGTATAGAGGGCCGGGAACAACGCCATCGCCTAAGTGATCTGAGGTCATGAACGCTACCGTGCGCGGGCCAAGGTAGCGTTTGCCTCCCAGCGTTCCCCCGTTTAACAGCATTTGCAGGAAGCGTGAGTAGTCAGCGGCAGTGCTCACGAGTCCGCCACCAGCCGATTCCCATTTGCCCGCGACTCTGGGATCGCCAATTACAGCATCAATCCCAACTACCCGGTCGTTCGGAAATGGTTCGGCGACGCGGGGTTGCTTGGCCGGGTCAGTTACATAATAGCTGGTGTCGTTCATTCCGAGCGGATCGAAAATCCGCTGCTTCTCAAACTGATACAACGACATTCCGGAGACCACTTCCACCACCCTGCCTAAAATGTCTGTCGAATGGCTGTAATCCCACGTTGTGCCCGGCTGGTACGCCAGCGGCATCTTGGCAATGCGTTCGGCGAACTCTTCGTTCGTGAAGTCGCCCTTCATTACACCGGCTTCCACATAAGCTCGCTTCGCGGCGGAGAATCCAAAGAACCCATAGGTTATGCCCGACGTGTGCCGCAGCAGGTCTTGGATAGTAATGGGACGCCTCGGCGCCACTAGGTCCAGCGTTGTTTTACCATCCTCGTCTCGCTTTTCCACGCCGACGCTGACCTTTGCGAATGCGGGGATATATTTCGACAACGGGTCGTTCAACGCGAGCTTGCCCTCTTCCGCCAGCATCATGGCCGACACGCTAGAGACCGCCTTGCTCATCGAATAGATTCTGAAAATGGCGTCCTTCGGCATCGGCGCATGGGTGGCGGGGTTCAAAGTTCCAGTGGATTCGAAATAGACGATCTTGCCGTGGCGCGCAATTAGAAGAACCGAGCCGGGCACCAAAGCCTTGGCCGCATCGTCGCGGAGAACTTGCGTGATATGGTCCAAGCGCTGGGCGGAAAATCCACCTTCTGCCGGCGACGCGCGGGGAAAGTTCTGGGCCACCGCCAGAAAACTAACAGTGACTAGCAGCGTTCCAAAGGTCATACGTCGCATGTCTGTTGATTCTATACCAACGACGCTGAACGCCTAGTCCAGACGGAGGCTATGCAATTCTCCTGCTCGCAAACGAGCGCTCACGCGATTTCCCGAGAGACTAACTCGAAGCGGATCTCGTCGCGCGGGCGCAGCTGCCCTACGCTTCAGTGACGATGTTGGCGATCTTCGGATAACCGCCGGTCGTTTGCTCTTCCACGAACAAAATAATCGGATGGCCGCTTGCGGCCTTCGCCGCCTAGGGCCTGTTAAGAAATAATGTTATCAAATCTGGGGCGGATCTCATAATTCCATTCGCCATGGAACTTGTCCGTGTATAGCCTGACTGCGGCGAGTTCTCGGTCCGACACTTTGATTCCGGCGGGATATGTGCCGGTGTCGATTTCGGAGCGGACTCGCAGACCCGTTTCAGTGACGGTGGCGGCGATGAGACTGACCATCACTTGAATCGAAGTGAGCGGTTTCCCGCGCCAGTTCTGGCTGATGAAGCTGAACAGCCGGTGCTCGATCTTGTTCCATTTGCGGGTGCCCGGCGGAAGATGGCAGACCGAGATGCGCAATCCGGTTTCGTCGGCGAGTTTCTGCAATTCGAGCTTCCATAGACGGACCCGCGAGCCGTTGCTGCCTCCCCCGGCGGTGATCAGCAGTCGCTTGGCGTCCGGATAGAGCGGGCGGCCCATCGAAAGCCACCAGCGGCGGATGGTTTCCACCGCGAAGGCCGCCGTGTCGTGATCGATCCCCACGCCGACCCACCCGTTGTTGTGCGTCAGAT
>JBBRRB010000111.1:0-11472 GCA_038225555.1 Bryobacterales bacterium
CCAGCCCGCTTGGTTAGCAATGCGCAGCGGCAAGCACCGGTTGGCCCAGCCATGCGTGGTGAAATCCATCCAGAAGCGGTCTGCCGGAGCGGGAACAATCTTCAGAAACGTATCGTGTTCATGAAGACGGTAAGCGGTAAGTTGACAACCTTCTGGTGAAATGTTCCCGGAGTTGTGCATAAATATCGAGTAAAGCCATCATACTCTTGCCATTGGCCCAGGGCGGCATCAGGCCGCGGCGGGCCTGGCGGTCGGGGAAGAGCGTGGGGGCCCGCTCGCCGATGGTCTTCATATCGAGCTCACTCAGCGCGCCGCCGCCGGAATTGGCGATGAAGCTGGCATGGGGATTGACGGCCTTGATTTCGGCATCCCATAAGGTCCAGAGATCGAAGAGGCGCTTCTGAACCCAGACCGTGTATTGACGGGCCGCGGGGTCTTGCGGATTCTTAGTACCAGGCAGGGCCAGGCCGGAGAAATCGTGGAAGTTCTTCCAGCAGTGCTCGCAGTAGCACATGCCGGAGCCGTGCCAGCGATTGCTGAACACGCCATCCACCTGATACATGGTTACGATTTCGCGCGTGACGCGGGTCATGAAGTCGAAGTTGGAGGGGCCCAGTGGCGGCGCTTTTTGCCCTGCGCGTCGACGGCGATCCAATCGGGGTGCGCGTCGTAGACGTCCTGGTGGGCGGCGTGAGGGTCGGTACGGGCGACGACGTTCATGCCGAGCTTGCGGCAGCCGGCGGCCATTTCCCCGAAGGCGTCGGAATTGCCGAGAAACTTGCTGCGGTAGTGCAGCGGGACCTGGGTGGGGTAGAAGGCCACGCAGCCGCCGGTGCTGAGACAGGCCGCATCGCAGTGGGTGCGCTGGAAATAATCGAACCAGAATTGAGGGGAGTACTTGCCGGGATCGTCTTCGACAAAGGCGACCTGGGCACAGCGCATGGGGCGGTCGTACCAGTCGGGTTCACGGGCTTGGGCGGGGAATGGGGTGCGGGCTGCGGACAGTTTAGCATTTGGGTGGGTTCAATTTGCCGGCTTAATATCCGTCCTGCTGAAATCCTGTCCCTTGTATAACAGGGCCTCCCCGGTGGCTTTGGCCAGCGCATAGGCAAAGCAATCCCCATAGTTCAGGCCGGCGGGATGGCGGCCTTTGCCGAAATCCAGAAAGGCTTGCCGTGCAAGGTGTCCGTGCTCGACGGTGAGCGGTTCGATGAGGATACCCGCCCGGAGGAAAAATACATCGCACTGGCGACTGGCATCGGGCCCGATCTGACTTTCAATCATCATGCAGAGTTCGACGAAGTTGGCAACACTGATCAGGCAGCGATCGGCATCATGAATGAGCTGGGTGTAGCGGGCGGCTTCCGGTTCCCCGAAGAGGATGGCGGCCAGCGCGGAAGTGTCCAGAATCATTTGGGCAGACCATGTTCGTCATACAGCAATTCGGCGTGATCCAGATACGGACCTTTGATAAGGGCAGAGGATCTGTTAGCGATCGCGAGCAGTTCCTCAACGGAGGCTTTCCCCCGCTGGTTTTGAAGGCGCTGGTAGCGTTCCCGCAACGCCTCGGTGACAATACGGGTCATGGTTTCCCCTGTTGCCTGAGAAATGGCTGACGCCAAGCGGTAGGCTTCCGGATCTTTGATGTTGAGGCTCATGATGTATCTTCCTTTCTAGAGAATTATCCTCCTTTCTGTAACCTATCATTGCATCTTGAAGGGCCTCCAGCCTATTCCACAGTCTGGTTACCTCTTCTTGAATGTAGTAACATTGCTACATCTTGAATTGGAGTTTCTGCCATGGCCATCACAACCTTATCCAGCCGTGAGTTTAATCAGGATGCCAGCCGGGCTAAGAAAGCGGCAAACGACGGCCCGGTCTTCATCACAGATCGCGGCAAGCCGGCGCATGTGCTGCTGAGCTTCAAAGAGTATCAGCGGCTGACTGGAAGCCATCAGAAGATTGCCGATCTGCTGGCGATGCCGGGCATCGAAGGAATTGAACTGGAAATTCCGCATTTGCGCGACCTGGCTCAACCGGCGGACCTTTTCTGATGTTCCTGCTGGACACCAATGTTGTGTCCGAGTTGCGGAAGGTTCGTCTGGGCAATGCCGATAAACATGTTGCGAGATGGGCCGATAGCGTGGACGCAGCGGACCTTTTTCTGTCCGCGATCACGATTCAGGAGTTGGAAATAGGAATGCTGCTTGCGGAGCGTCGAGACCCGGCGCAAGGCGCAGTGTTCCGGGCTTGGCTTAACAGTCACGTTCTGCCTGCCTTTTCTGGCCGCGTATTAGCCGTCGATACGGCGGTGGCGCAGCGGAGCGCGAGACTTCATGTACCTAATCCGCGCCCTGTACGAGACGGGCTGATAGCGGGCACGGCGCTGGTTCACGGCATGACGGTGGTAACCCGGAACGTGGCCGACTTCGAGCCGACCGGCGTTCCCGTTCTTAACCCCTGGGAAGAGTGAAGAGGTGTTTTGGGTTTGTTTGTGCAAAATGGCTGTTGCCTCTTGGACGGCAGATGGCATTTTACGAAACAAGGCCAATTCCGGGAGCGGCCCGACACCGCGCCCGGAATGCCATTTTGCGAAACAGAGCCAATCTTGGCCGGGAATGGGTTTGTTCGTGCAAAAACCCTCGCTTGTATTCAGTTGTCAGAGATCTTGGGTGCAGAGCCTCTGGCGAGGATGTCCCCTGTGCTGCGCTTGGCGCAGGATGGCGCCGGGGATTTTGCGAAACAGAGTCAATCCCGGGGCGGCCCCTTTACGGAGCTCTTACTTCTGGGTTAGTGTAGCTGGCGGATGAGTGGCCGGTTTGGGGGTTGGTTTTGGATTGGGTTTAGTTTCTGTTAGTTGCGGGTGGAAAAGAAGTGGAGAAAGATGTGAACGTCTGGGCCAGGGCACTTACCCGACGTATGGTACATCAGCGCATCGAAGGCAATGATGTACTTTATATGGTACATTCTGTACTAAATACGGTACAGGGTGATAGAAGGTCAAAAGTCCCCAAAAATCCCGCTGATCTTCTACCGTACAGCGGCGGGAAGCGAGCCGGTAAGGGATTGGTTGAAAGGACTAGATGAGGCGGAGCGTCAGGCGATAGGGAAGGATCTGCTGCGAGCACAATGGCGATGGCCGGCAGGTATGCCGCTGTGCCGTCCGATGGGGAACGGACTATGGGAAATCCGGAGGACCTGCCGACGAAACGGACGTCACGCGTACTGCTCTGCTTTCACCGCGAATATCTGGTTGCACTGCACGGATTCATTAAGAAAACGCGGACCACTCCGGATGAAGATTTGGCGATGGCGCGGAAGCGTCAGAAGGAGTTAGAACGATGAGCAAAAAGCATATGGGTTCGCGCATTGATGACTTTCTCAAGGAGGAAGGTATCTTCGAGGAGGCGCAAGCGCAGGCGATCAAGGAAGTTGTCGCGTGGCAACTGGCCGAGGCGATGAAGGAAAAGAAAATATCCAAGAATAAGATGGCAACCCTGCTCAAGACGAGCCGGACCCAAATTGACCGGCTGCTGGATCCGAAGAACGACATTACCCTTGGTAGTCTCCAACGTGCGGCTGCGATGGTGGGGCGGCGCGTGACGATCGAGTTAGTTTAAGCTGCCCGTTACGCCGGCGCCGATGCACTGCAAAGCTGGCGTTCTAGTCCATAACGCCCTGGGAAAACACCTGGGAGGCTGTCTGAGAACTTGGGTGCGGAGCCTCTCACGAGGATGTCCCCTATGCTGCGCTATGGCGCAGGATGGTGGCTCTTACTTCTGGGGTTAGTGTAGCTGGCGGGCTAGTGGCCGAGTTTGGGGTGGGTTTTGGATTGGTTTTGGTTTCTGGTAGTTGCGGGGTGAAAAATAAGTAAAGAAACTTGTGAACGTTGGGGCCGGGGCACTTACGAGCGTATGATACATCAGGGTTGAGGTCAGGCGATAGGGTAGGATCTGCTGCGAGCACAATAGCGGCGGCGCGGAAGCGTCAGAAGGAGTTAGAACGATGAGTAAAAAGCATATGAGTTCGAGCATTGATGACTTTCTCAAGGAGGAAGGTTGTGCAGGGATGACGATTTATGCGTAGGCTGAAACTTAGCATCCCGGATTTGTACTTCTTCGGTGGCGGTTCCGTGAGATAGAGGTAGGGAGGGGATAGATGCGTCGGGTTTGTTGCCCGTCGCCGGGCTAGCAGCGGTTCCGACGGTTGAGACGTTAAAGTCTCGCACGTTGCGGGTTACCACCAGGTTGATAAGCCGTCCCATCGTAAGTGCCGATTAGACTGTGCGGCAGCGCCACCGCGGCAGCGGTCGTTCTTAGCCACGGAATGCAAATCGGACTCTGGTCCGTCATTCGGCTTGCCGCTGCGGGACACCGCTCCAGATGCAGCCGCGCCGACGTGTAGAATTGCGCTTAGAGAGCCTGATCGATAAGCCTTTTGAGACTGTCTTCACGTTATAAGTTCCCTAAAATAGTGGTTATTCAGGGTTTATAAATTGCTAACATTTGCCATTGACCCTGTGATTCTTTGTGATTCATATTGACTTTTTCAGATGCAAGGTGCTGCTATGCAATTAGAAAAAAAGCGGATCTCGCAGAGAGTCAGCGTGCCAGTCACGACTGAGATGCTAAACGAGATAAATACGAGGTCTGATCGAGCAGGTGTCAGCCGAAGCGTATTTCTGACACGCTTGCTTAAGTACGGCCTCGAGGCTGAGCAACAAAAACGCGGTCACTTCATCCAAAAACTGCGCCTATATCGCGAGTCTGCCGATTCGACCGAAGTTGAGCAACTCGGTAACGAAATTGGTGAGATGATATTCGGTAAGTGAAGCTAAAAACTGAATGGCAGAAACTTCCTGCCGGTATGCGTCAACATCTTGATGCCCGCCTCCGTGACCGTCGGATTACTGCCGATGATTTATATAAACTGGGGTAGCGGGCACAGTTAGCGAGTTTTTTACTATAGCGTATTGAACGCAATGTCAGGGGTGCGTTTTGGAGGTGGAAAAGTCGTACATGCCGTTGGGTATGACGTGGGCATGCAGTAGTGGCCAGTTGCGGGCGAGAGCCTCGTCCTGTACCGCCTGGCCCATTCAGTATGGTGCCGTGCCGAGCGTACCGCGACTGCTCCGGGGAGTTCAAGTGCGCCTCGTGCGAAGATTAGGGCGTGACGGCAACTGGTAGGGAGGCCGATATCCGCAGGACATTTGTAGAACGTTTGGTATATGGTCTGTAGCGGACAGTGACGGAACGAGCGCACTAACTTGGAGACCATCTTGACTTCAGCGATAGCATCAGAAAGGTCGATCGATTTACAGGAATACTCGCCGGAGCAGTGGCCATTGGTGGAGCCGGTTTGGAGCGAGCTTGCACACGCTGCGACTCCTTCGTACTTCCTTTCCTCAACCTGGATGAAGTTGTGGCTCGAAGTATATGGCAGTTCGCTCGACTCCAAGATCGTTGCATTCAGCGTGTCCGGAACCCCCATAGCAGCCTGCGTGATATCGAGGGAAAGGTCAAGGCTTACAAGGCTGGCATTGCGGCGAGTCACCCTGAATGCATCTGGAGAGCCTGCTGAAGATACAACCTACGTGGAGTTCAATAACCTTCTCTCCCGACCTGGATGGGAGGTTCCAGCCGCTCAAGCGCTGGTGGACTATCTACTCCAACAGGAGTGGGACGAGTTGGCGCTTGAAGGCTTTCTGGATGGACCTGTCCTTGAGACATTAACGCGGGGTTTGTCATCCTGCGAACGCCGGGAAATATGCCATCCCAGCTACTACGTGGATCTCGCGGCCCTTCGCTTGGCGGGCTCCGCGTATGAGACCGTGCTGAAAAGTTCGAACCGCAAGCACCTGAAGCAGAACCTTCGTTATTACTCCGAAATTGGCCCGCTAAGATTGAGCCGCGCGGAGGACGTGGGGTCTGCCCTGGAAATGTTCCACGAACTGGCAGTATTGAGCCAGCAACGCAGCAATGCGCTCGGCCGCCGCGGGATCTTTGCTTCGTCCCGTTTTGTCGAATTCCATCGCAGACTGATCTCAGACCGGTTGCTAGCGGGAGACGTTCAGATGTTCCGTCTTCAAGCCGGTTCCGGAACGGTTGGCGTAATATACAACCTCGTGTATTTCGGGAAGGTCTACTTTTACCAATGCGGTTACCGCTACACTGATGACAAGCGGCTCAGTCCCGGCACTGTCACACTGTTCCACGTCATAGAGCAATGTCTCCGGGAAGGGTTCGATCACTTCGATTTTCTTTCTGGAGAAGCTAAGTACAAGGAATGGATGTCGACCGGTCAGCGGGAATTACGTTGGACTGCGTTTCAGAAGCCGGACGTTCGATTTCGTATCATTGATAGACTGCGCGGCGTGAAGCGCGCGATACAGCGATAGGCAGGCAACAAGATGACTCAAAGCGACCGGGTACGTAGATTGACGCAATGGCTGTTTGCTTCTTGTCTGTGGACCCTCGGCGTATTTTGGTGGGCGAAACGCGACCTCAAACAAACGGGTGCCATCATTGTGCTGACCCTTCATCGGGTATTGGATGAGACGCGGATGGAATTGACCTGCAGTCTTCCCGGAACGATCGTTAGAAGCCGAACCTTTGATCGACTGTGCGAACATCTTCGATCCCGGTATTGCGTTATACCCGCGGAGGGCGCTGCACCGGGCCGGGCACAGGAGCGTCCGACCGTAGTTGTGACGTTCGATGATGGCTGGAAAGATACAGCCGATACGGCTTGGCCGATCGCGAAACGGCACGCCATCCCCTTCACCGTCTTTGTCTGTCCCGACCTGACGGACCGCGTGTCCCCGTTTTGGCCGGAGACGGTGGTTGCCTATCACCACCGCGTTGACCCATCTGCAGGCTTCGACAAAACGGAAGCGCTTATCGAAGATCTAAAACGGAAAACGCCGCAAGATCGAGACTTGGCCATAGCAGAACTCAAAGTGAAGGCTTGCCGTGCCGGTTGCGGACCAGAAGGGGCCGCGGTGGATTCCACAATGTCCTGGGAAGATATCCAGCGAATGCAGGACGGGCTGGTCAGCTTTGGCTCGCACACAAATGGCCACGTAATCCTGACCACGGTATCCGCGGAAATCGCGAGGGCTGAGATGCAATCGTCCTCAGAGGCGTTAGCGCGTCGATTGCACGGCCACTGTGACTCAATCGCCTACCCGAATGGCGACGCCAGCGACGAGATTTTGGCGATTGCCGGAGAACTGGGCTACCGGTACGGCTTCACCACCCAGCGCCGGGTCTGGACATCGCGTGATCCGGCTCTGGCCATTCCTCGCGGGAACGTCTACGAAGCGAACATCGTGAATCCATTGGGCCGCTTCTCCCGGATTATGTTCGAGTACACTGCAATCTGGAAGCCGTGGTTGAGCTCCCGACGTTGGGCGGGATTGTGATGAAGAACCAAGGGCGCGTGGCCTCGCATTCCGAAAAAGTTTGGATCGCCAGGGAAGCAAGAATCGGAGCAGACAGATATGGCCGGAACGCTCGTGAGTGTTGTCATTCCAACTTGGAACCGGGTTGATGCCTTGGTCCGCGCAGTTCAGAGTGTCGCGGCGCAGACCCATCGGGAGCTCGAGATCATCGTTGTGGATGATGGTTCCCAAGATGGAACCCGCCAAGTAATGGCCGACCTCATGCGCTTGGAGCCGAGACTCCTCTACATTTACCAGGAGAACGCTGGGGTTTCCGCAGCGCGCAACCGGGGACTTGACGCGTCGCATGGAGACTACGTGGCCCTGCTCGACTCCGATGACACCTGGGTTCCATGGAAGATCGAGCTGCAACTCCGCTGTTTCAGCGTCGAGCCGAGTATTGGGATGGTGTGGACCGATATGGCAGCCGTGGATCCACAGGGGCACGTGATTCACGCGCGCTACCTTAAGAAAATGTACACAGCATACCGCCGGTTCACCGAAGCGGACCTGTTTCAGGCGAGTGTTCCTCTGGTGGAACTTGCCGGCCATCTGAGCCAGGAGGTAGGCGATCGGCGTTTTTTTAGGGGCGATATCTTCTCGCAAATGGTGACTGGCAACCTGGTTCACACCTCCACGGTCCTCCTAAGCCGCGAGCGCGTCCAAGCGGTGAAGTATTTCAACGAAGACCTGAAGCCAAGCGGCGAAGACTTCGACTTCCATCTCAGGACCTGTCGCGAGGGCATGGTGGGATTTCTAGATCTCCCCGCCGTTCACTATCAGATCGGCATGGCCGACCAACTCACGCACTCCTCTTATCGCGTTCATATCGCGCGGAACTTCCTGAAGACAATCGAGCCGTGTATCCTGCGCGATCACGAACGGATTCATCTCCCCGAGCGTGTGATCGTCGAAACGCTCGCGCATGCCCACCACTGGTTTGGCAAAGAGTTGCTTTTGAGCGGTAATCCCCTGGAAGCTCGCGATCACCTTTTGCAGTCGTGGCGCGCAGCGAGGGGGGTTCCGTCCGCCTGTCTCTATCTGCTTTCTTTTCTTCCCGTCAAGAGCGTTGAAGTGCTGAGGAACTCTCTCAGGCCTGTCTATCGTTGGCTTCGCAACTTGCGTTCGCCGGCATCGGACATCCGATGACTTCGCAAGTCCCAACTTCTACCGATTACCCGGCGACCGGAACAGATAGGCCCATCCGGGTTCTCTACGTTATCGATACAATCTTCTCCATGGGTGGGGCCGAACTGGCTCTTTTCCGGCTCGTTCAGCAACTGGAGGGCAAGGGGTTTCGCTGCACCGTAGTCACTTTCCACACGAATGAGCGGGCGCGCCCATTCCGCGAGCAGTTCCCATGCCCCGTGCATTGGTGGGAATTGCAATCCACCTACAGTCTGGAGGCACTCCGAGTGGCGCGGAAATTGCGCCGCCTTGTCAGGGAGCAGGACATCGATATCGTTCATACCTTCTTTCAGAGCGCAGACTTATGGGCCGGACCGATGGCCAAATTGTTCGGCGCGAAGGTATTGATCTCCAGCCGCCGGGATATGGGAATTCTTCGGCATCTGAAGCACAAAATCGGTTATCGTTTGCTGCGCGGATGCTTCGATCAGGTTCAGGCCGTGGCGGAAGCTGTCCGCGAATTCACTATTAGGACGGACGGAGTCGATGCGAAACGCGTGGTCACAATCCACAATGGGATCGAATCGAGCGTCGGTGTCTCCCAAGAGGAGCTCGTCCGCTTGCGGGCGGCTTGCAACCTCAAGCCTGGCGTCCCCGTCATTGTCTGCGTGGCGAACTTCCGCCCCGTTAAGGCCGTTGACGTCCTGGTGCGGGCCCTGGCGCTTGTCAACGGACGGAACCGCAACTGGCAAATGGTCGTCGTCGGAGGCATGGGCGGGAGCGCCGTGGATGTAGCGTACGGCGAGGAAGTGTTGGCGTTATGCCGTTCGTTGCGCGTAGACGGTCAAATCCTGTTCGCCGGCTACAGCGAGAACGTCGCCGCGTACTTGGAGTTGGGCGACATCTTCGCCATGCCGTCGCGTAGCGAGGGACTCTCCAACGCCCTTCTGGAGGCCATGCGAACGGGTCTGCCCTGCGTTGCCACGGCGGTTGGCGGCAATCCCGAAGTGGTGGTGGAGGGTGTGACGGGATTCCTTGTCCCGCCCGACGATCCCTCAGCATTTGCGGAACGGTTGCTGGACTTGCTGGGGGACCCGGCACTTAGGTCCGCCATGGCCCGTCGCGCCCGCGCCAGGCTTCTGGACCGGTTCACGGTCGGGGCCATGGCCACGCGCATTCGTGCCGAATACAACTCTCTATTGGCTGCGAAGCAGCGCTGAGTGCCGGCGCGCAATCTCCTGCATGGGAGCGCGCCCACCCCCGTCCTGTCCACAAAAACCCTACATGTAACAGTCTTACTATCGCTGACTCACGCATGGTCTTGGCGTTGTCAAGCATGGGTGCTTGGATTTGGGCCACTTGAAAATCTGCCCTATACCCGTCAGTCTCCGGTCGCGGAGTTGGTATTCGGGCTAAAAACAAACCGATGGAGCGAACGTTTCCCGCACTGAGGACCGATACGTCCGTAGCCCACGTTGCCGATGTCCCGCTAAATATCGGCCGCGACGAGATAGCTGCGCTTTGGCTCCTCACGGAAAGGCGGACTGCCGACATCCTTGGCGATCAACCAAAAAAGGGCGGTTGGGCCATCATTATGCCGGCTGGAACCCGGCAGTGGGCATTTTCATCGCTGGTTTGATAGGGAAGGCGCGTACGACCGCCCGTAGAATGAGCCGCCACCGGTCAACAGCCTTCAACTGCTCCGTGATTGAGCGTATGTGTCCCAGAAAACTGGCCACGGCTTTCATCGCAATCTGAATCGTAGCGGCTTCGGCGTGGAGGCTGGTTACTGTCAGTGTCGATGGATTGCTGTGACTGGTCTTGCGCCCGATCGCATGCAGTAACAGCGGGCGCGAGGTAATAGCTTCGGCACGTTTGCGAGGAAATGAGAGACGGGTGAACAGGCTCCACCAGTTATAGACCAAGGCTACGAACAACGTCATCATCTCACTGCGCGCGTGATCCTGCGTGGTGTAGCCCAGCCAACCCCACTGGTTTTTCAATTCATCAAAGGCGTTCTCTGCGTCGCCACGATCCCGGTAATGTTGAGCCAAAGTGTAAATGTCTTCCTCCATGTTGGTCACCAGCACCGCGTTTTCATAGAGCACTGTGCCCTCTTTGAGAAATCCCATTTCCAGTTCCATTTGCGCCTGACGGCGGCCTCTGCCCTTGCGCTTGGCCAACACCAGTTCTTGGCGTAAGGGCCGCCGCAAAATGATCACCCGCCGCTGCGCCGTCCAACCGGCCAGCCGCACTTGGCTCCAACAGCCTTCCCATCCCTGTCCCGCGCCTTGCCACTGGTCTATCTCGAAGCTTCCCGCCAGCAGTTCCTTGATCTTCAAACTCTGTCGAATCTTGAATAAATAGGCTTGGCCGCGCTCCTCGGCCTGCTGCATCATCCGCTCCGTGCCCCATCCAATATCGCCTCGAATAAATACCGGCCTTGACGAGGCAGGCAATGCATCGAAGTATGCCCAAACACCGGGCTGCGCGTGGCTCGGCGCCGATTCGCTGCCGGCTTGTACTTCCGCTCCCAACACCAGCCGCAACTCCGCCATCAGATACGTATGCACCACCTGCGAGGGCCGCCCCGGTTTGCCGTACAGAGGCTTCACCGTACTGTCCAGATCCATCACCCAGGCTTGTTCCAGCAGGGATTCGTAAGTGTTGCCAAGATGCTTCTTAAGCCATTGGCGGGTTGCTTCGGGCGAGGCCTGCTTGAATGCGCGCCGTGCTGCGCCTTCGCTCATCACTTTCTTCATGCCCAGTAGCTTCGGATTTACTCCATCCCAGCGTAAGGCGTTGATGTGGGCATAGCGAGATTGCCCAGCCAATACGCTCATCAACAACGTGCCGAGGATGTCCACCTGGCTCGGCGCATTGGGGCTTGTGTATCGCAAGGG
>JBBRRB010000112.1:0-11458 GCA_038225555.1 Bryobacterales bacterium
ATGTTCCCTGGTCAAAATAGGAGAACACAATGGCAATCGATTCCAAGCTGATAGACCAGCTGCTGGACGGGCGAACGCGTCCTGAAGACATCATAGGGGAAAACGGGCTGCTGAAGCAGTTGACCAAGGCGGTCCTGGAGCCCTACTTGGCGGCGGAGCTGACCGAGCACGTGGGTTATGACAAGCACGATCCGGCAGGCTACAACAACGGCAACTCCCGCAACGGGAAGAGCAGCAAGAAGCTGAAAGGGGATTTCGGCGAAATCGAGATGGAGACGCCGCGGGACCGCAACGGGATCTTCGAGCCCAGGATCGTGGGCAAGCATCAGACCGGTTCACGGGCTTCGACCACAAGATTCTGTCGATGTACGCGCGGGAATGACAGCGCGGGATATCCAGGGCCATCTGGAAGAAATCTACGGGGTGGAGGTCAGCCCGACGCTGATCTCGAATGTGACCGACGGCGTGCTGGAGGATGTAAAGGCTTGGCAGAGCCGGTCGCTGGAGGCGTTGTATCCGATCTTATTCCTGGACGCGATCTGTGAAGATGCGGGATAACGGAGCGGTGCAGAACCGGGCGGTCTACATCGCGTTTGGAATCCGCATGGACGGGACCAAGGAAGTGCTGGGGATGTGGGTCTCGAGCCAGGAAGGAGCCAAGTTCTGGCTCAAAGTATTGACCGAGCTGCGCAACCGCGGGGTGCAGGACATATTCATCGGGTGCGTAGACGGGCTGAAGGGATTTCCGGAAGCGATCGAGGCGGTATTCCCGAAAACGCAGGTGCAGCTGTGCATCGTGCATCTGGTGCGGTCCAGCCTGGAGTACGCTTGCTGGAAGCAGAAGCGGGCGATGGCTGGCGATCTGCGCCTGATTTACAGGGCGCCGACTGAGGAGGAGGCCGAGCGGGCAACTGGAGCGGTTCGCGGCCAAATGGGATGCCACGCATCCGGCGGTTTCGCAGATCTGGGCGCGCAACTGGAGCCGGGTCACTCCGTTTTTCGGATTTCCACCCGATATTCGGAAAGTGATTTATACGACGAACGCGATCAAGTCGCTGAACATGACGCTGCGCAAGGTGATGAAGACGTGAGGCTCGTTTCCCAACGAGGAGGCGGCGTTGAAGCTGCTGTATCTGGGGCTGATGAAGGTTTGCAAGAAATGGTCGTTGGTGCAGGGATGGCGCGAGACTTTGAACCGCTTCCAGATCCTCTGGCCGGACCGCATGCCGGCTCCGGAACGATAGCTGCAAGAATTTTCAATTGGAGATGCAATGGGGCGCTGCCCACACACCCCCGGGATTACCGCTTTGGGCCGATCCCGGCTGCTTACTATCCGGAGCGGACGAGATGGGCCGTCCGCCCCCGGTCTCGGCACTAAGACGGCGCTCAGGTTGCGTCGCCGCAGAGCCTTGTCCTCCGCTTAGTGTTGAGCACTTTATCACAGATTGAGAAACGTTGACCGGAACGGCTGATCGTTTACACAAAACTCTTGACACTACCGGAAACCTTTGCCGGAGAAGTTGATGAAGTGCTTGCCATTGCGATTCTTCGATCTCCGCGGCCGAAACGTGTAGCCTAGAAAATCGAACTTCTCGTTCGGATAAGTCCTTCGCCGGTCATCATCCTTGCAATAGACAACCTTCGTCTTCTCCGGATGAAGCTCCAATCCACACTTCCCTAAACGCGCGGCTATGGCTGCCCGAACCTCCTGGGCTTCCACTTCCGTCCTGCAATGCACGATGGCATCATCAGCGAAACGTTCAAACGGCAACTTCGGATGCCGCTTCGCCATCCATCGATCAAAAGCATAGTGCAGAAACAGATTGGCTAACAGAGGGCTGATGACCCCGCCTTGCGGCGTGCCCGTCTCACGCGAGACCAACTGGCCATCCTCTTCTTGCACTGGCGCTTTCAGCCAGCGCTCGATGTAGAGAACCATCCACTGTTCCTTAGCGTGTTTCTTTACCGCCCGTATCAGCAGATCTTGCGGAATGTTGTCCAAGGAAACCACCGCAGACTACCCACATCCGGAACCATCCAGACCGGGTCACAATCACTCGTAAACATCATCCGTTCGAAGGACAATCATTGGAAGTCCTTCGTTCGTTGAACAAACACGGCCGACTGCTCTTTGTAGTCTTTCTGCCAGACGGAAGCAAATCGCATATTCCGGCGCTGTGGACCGATCAGGTCGACAAGAAAACAGAAGACCCTGGCCTCGTCGGCTCTGTGGAGCACTTGCAAAAACTCCGCACATTGGCAGATGCTCTTTTGCAACGCTCCGCCGCAACGGCGGCAGCGTCACAGTCGAGTCCGAAGCAGGAGAGCCATGCCGCAACTGAATCTGCACTTCATCGACATTCCCATCCCACAGCAATCCCTGTGGGAAGAACTCCATCCCCAACATCAACAACTCGTCATCGAGACCCTCGCGCGCCTGCTGCTGAAAGCGGCGGCAGCAACGCCCTTGACTCTTGCGATCGAACCACCGCTGGAGAACTCCCATGAGTGATCTTTCCAAGATAAAGCCATCTCATTGCGCTCGCCGGGCTTTCATCTATGTTCGGCAGTCAACCGTTTCTCAGGTTGAACATAACCGTGAATCCACCGCGAGGCAATACGCGCTTAAAGACCGGGCACAACAACTCGGTTGGACCAATGACAACATCGCCGTCATCGACGACGACCTCGGTCTGTCCGGCGCCACTACCGACAAACGATCCGGTTTTGCGCGGATGATCAGCGAAGTTGCTCTTGGTCACGCGGGCATCATACTCGGCTTGGAAGTCTCCCGGCTGGCTCGCAACAACGCCGACTGGTACAAGCTCCTTGAGCTTTGCGGCTTGACTGATACGCTCATCGGAGATGCCGATGGCGTCTATCATCCGGCTCTGTTCAACGACCGCCTTCTGCTTGGATTGAAAGGAACCATGAGCGAAGCGGAACTTCACATCATTCGCGCCAGGCTCGATGGCGGCATCCGCAATAAGGCTGCTCGCGGTGAACTGCGACGCGGTCTGCCCGTTGGTTTCGTTTGGGGCGATGCCGATGGCGAAGTCTTGTTCCATCCCGATGAAGCTGTCGTCAACGCGATTCACTCGGTCTTCGAATGTTTCGTCGAGTTCGGCTCCGCGCGCCGCGTCTGGCTGTGGCTGCGATCAGAAACGCGGTCATTTCCGTTGCAAGATGGTCCGCATGGACAGATCCGTTGGGTTGTGCCCACCTATACCGCGATTCATCACATCCTGGCCAATCCGGTGTATGCTGGCGCTTATGCGTACGGCAAGAGCCGGCACGAACGCTACGTCGATGAGAACGGCACAGTCAAGAAACGGACTCGTCATCTTCCGATGGAGCAATGGAACGTTCTCATTCGCGATCATCATCCGGGGTTCATCGATTGGACAGCGTTCGAGGCCAATCAGAATCGGCTCGATTCCAATACCCGCCCAGGACCGCATCGTAAGGGAGGGATGGTGAGAGAAGGCTCCGCATTGCTGCAAGGCGTCGGCGTATGCGGACACTGCGGCCGCCGGCTCAGCACGCATTACAGAGGCCGCAACTCCACACCTGGCTATCATTGCGCTGGCAAAAACATCGTCGAAGGCCGCGGACTTTACTGTCTCAACGTAGGAGGTGTGGCCATTGACCAAGCCATCGCCAATGCGTTTCTCGAGGCAGTTACACCTGCCGCCGTCGACGCAATGAAGGCGGCTGTCGAGCAAGCGCATGGCAATCACAATGCCGCGCTCGCGCAATGGCGGCTCGAGATCGAACGGCTGCGCTACGAAGCAGAAAAGGCCGAGCGCCGCTATCGCGCGGTGGAGCCGGAGAACCGTCTTGTGGCGCGTGGTTTGGAAGCGGACTGGGAAAGCAAGCTGCGCGATCTAGCCAATGCGGAAGCCGACGTTCGCCGCAGGAATATCTGCAACCTGTCACGATCAACCAGGAACAACTCCTTCACCTTCGAGCCTTGAGTGCGGATCTCAAGCAAGCTTGGCATGCCGACACCACTACCGATCGTGATCGCAAAGAACTGCTGCGCACGATTCTCGAAGAAGTCGTCTTCAACCTCAAGAGAACCGAGGGATGCGCGCATTTGATTCTCCGTTGGCGCGGCGGGACGATCACAACGATCAACGTACCGACACCGCGTTTCCGGCCGGCTGGCCCGCGTACCGATGAGGACACCATCGAGCTGTTGCGCCGATTGGCTGCGTTGTATCCCGACGAAGTCATCGCCGGAATCTTGAATCGTCAAGGCCGCAAGACGGCAATGGCGAGCGCTTCACGGCCAATCAAGTAGGCTCTCTTCGCCGGTATCGCGACATCCCGCGCTTTCAGCCACTCATCGGACCAATCGACGGCGAACTGGTTACGATCCGTAAAGCGGCTGAAATCCTCGGCATGAATACTTCCAGTATTCACCGCTGGCTCGCGGATGGTTTCATCCAAGGAGAGCAGGCAACGCCCGGTGCGCCATGGCAAATCCGCATGAACGAAGAGTTGCGATCGCGAGTTGTGGCTGACGCTCCTCCAGAGTTTCTGCCAATGCTCGAAGCAACGATGAAGCTCGGCGTTTCGCGGCAGACGGTGTTGCAACGTGTCAAGCGCGGCGAACTGGAAGCTGTCCTTGTCAGACAGGGCCGCCGCAAAGGCTTAAGAATCAAGGTCGTTGAACAACTCTCAACGCTGTTCGACTAATTTTCAGTAACCAGGGGGCAATATGAGGCCGTATCCAAGTATTTCTCCAAATCCAGGTCTACCACCCAGCGGTATCCTTCAGCGATGTACTTCTGCGCCTGCTCAACCGCCTGATGCGCCGGTCGCCCTGGACGAAACCCAAAGCTGTGTTCGGAGAACGTCCGGTCCCACCTGCGCTGCAGAACCTGCATTACCGCCTGCTGGATGAATCGATCCAGCACGGTCGGGATGCCAAGCTTTCGCACCCCGCCCTCCGGCTTCGGGATCTCTACCCGTTTCACCGGTTGCTTTTATAAGTCCCACTCTGCAACTGTTCCCGGATTGTTGGCCAGTGTTGTTTCAGATACTCCGGCAGTTGCTGCACAGTCATTCTGTCCACTCCCGGACTCCCTTTGTTGGCCTTGACTTGCTTCCATGCCTGCTTACAGTTTTCTCGCTCGCAGATTCCTTCCCCTCTATACTCCTGGTCGAAGGCCAATACTAGCAGGTTATTCTGCGGCTTGACGCTCATGAGTTACGCTACTTAGTAGCCGCTCCCATTAACCTCTTTCGAGGACCGTTTGGGCCTTCGCCACTTACGTGACTACCACGCCCGCTGCTGACTTCTGCCGCCCGGTCAGAATTGATTGCTCCGTCCTCAGTCCCGATACCGGGACAAACGGCAGATCTCCCGAGGCAAGTTCGACCGCCCTTCCGCGCGCAACCGCCCGATTTACAACCAATGCCCTTGATGGATATGGACTTCGTTGTCACCTGCCAGCGCGTCCGGCACCGTATGCCTCTGATCCGGTTCTTGTACCTCGGCTCGCACGTTTGCTCCCCACTTCTTTCAGACCCCGCCTCACGACGACGCCCTTGCGCTTCGTTATGACTTCACCTCCATCCGGTTGTCAAAGGACTTTCACCTTCGAGCTGCCGAACATGCTCGGCACACAGGAAAGGGAGCAGGTCTTCGGACTTGCCCCCTTTTTATGGCATTGAGTTACGGTCGACTATCCCGCGATTTGCGGAATGAGTTCGCCATATACATCGGTAAGCCGCATGTTGCGCCCGTTGAAAAGGTACGTCAGCTTGGTGTGATCCATTCCGAGCAGATGCAATATCGTCGCGTGCAAATCGTTGATCGAGATCGGCTGTTCCGCAGCCTTGTAGCCGAACTCGTCGCTGGATCCGATTACCTGCCCGCCATTGATGCGCGCACCCGCCATCCACATGCTCATCGTGCCTGGATTGTGATCGCGCCCCACGCCGCGTTGAGAGATAGGCATGCGTCCAAACTCCCCTTGCCAAGTTACCAGCGTTGAATCGAGCAGGCCGCGCGCCTTCAAATCGGTCAGCAACGCCGCAATAGGTTGATCCACTTCGGCGGCGTGCTGCGAATGATTCTTCTGCACGTTTTCATGCGCGTCCCAGGTATCGAGGTTCTGGTTCCCAAGACCGCCGTGATAAAGCTGCACAAACCTGACACCTCGTTCCACCAGCCTACGCGCCATGATGCACTGGCGAGCAAACGGCTCCGTGGCAGGGTTGTCCATACCATACAGCTTGCGAGTGGCCTCGCTCTCCCGCTCCACATCCACCGCTTCCGGCGCGACGCCCTGCATGCGGTACGCAAGTTCGTACGAGTTAATTCGCGCTGACAATTCTGAGTTGCCGGGAAACTTCTGAAGATCCATCTCGTTCAGCTTGGAGAGCAGATCCAGGCGCGCTCGCTGCTCCTCGGGAGCGATCGAGGCTGGCGGCTTCAGGTCGACGATGGGCGTGCCTTTCGGCTTGAAGACGGTTCCTTGATAGGCGGCCGGCATGAAGCCAGCGCCCCAGTTTGCAGGTCCGCCGAAGGGGCCGCCGTGCGCGTCATAGATCACGACGAAGGCTGGCAAGTTTTCGTTCTCTGAGCCGAGTCCGTAAGTGACCCACGCTCCGAGGCTCGGATAACCCATCCGAATCATGCCAGTCGCGAGCGCGTAATGTGCCTGCACGTGGTCGTTGGATTTTCCGTACACTGAGCGGAGCAGCGCGAATTCGTCCGCATGCTCGGCGATGAGGGGGAAAATCTCCGACACATCCAGCCCGCTCTGCCCATACTTTTTGAAGGTGAACGGGCTAGGCATCAGCGGACCGGGATAACCCTGCCGCACGACAACGTCGCCTTTGCCGGTCATCGGCTGGCCAGCGTACTTGTGCAGCATCGGCTTGGGATCGAATGTGTCCACATGACTGACGCCGCCGCTCATAAAAAGAGAGATGACGCTCTTGGCTCGCGGCGCGAAATGCGGCTGCTTCGGCGCCATCGATCCATCTGTCGAGGCCAGCAGCTTGTCTTGGCCCAGCAGCCAGGCGAGCGCGATACCGCTGAGGCCGCCACCGGCTTCAAAGAGCAGTTCACGTCTGGATTTCGTACTATCTGACATACAAGAACTCATTCAAATTGAGAAGAACGTGGGCCAGTCCTGTTAAGTTGTGGCTAGAAACAAACTCCAAACCCAACTTCCGCTCCTGCTCGCTCGGATCGCGGCTGAGCGCGAGACGGTAGGCATAGTCCACTTGCCTCTCGGCGTTCTCAGGAACAGCTTCCCGGACGCGGTCGGCGAACAATCCAGCCTGTTTCAAAACAAAGTCGTCGTTCAGCAGCATCAAAGCTTGCGTCGGGACAGTAGTCACGTTGCGCGCCCCGCAACTAAGGTTTTGGTCGGGCAGATCGAACGCCTCAAACAAGGGGAACGGCAGTCCTCGCTTGCGGTACACATACACGCTTCGTCGCCAAACTTTGGGCCCGTCCTCGTCCTGGTTCCAAATTCCATAGCTCATCGACTTGCGCACTTCGGCTTGCAGCACCGGGAACACCGGGGGTCCAAACATCTCCCGATTTAGGCCACCGCTGGCAGCCAGGATGGAATCGCGCACGCTTTCGGCATCCAGGCGATGCACGCGATAGCGCCACACATAATGATCGTCCGGGTCTTTCGCCAAGTCGCTTTCAGATGTGAACCCGGAAGACATCCGATAGGCGTGCGACGTCATGATCAGCCGATGCATTTGCTTCATGCTCCAGCCGCGGTCGATGAACTCGAGCGCAAGCCAATCGAGCAGTTCGGGATGGGTGGGTATTTCGCCCATCTTGCCGAAATTGTCAACCGTGGCGACAAGTCCCCGTCCAAAATGATGATGCCAAATTCTATTCACGGCCACTCGCGCGGTGAGGGGGTTGTCAGGCGAGATCAGCCACTCCGCGAGAGCGAGACGCCTTCCTGATGTGTGGCCTCCAGGCTGGGGCATCTCCACGGCAGGATTTCCTCGAGTCGCGACAGTGATAAAACCCGGCCTCATTAGTGACCCGTGGCTATTCACGTCGCCGCGAATCAGGAAATAAGAAGGCGGCGGTTCATACGGGCCTGCGCCTGTGTGAACATAGCTGCCTGCAAAATCCGCCTTCTTGACGCCCTTGCCCGGCGCAGGCTCGTCACCGGGACCGTCGGGAGTGAAACGATAGTCGCCGTCGGTGATGCCCATCGCCATCGGGATTGGCGCGGGGCGATCCTTCTCGATCCCCTGAACCTCGGCCAGCAGTTCCTTCTTCGCGGATAAGTCGTTCGGGCGCATGACGCGATCGATCTCATTGCTCGAAACCGAAACGGTCAGCAGGACTTGATTGGCCAGCAGCTTCTGGCCCTCTGTACGCTTCTCCTCCGGCAGCGCGATCGCTTCTTGAACGTTGGCCGGAAACGCTTTGTATTTCGCCGGCAAGAGCAGGTTGCGGTATGGCTGTTCAAGGGCCTTGATCTGCTTGCGCACATCGGCAATTCGAAGGTTCACGGCCGCGACCTTCCGCTGATATGTTGCGGCTTCGTCGGCCGGCACCAAAGGATGATCCACTTCGACATAGGGCCACAGCGAGGCCTGCAGGCGGTAATAATCCTTCTGAGGAATTGGATCGAACTTGTGGTTGTGGCAGCGAGCGCATTGCACGGTGAGACCGAGCACGCCGCGCCCAATGGTGCCGATCATGTCGTCGAGGTAGTCGTAACGAAACTCCGGATTATCCTTCTCGCGGAAGCCCACCTTGGCGTAGTTGCGCAGGAAGCCAGTCGCGATCAAGCTGTCGTTGGTCACGTTCGGGACTTCGTCACCCGCCAACTGCTCCCGTAGAAAAACGTCGTAGGGCTTATCTTCGTTGAATGCGCGGATCACGTAATCGCGATAGCGCCATGCATTGGGGCGGTCGAAATCGTGTTCGAAACCGTTCGAGTCCGCATACCGGGCGACGTCGAGCCAGTGGCGTCCCCAGCGTTCTCCGTAGGCTGGCGATGCAAGCAGACGGTCTATGAGCCGCTCCCACGCGTCTGGTCGACGATCAGCGAGGAAGGCCTGCGCCTCGGCGGGAGCTGGCGGCAGACCCGTCAGGTCGAGATAAGCGCGCCGCAGCAGAGTTACGTGATCGGCTTCCGGCGCGGGATCAAGTCCCTTCTCACGCCAGGTTTTTTCCAGAAACGCATCGATAGGGTTGCCGGGTCCAGGGGACGCCACACGCGTCGGCTTTCGGAACGCCCAGTAATTCCGCGCCTCGGGAGGGATCGGCATATCCTCCATCGCAGTTAGCTGTGTTTGGGAATCCGACGACGCAGCAGGCGCTAGCCCGTCCCAAGGAGCGCCTTGGTCCACCCACGTTTTAATTAACCGGACCTGTTCGTCCGTGAGCTTGCCATCCATCGGCATGGCGGGCTTTTCGAGTCCAGCCACGCGGCGGTAGAGAGGACTCGCTTCAGCCTTGCCGGGAACGAGAGAAGCTCCATGTTCGCCTCCCGCGACAGTAGCGGCGCGCGATCGCAGATCGAGCTTGCCGAGCTGGATGGCAGAACCGTGACATTTCCAGCAGCGTGATTCGAGAATCGGCTGTATTTGCTTTGAAAACGAGACATCGCCATCAGCGGCTGACGCAGCCGTTCCAGCGACTAGGAGAGCGAAGAAGAACCGTGCTTGCAAGCAGTTCCACCCTTGCCCGGAATGATAGCATAACGTCGATGCTTACACGTTTGCTTACAGTCTTTGGCTGCGCCTCTGCTGCTCTCTACTCTCAGACGATTCCGGCAATGCCGGACACTGTGATCCACGCTGCCGATATCGAATACTCGAACGTCGGCGGGCGCATGGCGATGGATATCGTACGACCTAGCCTGGCTTCGGATGCACCGCGCCCGGCGGTCCTCCTGGTGCATGGGGGCGGGTTCCGCGCTGGCAACCGACAGAGCTACTTGCCCATGGCGATCAAGCTCGCCGAACGAGGGTACGTGGCGGCCACCGTGACCTATCGGCTGGCGCCTCGCAACCAGTTCCCAGCCCCGGTGCACGACGTGAAAGCTGCCGTCCGCTTTCTGCGCGCAAACGCAGCGAAGTACGGAATCGACCCCGAGCATATTGCAGCCATGGGCGGCAGCGCGGGCGGCCACCTTGTTCTTTTCCTGGGCTTGACGGGAGGCCTGGAGGAGTTCGAAGGCTCCGGTCCGAATCGCGAATTTTCGAGCCGCGTTTCCTGCGTCGTGGATTACTATGGACCCACCGATTTCACGCAGTCCTATTCCAAAAGCGTGGACGCGGCGGAAGTGTTGCCCATGTTCCTTGGCGGCGACTTGGATCACAACCGGATGGCGCACATACGGGCCAGCCCGCTAAATTGGGTGACGCCTGGCGCTGTGCCGATCCTTTCGATTCATGGAACGCAAGATACCTACGTGGCGTACGAACAATCGCTTTGGCTTATCGAACGGCTGATCGCCGCGGGCGTTCCCGCCGAGCTCGAAAGCATCCCGGGCGCGGGCCATGGATTCAAAGGCGCTGACGCGGAGAGGGCCGATGCGCGCGCGTTTGCTTATCTTGACAAGCAACTGAAGCAGAAGACTCCCCAGCATCGGATACTGATCTCCGACCATGGACCGGCAGGTGAAATCATTGCGATGGAATGGCCCTCGGGGAAGGTTCTGTGGACCAAACCGAACGAGCGCAGCCACGATGTCCAGTATCTGCCCAACGGCCACGTGCTGTTCACCACCGGGTCGAAGAAGCTGGTCCAGGAACTGGACGAAAAGCATGAGGTGGTGTGGAGCTATGGACCCGCCGATTTGGAACATCCCCTCGCGGCGCAACGTTTGGCGAACGGCAACACCCTGATCGGAGATGCTCAGGCTGGACGGGTGATTGAAGTGACCCCGGATAAACGAATCGTCTGGAAGTACGAAGACGCGTCGTTAGCAAAGATGCGGTCGCGCAACAGCCATCGCACCGAGCAGGGAACTACGCTGATCGCAATCGAGGCGGAATCGAAGATCATCGAAGTGGATCAAGCAGGGAAGATCGTATGGTCGTGGCAGGCTCCTAATGGAGACAAGCGAAAGCTGTATGAGGCGCGACGGCTGCCGAATGGAAACACGATTACGAGTCTTTCCGATCCGGGCGAGATTGTCGAAATCGATCCTTCAGGGAAGGTGGTGCGGTCAATCGGCGGAGAGAATCGCGACATCAAGATGGGCTGGACCTCGGGCTTCGTGGTGCTGCCGAACGGCGGGCTGCTGCTGAACGACTACACCGGCAGACGGCTGATCGAAGTGGATGCGAAGGGAAAGGTTGTAAATGAAATGCGAACGGGCGCGCGCACGATTGCTTCGGTGGAACTGATGGAGTGGTAGGGATCGGTCACGATACCCTGGGCAGTGCCACTTGGCTTTTCCCACGAATCGTAATGAGACCCAGTGGGGCAGGCAAT
>JBBRRB010000113.1:0-11353 GCA_038225555.1 Bryobacterales bacterium
CGGACGGAGTGCAGTTTATGTTGGCCAGGCACGTGGCCACCGCCCAACAGCAGTGCCCTTCGCTTGAGAACAAGCGGGTGACACCGCATGTGCTTCGTCACTATCTACCCTGCCGGATTATGTCGAGTCAGAGAAGGGCGTTTGCGGCTTTGGATCGAGATTTCAAGTCGCGCAGTGCAGCGGTTTCGGATATTGCGAGACATAGTCCGATGCGGCTACAGACTATTCAAGAAGGCGAGGAGTTTGTCGCCGGGTTTATAGCGCCCGCGTCTTCCATTCTGCGGAGGCAACTTGGCAAGTGCTTTTTCCTTCATAGCAAGTGTTGCTTCGAGGTAGATCTGTGTGGTTTCAAGGCGTTCGTGACCGAGCCACAATGCGATTACAGATCGATCGACGCCGGCTTGCAGAAGGTCCATGGCCATGGTATGCCTCAGACGGTGGACGGTGACACGTTTGCGTTTCAACGACGAGCACACGGTGGAAGCCGTGACGCGATGCTTGTTCAACAAGTACTGCACACCGTGGACGCTGAGACGTCCACCTTTGAAGTTGGGAAAGAGCACGTGTCCGTCACCTCGTTGCGGCTCATGCAACCAGGCTTTCAACACGGCGAGTGTGGATCTGGCGATTGGCGTACAACGCTCCTTACGGCCTTTTCCAATTACTCGCACATGAGCGCCCGCTCCGAGAATGATGTCCTCGCGTTTGAGGCCGGTCATCTCGGATAATCGCAGACCGGTCTGTACCGCCAGCAAAATGAAGTTGTGATCGCGCCTGCCGTTCCAGGTTCCCTGATCCGGCGCGGCCAGCAAGGCATCGACTTCGGCACGGGTGAGAAAAGGGACCAGCGTCCGCGTAAAACGCTTGCTGGGGATCGCGAGTACCCGTTGGATCTGGGCGGAATACGATGGCGCCTCGAAAGCTGCGAAACGAAAGAACGAGCGAATAGCTGTCAACCGTAAATTGCGGCTGCGGGCACTGACCCCTTGATGCTTCTCCAAGTGATCCAGGAACGCCATAATCAAGGGCGTGTCAATCTCCTGAAAGTTCAGCCGCGACGGCGCCTTATGTAATCGCTGCTCGGTAAACGTCAGGAACTGACGGAAGGTGTCGCTATAGGAACTGATGGTGTGTGGGCTCGCCTGGCGCTGCTGCATCAGGCGTTGAGTGAAGAAACGCTCCAGCAGCGCCGCCAGACCTACGGAGTTGCTCACGGCCTATCCTCCCAACGCTGCTGAAGCCGTTTCATCGCTTCGCACATTAACTCAGGACATCCCTCCAAATACCACTGCGTGTCGGCGACGTGCACATGGCCGAGATAGGCGGACAACAGCGGCAGTCGTCTCTCGGGATCCTGACCGGACCGGTACCATTGCACGAGAGTGTTTGTCGCAAAACGATGGCGCATGTCATGCAGACGAGGACCACGACTGTCGGAAGCTCCTCGCAGACCAATCTTCCGCGACAACGCGTAGAAAGCTCGATGAATGTCTCCGCCATCCAAACGATTGCCCCGGCTGGAAACGAACAAATAGGAGGACACCGCTCGTCTGGCCCAATGGCGCCGGCGTCTAGCGATGTAGTTGGCAAGCACCTTGCAGGTCGTGGCATGCAAGGGCACCAGGCGAGTCTTGCCGAATTTGGCGCCGCGGATCGTCAATACCGCCGCCTTTAGATCGACATCTTGAAGCTCGAGGTTGCGTGCTTCGCCAAGGCGCAGACCCGAAACGCTCAGCAATCCGAATAGACAATAGTAGACCCAGGGTCGCAGTTTCCCGCGCTCAAAGCGATAGGGCATTCTGAGAGCGGCGCGAAGTAAGCTGCGGATTTCCTCATCCGAATACAGATAAGGTCGCGCCCGCTTCGGTTTGAAGGGCAACAGGGCCTGCGGCGGAATCTGCGTTCGCGGATCAGTGGCGCTACGATAACGTGCGAATCCGCGCACGAAACTCAGCCTTGCAGCCCAGTATGCCGGGCGAGCGTTGAGCGGTTGCTGTACCCACTCAAGTACCAACGCCTGAGTAATGTAGGAAGCCCCGTGCTGCTCGAGGAACGTCACGAAATCGATCAGCCCGTTGCCCGCTTCCCTCAGCTTGAATCCCAAGCCGCGTCGCATTTCTAAGTACTCTCGAACAGCTTCCCGGAGTGTGTTCATCGCACACCTCCAGGCCACGGTAAGGCGAGGGTTCGCAGGGCATCGAGATCTACTTTGATGTAGATTTTGGTCGTCTCGGGACTGTGGTGACCCAACAACTCGCCGATTTCACCGAGTGAGGCGCCATGCCGCAACAGTCCAGAAGCCAATGCATGTCGAAACTGATGTGCTCCGAGGGTTGGAGCGTCAATGCCGGCGCGCTGGAGGCGATGTCGAACAATAGATCCAACGCCGCTTGAGCCGCGAAAACCGCGGATAGGAGCTTTAGCTCGCAGAAATACACGCCGACTAGTACTCTGTGGTCGTCCACATCGCAGATAAGCGGCTATCACTTTGCCAACTTCCGCTGTCAAGGGTAGTTCACTGCGTTGGCCAGTCTTGCCACGAACGCTCAAGTGTCCCGCGTTCCAGTCAATATCGCCGAGTTCCAGAGATGCGACTTCGCCTGAACGCAAACCTAGGCGTGCCAGGAGGAGTAAGATGGCGTAATCGCGACGGCCAATCGCAGTGCGCCGATCGATGCTGGTTAGCAACTGACGGACTTGGTCCTCGGTAATCGCTCGGGGAATCGATGACATCGACCAGTTGGCCACGATTGGTACCGCAGCAGCTAAGTCCAGCTTTGTCTTGCCGCGATAGCGCACATACCGCAGGAAAGAGCGTAGCGCACAGGTCAGGAGGTTTGGCCCGCTTCTGGTGCAAATGCGCCGCCTGACGCTGTACGAATCTCACGACGTCGCCGGCACAGAGATGTGAAAGCACGATGGGCCCGTCGTCAAAACAATCCTTGAGGAAACTGCGAATGAACGGAACGTAGTTGACGACCGTTGCTTCAGCCAAACCGCGTGCTTCCCGCAAGTAATGCTCGTAAGCTTGTGAACAGCGCTCCGCTGAGGTTGGTCGACGCGATGGTATCTTCTCAGCCGGGATCACACGCTCGCAGTGCAGAAAGGCGAGTAGATGACTGAGCGCAGCAGTATCGCCAAGGCCCCGCTGGACTTGCCGCATGCGGTATCGAAGATAGCGCGCCGGATGATCAGATGTGATGCTGCGCAAAGAGACTCCCCGCTGCTTAAGCCAGCAGCTAAAACACGCAGCGAGCAGAACGTGTCGGTGAATCGACACCAACGCATATCCCTGCTCACGCAGTGAATCTGCAAACGGCCCGATATGCGGCGCAAGAGGGCCGTCCGGCGTTCGGGACACAACTATTTGCTTGTCGATGAAACACTTCACGGTCAACTACTCTCCTGCACATACTGACGGAAGGAGTCAATACTATGTTGATTACGCGTTGCCCATGGCGCAGGAAATATCAGGCCGCCGTGTCGGTACGAGACATAATCCGGAAGGGTAGATAGTGGCGAAGGACATGGGGCGTCACCCGTTTGTTCTTCAGCGAAGGGCACTTTAGTTGGGCGGTCGTGACATGCCTGGCCAACAGATACTGCACCCCATCGGCGCTGAGTCTGATTCCCCGCGCGCTCGGAAACACAATGCCGTCTGTGCCACGCGGGGCTTCCTGCAGCCACCGTTTGACGGTGTCGACGGCCTGCTTCGTCAATGGGGTGCATCGCTCTTTCCGCCCTTTGCCCATACAGCGCACATGCGCGCCAGTTCCCAAAACCGTCCTCAATGCGCAGGCTGGTCATCTCCGATAGCCGCAAGCCGGTTTGCACCGCAACCAACAGGAAGGTTCGATCTCTGCGGCCAGCCCATGTATTCAGATCGGGCGCAGCCAGAAGGGCTTCGATTTCGGGCCGGGTCAAGAAGCCAACCAACTTCTTCTCGTAACGTTTAGCCGGCATTGCCAGCACCCGTTGGATCAGCCCGGATTGAGCGGGTTCCTCGTGAGCGGCGTACCGGTGGAACGACCGGACCGCGGTCAGGCGTAGATTGCGGCTTCGAGCACCATTCCCTCGGTCTTTTTCCAGCCCGTCCAGGAATGCGCCGATCAAGAAAGGATCCAGATCTGTCAGAGCAAGACCGGAAGGCGGCTTGCGTAATCGCTTCTCGACAAACTGTAACAACAGGCGAAACGTGTCGCGGTAGGAGGCGATGGTATGAGGGCTGACCCGGCGCTGAGCGATCAGACGTTGCGTGAAGAAACGCTCCAGTAAGCTGGGGAATCCGTTCTCATTCTTCATGCGTGAGCCCCCATCTGAGTTCCAGGCGCCGTGTGGCGAGACCCATCAGTTCCGGTTCAACAGAAAGGTACCAGTAGGTATCTGCTACATGGCCGTGTCCCAGGAACGTAGACAGAACCGGCAGGCGCCGCTCGATATCCTCATTGGACCGGTACCACTGAATCAGCGTGCGGACGGCGAATCGATGCCGAAAATCGTGCAGCCGCGGCCCCCTGTGATCCTCCGGTCCCCGCAAGCCGATCTGCCGCGAGAGGTCGTAGAACGTTCGACGCACTGCGGAACCCTCCAGGCGGCGGCCGTGATCGTTGAGAAAGAAACAGGGGGACGATGCGCTGCGCACAAACCGGTCGCGGCGCTGGGCATAATCGGCCATGACGTCCCGAGTGGAAGTGTGGAGCGGAACCAGGCGGGTCTTGCCGAATTTCGTTTGCCGGATGGTGAGAATGCCCTCACAGAGATCCACATCCGGCCGCTCCAGCTTGAGAGCCTCACTGATCCGCAAACCTCCCACCGCCAACAGCCCAAGCAGGCCATGATAAGTCCAAGGCCGCAGACCCTGGCGCGGAGCAAGCTGCAGGGCCGCCGCCAACAGCTTTTGAATCTCCAGTTCCGAATACAGATAGGGGCGGGCACGTTGCGGCCGAAACGGGAGTAAGCCTGCCGGAGGAATCTCGGTGCGCGGATCTGTAGCATGCCAATGACGGGCAAATACGCGCACAGCGCTGAGCCGTTGCGCCCAATCGCTAGGCTGATGGTCCGTAGGCTGCATCGCCCATTCCATAGCGAGTTCCGTCGTTATGCACGGCGCCGCCTTCTGCTCCAGGAACACAGCAAAGTTCCGGAGATCGTCGGCCATGTCCCGCAGCTTGAATCCCAAGCTGCGACGAAGAGTGACGTACTCCTCGATAGCTTGTCGCAAAGTTTTCATCGGTTGCCTCCTGGCCACGCAAGCGCAATGGACCGAAGCGATACCAAGTCCACTTTGGCGTAGATTCGGGTAGTGTCCGGGCGCCGATGGCGCAACAAGTCGCCGATCTCAGGCAAAGATGCGCCGTGTTTGAGCATCTGGGTCGCCAGGCTGTGGCGGAACAAGTGGGAGCCTCGAAACTTGGACTCCACTCCCGCCCTCTCCAGCGCCTTATCTACCAGCGAGCAGATCGCGACCGAGTTGGCGAATCCGGTTAGCGGCGCTTTCCCGCGAATGAACACCCGCCGGCTGGAACACCGCGGCCTCGCTGTCGAGAGATAGTCTGCAATGGCCGTTCCCACTTCGGATGGCAAGGGCATCTGTGCGACCCGCTTTCCTTTACCATGCACTGTGATCAAACCGGCATCCCAATCGAAATCGTCTAACGTGAGGGCGACCACTTCGCCGGCTCGCAAGCCCAGACGCGCCAGCAGGAGCAAAAGGGCGTAGTCCCGCTTGCCGATGACGGTTTCTCTGTCACACGAGTCCAAGACCTTTTGGATCTGCTCTCCGGAAAGAAACTTCGGAACTGTTGAGAGCGACCACGTGGCGATGGTTGGCACGCACGCCGCCAAGTCGTTAGCCACCTTGCCGTGATGGAACAAGTAGTGCAGAAAGGACCGCAGCGCAGTCACCACCAGCGCCGCGCGTTTGGAAGTGACCACGCCGGCCTGCCGCTGCACGAACGCGGCGATGTCGCCCGCGCTTATCTTTTGGAAGTGCAGGCCTCCTTTGGGAAAACGCTCCAACAAAAATACCCGCACGACCGGCGTGTAGTTGATCACTGTCGCCTCGGTCAAACTGCGTTCCTGCCGTAGATACTGTTGAAATTCGTCCAGCGCGATTTCAACGGCTGTGGGAGGTGGCGCTGTCACAGCGGTTTCGTCAGGCCGGAGCGTGGTCAACAGCCGAAAGAGAGCGGCAGAATCGCCTTTGCGTAGTTTCCCGCTGTGCTCCCGACCGCGAAGATATTGCTCGACCGCGGCAGAATTCACGTTCTCGCTCTTCAGCCCTTTGCCGCCGAGCCACCTGTTAAAACATCCAAGCAGTCGGAGCTGGACGAATCCTGAATGGGCCGCGTAGCCGTCCTCGCGTAAGCGCTGAGCATACGCTTCCAGCGATGAAGCCAGGGGCCCGTTCGTCAAAGCGTCGATTGTTCGTGGGTTAGTGCGGTCGTTAAGAAAGTAGTCGAATGGTTTGTCCATTCGTCCAGCATCCACGCTTGCCGATGGCGCGGACTATGCCGAGTCCTGTTTGCTAGAACAGGCGAAAATGCAGGGGCCAACAAGTTTACTCGGCATAGTCCGGAACTCGGCATAGTGGCGCTTGGACTAAACCGCTACGCGGTATTCGGGCCGTACGACCGTTCCCAACGTCTATTTCGTGAGCTGGCCGGTTGCGCTACTGCCCCTTTAACTGAGACTTACAGTGCGAAAACATGGATGGGCTGCTTGCAGCACATTCCATCTCGCAAAGGAGTCTCCTATGATGACGCCCCTTCGGCAGCGCATGACCGAAGATATGAGGGTGCGAAATCTCGCACCGAATACCCAAACCTCTTACGTGCAACAGGTGTCTCTGTTCGCACGCCATTTCAACAAATCGCCGGAGTTGCTGGGGCCGGAGGAAATCCGCACCTATCAGCTGTATTTGACCGACGAGAAGAAGCTGGCACCCAGTTCCATCCTCATCGCAGTAGCGGCCCTACGGTTCGTGTATAAAGTGTCACTAAAGAAGGGCTGGACTGTCGAGGATGTAATCCCTGCCCCCAAGAAGCCTGAAAAGCTGCCCGTTGTTTTGAGCCCGGAAGAAGTTCTGCAGTTCCTGGACTGTGTGGGCAGTATCAAGCACCGAGCGATCCTGACCACCTGCTACGCAGCCGGCCTGCGTATCTCCGAGGCCATTCATCTGAAGCCGATTGACATCGATAAACAGCGCATGGTCATCCGTGTCGAACAGGGGAAAGGGCAGAAGGATCGCTACGTGATGCTCTCTCCCAAATTGCTGGAGATCTTGCGCAATTACTGGCGGGCTGCCCGGCCCGCCGGAGAATGGATCTTCGAAGGCGATATAGCCGGTCAACCCATCAACAGAAGTTCCGTCGAACTGGCCTGCCAAAAGGCCCGCCAACGTTCCGGCATCCGCAAACCGATAACTCCCCATTCCTTCCGGCACGCCTTTGCTGTCCACCTTCTGGAATCTGGTACGGATATCCGTACCATTCAGCTCCTGCTCGGCCATCGCAGTCTGGCAACCACTGCCCGTTACTTGCGGATTGCCACCAGTAAGGTGTGCTCGACCTCCAGTCCGCTCGACCTGCTCCCTCGGCCCGTTGAGCCCGCACCGCCCACGCCTCAGCACTTCTGAGCACCGCGCTCTCGTGGACGGTTCGAAGTGGGAAGTGGCGGACGTGTTCGTCCGCTACGGAGAAGCTTATCGTCAACAGCATGGCGCGTCGATGTCGGTCGGGCAGCGGCGCGTCATGACAGCGATCGAGGTGTGCCGGACGGCCGTTCTCGGCGGCCACCTCGAACGTTGCGACCAGTGCGGCCATGAACGCAACGCCTTCAACAGCTGCCGGGATCGACACTGCCCCAAATGCCAGTGCCTGGCCTGGGCGCAATGGATTGAGGACCGGCAATCCGAACTTCTGGAGGTCCCTTATTTTCATGTGGTCTTCACCGTGCCGGAACAGATCGCCGCGATCGTTTACCAAAATAAGGAGGTGGTTTACGGCATCCTCTTCCAGGCCACGGCGGAAACGCTGAAAACGATTGCGGCTGACCCCAAGCATCTGGGGGCCGAGATTGGTTTCTTCGCGGTGTTACACACCTGGGGACAAAACCTCCAGTTTCATCCCCATCTGCACTGCGTGGTGCCCGGCGGAGGGTTGTCGCCCGATGGTGAGCGCTGGGTCCCCTGCCGGCCGAACTTCTTTTTGCCCGTCCACGTTCTGTCCCGTCTGTTTCGCCGGCTCTTCCTGGAATCTCTGCGGAAGGCATTCGATTCCGAAAAACTACAATTCTTCGCTGCCCTGGAATCGCTTCGCGAACGGCACAACTTCGTTCAGCTTCTGGACCGATTGAAAGCCTGCGAGTGGGTCGTGTATGCCAAGCGTCCGTTCGCCGGACCGCAACAGGTACTCGACTACGTGGGCCGCTATACTCATCGCGTCGCCATTTCCAATAACCGCCTGTTGGATATCGAAAACGGTCAGGTCCGCTTCCAGTGGAAGAATTATCGTGATGGCGGCCAGATCAAGACGATGACCTTGTCCGCCGACGAATTCATCCGGCGTTTCCTGCTGCATGTGCTACCAGACGGATTCCAACGCATCCGCTATTACGGTTTCCTGGGGAATCGCTATCGCAGAGCAAAGCTCGAACAGTGCCGACGGTTGCTCGGTATGCCGCTCCCGGCTGAGCAGACCGACGCGTTGACCGAGGAAAAAGACTATCGGGATCGCTACGAAGAACTCACCGGCCAGTCGCTGCACCAATGTCCGCAATGCAAACAAGGCCGCATGCTGGTGGTTGAGATCTTGCCTCGGTCGCTGTGTAGGTGCGCACCGCCTATCGACTCGTCATGATGATCCACTGCTTGCATCTAAGTCATGACCCACGGGCTTGGCAGTGCCAGGGCGGCGCCGGAGTCTCGTCCGTTTGGATCGTCCTCCATCGCCTTCACTTCAGTTACAGTCCCTTGACCGCATATCCGTGGAATTCCTCCAGTCTAAATCGTCATCCGAGACCAGGACCGACTATTCTTGCTTCCCAGATTGCTCCACAGCCGGCCAGTCCCAAACCAAGCGGACGATTCAATACCCATAGGCCGACGATTCGTGCAGCGGTTTAGTCCAATCCTTTGTTGTGAACCGTATGATCGCCTGGTACAGGGAGGGCATCAATCCCCAGCCGCATTTACCTTACCTGGCTACGTATCTGGGCCACAGGGACATCAACTCCACCTTGGTGTATCTCACCATCACCCAGGAACTGCTTCAGCAAGCCAGCGAGCGATTCCGCACGCGTGGAGCCCAGGTGCAACTGGCGTCGTCACAAGGAGGAAACGCATGACGCCAACTCCATTCCCTCAGCTCTTGCACGCCTTCTTTCACGATTGGCTGGTGCAACAGCGAAATGTCTCTCATCACACCGTGGTGTCCTATCGGGACAGTTGGCGGCTGTTCCTCCAGTTTGTCGCCGCGCAAAAAGCCACGTTCGTTGCCAGGCTTGGTTTGAGCGACCTGACTGACGTGCAGGTTCTCGCATTCCTCCTCGACATCGAGCAGGTTCGTAAGTCGTCGATTGGCACGCGGAACTGCCGATTGGCCGCACTGCACAGCTTCTTCAGCTTCGTGGCCGGCCGCGAGCCGTTGGCGGCCGCGCAATGCGCTGCGATCTTGCGAATTCCGAACAAAAAGACAGCTAAGCGAGAGGTCGACGGCTTGGACGATGACGAGATCACTGCGATTCTCGCCCAACCAAATCGTTCGAAATTCGAAGGTCAACGCGATCACGTCCTACTGGCACTCCTTTATAACACCGGTGCCCGTATTCAGGAGGCGTTGGATCTCTCCCCCCAGTCTGTTCGCTGGGAGACGCCATTCCACGTGCGATTGCTCGGTAAAGGGCGAAAAGAACGGACCTGCCCTCTCTGGCCAGAGACAATCGAGCTGTTAAGGGCTCTCCTGAAACGCAAGCCTCGCGGAGAAGGTGAACCCATTTTTGTAAACCGGTATGGACAGCCCCTAAGAGCTTCCGGCGTTAGGTTCAAGTTGAAGCAATATGTGGAGGTTGCCGCCCAGACGGTTCCCTCACTCGCTCGCAAGCGAGTTTCCGCGCACAAGTTTCGACATGCTACCGCGCGGTGAGCCTTCTCGCGGAAGGTATGGATGTGACAGTGATTCGTGACTGGCTCGGGCACGCAAGCCTCGACAGTACAAACATTTATGCTAGGGCCAGTTTAGAGACCAAACGCAAGGCACTGGAGAAAGTACTTCCCTCCGCACGGCCCTCGAAACCTCCGCGATGGAAGCGCGAGACCGATCTGTTGGAGTGGCTCGACTCGCTCTGAAACCTAGGAAATTATCGTTAGGTACGCCCGGCCGGACACCCTCAAACGAGGATGTTCGGCCTCTTTCCTCATCATTATTGAATCCTCACGATTAGCCGAATAATCGTCAGCAGATCATTATTTGGAAATTACCCGGTCTACGATCCGGAGTATCGCCGAAGCCCGAATTTAACGCACGCCATCCATGACTACTTTCTCGCGAAGTCACTCGACGTTGTTCGTCCCGGAGGCGTGATGCCGGTGATCACAAGCCGCTATACGATGGACAAGCAGGATTCCACGGTTCGACGCCATCTTGCGGATGGGTCAATCCTGTTGGGCGCACTGCGGCTGCCCAACACTGCATGCAAAGCGAACGCGGGAACAGACGTGACCACAGATATTCTGTTCCTCCAAAAACGGTCGCCTGAGACGCCGGTCCCCGGCGAGAGTTGGATACAGCTTAGTTCCATTGATACGGCAGATGGTCCGTTGCAGATTAACGAGTACTTCGCGCGCCACCCAGAGATGATGCTGGGTCGCATGGGAATGGAGTCGGGGCAGCATGGCATGTCTCCCGCTCTGATCGGGAGCCTGGAGCCGGGCGACCTCGAAAGGACCATCTCACTTCTCCCGGCCAGGGTGTTCAAGGACCGGGCCAGCCAGGGTCCGGTGTTTGGTGCGGGTTCGGACCAAGTTCCTGCGGCCGGCGCCATCACAGAAGGAGGGTTCGCGGAACACGACGGCCGGATCGTTGTGCGCCGCGGCGAAGCGTTCGAGCCTCTGACGCTGCCAGCTTCGGCCCGTGCAAGGATTCGAGGGATGCTCCAAGTTCGCGATGCGGTACGCGAGGTATTCCGCACACAGCTTTCCGACGCCCCGGATGAAGCCATCGTCGAAGCACGCCGCCATCTGAACCGAACATACGATTTCTTCACTTCACGCTTTGGGTGTCTCAATGCCAAGGAGAATGTGAAAGCGTTTGCCGATGATCCGGACCTGCCCCTGCTGGTGTCGCTCGAAGAATTC
>JBBRRB010000114.1:0-11209 GCA_038225555.1 Bryobacterales bacterium
CCCTCTGTGCCAAGATCGATGAGACGCCTTCCTGCCCGGCATTTACTGTAGAGGGCGGAGAAGGAATTCTCCATGAAAGAGCAAGTAAACGGTTCTGCCCCATCTGGCGCGGAGCGGAGTGAGGCCGCGCGAAGCGAGGCCGAACGCAGCGCAGTGGCAGATGGGGGCAGAACGATGCCCGAACCCGAGGTGGTGGTCAGGGCGAAGCGGCGCCAGTTCACCGCCGATTATAAGAAGCGGATTCTGACCGAGGCCGATTCAGCCAGAGAATCCGGAGCCACAGGTGCCATGCTTCGCCGCGAGGGTTTGTACTCTTCGCACTTGACTCACTGGCGCCAGGAACGTGACCGCGGGCTGATTCCCCTCCCGCGCGGTCCCAAGCCGAAGAACGATCCGCTGTTTGAAGAAGTCCGGAAGCTTAAGCGCCAGAACAGCCAGTTGACGGATCGTCTGGCGCGGGCCGAGCTGATTATCGATGTTCAAAAAAAAGTCTCGTTGTTGCTGGGGATTTCGCTGGCGGCCATCGACAGCGACGGGAGCAACTCATGACTGCGGCGGCCGGTGCCGCTCCCGGTCTGGGTCCGGTTGTCGCCTGTGCGGCGCTCGGGGTGTCTCGCGCCTCGTTGCACCGGCGGCAAAATCCTCCGCCGTTGCCCGACATGCCGCGCGAACTCACTGCCGCTGAACGGGTCACTGTGCTCGGTTATCTGCATGCCGAACGCTTTCAGGACCGTTCGCCGTCCGAGGTCTACGGCACGCTGCTCGATGAAGGGGTCTATTGCTGTTCGATTCGCACTCTCTACCGCCTTCTGGAATCCGAAGGCGAGACACGGGAACGCCGCGACCAGCTCGTCCACCCTCCGTACTGGAAACCGGAATTACTGGCAACCGCTCCCAATCAGCTCTGGAGCTGGGATATCACCAAGCTCCCCGGCCCGGCCAAGTGGACTTACTTTTACCTCTACGTGATCCTCGACGTATTCAGCCGTTACGTCGTCGGGTGGATGATCGCGAACCGGGAAGGCAAGGAACTGGCCAGGCAGTTCATCGCCGAATCCTGTGAAAAGCAGAAAATCGTTCCCGGACAACTCACCGTTCACGCCGGCCGCGGCGGACCCATGACATCCAAGCCAGTGACGTTTCTGCTCGCCGATCTCGGGGTGCTCAAGACCCACAGCCGACCGCATGTCTCCAACGACAATCCATTCTCCGAGAGCCAGTTCAAGACCATGAAGTACCGGCCGGAGTTTCCCGAACGCTTCGGGTCGCTCCAGGATGCCCGCCGTTTCTGCCAGACATTCTTCGCCTGGTACAACAACGAGCATCATCATTCCGGGCTTGGGCTGCTGACGCCGGCGGTGGTCCACAGTTGCCGCGCTGAACAGGTCCGCGATCTCCGGCAGCAGACGCTCAACGCGGCCTTTGCCGCACATCCGGAACGCTTCGTGCGGCAACCGCCCCAGGCTCCCGCTCTGCCCACTGCGGTCTGGATCAATCCGCCGCCCAAGAATGAATCCCCCAAACCGGATTCAGAGACCAAAGCTCATTAAACTATGCCGGCTGGTGTCTCAAAAGTCTTGACACGTTCCGTTCCGGCCAATGCATATTTCGCTGCGCGATGGCCTTGCGCCGCCGCCAAACCAAACCAGTGCGCGGCGGCCACGTCGTCGCGACGGACACCATTGCCATCCTGATAGGCGATCCCCAGCGTCGACTGCGCCTTGGCGTGCCCTAACCGTCCCGCCTGCAACAGCAATGGGATCGCCTCGCGGTAATTGTTGCTATCGATCAGCGTTACACTGCGCTGCCACAGGCGCTCCGCTTCAGCCCGTTGCGCCGGCGTAAGTGAAGATGCCGGTATTGTGGAGTAGGACAACGCTGGCGACGATCCAGGATTCTTGCCACCGCCCGCACCCGCCCCGTCACGCCGGTCGAGCCGTATCTGGCCATAGTCGCGCGTAAGTTCGCGAGAGCAGTTAACCTGCGTGCGGCTGTACATGGTGCAATAGTTGACCTCGTTTAGCAGCTGATTAATGCGCTCGGCGGGCACGCTGTAGGTAAAGGCGCAGGGATCGGCCCCGCCACCGTAATAGTTTGTTGAGTTTGCCCCGCCACCGTTGGGAGCACCACAGGCTCCGTATTGTGCGGTTACCGGATCTTTGACGCGTTGCGCAAACGCCGGGGCCGATATCAGCAGAGCACCAGCTAGCAGGAAAGGTCGCAGAACGAGCAGAATCATATCCCTCCGAATTAAGCGCGGATAATTCTCATGGAATCACAACCAGAATACTAGCATTCGGGCAGGCTGAGCCTGAAGCTGAACCGGCACACCTTGACGTTGCAACTCACCAGTCGCGGTATTGAAGTCGAACTCGCCGAAGCGCACTGGGAGCATTTGAATACGTTGTCTCGTGTTTCGATGGTAATTGTGATCTCGGTTGTTCAAACAGGCTGTCTCTAATCGGGTTCTAGGCCGAGCTTCTCATTTACTTCTACCCGCAACTTCTGCTTGCTCCCCAGGTATCGCTCCGTGGTCTGGATCGAATCGTGACCGGGAAGAAACTGGATTTGGTCCAGCTCACCTCCTGCTTGATGGCACAGCAGGGCGCACGTGCGTCTAAAATTATGAGGGGCCAGCTTTTCGATCTCAGAGAGCCTCGCGGCATTTTTGACGATCTCTCAAAGCACCTTGGGAGTCATGCCCTCACCCCGGATTTTGCCGAATTTGTTTATGGAGCGGAAGATGCGGCCTTGTGAGATCCGCTGGCCGACAACCAGGTGTCTACTGCCCGCTTTACCCACCCCGGAATCGGCACCGTTCGGATGTGGCCCGCTTTGCCAATCAGATCCGCCGCGACCCAGTGATCTTCACGCTGCTGAATGGATTTCGTGTCCAGATGCAAAAGCTCTCCGCGCCGGAACCCACAACCGATCAACATCGCAATCATTGCGTGATTGCGATGTTCTCGAAGAGAGTCACCGGTTGAGCACGCGGGTAATCGCTTTCCCTGCTCGATTGTGAGCCAGTTGCCCAGACGGACGCCGATACGTCTTACTCCCTTGACGCGGCGTATACCGGCGGCAAGCTCCGGGCTGAGAAGACCGGAATCGGCCGCTTCATATGCAACGCGCCGAACAGCAGCCAAGCGGAGGTTGATTGTCGCTGGGGCGTATAGCTGCTGTTCCAAGTGGATTCTGTATCGCGGGACGACTGTGCGGTCGAACGCCAGGCGCGGCTCAGAACAGTACCACGATATAAATTCGTCAAT
The DNA here is from genome assembly GCA_038225555.1 of Bryobacterales bacterium. Taxonomy (GTDB): domain Bacteria; phylum Acidobacteriota; class Terriglobia; order Bryobacterales; family Bryobacteraceae; genus JANXQZ01. Next base: position 3,270 of record JBBRRB010000114.1, read on the forward strand.
TGCGTGGTCATAGGTCCGCTGACCGCGTTGTGACGCAAGACTGTTGAGAACAGCGGTTTTTGCGTATTCAAGATCCGGGAGCGCAACAACGCGCTTCGGTGTTTTCTTCTCGGTCTTTCGATTCGGCATCGGCGGCGGACTCCTTCTCCGCCGATTCGAGCATGCCCTCAAAATCATCATTGCGCCGTTACAGCGCATCTTTGCCTACGGACCTAATCGCGCACGTTTCATCAACGGACGTTTTCGGCCAAGTGGAGTACACCAGGAAAGGAGTCGACGTCACCCATTGCATTCTCTTTGGTCGGACCGGCCCATCGTCGGTAGCTCAAGAGTTAACGGGATGACAGAACAATCTGATTGCCTTCCGAGTCTTTCATCTTCAGAAAACTCCCCCAGGGCTGCTTCTCGGGCGGACCGGCGAATTCGACGCCGCGCTCCCGGAGTTCCGCGTAGGTTTTTTCGATGTCGTTGACTCCCCATCAACTGTTGACGAAAGTCCCCACCCGGTCCTCGTGGCCTTCCGGTGTAAAGAGCGCAATCCCGGTTTCCGCTCCCGGAATTGTCAGCTCGATCCAGCGTTGCGACTCCGAAAAGTGTTGGTCTGTTAATACCCGACGGTTTAGTTTCTCCGTGTAGAAACTGAGTGCCCGGTCTTGGTCCTTCACCGGAATGGGCGCCCGAGTTGACCGGCGCTCTACGCTTCGACAATATTGGCTATTCGATGGAGGTCTGGACCGAACTACAGTGGGCACTGTGATCGAGGCTGCTTGTTTAGCGGTTCAGTTCTACATCGATATCCTGTTCCTCTTCGGCGCCCAGAATGCCGGCAACCTCGTAGGGATACGCGTGCCGGTCGAACCGTTCAGCGACTTGACGCTTGGGCCAGCCAGACAGGGTCTTACGGCGCGGCCGATCCAGGATGTAATTCGCATACAGCTTGCGGGCATATTCATGGTGCATCTTGACGGCCTCGGGCGTGTAACGGAAGCGCTCCAACCGCTCCGGGTCGAGCCGTGCTCCGTGGCCCGGCCGGAGCGACAGTTTCAGGTGCCCTCCCCGAAAATCGAACTGGCCGCCTTCGATGACATCGTCGGCGACCTGTATGGTTTCATTGTCAATCGGGTGGCAGATGCGCGGCGCCGTGCCCATGTAAATGCCGGCGCTCTCGGCCTCGTACACCAGCGCGGAAGTCATGGCGGCACGGAACGCGAGTTGCATACACAGTTCGAAATTGCTGTGAATGGTGACGTGCATTCCCATAAACTTGGCGAGCTGCATCAGTCGCCATAGGCCCCAGGGGCCCAGTCCGATATCGGGAACCGCGACGTCCGCCGCATCATAGCGCTGAAGCATGTACCAGTTCGGTTCCCACTGGTTGGACATCTCGCTCGCGCCCCGAGGATGCACGATCGGCGGAGTCCACCAGTGGCAAGAAAGCGGCGTGCTCAGCCCGCGTCTCAGATCAGTCATCTTCCGGAAGTAGTACTCAGCCTGAAATCCGCCGGAGAGTGGATCTCGCAAGGGCACGGGCTCGTCCGCTGGATAGTACCTTTGCGGCAAAAGTGAATTAACTGGCTGTTCAATGTATTCGAGATTGCAGCCCTCGACCTGCGGCAGAATACGCCGCGCCTCCTGATAATTCCAGGTGCCGTGCGCGTCAATGCGGATCGCAGTCGCCGGCCCAACGGCCTCGCGAATGCGATGGATGATCTCGACGTGGTCTTCCGGCTCATAAGCCGTCATCGAGACTTTCACGGCCGGGAATCCTTCACGCGCGCGGTCGGCGCAGAACTCGGGCCAGGACTCGAAAGTTACCTCCCCCGAGCCGTTGCGATCGGCGAAGCGCTGCCAGCTATATGCAGCCATCGGGACCGCATCCGGCGGTGCGAATCGGATCTCAAATAGCTCGCCCCAGAGCTGGTGCAGAGGCTTTTTGAGAACCTGTCCTACTAAGTCCCACCAGGCCATGAACAGCGGCTCTTCGAACTCAGCGTCGAGCAGGTTGAGGCCGGGGTCTTCGCGCAATCGGTCCACGCATGCGCCAGCGCGAGAATCCAGCTGCACCGACCACTCGCCTGTGCCGGTCGGACCTTCATTCGTCACCAGTTCTATGAACGCCCAAGAGACAGCAGGCAGAGCCTGGAACCCGGGCGTATATACCCCTCTCATGGGGACGAGAACTCTATATATTCGAGCTTCGCGCAGCGTCAGCCGGTAGGGCGCCAGCCAGTCTCGCAGTTTCTGGCGGTACAAAACGATTCTGCGTTTGAGCATCGTATCGAAGTCGCGGATGTCGTCAATGTTTGTCATGTCGTAGGGTTCAACAAGGATCGGCTTGCCGGCGAAAGGCCGGAACTACGCGCCGGACAGCGCGCGTCTTGAATTTACATTCTATTTGCAATTCGGATCATCCCCGAAAGGAAAGAAGCCATCACGACGTCGGCACCTCTCTTGTTGTTGCCTCAAGGCCACGAGATGACAGCGGCCAAGTGGCGCGCCATGCTGACTGGGACACCTGAAGCGTAAGCCACCTAGCCACCAGCACGCTTGCGTTCACATGCGCAAAGGCGCAGTGTGGAACCCTGTGCTGTCCGCATACCCACGGGAAACTGTTGTCAGTCGCCGAGAAATGTGAAGCGATGGTCAAGCTAGGCAGCCGCTAAGGAATCATTTACTGCGTTTTGGTCTCCTGGCGGACCCTGGGCTGAACGGGCGTGAAAATGAATCGAGGGTCGAACACCAACTTGGCATCGGACCCACTTCAATATGTCGTGCACTAAGTAGATGCCGTACTTGGATTTCTCATCCAATATCGACGGCGGACTAGGTTTCAATGGATCGAGGCGATCGGCGCGTGAAAGCGCCCGTTCGATCCGATTCGTCAACCTATTCCCGGCCTCGCTGCTCGCTCGGATTGATACCGCGCTTCAGCAGTTCGTTAAAATTCCGCAGACACCACAGAAGCAAGTTGGGCCACGAACAGCATCGAGCACCTCGTCAATGCGAAAACTACTGGCTCCCGAGAAAACCAGTTTTCTAACTTTTTCTCCAGCTTCGGAGGTGACGCGGACTTCCAACCTCGTCGGACCCATAACCTTTCCTCAGAGTCTTGACAAAGTGTCATATTAGACTTAATCTAGATTTTAATGGATGATGTGGACCGGATCAAGCGGTGGTTCGAAGACAGCGGATTAAGGTGCACTCCGCAACGCTACGCCGTCATGGTCTTTTTGATAAAATGTTTGGCCCATCCAACGGCAGTGGAAATCTTCGAAGCCGTGAATCGCCTGGATCCCCGCTCTTCCAGGGCCACAACATATAACAATCTTCGGGACTTGGTGCAGGCGGGTCTGGTTCGCGAAGTGGCCGTCGAGGGCCGCGCCGCTCGATTCGATGCGAAAGGCATGAGGCATCACCACTTCATCTGCGACCGCTGCGGCAATGTGGAAGACCTCGCATGGTACGACGTACCGAAGCCTTCCTCGGCCTCCCTCGGCACGCGGGTCCTTCGAGAATGCGAACTCAATGTCCGAGGAGTCTGCACGAAGTGCGCTCCGCGGCAGGCTTCCCGTAGGACGAATAAAACGCCAACAAGAGCGTCCGTCGGCGATGGCGGAAATGCGAGAACCGGAACGGCCTTTAGTTTGTAGATTTTAGACAAAATTCGCAAGCGGATAAACACTATGGAAAAAGCATTCACGAAAGCAGAGGGGTCGACTGTCCCCGGTCACGAGGAGCTCCCCGGTCATGACGAGCAAAATCGGTCAGCAGAAGCGAAATGCCCAGTAATGGGGGACGCTCGCCGACACACGGCGCCAGGGGCCCAGACGAATTCGGACTGGTGGCCGAATCAGCTAAACCTTAAGATCCTTCACCAGAACTCCAGTTTGTCCGATCCGATGGGCAAGGAGTTCAATTATGCGGCAGAGTTCAAGAGCCTCGACCTGCACGCCTTAATCCAGGACCTCCGCGTGCTAATGACGACGTCCCAGGACTGGTGGACGGCAGACTATGGCAACTATGGTGGACTTTTCGTTCGCATGGCATGGCACAGTGCCGGAACCTACCGCATTGGAGACGGCCGCGGCGGCGCGGGCTATGGCATCCAGCGTTTTGCGCCCCTCAATAGTTGGCCCGACAACGTGAACCTCGATAAGGCCCGTCGGCTGCTCTGGCCCATCAAGCAGAAGTATGGCCGGAAAATTTCGTGGGCCGATCTCATGGTGCTCACTGGTAACATTGCGCTCGAGTCGATGGAGTTCGTAACCTTCGGTTTCGGCGGCGGCCGCGAGGACGTCTGGGAACCCCAGGAGGACATTTTCTGGGGGCCTGAGGCCAAGTGGCTCGGCGACGAGCGTTACAAGGGCGATCGCCAGCTCGACAATCCCCTGGGCGCTGTCCAGATGGGCCTGATTTACGTGAATCCGGAAGGGCCCAATTCGAGGCCGGATCCTATTGCCGCGGCACGCGATATCCGGGAGACGTTTGCTCGCATGGCGATGAATGACTACGAGACAGTTGCACTTATTGCCGGTGGCCACACGTTTGGAAAAGCCCACGGCGCTGGCGATCCTTCCGTGTACGTCGGCCCTGAACCTGAGGGTGCCAGCATCGAGGAGCAGGGTCTGGGCTGGAAAAACAGCTTGGGCAGCGGCAACAACGGCCAGACGATCACCAGCGGATTGGAAGGTGCCTGGACCACCAACCCGGTGAAGTGGGACAACAACTACTTTGAAAACCTGTTCGGCAATGACTGGCAGCTCGTGAAGAGCCCAGCTGGTGCGCAGCAGTGGGCTCCCAAGGATGCGTCGGCGGCGGGAACCGTTCCCGATGCCCATGATCCGGCGAAGCGGCACGCCCCAATGATGTTCACGACGGACATCGCCCTAAAGGTGGACCCGCAATATGGGCCCATCTCGAGACACTTCTTCGAGAACCCGGCGGAGTTCGCAGATGCGTTTGCCAGGGCGTGGTTTAAGCTGACGCACCGCGACATGGGCCCTCGCTCCCGCTACCTTGGCCCGCTTGTTCCCGCGGAGCCCCAGCTATGGCAGGACCCGGTTCCCGCGGTCGATCATGAATTAATCGGGGAGGGGGACATCGAAGCCCTCAAGAGCAAAGTCCTCGCATCCGGACTGTCGGTCTCTCAATTGGTCACCACTGCGTGGGCGTCGGCGGCCACTTTCCGCGGCTCCGACAAGCGCGGTGGGGCGAACGGGGCGCGCATTCGCCTCACACCTCAAAAGTACTGGGAAGTGAACCAGCCGGTCATACTCGAGAAGGTTCTCGATACTCTGGAGGCTATCCAAAAGGATTTCAACGAATCGCAGTCCGGCGCCAAGAAGGTTTCGCTGGCTGACCTCATCGTCCTGGGTGGCACCGCGGCCGTCGAGGAAGCGACGAAGCGGGCCGGGCACGCCGTGAAGATTCCCTTCTCACCGGGGCGCACGGATGCTTCTCAGGAGCATACCGATGTACACTCATTCGCGCCGCTGGAGCCCACTGCGGACGGGTTCCGCAACTATTTCCGGCACGGACTTGAAAGGGCGGCGCCGGAAATGTTGCTGGACCGGGCGCAATTGCTGAAACTGAGCGCCCCCGAGATGACGGTTCTGGTTGGCGGCATGCGCGTCCTGAATGCCAACTTTGACCAGTCTGGGCATGGCGTCTTCACCAACCGGCCCGAGACGCTGACGAATGATTTCTTCGTGAATCTGCTCGACATGGATACCAACTGGCAGACCTCCCCAACAGCGGAAGGTGTTTTTGAGGGGCGCGATCGTGTGACGGGCAAAACCAAGTGGACCGGTACCAATGTCGATCTGGTGTTTGGTTCCAACTCACAGCTCCGCGCCATTGCGGAAGTCTATGCAAGCAACGACTCGAAGGAGGCGTTTGTAAAGGACTTCGCGGCAGCTTGGAACAAGGTGATGCACCTGGATCGATACGACCTAGCCTAACCACGGCGCATACGAGGCGGTCACCTGAGTGCTGAATCGCCGCACTTGGGTCATTTTATATCGGCGAAACCAAAGTGGGCCGCGCTTCTTGGCTAGTGTTGGCAAGTGCGAGGAACGGAGAGCGCTATGCGCCGTAGTTTCCATGATCGTTAAAGCAATCTCCTGCCCGGAAATGTAATGCCGAAGAAACGGCATTGAAGCCGGAGTCGTGGTGCTTTTTGAGCTCGGCCAGCACGGCGGCTTTGGTCGGCTGGAGGACGCAATCCATGCGGCGGAGGACGGTGAACGGCAGGATGACCTTGCCGCGCAGAAGATCTGCGACCGACAACAGGAAGGAGGAGAGGTTCATGGATTGCTTATTGTAGCGACAGTCTTTCACATTCTTGATTCCGCAATCGGCGAGGCGTCCTTCGCGCAATAATGGAAATGAGCCCCTTAGAGGGTATAAATTGAACTGTGTAAACGGCCATCGAAAGGATCACACTAGGGAGACCCGATGGCTATCGACCTCAAACTCATCGACAAGTTACTGGCGGACTATAAGAACCCAGAAGACATCATAGGCGAGAACGGTCTGCTGAAGCAGCTGACCAAAGCTCTGCTGGAGCGGGCCATGCGAGCCGAGCTGACCGAACATCTCGGCTATGAGAAGCACGACCCGGCTGGCCATAATAGCGGGAACTCGCGCAACGGCGTGACGACCAAGACGCTGAAGGGCGATTTCGGGGAGGTGCCGCTGGAGACGCCGCGCGATCGCAACGGCAGCTACGAACCAAAGATCATTGGTAAGAGTCAGACCCGCTTCACCGGCTTCGACGACAAAATCGTCTCTATGTATGCGCGGGGCATGAGCACCAGGGAGATCCAGGGACACCTGGAAGAGATTTACAAAGTGGAGGTGAGCCCGACATTGATTTCCAATGTCACCGAGGCGGTGATGGAGGAGGTCAAGAGTTGGCAGAGCCGGCCGCTGGATTCGGTATATCCGATCGTGTACCTGGACGCCTTGGTGGTGAAGATCCGCGAGACGGGCCACGTGCGCAACAAGGCTATCTACGTGGTGATTGGCGTCAACATGCAAGGCAACAAAGAGGTGCTGGGGCTATGGGCGGGTCAGGCCGAGGGAGCGAAGTTTTGGCTGCAGGTGCTGACGGAGCTGAAGAACCGGGGCGTGGCCGATATGTTCATCGCCTGCGTGGATGGGCTGAAGGGGTTCCCCGAATCGATTGCGACAGTGTTTCCGGAGGCGCAGGTGCAGCTGTGTATTGTTCACCAGGTGCGGGCATCGTTGAACTACGTTTCCTGGAAACAGCGCAAGACAGTCGCCGCGGATTTACAGCCGATTTACCGCGCCAGCACGGTCGAAGAGGCCGAACAGCGGCTCGATGAGTTTGCCGTGAAATGGGATGGCGCATATCCCACGATCAGCCAGATGTGGCGCCGGAACTGGGAGCATCTCACGCCGTTCTTCGCCTATCCGGCCGACATTCGCAAGGTGATTTATACCACCAACGCGATCGAGTCGCTGAACATGAGCTTGCGCAAGGTGATCAAAACCAGGGGATCGTTTCCCCATCAGGAAGCCGCGATGAAACTACTGTACCTGGCCTTGGAGCACATCGCCAAGAAGTGGACCATGCCGGTGCAGAACTGGAAGGCCGCATTGCAGCGCTTTGCGATTTTGCTCGGCGACCGCGTTCCGAAAGCGGAGTTGGCGTAAATCGCGGCCGTATGAAGAATCGGAAGAAGAACATTTTCGGGATGGGGGCTCTGCCCCCAAACCCCCGAGATTTAGCGCTTTCGCGCCAGGATTCCTGGACCGAGAGGCGAGTCTGCCTCGCCATCTCGGAATCCCGGCCCCTGAGTCGGCGCTCGGGTTGCGTCCCCGCAGTGCCCTACCCTCCGCTCAGGTCCGTTCAGTCTACCAGGGATGCAAACTTAGAAAAATGCGGCCGTTTACACAAAAAACTTGACGCACCC
>JBBRRB010000115.1:0-10226 GCA_038225555.1 Bryobacterales bacterium
CCTGTCAACGCCAAGTAGAAATGTCCTAGTCTCTGCCAAGTAGAAATGTCCTGTTTTGAGGGGCAGTTGGAGAGGCGGGAGTTAGACTGAAGTTGATTCCTCGGGAGGTCGTGCTCTTGAGGAAGATTCAAGGCCGATGCGACGGAGTGGGCTCCGAAGTAAGCGGCGCCAGACCCCCGGTGGATAGCCGGGGGTTTTGTTTTGGAAGCCGAGATTACTTTGGTGAAACTCTCGAGCGGAGGCCTTGAATACAGTAAACGCGAAGATGGCCGGGCCGCCTTTGTCCGGCCTACCGAATGAGCTTTGCGCCGCGAACTTGGGCCGGTGCCGCGATCACGGACAGAGCCGTTTTCTCCGGACTGGTCAGCCGGAAGTTTTTCATCCACTGGCTCTTGGCCCGTGACGCAGCCGGCTTGCGGCGCGCGGGCTTCGAGGGATCTTCCACTTTGTGCCGCGGCTGACATTCGCCAATCTCCAGGTAGTGTTCGCCGAAGCGCACTGCCAGCGATTGATCGAGCCGCACCTCGACCCGCACCTCGGCTCCCCGCAAGCCCGCACGAATATCCTTGCGCGCTATCTGGTAAATCCGATTGTCGAACTGGATCGTGTAGTCGCTGCCCACCCGTCTGGTCTCGACGTAACTTAGCGAAGCAGCCAGCGAGTGCTCCTTGCCCAGCGGCCGGTGAGCATCGTCCGCGCTGGCCGGCGCCACGGCCAGTGTCTGATTCCACCACGGGACGAACTCCGCTTCCAGATAGGCGTTGGCCTGCTCCAGGGTCTTCGCCTCGGCCACACGCAGGCCTTTCACCAGCCGGTCTTGCGCCGTCTGGAAACTGCGCTCCACGCGTCCCTTCGCCTGTGGCGAGTGCGCCCCGATCCACACGATGTACAGCTCCCGGAGCGCCCGGCCGATCTGCGTCGGAGGCAAAGGTTCCCGCTCGTCGCAGGACAGTTCCTTGCGATCCCTCGCGATCTTCGGCGCCGTTTGAAACAGGCTCGCTTTGTCGGTGTAATAACTCACCGGTCGGCCGTGCCGCTCCAGGTAACTCCACAGCAAACGCATGTTTTCTTCCGTCGAGTCGTGCAGCGCGAACCGCGCGTGCAGCCGACTGGAGGCATCGTCGATCATGCTGATCAAATACAGTTTCGGCCCCCGTTCCTCCAGCCACGCGTGCTCGCTGGTGTCCCACTGCACCAACTCCCCCACTCTCGACCGCCGAGGCCGCCACTGATGGATCTTCTCCACCCGCTGCCTGCTGGGGCGCCACAGCTTGCCCTCGATCATCCACCCCCGCACGGTTTCCCGTCCTGCGTTCACCCCGTGCTTTTCCGCCAGGTATTCCGCGGCCAGAGTCGGACCGAAACCCGCATACACCTTGCGGCTCAGTATCTCCAGCGCCGCCTGCTTGATCTTCTCGTCCAGCTTGCGGTTCGACTCCCGGCCTCGCAACGCATGCAAGACGGCCCGGTCGCCAGTGCTCTTCAACCCCTTCAACAGCCGCCGAATATGCCGCTCGGTCTGGCCCATCTCCTCCGCCGCCTCCCGTTGCGTGATCACTCCCTTCTTCGCTTTCTTCAATGCGACCAACCGGTCGCGGTCCCGTTGCGTCATGAGAAATGTTCCTGTATCCACCTCTCCACGCTGGACCCGTCAATAGGACATTTCTACTTGGCACAATTAGGACATTATCATTTGGCGGCGACACAAGTGCAAAATTTCCTTGACGCCGTCAATCCGTAATGCTACTTTAACAGCATGCTGCTGCAAAACCAGCATTCTCCGCTTAGCCGGCGCGAAAGGCAAATCATGGACATACTGTACGCTCGCGGGCGAGCCAATGCCTCCGAGATTCACCTTGCCATGCCAGATCCTCCGAGTTACTCGGCCGTGCGCGCTAAACTTCGAGTCCTGGAAGAAAAGGGCCATGTGCGGCATGAAGAGGCGGGACTGCGTTACGTTTTCCTTCCCACGGTGCCTCGCGAGAAGGCCAAGCGGTCGGCCCTGAAACACCTTCTCGACACATTTTTCGATGGGTCCACCGAACAGGCGCTGGTGGCCCTCTTGGATTTGTCCGCGACGCGTCTCTCGCAGCGAGATCTGGACCGCCTCGCTGATCTGGTCGCTCGCGCCAAGGAGGGATCCGGGAATGCCTAGCCTGCAGTTCCTAATCGAGCTCACTGTAAAATCAACAACCATCCTGCTTGCGGCAGCGGGCTTGGCATACCTACTTCGCAGCGCCTCGGCCGCAGCCAGGCAGCTCCTTTGGACGCTTACACTAATCTCCTTACTCTTGCTTCCGTTCGCATCGCTCGTTGTGCGGCCGCTGCGGTGGATGCCTCCGGTCACATTGCAAACAGCAGTCGGCGGCGCGATGCCGATCAAAGCGCCGTCAAACCTGCATGAGACAACCGGGTCTTCCCCCAATCCTTGGCGTGAGGCAATCGGATTCGTTTACTTGTCCGGCGTAGCTGCGGTAATCTTTCGTCTAGCGATCGCGACCGGACGGCTATGGTGGCTCACCAGCCAAGCTACCCGAGTGACGAACTCCGCATGGAGGCAAGCCTGTTCAGGTGCCACGCTGCTGGTAAGCGATCGAATTCCGCTTCCAGTCGCTCATGGATGGCGCCGCCCCGTCATTCTGTTGCCCGCGGCCTCTGTCGATTGGCCGCTGGATCGATTGCGTCTGGTGTTTGCGCATGAACTCGCGCACATCAGACGTTGGGATTACCCGGGCCAGATCGCAGCGCGCCTTGCGTGCGCCCTCTACTGGTTCCACCCGCTGGCATGGCGGGCGCTGAGGCAGCTTGTGAGGGAACGCGAACAAGCCTGCGACGACGAGGTGATAAACATGGGTTTCAAAGGCACCGACTACGCGGAACACTTGCTGGCCATCGTAAGATCCGTAGACTTTCGCAAGGCATCTTTATCGCCTGCCGTGGGCATGGCGGAGCAATCGAATTTAGAAAACAGAGTGCGAGCCATGCTGGATGCCGGCCTCAATCGCCGAGCACCCGGCAGGCGGGCTGCGCTACTCGGCGCGCTGGGAGCGGCCTGCATCCTACTCCCTCTGGCAGCTTTCACCGCGCATGGGCAAGCTGCTAGCGGCACCATCTCGGGTGTGGTTCGCGACCCAAGCGGAGCCGTGATTCCGCGCGCGCCGGTGACCGCCACCAACGCCGACGGCAGCAACATTGAATCCACGCATGCGGGGGCGGACGGAAGTTATCGCTTCAGCAGGATCCCCGCGGGTCGGTACGCAATCGAAGTTCGCAGCCGCGGGTTCCAGATCTTCGAGCAGAAAGATATCGTGCTGGCGGCTGGCGGGACGGTTCAAATGGACCCCGCTCTGCAGATGGGATCCATCAGCGAGAACGTCGAAGTGGTTGGCCAGCGTGCCCGATCCGGATCCGCCCCAACTCCGAGCAGTATGCCGCAGCGTATTCGGGTCGGCGGAAACGTGCAGGCCAGCAAAATCGTAACCAAGGTGAATCCGGTCTACCCGGAGAAAGCCTTGCGAGACGGAATTGAGGGTACGGTGTTGCTGACGGCGGTGATTGGAACGGACGGGCGTTTGCTGTCGCTCGCGGCGGCGAGTGCGTCCTCGGATCCAGAGCTTACCAGTGCCGCTTTGGATGCGGTCCGGCTGTGGACTTACCAGCCGACGCTGCTGAACGGACAACCGGTAGAAGTACATACGACGATTGCAGTGACGTTCCGTCTAAGTTGAGATGTGGCGCTTTTCGAACTGCCACGCAGTGGCGACGATATCATCCAGCTCAGGGTAGCGCGATTTCCACCTAGCGCTTTGCGCGATTTATCCGAGTTCGCCCGCATGCCGTTTTGATCAAGAGCCAAGATTGCGGCGACTTCCTGGCCGTAAACGCTGGGATCGAATTGCAAGTCCTATGGTCGCAAACGGCTAGCGATGTTCGAAACCAGGCTCTAAGCCAGGCTCAGCGACGCTGAGTGGCGCTGTCGGCAGAAAATGAGCGTCCGAGGTCAGGCGAAATTGGGTTCGTTTTGAAATTCTCCGATTTGCTTGGCCCGCGTCGAAATTGGGCTGTGTTCAGCAGCGGTGAAACGTCGGTGAAAGCTTCCGTTTCCTCGCTGCAGCGGGTTAGGACGCGTTCGGTCTGCATGCGCGAGAGTTCCTTCAGACATCTGAAATAGGAACGCTCGATACGGGTTCGGTGGCGGGCGATGCGCTCTAGTTTGGATTGGAGAGATTCATCATCGAGTGCGGCAAGCGGGTCAATGCCTTGGTTCAGTGCGGTTTCGAGTCGGCGGATGCGACGGAGATTCCAGGTGTCGGCGATCATCTGATCGAAGATGACGTGCTCGACGCTGCCATTGGGTTTGACTTGGGCGAGATGAAGGGAGAGGAGCTCGTCGAACTCGATCTGTTCTTCGGGAGTGGCGATGATGACGTCTTTGGCGCAGAGTCCATGGGTTCGCGAGTTCGCTGCGGCTCGGGCTTTGCCTTCGGGCGTGCGGGGACCTGTGCTGTGTTGAGCGTTTTGCGCGTTGGATGCGGAATGCATAGTTTTGCTCCTTGTGTGTTACCCGACTTCACGGTAGCAGGGGAAGTGCAAAAGTCTAGAGTGGATTTTGCAAGTTGTTGGGAAGGGGGAGGATGGAGTTGAAAATAGATGTTACCGGCTAATCGCGCCTTGCCAGGCAGCGGAGTTGCTGATCGATTGGACGAGCTCGTTTAGGCTGTAGCCCTGGCTGACGTTTGATTTTTAGAAGCGAAAGAGCGTCTGGACTGCCGGATCGGAGACGTTGCCCACGATCTGCTTACGGTAATCGGCATGGATGAGCAGCTTGGGTAAGGCGGCCAACGTTACGGCATCGGGCTGTTCGATCAAGGCATAGACGCAGTGCTCAAGGATGTACTCCGCTCGCGGGCCCCAGTTGTCCGGCCAACAAATTGCGAAGGATAGAAACCAGCGACGAGACGACGAGGGAGCGTTGCGAAGGATCAACGGATTCCAGCACATTCAACCCAATGACTCGCGCCGGATCGGATGGGTTCGTCGGGATGGTGCGAAGGAGGTCTTCGACGAGCGCACCGTGTGGATCGATAACGGTCAATCCGCTCCCGGCGTCGCCGTCCCGCATCGCCATGTTGCGCATGAGAGTCGTCTTGTCCACTCCGGATTTTCCAAAAATGGCCATATGCTTCAAGCGGTCTTCTGGATAGATCTATCCAGTGTTGCCGCCTTCGTTTGTGCCGAGTAAGACCTCCATATGTGCGGCTGATTACACGGTGGGGTGGGGGAGATGACGACCCATTTCCTGTGAACAAGTTAAGGGGAAACCATCTGGCGAACGGTGGTCTGCATTTGGGTCCAACTGGTTTCAAAACAGAATCAGTGGTTTACGGAGTGGTGGTTGAGGATTCGTCTGCTCATTTCAGTTGAGAATCAGAGGTCACGATGGGGAAGGGAATACGCACCAGGCGCGGGCTGCATCCACGTTTAGGAGCTTTTTCATACTGTTCATTACAGTCTGGCCGGGGCCAAAATATTGATGAGCCCGGAAATGGTCAAACGATTTCAAACAGGCCTGAAAGTGGTAGGTCTGCTGTCCTGAAAAGCATGTAAACTCGATTGTGTACTGCTCAAAAAAGCTTCTTCTGAGCAGTAGACTACAGCACGGTTTGAGGGCCGTCAACTTCTCCCGCACGTGTCCGCAGGATCGCCATGCCGAATGGACTGGGACTTGCAGATAGCCGGACATAATGCAGAGCAAAAATGCTCTGCATCACAGGTTCAGACATAAGCGTTTTAGTTCCGAATCGGCGTATCCAAAACAACCACGGTGTGCGGGTATGGCATGTCGATGTGCGCGGCGTCGAGCGCAAGCTTGATACCAGAAGCCACCCGGTCACTGACTTTTAGCACGTTCGCTTGCTGTGGCTCGACCCAAAAATAGACAGTGAAGTTTACTGACGACGCGGCCAATTCCGAGACGTAAACCCACGCTCCGGGGTCAGCCAGCACACCCTCGGTACGATCCAGCACGTCTGTGATCACGCTCCTGGCCTTTTCCAGCGAATCCGGATAACCGACTCCCACGGTGAACCGCACCCGACGTTTATCATATGCCGTGCGCACGAGAATGGCACGGGTATACACATCGCCGTTTGGAAGCACCGCCCTTTCGCCGTCATAGGTTTTTAGTCGTGTCGAGCGGATGTTGATCTCTTCGACCGTACCCTCGTACTCCCCCGACCGTATCTGGTCGCCGACGACGAATGGCTGCCGCCATAGGATAAGCATCCCCGCAAAGAAGTTCTGCAGGATATCTTTAAAGGCAAAGCCGATAGCGACCGACGTAATCCCAAGCCCCGTGACGAGATCGCCGGGCTTGAACGCGGGAAAAATCACCACAGCGGCGACAAAGACGCCAAAGATCGTGATCGCTCCGGAGGCAAGACGGCTTAGCAATTGCGCCAGATTCGTCTGAAGGCGGGTCCGTTCGCCCGCCACAAGGATCAACCGGCCGACTATCCGAGCTAAGACGAAAACAACTCCGAATACGGCGAGGCCGATGACGATGAAGGGCAGCTGTGCGATAAATGAAACCCCGAGATTTTGCAGGGAGCGCAGCAGAACACCCAAATCCAAATGCGGTGCTTCCCCCCTCACCGACGCCTCCCATTCGGCTCACTGCCCCACGACGGCTCACGCCTCATGGTTTTGTCGTGCAAGCCGATAGGGCCTGCCCCAACTTCGGCGCTGCCGTCCAAGGTAAATTTGCTCTGCAAGAGGCGATCCATCCCGCGCTGGTTCATTTACCAGCATAATAACGTCCGTCACCGACCCGCCTACCTGCCACCCGATGCCGCCTCCCTCGCCCAGATCCGATTCATGATTAACTAGATTGATCCCCAAGCGTGTAGAGTTTTCTTTTTCCGGGGACTTGATTATTCGTTAGAGGAGGCGGAACCGGATCACGGTGTCCGCCATGCATTAAAGAACCAACACCGATCTGGATAGTTCAAATCGTGGGACTGAATATTGAAACGCTCGAATTCTTGCTGCTCGTTTCGGCGGTGGTCGCGATGCTGGCCCGACGCCTTCACGTCCCCTATAGCATTGGCTTGTTGCTGGCTGGCATCACCCTGGCCCTTCTGCCATTTTCACCGAAAGTAGAGCTTACAAAAGACCTCATCTTTACGGTTCTTCTCCCGCCCCTCATTTTTGAAGCCGCTTTCTATCTTCATTGGAAACCCCTGCGCCGTGATCTCCTGGTAATTCTGGCTTTGGCCAGCGTTGGCGTGTTGCTCTCCGCCGTTGTCACGGCGTTGGGCATGTACCTTGCAGCGGGTTGGCAGTGGCCGAGTGCATTGGTTTTCGGAGTGCTTGTCGCCGCAACCGACCCGGTTTCGGTGATTGCCACTTTCAAGGAGGCCGGGGTGGTTGGACGGTTGCGTTTGCTGGTTGAGGCGGAAAGCCTCTTCAATGACGGCGCCGCTGCTGTCGCCTTTGCCATCGCCGTGGCCTTCGCGACGGGACAGAATCTCACCGCTCCCGATATGGTCCAAACGCTCTTGCTTATGGCCGGCGGCGGTATTTTATGCGGCGGCGCAGTCGCCGGGGCTTTGCTCATCATAGCTGGTCGAACTAGTGACCACCTGGTTGAAATCACTTTTACGACCGTCGCGGCCTACGGCTCATTTCTGCTAGCGGAACATTTTCATCTGTCCGGGGTGTTGGCAACCTTGACCGCAGGCCTGATGCTCGGGAATCTCGGTTCGCTCGGAGCGATCTCGGATAAGGGAAGAGAAGCGGTTGAAGCGTTTTGGGAGTATGCCGCCTTCGTCGCCAATTCGCTCGTTTTCCTGCTTATCGGCATGTATGAGGCCCATCAGAACTTTGTGCCCGTCGTGGTGCCTGCCGTCGTCGCCATCCTGTTCGTATTGCTGGGCCGCGCCCTGGCCATCTATCCGATATGTTTCGTATTTTCGTGGTCTGCGCTGCGCGTCAGCCGACGGCATCAGCACATTCTGGTCTGGGGCGGCCTGCGTGGCGCGCTCGCCTTGGCGCTCGCCCTCGGCCTGCCCCCCGAAATGCCCAGGCGTGAAGAGATCATCGCCGTTACGTTCGCGGTCGCCACGTTTTCGATGTTCGTTCAAGGGCTGACGATGACTCCTTTGCTGCGCAGGATGGGCGAGCTGCCGGGCGGCCCGTCCCGCTAGATTGTTCTTGTTTGCTTTGCAAATTAGGCTACATTGCAGAAAACGGTGCAGCGCGCGCCTCGATGCAATACTGGGAGCAAAACGATGTCCGATGCGATGCGTGTATCTGAAATCGGCGCCCGACCGCTTCAGAAGTGGCTGCGTATACAAGCGAATGTGAAACCCAAGGTGTATGAGCAGGTTTTTGCCGCTTCAGAAATCAGCAGCTTGAGCTACTGGCTAGAGATCTTCTTCTCAGCCGGGATTGCGACGTTCGGCTTGGTTGAGAGCAGTCCGGCCGTTATCATCGGCGCGATGCTTATTTCGCCCCTGATGGGTCCGATCATGGCCACGGGGTTATCTCTCGCCCTCGGAGACCTATATCTGGGAATCAAAGCCGTGCTCACGCTGCTCGCTAGCGTTGCGGTGTCGATTGCCTTTTCCGGTTTCCTCGTTTGGTTACTTCCATTCCATTCTGCGACTTCCGAAATCCTTGCTCGAACGAATCCTAATCTGCTTGATCTGGGCATCGCATTGCTTTCCGGTTTGGCCGGTTCGGTGGTCGTATGCCGCGGGGGGAGCGGCGGCGGGGTCACGGCACTGCCTGGCGTAGCGATCGCGGTGGCGTTGATGCCGCCGCTTTGCACGATGGGCTTTGGTTTGGGGAACGGGGCGAACCTGAACATAATAGGAGGTTCCGGACTGCTCTTCCTAACGAACCTGGTAGCGATTGTGGCTAGCGCGTTCGTGATCTTTCTCATGGTAGGAATGAGCACGCCCGAAGTCGAAAGAGTCATACTCGCTTCGCGGGGAGACGAGCCGCTCGCGCGCATGCTGTCACACGGTCCGATTGCCGGGATTTTGACCACTGGCGGCCAGTTGCGATGGCGCATTCTCATGGTCCTGATACTGCTCGCCTCCATCGCCATTCCGCTGCGCCGGGCACTGCTCCAGGTCGCCAATGAAACGCTCGCAAGGACCGCCGTATTAGAAGAGTTGAAGGCGCTCGTTCCATCGGACAGCATCGTGTCGCGGCAAGTTAGCGTCGATAATAACGAAATCCTGATTCGTCTAATCTCGACTCGACCTATCCCCGATGCGAAGATAACCCAAGCGCGGAGCGATCTCATGCGCCGTACGGGGCGCTCAGTTCAGATTTCGGTCGAAGCCGTTGCCAGCCAAAGCGCCGTCGCGGCTCTGATGGAGCGTTTGGTTCGGCCAGTTCAGGCGATGCCAAAGGAGAAGACCGTCGCCGAGATGCAACGGGAGCTTTTGGATAAAGTTCACCTCGCAGTCATGGATATCTGGCCCTCCTCCGACGCGCCAATCCAGGACTTCGACATCGTCCTCGGTCCATCCGGGACAGCGATCGATGTGCATTACCAATCGGGGAAAGACCTTGGCGATGTACCGATCAACATGGTGCTGCGGGAGTTGCGTGCCAAGCTTGCGTTGCCAGAACTCGCGTTGAAAGCGGAACGAGCTGAGCCGCCGCACGCAGCAACAACTCGGCGCGACAGGCCTAAGAAATGATACCGGTCATAGCGGTTTTTCGACACATTCCATAGCGCTGCGCTTAAAGAACAGGAGCAATTGCGTCGGTTGCGTTCCGAATGGCTGTCTGGAAAACGTGCGGCCCGCGATTTTACGGTTGTTCCATACCTGATGCAAACCTTACCCCTTTTGAAACGTCCCGGTTACTGCTCAAAATGACTGTTCTGAGCAGAAGTCAAAAGGAGAAATGCTGCTTTGTTGGCAAATCGAGAGAAACTGGTCGGCAGTTTTGCACTGTAATGGCAGTAAGCAAAACTCCTTTTGGTGCCTGGGTTCTTCCCAGCTAATCGGCGGGGCCTAGTCAATACGCAATCTTCTCGATCTCATCGAGCGCAAGCGAATCGTTTCGACGGTCGTAGAGACCGGTCGTCCGGGCCGATTCGTGCCCGGCCATCTGTTGGGCGATTTCGAGCTTGCCGCCATTCAGCAGGTATGTGGTGGTGCCGGTGGCTCGGAAATTATGGGAACTGATCCGCGTTTCAATGC
>JBBRRB010000116.1:0-10068 GCA_038225555.1 Bryobacterales bacterium
CGATCTCCAGGAGCCATTACGCATGATCACGAGTTATTCACAGCTCCTGGTCAAAGGCTATCGGGGCCAGCTCGACGGCGAGGCAGGGGTCTGTGTGGATTTCATCACCAAAGGTGCCAAGCGTATGCGGGACTTGCTCGCAGACCTGCTCTCCTATACTGAGACCGGCGCGGACAAGGCAGAGGCGGATGCAGCGATCGATCTCAACACGCTTGTTCAGACGGTGAAGGAGAACCTTAAAGCCGCAATCGAAGAGAGTTCGGCCGTTGTGACCAGCGGCGAACTGCCCACGATCAGCGGCCACAATGCGCGTTTTGTACAGCTTTTCCAGAACCTGATCGGTAATGCGATTAAATACCGCAGAGTGTCGCCGCCGCGCATTCACGTCTCTGCTGAGCAGCGAAACGACGAATGGTGCTTCGCGGTTTCCGACAATGGCATCGGGATCGAGCCAGAGTATTATCAAACGATTTTCGGCGTGTTTAAGCGGCTTCACGGCCAAACGATTCCCGGAACGGGCATCGGTCTTGCGATCTGTCAGCGCGTTGTCGCGCGCTACGGTGGTAGGATCTGGGTCGAGTCGCAGGTGGGGCACGGCGCCACCTTCTATTTCACGTTGCCAATAAGGGGAGAAAAATAGATGAGCAGCGACGCGCAGACGTTCCACATCCTGCTTATGGAGGATAACGCCGGAGACGTGTATCTCTTCCGGGAAGCCTTGAAAACTGCGGGCCTGAATTTCAAATTGACCGTCATCGAAAATGGCGCCGACGGGCTCGCTTTCGCGCGGCGTCAGGGAGAGTATGCCGCAAGCTCTGTACCGGATCTCGCCGTGCTAGACCTGAACTTGCCGAAGGGCGGCGGTGCGTCGGTGCTTGAGGCCATGCGCCAGAGCAAGGATTTGGAACGTGTGCCGGTCTTCATCATGACCTCATCGGCCGGACCGCGCGAGCGGGCAAGGGCAATCGAATTTGGTGTTGAGGAATTCATCACGAAGCCACCCGACCTGGAAGATTTCTTGAAGATCGGTCACATGGTTAAAGAGGTTTTGCTGAAGAACGCCGGCGCACGTGCAGTTGCTGATTCTGGCGGTCACAAGACGGCGAAATAGTAGTCCAAGGAAAACCACCAAATACGAACAAATGAGCAAGGCGGCGGCGCGCATAGTCCGGTTGAAGATAACGCAGGCGACGTATACCTCCAGTCCTTACAAGCCCGCCACATCGTCTATGAACTGATCCGTTATGAAGATGGGAAGTAGGGAATTAGCGCGTTGTCGAGCGAAGCGCGGTCCCACAACGGACCTGATCCTGCTCGACCTCAATCTGCCCCGGCGCGAGGGCTTCGACGTACTACGAGCGGTTCGAATGCGGCCAGTCCTGGTCGGAATTCCCGTGAGCATTCTGACTTCTTCAAACGCCGTGCGAGATCGTCATCGGGTTTCCCTTATCGGAGCGGAAGATATATTTACAAACCTCTGACGCTTGAGGAATTCATTGATGAGGTCGGCCGTGCTCGGCAATGTGCTGTTCTAGCGCAAGTCGGGCCTGGTCTGATTTAACGCGCGCTTCGTCGGAGAGACGCCGCCGCGCGGCGAAGTCTGGCGGCGGCACCCGCGCAGGAAGAGCAAGGAATGACCAACCAGGAGCATCCGCCTTTGCTCCCGCCAGGGTTCGCGGGATCTATTGAGGTTGCGGGATTCGGGCGGCTTTGAGATACGCCGCCGCGCGACCGCGGATTCCGGGATGAAGCCGAACAGCATTCCGGGCTGATCCCGAACACGATTCCGGGCGGAAGCCGAACAGATTTCGGCATGCCGCGGAATTGACCAGACCGATATTTTGTACCAGTTCGATAGAGAGTATATCGAAGGACTTCGGCGCTTTCCAAAACTTACCCAGACGTGCTCTCCAAAAGTGACCCAGGCAATCTGAACTGACGCGTCCCGGCGCGTGATGACCACGATGGAACATCACGATGCCGAAGGCCCGGAAGAAGCCATGTAGAATCTGCCGCCGGTGGTTCCAGCCGGACGTGCGAGTGGGAGAGCGGCAGTTAGTTTGCGGCAAGCCGGAGTGCCAAACCGCCCGGCGGCAAAAGACGCAGGCGGGATGGCGAAAGCGGAATCCGGACTACGCCATCGCCTGGAGATTAGACCAGCGGGCCACGCAAATACCCGTGCCTGAGCGATTCTCTTTTGCCGCTCCTTTGAACCAACTTCCCTGGAATGTCGCGAAAGACCAGTTCGGCGCGCAAGGGGCTGATTTCATTGGTGTTATGAGCGCACTAATCCTGCGTGCCGCGAAAGACGAGATCCGCCCGTATCTCTCTGATCTAACAGGACTTCCAAGTCGAGTTCCCCCTTTCTCGAAAAAGACCAGTTCCAACCTCCCGCATACTGAATCCCGAGCGAAGAACGATGCAACTGGAGTTTCATCAACTGGACCGGCGATGGGAACATCTGCGAGTCCGTGAGCCGCAACGGCAACGCCGACTGCTGGCCTCGCTGGCTGACAGCGGCCAGCAGACGCCCATCGTCGTGGTGGCGGCCGGAACGCCAGACCGTTACCTGGTGATCGATGGCCATAAGCGAGTGGCCGCGCTGGAACAACTGGGCCGGGACACGGTCGAAGCGACGGTCTGGGCGATGAGCGAGGCCGAAGCGGTGCTGCTGTCGAGGTCGCTGCGGTTCAGTCCGCAGGAAAGCGCGCTCGAGCAAGGCTGGCTGTTGGCGGAGATGGAACAGCGCTTCGGTTATGGACTGGATGAGTTGGCGCGCCGCTTCGACCGCAGCCCCAGTTGGGTGTCGCGGCGACTGGCGCTGGTGGAGTTGCTGCCGGAAGCGATCCAGCAGCAAGTACGGGAAGGAAAACTGGCGGCGCAAGTGGCGATGAAGTATCTGGTGCCGGTGGCGCGAGTCAGCGCCGAGGACTGCACGCGCATGGCGGTCGCTTTCGTGGCGCATCGCTGCGATACGCGGCAAGCAGGACAACTGTACACGGCTTGGCGCCAAGGCACGCGCGCAGTCCGCGAACGCATTCTCGCTGAGCCGGAGTTGTTTTTGAAAACGCAGCGGTTGGCCCCACCAGCCGCGCCGGCGGCGGTCGCACAAGTGGAGCGCGACCTGGATATGGTGATCGCCATCCTGCGCCGTACCGGAAGGCGGCTTGCCGAAGCGCTGCCGGAGATGACTGTTGCGCAACAGAAACAAGCACGGGAACAGATGGAAAATGCGCGCCGGGAACTCAACCGGATGGCGGAACGAATCGGAAAGGAGCAGGAGCCGAAAGATGCTGAGCCAGGCACAACGTACCGCGATCCTGGAACTGAGGGCGAAGGGAGTGAGCAAGCGCGAGATCGCACAGGTGATGCGAGTGTCGCGGCCGACCGTGCGCAAAGTGCTGCGAGAGAACTCCACCAATGTGCCGGAAATCCAACGGGCGGAGAAAGCGGAACCGTACCGCGACCGGATCCTCGAGCTTTTGACCTCGTGCAAGGGGAATCTCGTGCGAGTCCATGAGGAGTTGGTGGCGGGCGGGGCGGCGCTATCGTATTCGGCGCTGACGGGGTTCTGCCGCAGACAGGGCATTGGGCAAACGCCGGTCGTGCCGGCGGGCCAGTATCACTTCGATCCGGGCGTGGAGATGCAGCACGATACGTCACCGCACACAGTGGAAGTGGGCGGCAGAAAGTACAAAGCGCAGACGGCTTCGGCAGTGCTGTGCTATTCGCGCATGCTGTTCTTCCAAATCAATCCCACGTTTCAGCGATTCGATTGCAAGGTGTTCCTCACCGATGCGCTACGCCATGCCGGCGGCGTGCCCCAGCGTCTGATGATCGATAACACGCATGTGGTGGTGTTGCGCGGCACGGGTCGCGAGATGATTCCGGTGCCCGAGATGGAGGTGTTCGCGGAACGCTTCGGGTTCCGTTTTGTGGCGCACGCGGTCGGCGATGCGAATCGTTCGGCGCGTGTGGAGCGCCCGTTATCAGCGCAGTTCTTGGTTATGCACAGTCAGTCGTCTCCGCGGGCCTACCCACGGGGGTTTGGGCGGCGTCTCCTTTGCATAATCTTTGTCTCTTCGTCCGCCAGTCAGCATGGCAACAAGCTGGTCCGGCGCACTGAACCTCCCTTTGCGTAGGGCAGGAGGAGTGAGTGCGCTGACGGCTTCCAGCTTTGCTGTCGGATCGGCCCGAAGATACATCTCAGTTGTTTGCACGCTGCTGTGGCCGAGCCAGAGAGCAACCTTCCGGATGTCGTGTGTCGTTTGGAGCATCAACATTGCACAGCCGTGCCTCAAGGTGTGCGGTGAAATGCGCTTCTTGCATAGCGAAGGACAACTCGGTTTTGCAGACGCTACATGGCAGCTGAGCACATATTCGAATCCTGTCCGGGTCATGGCGCCACCGCGTGCGTTGAGGAAAAGTTCTGGAACGGCAGCCGCGCCACGAATAGCCAGCCATGCACGCAGGTTGGCCCCGGTCCGGCTCCAAATTGGTAGCACTCGTTCGCGTCTGCCTTTCCCGAGGACTCGAACGAAAGGCCGCGGTTCGAAGGTCACGTCATCGGTCCTCAGACCGACAAGCTCAGAGACTCGAAGACCTGCCACAAAGCATAGATCCAGCATGGCTCGGTCACGGATGCCAGACCGAGTCTGGGGATCCGGGACATTCAGTATGGCCTGCATCTCTTCGAGCGTGAGATGTGCCACCAGCTTCGTATCGGTCTTCTTAAGCGGTATCGCCAGAATCTGCCGGACCTGCTCTAACGCAGACGGCACTTGATACTCAACGTATCGCATGAACGACTTGATGGCGGACAATCGCGCATTCCTCGTGACAGGTTCGTTCTTGCGCTCGGTCTCGATATGCTGCAAGAATGCGAGCACCAATGGGGCATCGATCTGCTCCAGGTTAAGCTGCGATGGATTCTTGCCAAGTCGCGAGGCTGCAAACTGGAACAACAGGCGGAAGGCGTGCGCGTAGGTGTCGCAGGTATGTTCGCTCGCTCGACGATCCACGGGAAGCCGCTCGCGCAGGAACGCGGTGATATGAGGCGCCAGGGGCGTCATGATTGGCCCCCTTTCCCAAACTCTTCCGACAGATCGGAGATCTGAGCCAGTAGGTGGGGAGTCGCGTGAAGGTACCAATACGTGCTATCGATCTGACTGTGGCCCATGTAGGTCATTAAGGCCAGCATGTTCGCATCGACGACCGTTCGGTCACCGGAACAGGACTCGAGCACCCTAACAGCAAATCCATGGCGAAGATCATGGATACGCGGGCCAGGCTTTTCGGGCCCGGGATGGATGCCCATCGCTCGCACGAGACGCAGGAACACAGTGACTACGCCGGAATACCGCATGCCACCACCTCGCAGGGAGACAAACACGTGGTCATCCTTCGCAGTTCCTCTGCGATCCAGATACCGCCTGAGGCCGACCATCGTCGTCGGATGCAGCGGCACGAGGCGGCTCTTCTGAAACTTCGTTTCGCGAATCGCCAAGCCGTCTTCCGTCACGTCGTGGAGACGAAGGTTCAACGCCTCGGAAATGCGCAAGCCCGTGACGGCCAGCAACGAGAAGAGCGTCGTAAAGGTCCATGGCCGGATCGATCCGGCCGGTGGAAGTGTTGAGGCACACACCAGCAGTTCATGCAATTGGTCGGGAGTGAAAATGAAGGGGCGATATCGGACTCGGCGTGTCCAGAAGACTCGTTCGGATGGAACCTCATGACCTGCGTCTTCGGCGCGGGCAAACCGAGCAAACACCCGGATCATCCCGAGCCGATTCGCGCGCTGTCCCTCGGAAGGTGCTTGGGCCGCCCACTCGATCGCCGTGCGAGTCCGGACGTGGGTTTCGCCCCGTTCCGCGGCAAACGACGCGAAGCTGTGGAGCAGATACTCATGCACTTTCATGCGGAAACCCGTCGATCGGCGAAGCGCAAGGTAGGAATCCACCAACCGGCTCAGCATGGGAACACCTCCGGCCACGGGAGAGCAATGTCCCGAAGACGATTCACATCAACCTTGGCATAGTGCGCAGTTGTGTCGAGATACCGATGTCGGAGTACGGCCCCAACCTGCTGGAGAGTCGCACCCTGGCGCAGCATCTCCGTGGCAGCCGAGTGCCTCAGTACGTGCGCGCCGCGAAACGGAGCCTCTACTCCTGCCCGAGCGATGCCCCTCGCCACGAGTGCCGACACGGAACTAACCTGGAGGGGTCTCCACGGGGCCAGCATACGGATGAAGAGACGAGTGCCCTGCATGGGCGGACGCCCCTGGTTTAAGTACTCCAGAACGGCATCCCCCACCTCCTGTGTAAGTGGAAGCCTTACTTCGTCACGGGACTTTCCAGACACGCGGACACTGGCCTGAATCCAGTCAATATCGCCGAGATCCATTTTGACAATATCGCCCGCACGTAGGGCCAGCCGCGCCAGAAGTAGAATCACGGCGCGGTCCCGTAGCCCGACAGCCGTGTCGCGAACGCAAGCACCGATGACGCGCTCGACATCGGCTGCCGGCAGATATCGAGGCAGTGCGGAAAGGCGCCACATCGCGATCGTCGGCACGGCATCGTCCATTCCCGCCCGGCACTTTCCCTGAGCAATCAGATAACGCAAGAACATCCGCATTGCCGAGACAACTTCCTTGGCTTTCGCGCGGCTTCCGCCTTTGGTCTGGCTGAGGATAAATGTGCGAATCGATTCGGCGCAGTAACGGCGGGGATTCAGACCGAGGGTCTCCAATGCGTCCTTGATGACGACGCCGTATCCGCGCAACGTTGTTTCCTGCGTGCCGCGCTGACACCGCATCCAATCGCAGAAGCCCGAAAGCAAAGCAGGTGGATTGGCTTCCGTCTTCGACGGTGGCGGAGAAGTGATCACACCTTGGCGCCGCAGGTAGTCCACAAGTGCGCGTGCTCCGGCGAGCACCTTCACGTCGTGATGCCTGCATGACCGCAATGGCCTTCGACACCGGCAAGCAGCCAGGTGATTCTCGAATTCCTCAAGCATGCTTTCGTGCAACTCCTCGATAGACCTCCCCTGGCGTTGATTCCATTTGCTAAAGTGAGCGGCGCCTTCAAAGGTCATACTGAACACCCCTTTTGGGGACGACAGACGGCTGTGAGTCCCCATCTTCAATATAGCACCCACTCGAACATAGTCGTCATACTTTGCCATTGATGTTCGACATAAAACAAGTTAGTATATAAATGGCTGAAGTGTTCTATCTTGTTGTTTGCGGATACAGGTGCGTCATCTATGCGGTGCCGGATACCGGTTTCCCATTCGCATTAGGGTTTGCACTCGCTTTTGGACAGAAGCACATTTATGGCGATCGACTTAATCACTCTAGGAAAACGTCTCAAGAACTCGCGCGAGGATCGTGGTGTAACTCAGGAAGCCTCGGCTGAAGCACTCGGGATTCCGAGAACTGCTATTGTCCAGATGGAAGCTGGGAACCGTTCCATTTCGACGCTGGAGCTCGCGCAGCTTGCCGACCTCTATGACCGGCCAATCGCGGAGTTCTTCTCGGAAGCACCGCTAACGGAAGCGCCGGAAGAGAATCCTATTCTGGCGCTTTACCGCATCACTGACAGCTTCAAGGCTCACCCAGCCGTTCAACGTCAAGTAGGACGTTGTTTCGAGATCTGCCGCGAAGGTGCCGATCTTGAACATATGCTCGGTAAGAAAGCGCGTAGCGGTCCTCCTTTCTATACCCTCCCAGAACCTCGCAACGCGATGGATGCCGTCCGTCAAGGATCGGGAGTAGCCGCTGAGGAGCGAAATCGTCTCGGGCTCGGGGATGCGCCGATTCATGCTCTGGCTGATCTTCTTGCGAACCAGGGAGTTTGGGCGGCAAGCGTCGATCTACCTGACGACATGTCAGGTCTCTTTCTGCGCCACTCCTCAATCGGAATGGTAATTCTGGTTAACCATCACCATCCCCGACCCAGGAAACGATTCTCGTATGCACATGAATACGCCCATGCACTCCTGGACAGAAACCGAACGGCAATTGTGAGCACGAGGGAAAATTCTAAAGATCGCTCCGAGACGCGCGCCAATGCATTCGCGGCGGCGTTTTTAATGCCGGACGGTGGAGTGCGTTCGTATCTTGCTTCTCTCGATAAAGGTCTTCCAAGCCGCCAAACCCAATTGGTGTACGATCTCACAGGCAGTGGAGGAGTCGAGGCTTCTGGCCGGAGCGCACCAGGGTCCCAGATCATTGCGTACCAAGATGTGGCCTCCCTCGCCAGATATTTCGGTGTCAGCTATCAAGCTGCTGCGTTTCGGTTGCAGGCGTTGAATATCGTTAACCAATCCGAGCGCGAGTCCTTAATTGCGCAAGAGGAGTTCGGAAACAGATATCTCCGGATGCTTCATTTCCGGCAGGCAATCGACGGCCCAGAGCCGGATGCGCATCAAGAAGATGGCCAGAATAAGGAACTCGTCAGCCAGGTCGCATACCTAGCCATCGAGGCTTTCCAGAGAGACGAGATTTCCAAGGGAAAACTGCTAGAGCTGAGCAAGAAGCTCGATATCCCTGGAAAGGAACTATTAGCTCTTGCCCAAGGCGCACTGTAGACTCTCCCTAATAAGGGTACGTCACGGTGGGTAATTTAACGCGCGAGTGCGTCATGACCGATACCTCGGTTCTTATTAACTTCCTCGCCGTCGATCAGACGCGCCTTCTCCTCGAACACCCGCGATACGATTTTATGTTGACTGATCACGTTCGCGTCGAGATCACAGAACACTATGGGGACCAATTCGCGCGATTGGAGGCAATTCTTTTGGACGGCTCATTGCCGCAGCTCACCGTAAACACTCCGGAGGAGCTTGAACTTTTCGCAACGTTGGCGCTTCAGAGGCGCCTGGGTGCGGGAGAATGTGCCGCTATTGCAGCAGCGGTTTACAGGAAATGCGGAGTGGCTATCGATGATAGGGCCGCGATTAAGCACATTTCCCGCTTTTATCCAGATACCCATATCGAGACAACACAGAGCATCGTAGTTGGGCTAATCAGGTTCGGAGTACTCGACGTTCATCAAGCAGACCATTTCAAAGAGCAATGGCAGAGTCATTACCGTTTCCGGTTACCATTCCGCAGCTTTAGAGACATCCTGTAGAACGCTCGCCTTCCCAGCCGCTCCATATGGCGTCTTCTCGTGTTAGTCAGAAGGCACGGCTATCTTGGGTAGAGGTAAGGATGGTGGTTAAAACGTCACACTCGTTTTAATCTTTGGCTGGGTGATCCACTGGACCGCCATACTCAGCGGCCAGCTGTCGTTAACCAAGCTCATTGTTCGGCGCGGCGGCGATGAGGAGCTTACACAACCGTGGGCGAACAATTTAGTGCAGACCTGAAGGAGCCGCTTCTACTCCTTTATTCGGAGTCGCCGGAGGCTGACGTCCGACGCCTCGTAATCAGACAGGTGCAGCGACAGTTTCCCTTTTTCTTTCATGTGAGAACCAGCCAAGTCGTATGGAGCCGGTATGCCGTTTTTCCAGAGTTTCAGGTTCGGTCCGCGGAACAGGACGCGATACTCATTCCATTCGTCTGGCCGATTGCTCGCGGCAATGAAGAATGACAAGCCGTTCGTGACTACTTCGACTTTGTCGGAGTTGATCTCCACCGCTATCCCCAGTGGACCAGGACCTGGTCCGCGCATCTTGACGCGAACTGCACCTTTGTGGACCAGCGCTTCGAACCGGAGTTCGAAGTCCCCGGGATCGCGATCCTTCAGCATCAGGAGAGCAGGCGAACGGCCGTCAGCGCGGCCCCTAAGAATCCCGTTCTCTAGAGTCCAGCCTGCGGTCGTGTTGCCTTCCCAATCGGAGAGGTCGCTCTCTTTAATGAGCGGAACAAATCCATCCTTCTCCTGTGACGCCGACTCCTGAGCGGCGGCGATGAACAGAGCAACGCAGACGAGCAGCACCTCCAGGAATACCGGGGTCTGTTCGCCCAACTCAATCAGTTCCGGTTGCTCTATGTCTCCTGTTTTCCCGATCAGTTTGAGGCATCGCGACGGCTGTTTGAGCGCATGATACTGAATCGCA
>JBBRRB010000117.1:0-9750 GCA_038225555.1 Bryobacterales bacterium
CCATCCGCACCGCCGGATTTCCATCCGCGGCCATCTCTTCCAGCCGTTTCACGGCTCGTAACGATTCGATCTGATAAGGTTTCTTCATAGCGACTCTCCTTTTTTCGGCAAGAAAAATTGCTCTGAGCCTATCAAAGGCTCCGAGCTTGAGAGCCGCTACTTTCTACGATCTACCGGGCATTCCCCGATGGGGAGTTGGCTCGTGTTTACAGGCAAGCCCGCGAGCGAGGGATGAATCTGTTACTGGATGTCCCGCCGGATAAGCACGGCCTAATTCCGGAGAATTATCGTAGTGCGCTAGAGCGGCTCCGCAAGAGCGAGAATATCTGACACCCGCATTGGCGATCAGGCGAGAATTTCTTTAACGATCCGGGCTTCGTAAACCGAGGTCAGCTTTTCTTTTAAGCCACTCTGATCGAAGACGAGTTTCTGGTAGTCGATGCCGAGAAGGTGCAGGATGGTGGCGTGCCAGTCGGTCACGCTGACTCTGTTCTCGACGGCTTCGTAGCCGATGTCGTCGGTGGCGCCGTGAACCACTCCGGGCTTGACGCCGCCGCCGGCCATCCACAGGCTGAAGCCTTTGGGATTGTGATCGCGTCCGGCCGAGGGGCCCGCTCCGGTTTGGGCGATGGGCGAGCGGCCGAACTCGCCGCCCCAGATCACAAGAGTGCTGTCGAGCAAGCCGCGCTGTTTGAGGTCGGCCAGCAGGCCGGCGGTCGGCTTGTCGACGCGCAGGCTGGCGTCTCTCATGCCGCTCTCGAGGCCCGAGTGGCTGTCCCAAATTTGTGAGTTGATGTAAAGCTGAACGAACCGCACACCGCGCTCGACCAGGCGGCGCGCCATCAGGCAGCGGCGGCCGAAAGAATCGGTATTATCCTGACCGATGCCGTACATTTCTTTGGTAGCCGCACTCTCTTTGGCGACGTCGAGAGCGTCGCTGGCTTCGAGTTGCAAGCGGGCGGCGAGCTCATAACTGGAGATACGCGCGTCTAACTGCAGCTCATTGGGATGAGTTCGTTTGTGAATTCTATCGAGGCGTGAAATCAAGTCCCGCTCAGCGTTGATGACGTCCGAAGGTTTATTGAAATCCGGCCGCAGATCCAGAATCGGCGAGCCGACGGATCGCAAGCGCGTGCCTTGATACAAAGGCGGAAGAAAGCCATTCTGCCAGTTCCACGTGGCATTGATAGGCAATCCGAGAGGATCGTCCAAGACGACATAGGCGGGAAGGTTTTGATTCTCCGTGCCCAGCCCGAATACGACCCACGATCCCATCGACGGACGGCCCGAAATAGGACGACCCGAATGGATCATGAAGAGCGCCTGTTCGTGGTTGAAGTGCACGGTGTACATGGAGCGAATCATGGCGATATCGTCGACATGATTTGCCACATTCGGCATCAACTCCGAAACCGAGAGACCGGACTTGCCATATTGCTTGAAGGTGAAAGGGCTGCGCAACAGCTTGCCACTATGGTCGACATCGGCCTGGCCGCCCGCGGTCTCATAATTTTCGCCGCTGTGCTTGTCCAGCTTAGGTTTAGGGTCGAAGAGATCCACCTGGCTTGGACCGCCGTTCATATAGAGTTGGATCACTGCCTTCGCCTTGGGCGGGAAGTGAGTGGGGCGAGGCTTGAGATCGTAAAATCGGCGGTGACCGTCGGGGAGATCCGATTCCATCGTGGAAGCCATCAGAGGGCTCAAGCTTCCATAAACTTCGCCGCTCAAGATGGAAGCCAGAGCAGTGCCATAAATTCCGTCACCGACGCGGTTGAAGAACCCGCGGCGGGTTGATTTTTCATCTGAATTGCGCAGTGGCATGCTAGGCCTCATCATCTTGAATCAATCCCTTAGTCAATATAGAGAAACGCCGCGGAGTTCACGAGCGCATGACAAAATGACGCCAGCGCCTTTTGATCCGCGGAAGGGCCGGCCGATTTGTTCATGGTTTTGAACCGGCTCAACGCTTGCAAACTTTCCGTCTTCTCGTCGGCGGTGGGCGGCCGGCTGAGAGCGATCCAATAGATTCTGTCGATTTCTTTATCCGGCGCTTCGCCAACCTCGTTCCTGACGCGTTGCGCGAAGGTCTCGGCGAGATTTTCAACCATGGAGTTATTCAACAGATGCAGAGCCTGAATCGCGACGGTTGAATTGTTTCTCTCCAGGCAATTCGGACTCATGGGCGGCAGATCGAAGCTCTCGAGAAGCGTAGAGGCTTCGGTGCGGCGCTGCGCCAGGTAGACGCTGCGCCGCCAGCCTTTGTCGGTCGCGATGGGGGTGACCAGGCCGTCATCGCGCACCTGAACGGGTTCGGGCGGTCCGAAACGGCTGTCATCCAACCTGCCCGCAATCATCACGAGCGAATCATACAGCGGCTCGGCATCCATGCGCTTCAGCGGCATTCGCGACAACAGGACGTTATCCGGATCGGACTTCTCCATTGCCGAACCTACCGTCGAACCCTGGCGATACGTGCGCGATGTCATCATGAGCCGGTGCAACGATTTGATGCTCCAGCCTTGCTGCACAAATTCAGTTGCCAGCCAATCGAGCAATTCGGGATTGCTGGGCGCCGTTCCGGTGTGCCCGAAATTTCCGAGCGACTTAACGATGCCCGCACCAAAATGGCGCGCCCACATGCGGTTCACGAAAACGCGTGCCGTGAGCGGGTGATCCGGCGCGGTGAGCCATTTGGCAAAGGCCAACCTGCGCCCCGTGGATCCCGGGAAGGGCGGTTGGGGGACGAACGCCGTTTTCCCGTCGGTCAGCACGGAAGGCACGCCCGGGCCGACTCGCTGGCCGGGATTGGCCGGGTCTCCACGACGGGAAATATACGTAGGCGATGGCTCGCCGCGGTCCCAGAGAGCGCGTATTTTCGGCTCCGGCATTCTTTGAAATTCGATCAATTTGATTTGCCGCTCAGTGTCGTCCGCCGACAGCGCGTAAGCGGGTTCGGCAGAGCGAAGATCAGCCGTTTCGACTTTCAGAATCTTCCCGAATTTCTCAGCCAGGTATTTCTGGATCGCATCGCGCTTGTCCGCGGGCGTATCGGCAACATTGCGGAGATCGTCCCGCAAGCCGGCCGGTTGTTTAGCGAGCCTTTCGACGATCAGCCTTTTCCGCACTGGCGCGACTTTCTGTTCCAACGCGTCCTTTAATTGGGCGACCTTTCGATCCGACTGGCTGTTGGCGAGCTCCCACGCTTCCTGCTGCTTCAGTATTTGCATTGGGGTCGAGCCGGGAGCAACGTAGGGCAGGTAGCGGATCGGCGTTGCGATCTTCGCCAGGGGATCCTTCTGCGGCATCTGCCAGTCGTAGTAGTCGTACGCACCTTTGAAGATGTCGACCATACGGTAATAATCACGCTGCGGCAGCGGATCGTATTTATGCGTGTGACACCGGGCGCAGCGAATCGTGAGACCGAGGACACCCGACCCGATTATGTCCATTTCATCGGCAATGACGTCCAACCGGTCCTCGACGGAATTCGTAGATACGTCATTCGTGGAGTCGGGGCCCATCCGCAGGAACCCGGTGGCGATCAGGTTATCGGCCATCTCCGCGGTCACAACCGGGGCGTGTTCGTAGTCCATCAGCTCATCGCCCGCGAATTGTTCCAGCAGGAAGCGATCATAGGGCTTGTCGGAATTGAACGAGCGGATGACGTAATCGCGATAGCGCCAAGCCACGGGGCGAACGGGATCGGAGGCGAGTTTTCCTCCTTCGGAATCGGCATAGCCGGAGAGGTCAAGCCAGTCGCGGCCCCAACGCTCACCGTAGCGCGGCGAGGCGAGTAGACGGTCAATCAACTTTTCGTAAGCGTCAGGTCGCGAATCGGCGAGAAATTCCTGAACCTCGGCGGGAGTGGGCGGCAAGCCAGTCAGATCGAAATAAGCGCGGCGAGCCAATGTGAGCTTGCCGGCTTCGGGCGAGAGCGAAAGCCCCTTGGCCTCAAGCTTACTCAGAACGAACGAATCGATGGGGTTGCGGACTCGATCGCGATTTTTGACAACAGGCTCGGCGGGCCGCTTGGGAGATTGAAAAGACCAGAACTGGCGGTCCTTGGCGGACACCAGCGGATCAGGCGCTCCGGTTTGAGCGTCGGCGGGCTTCCCTTGAGGCGCACTCTGCGAGATCCAAGCCACTACGCGGTCGATCTCCGTTTTGGTGATGCGCTTGGTGCTGACTTCATCGAGTCCCAGCTTGGGAGGCATCTCGCCGGAGCGAAGTTTCTTCGCGATCAAGCTATCGTCAGGCTTGCCGGTCACCATGGCAGCGCCGGACTTGCCGCCTTTCAGGATAGCGGCCCGGGTATGGAGAGCTAGCCCACCTTCCTGACGGCGCGGGCCGTGGCATGGGCTGCAGCGCAGCAGGAAAATCGGGAGGACATCATCCTCGGTAACGGGTCCGGTTGCGGACTGGACCGTTGCCGAACCGGACCGTGTGCCGGCTTCGATCCACTCACGAATGGATGCGATCTGGCTGGGAGCGAGAGGCTTGCCGCCCTTCGGCATCGAGCCCTTTTCCACCATTTCGAACAACCGGCTCTCTTGAGGCTTGCCGGGTGCGACAACGGGTCCATCCTCGCCACCTTTTAAAACTCCCTCCAGGGTGCTGAGGTCAAGCCCGCGCGTCTTGACAGCGGGGCCATGGCAAGGAACGCAGCTCGCTTTGAAGATGGGGAGCACGGTGCCTTCGAAAGTTACGTTCTTATCGGGATTGGCGGGCGGGGATTGGGGGAAGATGGGGGCAGCCGCGACGACCAGCATTACGCAGCCAACACCGCAGCGGAAAATAGAGGGCGTCATGCCATTTATTTATGATAACCCCGTCTCTCTCCTAAGTCTTTGATTTTGCCCTACACAGAAGGTTCTGGTGCCGAAAGATCGTTCTTTATTTCATCTTTTTTCCTCGACAAATCGACAAATCGAACATCACAATCGATGCGGGCACTTGATCCTCAGTTACGTTGATCTCTACACTGAACGTTTGCCCGCAATCAGACATGAAAATTACCAACGTTGAAGCCATCTACCTGCGCCTGCCGGATGTAAAGGAGCAGACCGACAGCGGCCAGGACGCGCTGATCGTCAAGATCTACACGGATGCCGGGATTACCGGGATTGGGGAGGTAGATTCCGCTCCGCTCGCCGCCAAACACTTCATTGAAGGCCCGTACTCGCACACCATCTGCACGGGCCTGAAGCACGTGCTGATCGGGCAGGATCCGTTTCGCATCGAGTACCTGTGGCAGAAGATGTACGAGCAGAATATCTACGTCGGACGCCGCGGCATCGCCATCCATGCGATGGCCGGTATCGATCTTGCGCTGTGGGATATCAAGGGCAAGGCGTTGGGACTGCCGGTGTGGAGTCTGCTCGGCGGCGGATTTCACACCCGCATGCGCTGCTATGCCAGCAGCCTCTTCGGACGCACGCCCAAGGAGACCGGAGAGCTTGCGCGCCGGTTCCGCGACCAGGGATTCACTGCCGTGAAGTTCGGGTGGTCGCCCATGGGTGAAAGTGAGAAGCAGGATATCGAATTGGTGGCGGAGGCGCGCCGCGGGCTGGGAGACGATGCCGACCTGATGATCGATGCCGGCTTAGTCTGGGATGCACGCACCGCGATCAAGCGCGCACGGGCATTTGAGGATTACAACATTTTCTGGCTGGAAGAGCCGCTTCATCCCGATGACTATGACGGATATCGGAAGCTTTCCGAGGCCAGCAACGTGCATATTGCAGCCGGAGAACACGAGAGCAACCGCTTGTCGTTCATCGAATTGATGGACCGCGGGCGCGTGGATGTGGTGCAAGTCGATCTGACGCGCTGCGGCTTAACGGAAGGCATGAAGATCGCCAGCCTGGCGCACGACAGGCGGCTGAAGCTGGCCAATCACGGGTTTACAACTTATATCAATGTGATGGCAGCGCTGCACTGGCTGAACTCCATTCCGAACGCGCTGATCGCTGAATTTGTGGTGCAGGAATCGACCACTTTGCGCGAGATGATCACGCGCCAGAAGCTTCGGGCGAAGGACGGTTATCTCGAGATGCCGACCGAGCCGGGCTTGGGCATTGAACTGGACGATGAGCAAGTGAATCGTTTTCGCGTGGCTTAAGGGGTTGGCGCTGCTGCGCCCCGCCAACGTAGGCGGATCAGCAACCCCACCAGGATAAGCGCCTCATCAGGAACTGGACGGAGGTCCGGTTCGCCGGAAGATCGGCATTGCGGCCGATTTCCCGGCTATTCCGCCTATTTATGCGAACGATGGCCGGCGTTTCGATGGCCGCCACCCCGGTTGTGGGTGCCGCTGTTGTTGCGATGGCTTCCACCGGCGCGGTTTTTGGCGAAGGCGCCGGTTACTGTCCCGAGGAGCATGGCAGCACCCAGGATACAAACTGAAAGGATTCTCATAAGGAGTAAGTGGGAGCGCCGGGGAATCGTCGCAGGCAAAACGGGCGCTTGTGCTACATCTGGAGTCATGGACGAACTCGACATTCGGGAAAAGGGCGGCGTGCGTAACGGGGAACGGCAGACTTCGGACCGGCGGCTGTTCATGCAGCTACTGGCGTTTGGCGACTGCAATGAGACGGGTCCGGCGAAGGACGCGCTCGAATTTTCCGGCATTGAGGGCGTGCTGTATGAGGACGCCAACGATCCGAGCGGCATCGCGCTGCTGACGTGGAGCGACGATCCGAATTTCTTCCTATCCAAGCTGCGGGTGACTTTGCATCAGCCTCCGTTCAGTTCCCTGACGCCGAAGCTGGAGTATTCGATGCTTGGGCGTTCCTATGCGATCGGGCACGAGCCGAATTTAGAAGACTGGCTGCTGGAGAAACCGAGGCGGAGCGTGACGAGTCCGGAGTGGCCGTGGGCGATCTGGTATCCGCTGCGGCGCAAGGGCGAGTTTGCGACGATTCCGCCGGAGGAGCAGGGGCCGATTCTGAGCGAGCACGGAAAGATCGGCCATGCGTTCGGGGCTGCAGGTTATGCGCAGGATGTCCGGCTGGCGTGCTTCGGCATGGATAAGAACGATAACGATTTTGTGATTGGGCTGATCGGCAAGGAGTTGTACCCGCTATCGGCTTGCATTCAAGCGATGCGGAAGACGAAACAGACGTCGCGTTATATCCAGGAGATGGGGCCGTTTTTTGTGGGGCGGGCGGTGTGGCAGAAGCTGAAGGATTAGGGTCGAATGCTCCGCGATATCCAACTCTTCAATTCAGTCGCGATCGATCCCGAGGTGCACACTTTGGTTTGGCCCAATGGTGCCGACTTCGACCCGGCCACCTTGCACGATTGGCCCACGCATCAAGGGTGACAGTTTACAAATCCTCCGGCGACCGCCGCTCATGGGGAATGGTAACCCGTCTCCCGCGATTGATATCCTCGAAAGACAAGTTCATATGGACTTCGCCGAGGTTCGCCGTGTCGCCATCACGGCACTCTTCTCCGACGATCTGCTCATCGACCGCCTAGTCTTAAAAGGAGGGAATGCGCTCAGCATTGTTTATGGGATAACGCAGCGCACCTCGCTCGATCTCGACTTTTCGATGGCCGGCGACTTCGAGGATTTCGACGATGCCAGAGATCGCCTGTTCCGAGCCCTTCGAGACCGGTTTGATGCTAAGGGACTGGTCGTCTTTGGCGAACGGTTCGAACCAAAGCCCCGCCTGAATCAGGCCGACGAAAAGCCTTGGTGGGGCGGCTATGAACTTAGGCTCAAGCTCATTGAGCGTGCCAAATACGAATCGCTGAAGCACCGCCCGGACAAGCTCAGCATCAACGCTCTGGTAACTGGCACTGCCCAGGAGCGCACATTCAGCGTAGATCTGAGCAAGGGCGAATACGTTGCAGGCAAAGCCGAGCGGGAGTTAGATTACTTCACGATCTTCGTCTACACGCCCGAAATGATCGTCATTGAAAAACCACGTGCGATCTGCCAGCAAATGCCAGAATACGGACACAAGGGCCGCCCGGCTCCGCGGGCGCGCGATTTCTTTGATATTCACAGCGTCTTGCAAGCGTGTGCCTTCGATCTGGTGAGCGATCAAAACCGGAAGCTCCTGTTTAATATATTCGCGGCCAAGCAAGTGCCCCTTGCCTTGCTGGCGCAAATGCCGCATCAACGGGAATTCCATCGGCCGGACTGGCCTGCCGTTGTGTCTACCGCCGGCGTGCCACTCCAGGATTTCGATTTCTACTTCGATTTCGTACTAGCGGAAGTGGAGCGGCTAAAATCCTTTTGGATAGAAGAGCCGCCAGCCTGAATCGTAGTCGCGTTCGCGGATGTCATGGGCAAGGTAGAAATCGTGATCGATCCCAAGGCCTCTTAGGCGTTCGAATTGTTTCGACGAATAGCCCGCGCGCTCCATGTAGAAGCCGATCGCCTGGTGGTAAGGGTAGACGTAATCGAGTTTTTTCAGTGTCGCAATCAAGGTGGCCATCGAGACGCGGTCCTTCGCGCCGCGGAAAGTTTCCAGAATCTGGTAAACGCCCCCCGCGTATGCGGGTCGCACGGTAATGTCGATGAGCGTGCGTTCCACCTTCGTCACCCATAACGATTCCCCGGCAGGGCTCGGAATTATCCCCACCTCAAGCCGGCCTGTATACTTGCCATTGAGAATGAGAAATTCGGTGCTGTCGAATCGGTAAATGAACGTGGACTGACGTTGCCGCCGGCTGAATGCGTTTTTCAATGCCTCCTGGGACAATGCAGAACGGTCGCCGGTCTGGGGCTTCGGACTCTGCTCCTGATTGACGTAAATGAGCCGTGGAAGCTGTTCGTTGAGGCCGTGCAGGTAGACCGCCGTGCCGTGGGACAGGTATGCGTCTTTGCGAGTCGATAGAGCAATTTGCATCGGCGAAGCCTCGCCCCACACGTAGCGCGTGAAGGTTCGGGCGGCGGCATGCTCCTCCGTCGGCGCAATCTGGATCACGTGGAGGCGGTCGGACAGGCTTTCGACGAAAGATTCCACGGTCGTCGAAGCTGCCATCTGCCAGGAGGCGCGATTTTCCTCCAGAATTCTAGACAAGTCCGCTCTGGTGAAAATGCGCTTCGCGGAATTCTCAAAAAAGGCCGCGATGGCCGGTCTGGCCGATCTCAGCTTGGGGGGGCGTCCTCTTGGCATGTCGATCGTTGCGGTGCGTATATATACCTACGAGATTCCATTATAGTCTTATCCGGATTTCACAAAGTCGGCGCCGCAAAGCCGAAGCCGTTTGTTTGGTCAGAGTTAGATGGAGGCGACTCCATAAAGTAAGGCGCAGTTCCAAAATTTTTACTCGTGGGTATGCATACACACGGTATTATCGGCCTATGCACTCATTACCGATCAACGAACGCGCGTTAACCGGAATCCGCTTCATGCCTCCCCCCAGCGTTACAATAAAGGTATCCCTATGAAAATAGCTACTTTCCTTCTCGCCGCATCCTCGCTGTGCGTGGCTGCCGACAAGACTTTTACGGGCACCATTACGGATTCCATGTGCGGTGCGGATCATAAAATGATGGGCGTTACTCCGGATTCGAAGTGCGTTCTGGACTGCGTGAAAGGCGGATCGAAGTACGCGCTGCTCGAAGGCACGAATGTGTATGAGTTATCCGACCAGAAGATGCCCGAGAAATTCGCCGGAAAAAAAGTGAAAGTTACCGGGGAGCTGAACGACAAGACCATTCAGGTGAAGTTTATCGCGGCCGCGAAGTAGAAATTTCGTTCGGCACTTTCGTTCGGCAACCATGGATAG
>JBBRRB010000118.1:0-9562 GCA_038225555.1 Bryobacterales bacterium
AAGGGTACCCGACGATCGCAGCGGCCAAAGCTGCAGGCGCGGCGACACTCAACTACGGGTTGTTTCTCAACGCAGTAATTGATTTCGTGATCGTTGCGTTCGCGATCTTCCTGGTGATCAAGGCCGCTAATAGGATGAACAGAAAGAAGCCTGTTCCGGCGGCGGCACCCACCACGAAGGAATGCGTATTCTGCCACACCATGATTCCGATCCTGGCGCGCCGTTGCCCAAACTGCACGTCGACGTTCTAGCGCGCTCTGCCGAAGCCGGCTGCAGCCACGATTGGCTGCCCCACAGCTAGCGGTTCCTGGTCTCGATTTGGGCGATGGTGGCTTGGGCGGCTCGGGAAAGATCGATGGTCGGCATCAGACCGAACCCGCGCTGCTGGATCATGACCTCCGGTTTCGTCCCCGCAATCCGGCGCAGGACTGGCAGGTCGGAAGCGTCGCCATCGTCACCGATCACCCGCATTCCAGCCACCCGATCCGGCACTTCCGAACTATTCAGCAATTGGCGAGCGATGGCCAGCCTGGCGGGGTCTTTCAAAGCGGCTAGACGGTCGAGCGCCAGGATGCCCACGATGCCGCCTTTCCTCGCAAGGGAGTCGAGATAGGGCAGCACCTCCGGCGTCGTATAGCGGGTAAGACCCTCCACGGCATTAGTTGCTACTAGCAGATTCGGATCCGCTGCCGCTGTGGCCAATTCGGGAAGCAGGGCGATTTTACGAAGCGAACCCAATTCTCGGGCTCCCACGGCTCGAATCTCGGGGTCTTTATCCTGGAGAACGGTCCGAAGCTCAGATTCTGCTCCGATTACACGAAGGTTTGTTGATGTGCAGGCTCTGAGCTGTTCTATCTTGATAGCGCGCAATATTGCTTCCCGAATATTGGGTTCGCTTCGTCCACGCAGCTCGAAGCACGCGTCATTCCGCTGAGAAGCTGTGAGCTGGGCATCGAACATCCGATCAAGCGGTGGTTCGGCAGCCAAACCGGCTGCTACAAAAATCAGAAACACTAACCCGCTCTTCATCTAGTCCCCCTTATGGATTCTCGAATCTTAGTCGCATGCATCTGAAACATCGGCTCAGGCGTGCTCAAGCGCATAGCTTTCTCGCTCGCCTTACCGGCTTCCTCATAGAGTCCGTTCTTGTAAAGAGCCCAAGCGAGCGCGTCGTAGGTGTAAACGTCTTGACGAGACTCGAGTTCAGCCGTGGCCAATTCGAGCGCCCGATTCAGTTTGCGGTCGTGGTCGGCGTAAATTAAAGCCAGATTTCGATTCGTTTTTTCACCATTGGCTTTTGAGAGTACGTCGATCGTGTCAATCAAGGCCATCTGCTTCGTGACTTCGTTTTTGCGTCCGGCCTTCCAGTAGAGATCGTACAGAGCGGCCGCGTAGTCGGGTAGAGGGACAATCGCTTGAGCGCGAGTGTAGCTCTCGATCGCCTCTTCGGTCTTGCCTTGCGCCGCTCGCGCTTTTCCAAGTCCCGCATAGGCCGGATGATAATTCGGGAAGGTCCGAAGCGCGTTGGCGTAGGCCGACTCGGCCTCACTCAAGCGATTCGTTTTGAAAAAATACGATCCCAGTTCTACCCAGCACCACGCCGTGTTTTCAGGCGCTGTGCTGCCAGAGTCGATTGCCCGTTTCATAATCTCGATAGCCCCGTTCATGTCATTTGTCAAGAACCGGTAGTGGGCCGCGCGGTTGTAGCTCGACAGGTCCGGACGCAGTTTGATCATCTTCTGATAAGCGTCGGCGGCCTGCTCGTATTCACCGAGTTCGATGTAGGCGTCGCCCAGGGTGCCCCAATTCCAGGAATCCTGCGGTCCTGTCTGTGTCAATTGTTTGGAATATTCTACTGCCTGTTTGAAGTTGTGGCGCTCCAGTTCGATCTCGGTGCGCAGGCGCAGCGCTTCATAGTTGCCGCGGTCGGACGCGAGAACGGATTCCAGCAATTTAGCCGCCCGATCGATGTAGCTGAAGTCGGTGGTCTCGCGCATTTTTTGGATGTATCCGCCGGCCAGTAATACTTGGTAGTGCGGATTTTCCGGTTTGGCTTGGACCAGGCCGTTGTACAGAGAGATGCGGTCGTCTGTTTTCAGGCGGGCGGCTTGGTCAGCGAGGGCACGGTCCTGCAGTCCGGTGAGAATGCGGTCGGGTGCGGATTGTGGGAATGCGACCGTTGCGAACAGGGCTAATAGTGTGAGTTTCATGTTGGCTTCAAGAATAGAGAGCAGCCGCCCATAAGCGAGCGGCCGCGCTACCTTATTTGCTTGTATCCATGCCTCTGCTGTTGGTGCCTTCGATTTGACTATGGCGCCATCCGGCGTGGGGTGCTGGGTGGAACGGGAAGTGATCCAGGTTGGGAACATCGTTTGAGTTCACACCATCGCCCAGCGGCGGCTGAGTGCCGAAACCCGGGACGAGGACTCCGGCAGCTGCGCGCATACCGATATCGACCACGTCATCGCCGATGCGGCGACCGCCGAACGGCCAGCCCGCGTTGTCCCCGCCGAGCGGACCCAGGCGGCTCTGACTGGCGAGGGGCGTGGGCGGAATCGTCAAGTCAATGCGCGTGATATCGGGTACGAAGACGCCCAAGAGGTCTGCTCTGGGAGCGGGCGCAGTGTTCAGCTTGAAGACCCCTTTCAGGATCCCGGAGACGAAGAATGGATCTGAGACAAAGGCCGCGAACTGTTGATCGTTGGCTGGCTCGGAGCGATTCCAGTAATCCTTCATCGGGAGCGGGATCAACAGCTCGACGGTGAGAGGATTGCCTACGCGATCCACTTGCACGTATTCGCCGAAATTGTTGTCGCCTTGCGTGCGGCGCAGAGTCACGATCTGCCTCAGGGTGGCGGCCCAAGCGCCGATCTTGGCGTTCGGGTCCTTCGGGTCGGTTGGCACCGAGCCGTTGGCGGTAGCCATGGAGATGGGCATTTCCACAGCGATCAGGCTAATGTTGTAACCCGCGAAACCATCCACCGCGTTCGGGTACGCTGCTCCTGGACCGGAGTCCGCGCCTCCCGACAGAACCGGTGCGGGGGCGCGAAAGTTGAGCGTGTCAAACACTGCGGCGCTATCGAAATAGAACGCGTCGTCGCGCGGTCCGGCAAACACGCGCATGCCATTGGCGAGCGTGAAGACCGAAGGCTGCCCTAGATTCTGTTCATAGTTGGGAGTTGAGTTGGGGCCCAGATTGGGAGGCGCGACGGACAAGGCGTGGCCGTTTGCGTCCTTCTCGAAGTACGTGGTTTGACCGGTCTTCATGTTTCTTACCACAACCGTGTAGGTCTGGTAGAGGAAGATCCCCGCGCTGTCGATGTTGTCGATCTTGCCGAAGTACGAAACGAAGGTCGGGTTCGGACGAAGTGTTGTCGTGAATACAAAGTCGACCTGCATGTCGGAATTGCCATCGAGTCCCCGCGAATTGTTTACGTTGAAGCGGTAGAGGACGCTGTCGGAAAATTTGTAGTAGCTGGGGCCGTTGTCTGGCGCCTGAAATCCTTGGGCGCTCATGCTCATGACTAGCCTGTCGCTCTTGCCCTGTTCATAGCTGCGGAACATGTAAAAGTCGTTCAGGTTGGCTGTTTGATCTTCGAGTATCAGCGGACCGTTGCGATGGCTGGCGGCGAAAGCGGATGCGCCAAGCACACCTATGGCGGTCGCGCATTGAATCATGCGAGAAAACATACTGCTTGCTCCTTGTTTTTTGGTTTTTTTACTTCTACTTCGAATAGATCTACGAACAAGATTGTAGGAACGGATTGCACAAATTTGCAATTCACGTCCGGCTGCCAACTTTGCCGTTATGAGATCGTCGCGTGAAATGACAAAATTTTCAACCCTGTATCCGTATCAAACAATGATCTCGACTCGGCGTTCCCAGGCGGCGTCAAAATCGACTCCGGGAACCAAAGAACTGGTCTGAGAAGTCCTCAGGGAAGAGGTTTTCGAGAGGTACGCCGAACTCGGAAAGCGAGTCATACATCGACTGCGAGTTGGCCTTGTCCGCCTTTACGAAAAGGTCCATGGCCTTCGCGAAGTGCGGCTGCGCGTGAAAAATGACGGCATAGCCGCCCACGATCAGGTATCTAACGCCATGGGCATGGAAGGCGGACAAAAGGTCTTTGTAGTCTTGGTACATCTGGTTCCATCTCCCAACCTTTGAGCCGGTAAGCGGTTTGGATCATCTCCTCAACCGCGTCCATACGCTCATGCGCGGGGCGGCTTTGCCAGTAGCGATACTCGTCCGCCTTCATTTCTTCTAAGTTTGTATATCTGCGGATGGTCATATCGATGCGTTCGGGCGGGATCCCTGGGACTTGGCTTTCTTCGAGGGTTTCGATTTACCAGAACAGTTGAGAGCGACCGCTTGGCGAACCAGCGTCTTGAAGGTGGACTCGTCAACTTCCTCTCCTTCCCGGATGTCGATCGCGCGGCGTGTGTTTCCGTCCAGACTCGAGTTGAAGAGACGGGCCGGATCCTTCAAAGACGCGCCCTTGGCGAAAGTAAGCTTTACGACATTCTTGTAGGACTCGCCAGTGCA
The DNA here is from genome assembly GCA_038225555.1 of Bryobacterales bacterium. Lineage (GTDB taxonomy): Bacteria > Acidobacteriota > Terriglobia > Bryobacterales > Bryobacteraceae > JANXQZ01. Next base: position 4,547 of record JBBRRB010000118.1, read on the forward strand.
GATGATGCCGTCGTGCGACCAAACCGGAGTGCCCATCCACTTCCACTCCTCGACGACGTCCGGGTCTGCCTCCTTGATGAGTTTGCGCATTCTGCTGAGGGTTTCTCCGCGCCAGTCCCCGAGTTCAGCAATTCTTTTCGAGATGAGCTCCGATGCCGATTGGCCTTCGTTCGCTCCCGCCTGTTTCATATTCTCATCTTAGAAGTTCCGAGTGCTGATCGCTATGATGGAAGGCGAGAGGTGTGAGAGGTGCAGGTCGGCAGAAAATTCATGTTAACCACGAGTATCGTCGCCATTGTCTTGGCAGGTGCGCCCCTGTTGGCGCAGACGCCTTCCCAGCCGCCGAGGCCACGGCCAGTTCGAGCGCCCGCGTATCCAGATCGTCCTCCCGCCGATCCTGCTGTGCTTGCGCGCGGCAAGGCGCTCTACGGCGTCCACTGCAATTTCTGCCATGGCTCGGATGCGCGCGGGGGCGAGGACGGACCGAATTTGCTCCGTTCAGAGTTAGTCTTAAACGACCAGCACGGAGAGCTGATTACTCCAGTGGTTCAGAACGGCCGTCCCGAACAAGGGATGCCGCCGACGAACCTTACGGCGTCTCAGGTATCCGATGTGGCGACTTTTATTCACGCCTTCAAAGTCGGTGGCTATGACATCTCGCGCATGACGCCGCCTACGATTCTGGTCGGCGATGCGAAGGCCGGAGAAGCGTACTTTAATGCAACCTGCGGGTCATGCCATTCTGTCGCTGGCGACCTGAAAGGGTTCGGCGCTAAGTTTACCGATCCGAAGATTCTGCAAAATACTTTCTTGATGCCGGGAGGCGGGGGGCGAGGCGGCCGAGGCGGCCAGTCGCCCGTGCATGTGCCTCCGACCACGGTAACGATCACACCAGCGACCGGGCCGAAGGTTGAGGGCAGACTCCTGCGCATCGACGATTTTACGGTTACGCTCGCTGAAGCCGATGACACCCAGCGCACGTTCCGACGCGACGGGGATGTTCCAGGAGTAGAGATTCACGATCCGATGAAGGCTCATAAAGCTCTGCTCCCGAAGTATACGGACAAAGATATTCACGACCTTACGGCTTACTTGGTGACTCTGAAATGATGACTCTTCGATCGCTACTCTCAGCTTGTTTCGTAGTGTTTCCGGCGATAGTAGCCGGCCAGGCTCTCGACCCCGCTCTATTATCGAAACCGTTGGGCGAAGCCTGGCCAACTTACTCGGGAGACTACTCCGGCAAGCGGTACAGCACCCTTAAAGAGATTAATCAGTCGAATGTCAAGAATCTGACACTGGCTTGGGTGAGTAGAGTCACTCCGGGCGCCGGAACTGCTGGGGCGGGGCGCGGCTTTGGGCAGTCACCGATAATTATCGGGGGCGAGGGCACCGGAGAAGCCGGGGGCGGCGGCTTTGGCGGACCCAGAATCGGGGCGTCCATCCTGCAGGTGAATGGGATCCTCTATCTCACAACGCCCGATAATGCATGGGCGATGGATGCACGGGACGGCCACGAACTCTGGCACTATTTCTGGAAGACTAAGGGCGGCACTCATATCGGGAATCGCGGGCTGGGAATGTGGGGGGATTGGCTATACATGGAGACTCCCGACGATTACCTTGTGTGTCTCGATGCTAAGACGGGAAAGGAGCGCTGGCACAAGGTTATCGCCGATTTCAATCTGCAGTACTTCTCCACGATGGCGCCGATCGTGATCGGGAATCGTATATTGATCGGCACGGGCAACGACCTTGATGAGCCGGGTTATGTGCAGGCGCGCGACCCCGAAACTGGCGACACGAAGTGGACTTTCTACACCGTGCCGATGAAGAAAGGCGATCCGGGCCTGGAGACTTGGGGCACCTTGGACGGCGCCAGGCATGGAGCAGGCAATGTGTGGATTCCGGGGGCGTACGATCCAGAGACGCACCTGTACATCTTCGGCACGGGCAATCCCACGCCTGCTTATACGAATCCCGTCAGCCGCTCCGGAGATAATCTGTACACCTGCTCAATCGTCGCGGTGAACGTGGATACGGGCAAGATGGCGTGGTATTACCAGGTGAACCCGCACGATACGCATGATTGGGATTCGACGGAAACGCCGATCCTGGTGGACGGAGAGTTCCAAGGCAAGATGCGCAAGATGGTGCTCCACGCCGACCGCAACGGGTATTTCTATACGCTGGACCGTTTGACCGGCGAGCACTTAGTCACGGGCAAGTTTTCGGAGGCTGCGAATTGGGCAAAAGAGATCAACGCGAAAGGCCAGCCGGTGCGGGATCCGGCCAAGGATTCCACTGCGCCGGGCTCGCTGGTTTCGCCCGATAACGCTGGCGCGACGAACTGGCCTCCTCCCAGCTATTCTCCTGATACGGGTCTATTCTATGTGCCGGCGAATGATGCGTACGCGATGTATTACTTGACCGAAACGGATCCGCGGGGAGCCATGGGATTGGGTGGTAAGGATGAGGTGGGGCTCGGGTCCCTGGGCGCGTCTCTTACGGCGATCGACTATAAGACTGGTAAGGTTGTGTGGAAGCATCGCTATCCAGGCACGGGTGGCAGCCTCGGGAACGGAATTTTGACTACGGCTGGCAAGCTGTTGTTTGCAGGGGATAACGGGGGCAATCTGGTCGCGTATGATCCGGCGAATGGGAAGATTCTCTGGCACTCGCATCTGGGACAGGTGTCGAACGCGCCGGAGACGTATTCGCTGGATGGGCACCAGTATATTCTGATTGCGGCGGGAGATGCACTGTACGCATTCACGCTGTATTGAGTTTTGCGCCGATTGACAGTCGGCGCGCAGGTGCCACTCTGGCCTACCCAGACGAATGCTGCTATAACCAAGCTATGTATTCCCCGTTGAAACTTCTGGTAATTACTTCGATATTCTCGGTTGCAGCCCTCGCGCAGCCTTCCATTGGCGGAATTGTGAATGCCGCTAGCTACGCGCAGGCGCCTGTGGGCAACAACATCGTGGCAGAGGGCGCGATCTTCGTAATCTTCGGAACGGGCATGGGTCCTTCTGCTCTGGTAGCTCCCTCCAGTCTTCCGCTTCCCACTTCGCTTCCGGACGCAAACGGGACTTCGGTTTCGGTGGCCAGCGGCGGTCAGACGGTTGCCGCTTACATGGTGTATTCTTCGGCTGGACAGGTGGCGGCCATCATGCCGTCCAACACTCCAGCCGGTGCGGCCAGCGTCACAGTCACGTTCAACGGGAAGACCAGCGCTCCCTACAAGATTTTGGTGGCGAAATCGGCCCTAGGGGTGTTTACCCGGAACAGTCAGGGCAACGGTCCGGCCATCGCGCAGATTTTCCGATCCGCGACGGACGTCTCTATTGACGCGCTGACGAACAGCGCACAAGGGGGCGACACTATGGTGATTTACGGAACAGGTCTGGGGGCGATTGCGGGGGCGGACAATGTGCCTCCCGGTGTTGTTCCTGCAGGATCAAATGTATCGGTGAATATTGCGGGTACGGTGATTCCCGCCACCTATGCCGGGAGATCTCCTGATTTTCCGGGCCTCGATCAGATCAATTTCCAGTTGCCAGCCAATGTCTCCACAGGCTGCTATATTCCCGCTGAAATTACTGCCAGCGGACAGCCCAGCAATTTGTTTTACCTCTCGCTCGGAGCGGGCTCGAAGACTTGCGTTCATCCGCTTGGGTTGGCTCAGGACGCTTTGGCGCGGCTGGATGCGGGCGGAACGGCCAATATCGGCCATTTTCTCATGCTTCGCGCCGTGGTTTCGATCCTTTCGCCCGAGGGTGTGGGCGGGGTGTTCGACACTGTGGATGCGAACGGAGCGTTTCAGTTAACCAATCGAATTCTGTTCGCGTTTGGCGGCTACAATTACCCGGTGGCAAGCGGGTCGTGCGCGGTTCTGGATACGCTGGATGCCACGCCGGGGTTCAATGTTCCCGACTTCTCCACCGTCGGGGGAAAGGAATTGAACGCTGGTGCGAGCTTAGGGTTGGCCGGGGCGACCGGAAGTCCCTATGGAATTCTGCATAGCGATACCGGCGGCTACCTTACTGTCCTCTTTGGAACTTTAGGCCCCGGAGCCTGGACTGTGAGCGGCAGCGGCGGTCCCGATGTCGGACCATTCTCGGCGAAAATAACTTTGCCGACCAATCTGGAGTCGACCGTCGCGACGACCGCGGTGGCGATCCCGCGTGATGCATTTACGATCACCTGGACGGGCGGAAATCTGAACGCTCAATCGCTGGTGACGATTTCAGGCACGTCGATTGTGATCAATCCAACGGATCCATCGAAAAGCCGCGGAAAGCAGTTTTTCTGCAATGCTCCCGCTTCGGCTGGAAAGTTTGTGGTGCCGGCGAGCGTGATGTCTCAACTCCCGTCTTCTAGCGTGGATGCGAGCGCGGGTGAAGTTGCGTCCGCGAACCTGGCAATCAATACTTCCGGAGGGGTGGCATTTACAGCGCCTCTGACGAGCGGCAAACTCGATGCGGGTTATCTCGCCTATGGCGAAGCTCACACGGTTGACGTAAAATTCCAGTAGGCGTCGGATTCAAACGGGCGGAATCAAGAGTGTTATACCAATGTTGGTCGCGTCCCTCCCCGTCAAGTTGGTAGCAACCGGGGTTACTAAGTGAGAACACTCGCATGTTAAGAAATCGAAGTCTCATTGGGTTACTAATGTTTATTACGCCCGCGAGCGCGCAAGTATCGCTCGGGGCGGGTCCTGATTTGACGTTCAACGTCTCGGTGAACGCCACGGTTGATCCAATCACTCCTGTTGGAAGAATCGCAATTGGGGCGGGTGATTTAAGCGGACAATTCGTCAGCGTCAAGTTTCAGTACACAGGTGTGACAGCTGTGAACACCGCTGCGCCTACTCCACCCAACTTTATCGTGGTTACGCCGGCGACTGGAACGACTTCTTCCTCGATCCTCGCTCCGGCAGAGGTTTTAATTGGGGTGAATCAAAGCGTAGCGCAAACCTTGAGCCCGGGCGACTATTTGCTAAGTGTAAAT
>JBBRRB010000119.1:0-9512 GCA_038225555.1 Bryobacterales bacterium
CAGCAACACCTTTTGGGTTGACGGCACGACCATTCCCAGGTATCAAGCCACTGCTCTCCGAGGTTGGGCAAAGCTCTTTCGCCTCCCCTATTTCTTGGCGGTCAACTCCTGAGTGCGAACGCGATGGCCACAAGGTCACGAACGGGCAGTCAATTCACCACTACCCGCCAACTCAGTTTATTCTCAGACACGACTGACGCCGAACTGGTCGATAATTTAGTAGAGGAGTCCATTGATGCTCGAAACGACTACACTCACACCGCTGGGACACAAGATCCTGGTACACTGGAAACCGCTATCGTCCGACAATGGTCGAGAAACTGGACAAGGGAAATCAGCTTCAGCAAGCGGTCTTCGCAGCGCAGGAATTGACGGGGGATCTCCTATACGAGTTGATGGTGGTTCAGAAGATGGACTACCAATTCGCGTGGGAAATCGCGACGAGGGAATGGGCATTCCTCCCGGACGAGGAAGACCAGCCCCAGTTGTCGTTCGATCCAGCGACGCTCGACCCGCACCAACCCTTGCCCGCGACCTCCGCATAACCCCCGCTCATGGCATCGGCGAAGGCGGTCTGAAGCAGAAAGCGCACGCCAATCTCGCCGCCATTCGCACACTGAAAACCATAGAAGCCGAAAACCGCCCGGCTACGCCGGAGGAAAAAGTCCAGCTCGTGAAGTACACCGGGTGGGGCGCGATGCCGAACGCATTCGCGCCGCAGCCGCCACGGGACTGGCAAAGCGTCGCCGACGAACTGAAGGATACTCTTAGAGCGGAGGAATACGCGTCGGCTCGCGCTTCAACCCCGAACGCACACTACACATCTCCCGAAGTCGTTCATGCGATCTGGCAGGCGATGGAGCAGTTCGGACTAAAGCCCGGCGCACAAATTCTTGAACCCTCGATGGGTGTTGGGCACTTCTTTGGCATGATGCCCGAAACCTTGTATCCCGGTACGAGACGCACAGGTGTTGAGCTGGATTCGATCACCGCGCGAATCGCTACCAAACTCTACCCAGATTCGAGCGTTCATGCGAAGGGCTTCGAAGACACGCCGCTTCCCAAGAATTTCTTTGACGCGGTGATTGGAAACATCCCCTTTGGATAATGGCGAGGATTCAATAATGAGGAGGAAACTGTCGGAAGACTACTGAAGCGCCGCGGTGCCCGCCGTTTGCTCACCATAATTTGCCCGTCTCCGTAATCTGTGGGAACCATTGCGGGCGAAGGTTCGGCCTGCGCAAACGGTCAGAGTGTCGTACCCGAAAGCGCGGAGTGCAGATACTTACGTGGATCGTGGCCTGGGTCGACTTGCGGATGACCGAAACGCCGAATAAACGCTACGCCGTTGATCGTGAGCTAACTCTCCCGATTCGAAAGCATTCACCCTCCGATAGTGCACCGGAGCAGCCAACGGCGGCTCAATCGAAGGACGAGTATATTGCTTTTCCTTGCAGCGTCGATGCCCTGTCTCAGCTTTTCCGCGAAGCCCCCGGTTCCACGTCTCGGAATCGTCTCAGGACAGCGGGGACGGATGTCTGGTCCGGCTTGGTTGAGAAGCGGAAGATCAGTGTGGCTTCGGCGCCGGGCAATGCGCCCGGAAACGCCCGCACCACCAGCGGGCAGGTTAGTTTAACGGCCGAAGAGCGAAAGCGGAATCGCGTCCGCTGAAGCGGCATAACCTGCATCGTTCGGATGTATGTGATCACCGCCGTCATAACCAGGTAGGAGCCGCGCCGGGTGGCTCGGGTCGCGAACCACGGCGTCGAAATCGATCACGCCGTCGAAGGCGCCGCCATTCAGGATCCACTCGTTTACCTTCACACGTACAGCCTCTTTTTCCTGAGTGTAGAAGGTAACTCGGGGCGAATTGGCTCCGAGATTCAGAAACGCCTCCTCAAACGGCGGGTTGGTCGTCCCGATCACTCGGACTCCTTTCGGATGTGCCCTCGAAATGAGCTGGCGATAGCCAGAGATCAGCTTTGCCGCAGTTACGCTCTCGCTCGAAGAGGTAAGTGACCCCGGAAAGGCAATGTCGTTGATCCCGAGCCCGACGATGACATACTTCGCCCCTGGTTGAGCCAGCACATCTCGGTCAAGGCGCGTCAGTCCTGCCTCGCCGAGAACCCCCTCGAATCGACTGATGGTGGTTTCGGGTCCATCCACAATCAAACGATGCGGACTGTCGGCCAGCAGACGATTGCCGATAATGCCTTCGTTCAAAACGGCAAGTTCTGCCCTTCCGCCGCGATCGTCTTGCAGCCGTTTCGCAAGTAAGTCGGGCCAGGGCAAGCGTCGGCTGGCGTCCGGTCTGGTGCCGTCGCCATCGGTAAGCGAGGAGCCGAAGGCGATGATCGCTGCCGCACCACCGGAGGCGAGGACGTCCACCCCTGTCAGGAACGGCCAGGAGCGGAACTTCTGTCCAACCGCGAATTTCACGGCGCCCGTCGTGTCGCCAGTGTCGGCCGAGACGTAGTTCGTCTGTTTAGCCAGGCTGTGCGACGTCGATGCCGTTGTGGTTTCAGGTAGGAATAGGCTGATGGCTAAGTCGGAGAGCGGAGCTACGTTCAGGTCAACCGGATCGCTGACCATGATCTCCCGCGCGGCGATTTTGATCGCTGTACGGCCGTGGAACTTCAGGATTCTATCGGCGGCAGGGTCTATGTTTGCGTCTGTGGTCCTGCGGGCAAGACGCGCGCCGCCGATCACTAAAGGACGGTCACCGTACGTATTCGAAATCCTGATACGGACCCTGGTCCCGCCGATCGATGTATGAACAATCAGCCGTATCGTTTGGTTCGTAAAGCTCTGAGGAGTCGGCGGCCGGGACGGTTGAGCGGCTGCCGCCCAGGTTCCTACCCACGCTGCGGTTTCCTTTCTAGCAGCCGGGCTCGATGCCGCGGCGATTGCCCAAACGGCGAACAGGCACAAAGACGTTCGGGTTTTGGGGCGCATTCCAGAATCAACAGCCATACAATCCTCTCTTTCGATTTGCGAATACATGCAGAATTCCCGAGTGAGCGGAAAGAAGTTCCGTTTCGGGCTGAAAACTTGTGAATTGCTCTGATACGTGACTTGTTTCCGGCGTGACGAATTCGCGCCTGTCAGCCTCGGCGCCGGGCGCAAGCAGGCTACCGGCTTGATCCACGCAGCCAGTTGGAGATTGTTTCCAGCACTGCCGGAGCGATCGTTTCATCAGTCTCAAGATATTCGTCGGGCAGTCCGGTGGTCACAGTCTGGAAAAGATGGTTGAGTCCGGGAAACCTTCTAACGGTAACGTGTTGATTGCCACCCTTGCGAAAAGCGGTCTCGATCGCAGGAACGTTCAGCTCGGCCACTACCTGCAAATCAAGGTCGCCGTTCAGCACTAAGGCCGGGCACTTCACTTTCGCAAATATTGGCGCAGGATCATAGTCGATGAGCCACCGGTGCCAGGGATCTTTCAACAGCAGGATAATCCACTCCACGTCTGGAATCGTGCGAAACTTCTTTCGAGCCTGCCGTCGCATTTCCGCATCACCCGCTCCGGTACGTGCCAAGGCAATCATTGTCTGCTCCATTTGCCGGTAGACTTCGATTTCGTTCTCCGGCATTCCTCTGGCACGTTGAATCGCCGCCGTCTGTGAATAGCTGACCTCTTCACCGCTCACACCCGGACTCGCCAACATCACTACGAAGGCCACATCTCGGCGGCGCGAAGCCACCATCGCAGCAATCACCGCGCCTTCGCTGTGCCCACCGATGCCAACTTCTTTAACCTCAGCTCGTTTTGACAGATAATTAAAAGCACCCTCTGCATCCTGAGAAAAGCCCGCCGTTGTTGCACCAGGGAAGTGGCCTGTAGATTTGCCCGTACCGCGATCGTCACAACGGAGCACGATCACTCCGCGCCGAGCGAGGTAATCCGCAATTACCAGAAAAGGCTTGTGCCCGAGAATGGTCTCATCGCGATCCTTTTGCCCGGAGCCCGTTACCAGCACCATCGCCGGAAAGGTTCCGTCACCTTCGGGGATTGTCAGCGTGCACCCCAGGTTCACCTCTGCAACGTTGCTCAGGACGGTGATCTCCTGGCTGTGATACGGAAAAGGTGGTTGCGGCGTTTGCGGACGCCTGGGCTGAGCATGTAGGCCATGCCGTCCCAAAAGCAAAACCAGCCCGCTGACCGTAATCCGGATTCCCAAACCAATGTGCCGCGCCCCGATGTGAGTACGCAGCTCCAACCCGACCCGGCGAAATATGCCTGTTCGTGGCTCGCCCGGGAGTCTGCGTATGGAATCGCATGCGATCGTGCTTCCCTGCAATGAAATACAACCTCTTGAGTGAGGATAAGATCAGTCGGCGCGGAAACAAAGGGGCAAACGTCGACCAGGCGCGATTTTGCTGTGAATCGTGCACTTCATGCGCCCAGTCGGTGCCGACGGAAGGCCGGAATCGATAACATAAGGTTATTGTCTGAAACAGACACCCGGCGCCGAGCCCTTTCTTTCTGGCCCCTACAGATTGGCGGATGGGGATTTTACGGGCTTGCCATAGCCGTATCTTACATACCGTTCCGCCACATGCACGATCAGGTGCATTACCGGATCGCGTTGCTCTGCGCTACGTTCCTGGCCAGCTTTGTTCTTTATGCGTCTTGCCGGATGCTCTGGCGCAAATCGACCCCGCTGGGTTCCGCCCTGTTTCTTTCTGTGGCACTTTCTTCCACTCTGGGTTTTGCGTGCACCTTTGTATCCGCTTTGGTGTCGCTACGCCTGGCTGGTTCCCGGACATTACCCAGCCTGAGCCTGGTCGCCGCCCAGGCATTCGAAGCCATCATAGTATTGATCGCATGGAGTGCGCTTTACTTCGGGATCAAACATTACGAAACCGCCGAGAAGCAGAGGAGCAGAGCGCTGGTGGCGGAAGCAACCGCGCGCGAGGCCCAGCTTCAGGCGCTCCGTTACCAGTTGCAGCCCCACTTTTTGTTCAATACCTTAAACGCCATCTCGTCGCTCATCGTAATGAATCGGCCGGAACTGGCGACCGAAATGATCTCAAAGCTTGCTGGTCTGCTACGAAATACTCTGCACCTCCCGGAGTCTCACGCTGTCACTCTCAGGCAGGAACTGACCGTGATTGAGGAGTATCTTTCTATCGAACAGATCCGCTTTGGACCTCGTCTTTCCATCGCGGTGGATGTCGATTCAGAAGCCTATGCAGCTCAGGTTCCGCGGTTTATCCTGCAGCCACTTGTGGAGAATGCGATACGGCATGGCATCGCACGTTGTCCCAACGGGGGCGAGATCGCAATTAGAGCTTCTGCGATCCAGCGGCGGCTCCTCATCGAGGTCGAGAATGATCGTACGACTGCCGAACAGCAGTCCGGTGAAAAAGGACACGGACTTGGCCTGGCGAACACCAGAACGCGGCTCGAAAAGCTCTACGGAGATCAATGCAGCCTGTCAGTATCGACTCCGCAGCACGACCGGTTCCTGATTTCGATATCGATTCCATTTAACACGGATTCGCCGGTAGTCTTTTCCAGGATTCGCCAATGAGCGTTCGGGTTCTGGTGGTTGATGATGAGCCCTTGGCCCGCTCAGGAATCACCGCGCGCTTAGCAGCCTATTCCGACATGCTGGTGGTTGGCGAATGTGGTACCGGCGAGGAAGCGCTGGCTTCAATTCCCCGTATGTCGCCGGATCTGATCTTTATCGACATTGAAATGCCTGGCATATCTGGACTGGACCTCCTGCGAAGGTTGCCCAGGGAACAGGCCCGGTGCATCGTTTTTCTTACGGCACACGAAGAGTACGCCCTGGATGCGTTTAACGTTGAAGCGCTCGACTACATTCTCAAGCCAATTGACGAGGCACGATTTGCGGTTTGTATCGAACGTGCCCGGCGCGCTTTGTCTCTTCATCGACAGGAAACGAATCTGGAGAGGCTTTACGGACTCCTGGCGACCCCGGACAAACAGGAGAACGGAAGCGCGATCAAGCGTTTCCCGGTGCGGAACGGCACTGAATTCACTTTCGTCCAGGTAGGGGAGGTGGATTGGATCGAGGGATTGGGAGATTATGCCGGATTGCACGTAGGTCATCGAACCCATTTGATACGTGAATCTCTAAACTCACTGGAAGCCCGCCTCGATCAGACCCAGTTTGTACGGATTCACCGCTCGACGATTATTCAGGTGGAGCGCGTTGTGCGCGTGGAGTCTTCGACAAATCGAGATGCAGTTCTGATGCTGCGCGACGGCAAGACGTTGCGCGTGAGCCGAACTCATCGGTCACGTCTGGAAGAAGTCCTGCGCTCGTCCTGATGGGGGGCGCAACAACAGTTCTGCTCTCGATGCCGAGCCCTATCGCGTGACAACCGTCTACAAATGTTGCTCGTCCAGTTCCGGGACGCCTACCTCAAACCAGTGGCAGCGGTAACGATCAGTCGCCAGCGTTTACTGATTCTAGACCGTCGCTGACTCCTCCGGGCTTATCTCACGCGTATCCCAAAGGTTGCGTTGCCTTCCCTGGTTGAAATGGCAGAATGATCTCCCTGTCTAACGGGCACTTGTTGTCGACCCTGGGGAGGCGAGTTGGGTGTGCCACGCTTTGGGCGTCACCGGGAGGTGCACATGTTAAACCTGAGTCTCACCAACGAAGGGTGGCTTTCGAAACTTAGAAATCACCTAAACACGGAACAGTACAGGGCGGGGAGCGTGAACCAATATATGGGTGTAGCTCGCCGTTTTCTAGCGGATCTCGAGAAACAGCATCTATCCATCGACGCGGTACAACCAGCAAACATCGAGCGGTACCTTCAACAGGCACCGTGGATGTATCCTGACCGTCACGAACAGTCACCTGACTACCGACACTGGCGGTGTACATCCATTCACATGCTCTTGCGCGTGGCCCAAGGTCAATGGCCGCCGGCCTCTCATTCGATCAGCCCTGCCGAGATATCGCAACGGGAAATTTGCCAAGAATACTCGGAGTGGATGACGGGTTTCCGCGGATTGGCGCACACGACGGTATTGTGTCGTAGTAACGAAGCCTGTCGTTTCCTGGGCTGGCTGGGAGAGCGTGCAACCCGGGAGAACCTCTCCGGTCTTACCCTTTTCGATGTGGATTCCTATATGAAGGATCGGGCAAGCTCCCTATGTAGGATTTCGCTCAAAGATGTGGCCAACAAGATGCGAAGCTTCTTGAGGTGGCTGCACCGGACTAAGCAAACCACCCGCGATCTCTCATCCGCCGTAATTGCACCTTCGATCTACGCACATGAAAACATTCCTTGTGCTATTCGAGCCGACGATGTGACGAAGGTCCTGGCGGTGGCGCAAGGCGACGGTACACCAAAAGGACTGCGTGATTACGCAATACTCCAACTCCTTTCGACCTACGGATTGCGTGCCGGGGAGATCTCGGCCCTCCGTCTTGATGATGTGGACTGGCGTAAAGAAATCGTCCGGATTCGACACAGCAAAACTGGTTCCACATCCTGTCTGCCATTGCTATCCGAAGTTGGGGAGGCAGTCTTGCAATACCTGGAGAACTCGCGCCCCAAAACCCATTTCCGGGAGATGTTCATTCGGTGCAAAGCACCATATCGTCCGTTCAGGGGAGGTACAGCCCTGCACGGGTTAGTCCAGTGCCGGCTCATGGCCGCCGGGGTAAGCACTACGGGCAAACACGGTCCCCACATTTTTCGTCATGCACGCGCAGTGAGTTTGTTGCGCGTGATGGTACCAATGAAGCAGATAGGCGATCTGCTGGGCCATCGGTCGGCAGATTCAACGTTGGATTATCTGAAGCTGGCGACTGAGGACTTGCGTGCCGTGGCCATGGAGATTCCGACTGGGGTGAAAGCATGACAACGGCACCAGTGTCAAAGGGCACACCGAAAGACTACGTTGCACAACTGCGTTTGCGCAATCCAAAGTCAACCCGAAGTTACCTCCATGTCCTGAATGGATTCCAGCGTTTCGTCACCGAACGAGCGGAAGATAAGTCCATTTCCCAGGCAACAGTTCGTCAATGGTTAAACAATCGCGTCCTGTTGTGGCCGGTTCACCTAATCTGGGATCGCGCCCGTCTCGTCGACCGTTTCCTGGATTGGAAGGTCAATCAAGACGCAGTTGCGACGAACCCATTTGCCGACCTGAGAAGGGAATATGGACAGCGAGCGACGAAGCCGATCGTTCAGGCGCTGTTGAGTCCAGACTTTGAAAGGGCTCTTGAAGCATTGCGGCCAGCTCCACGATTCGGCAGCTTTCTCGGTCCGGTAATGCGTGAACACGTAGCCCTAATGCAGGCGATGGGATACCGCTACAACAATCAGAAAGAACGTCTACTCCAACTGGACAGGTTCCTCCAGAAGCGAGCGGACCTCTCCGGCCAACCGCTGACTGTATTGATTCGAGATTGGACGAACACGAACTCGACCCCAAATCATGTGTTGGAATGCCACTTGGCGGGCAGGACCCTATCGATGGCGCTCTCCCGGATTGACCCTGCTGTCAGGACTATTCCTTGGGACAAACGGATCGCCCAACAAGCGCGACAACTGTACCGTCGGCCGTACATCTTCAGTGATGAAGAATTTCTCCGCCTATCGGAGACGGCTCTCCAATTTCCGTCACCCCGATCACCCCTCCGGCCACAAACGCTGCACACAATGCTGGTGCTGGCCTACTGTGCCGGTCTCCGCCTCGGCGAAATCGTGCGTTTGAATATGAGCGATTTCGATGTCGAGAATCAGACGATCGAGATCCGCCTTTCCAAGTTTTTCAAATCACGGCTGCTGCCACTTTCGAAAAGTGTTAGTGCGGCACTCATGTCCTACCTTGGCGCTCGCAATCAGGCTGGGGCGCCCACGAGTCCTGACACCCCAATGTTCTGGCATCAGCAGGCGGCAGGCCGATACTCCATCGTGCGGGCCAGCAGCATGCTGACCGCTATTCTGCGACGTGCGAAACTCAAACCCTCTTCGCCTGGGCACGTCGGTCCGCGCGCCCACGACCTGAGGCACTATGCCGAGTTCCGGACTATGCCGAGTAAAGTTCAGGATCATTCACCAAATGCCTGCAATGACGGTGCGCGCTAACGAACCTGTGGTTGTCCGACTAGGCATAGTCCGAAGGACCGCTACAGCTTCTTAAGGAAGGCCAGCAACTGGTCGCCGGGCCGATATCGTCGGACCGCGTTCCCATCCGGCAACGGAGTTGTTTTGGACAGGGCCTTTTCCTTGAGCGCGAGATCGGCGTCGAGGTACATCTGCGTAGTCTCGATAGATTCGTGCCCCAGCCAAAGCGCGATGACGGAACGATCCACGCCTGCTTGCAAAAGCTCCATAGCCGCGGTGTGTCGACTATGTCTCCAGAGACATAGTCGTCATTCGGCTGCTATGGAACTTCTACAAGCAGGTGTCGACCGTTCCGTGATCGCGCTTTGGCTCGGACACGAATCCATCGAGACAACCCAGATATACCTGGATGCTGATCTCGCGCTCAAGGAAAAGGCGCTATCCAA
>JBBRRB010000120.1:0-9107 GCA_038225555.1 Bryobacterales bacterium
CGCATCGGCCTTGAATCTTCCTCAAGAGCACGACCTCCCGAGGAATCAACTTCAGTCTAACTCCCGCCTCTCCAACTGCCCCTCAAAACAGGACATTTCTACTTGGCAGAGACTAGGACATTTCTACTTGGCGTTGACAGGAAATTTTGCACTTGCCATTAGCGCAGCAACAGTCGCATATTTTTGATCCTCGTCCACGCAGGCCCGATTAGCTTGCCCAGCGACTCTACACTCTTCAGCGACGTGGCATCGACTTCCTTCTCCCGTGCGCCAAGAAGCCTTGCTGAAAGCCGCGCGCGATCTGGCAGGGGGCGCCGGGAAGCTCATTGCGTAGGGCGCGATCCGCGATGGCGACGCGGTCGTTGATGGTGCATCCGGACGGCCGGGGTTGGCTACAGGACTGGAACTTCACATAATCCAGGAGCGTCGATTCGGCAAGGTTGCTTTCCACGACATCGCTGGTGTGATGAATACTGTCCCACCAGCGGACAGACTCGAACGGGACTTTGTCCATTGCCGGATATGGGCGGATAGATCAGACGGAACTTCATGGCTGAGAGGCCTCTAGGAAAGACTGGAACCGCCGCGCATCACCACCCTGGACGAAGAAGGAGTTCGGATCGTGGCCATCCGGTAAAAGAACGCACCGAGTGGATAAGCCTTGCGCCCGGAGCATATCTGCTAAGCACTGTGCGGCCTGTTGGCCGCTGCCGTTGCTATCCGCATCAAAGCTCAGAAGACGGTGCGAGGGCCGTCGCACAGTTGGCGAAACTGGCGAGCATTGAGGTTGGTTCCCAGCGAGCAGGTTACGTTTGCGAAAGCCGGCCTGCCATAAAACGGCGTAGTCGAAAAGACTCTCGACGAGAATCAGCCCCGGATATGGTTGGGCCTGCTCCCACCAGTACAAGCCGCCCTTTGGTGCCGGGCAAAAATGGGTGGGGCGCCGCCGTCGCCAATAGACTACGACCATACAGGTTGCCTTCCAAAGGAAAGACGATGCAGTGCATATATGCGTCGTAGCCGGCGGGCGCGAGTATCCCAACTGTGTCAGCCAACCCCGCAAGCAACCGCCGGGCGCGTAGGCAATCCGCATGTGCTCGATCAGTTCCGGCGAGCGGACTCCGCGGTGGTACAGACAGGCAACTGCCTCGGCGTGGCGGTGTAACTGCATGCGATAGAAACCCGCGGCTTCGTGCAACAACTCCAAAGCTTGCGGGACCTTCACCTGGTGATAGAGTTCGGCAAAGCGGATGAAGCCAATGGGCTTGGCGTGCTGCCAATCGTGCGCTTGCAGATACTCCAGCAACGAAATCTGCTGTTTCAACTCGTCGAGAGCGTGACGATTCACGGGCTTCCTGCGGCCGGGCAGATAGTCGTCCATCATCGGGGCTGCTTGCCCAGCCGCAGCGTGATACCAGATCCAGACTACGAGTTCCCGCTTCTGCTCGGCAGAAGGCGCAAAGGCCTACTCAGGTGAGGGGATGGAGCTCTTGCAACTAGTGGTTGAGACCATTGCCAAAACACCTCTGAAAGATCTGATGCGCGATCGCGTCTTTCAGCCTCTCGGCATGTCGCGCAGCAGCATGGTGTCCGAAGACCGTTTTGAAAACGATTACGCAAACGGTTATGACGAGTGGGGCCGCTCGCTCGGCCATCAACAACGAAAGAAGGCCGACGCCGCCGGTTCTATGCAGACTACTTTACGTGATTTCACGACGTTCATTGAGGCCGCGATGGAAGGCAAGCTATTGCGGAAAGCGACCCGGGAACTCATGTTGAGCCCGCGCATTCAGATCTATTCAAGGCATCAATTCCCTACGCTGGAGGTCTCGGTGGGCAAGGAGAACAGAGCCATTGGTCTAAGCTACGGACTGGGTTGGGGCCTCTACTCAAGCCCGTACGGCAAAGCTTTCTTCAAAGAAGGACACGACGAGGGGTTTCGGAACTACGCGGTCGTCTTCGACAAGCCGAAGGACGGCATTGTCATCATGACCAACAGTTCGAATGGCGAGGGCGTGTTTAAGGAGGTTCTGGAAACTCTGCAAAGGAATACATTCACGCCGATTGAATGGGAGGGGTTCACCCCTTATGACCAGTTGCCTGCTCGCAAGCCTTTGGCCGTGCATGCCGAAATTTCCCTCGATCCGAGCCGTCTGGATCGATTAGCCGGACGGTATGCGGTTTCACCCAATCTCGTCCTGATTGTCACGCGCGAGGGCGGACACTTGACGATGCAGGAGAACAACGAAGTGCCTGGTGAACTATTTCCGGAAGCCGAGCTTCAGTTTTTCAGCAAGAGCGCCGACGATGTAGTCACCTTCGAGCTCGGCGATGACGGGAAGGTTACAAAGTTGGTGCTACATACAGGAGGCCGAAATATTCCTGTGAACCGCATGAAATGACGGCTCGCCGAGCGGAACCTGTCTACAATGAGAAGAAATCTGAGATGAAGACATCGGTTCTATTCCTCTCGTTGTTCGTGTCACTCGGATCCGCTCGCCAGGATCCTGAAGTCTGTGCCACTCACGCGCTTCGCAGCCGTGAGGAAATGTTCCTGCACCAGCGTTTCAGCGCAGCCCGACGAGGTGGTCCTCTTGCAAACGTCAACCGCGATATCGGGCAGATCGCGGTAATCGAAGATTCCGACGGCGTAATCGGGCGGCGCAATCCTTTTAATCTCAACCAGAAAACTCTGACATTCTCGCCCGCAAACGCGGCTGCGACCGGTTACGGTTTTCAGCTTGGCGCCGTCAGCTACGATCCTGCCTTAGTCTCCAGCGGCCAGCATCTGACCTTGAAAGACGACGACTCACAAGCAGTGACTTTGCCATTCCCGTTTCCTTTCTTTGGAGCCACCTATGACCAGATCTACATCAACTCCGACGGCAATTTGACGTTCATGCAAGCGGATTCAGCCTCCGCCGATCGCTCGCTGGGGAGGTTCACCGCAGGCCCGCCGCGTATTGCGCCGCTGTTCACAGACCTGGATCCATCCATTTCAACTCAGGGCGTTGTCGTCAACTCCGAGGCGAATCGGTTCGTGGTCACTTGGGCGGCTGTGCCAGTTTATACCAGCACCGGAACGGGCGCCGCTCAAACATTTCAGGTCCGGCTGTATCCGAATGGGCGGATCGAATTCACGTGGGCAAACACGAGCCTGACCGATGCTGTAGTCGGAATCGCGCCTGGCCGTCTCCAGGGGCCTGACTCTATCGTTTCCTTTTTACAAGGAAGCGGGCAGCAGTTTACCGGAGCGGTGGCGGAGCGCTTCAGCGGGGCGGATGCCATCGACATTGTAACGGCCTCGCAGAAGTTTTTTGAAACCCACGAAGACTCCTACGACTATCTGGTCATTTTCAACAATGAGGGAGTGCAATCAGCGCCCGGAGCAGTTGCGTACGAAACCACAGTGCGCAATTCAAGAACAGGATACGGCGACGATTTGGTGGATGATGGGCAAGAGTATGGCTCTTCGCGCCGCCTGCAATCGGTGCTGAACATGGGTCCGCTCAGTCAATACCCGCTCGATCCGAATGCCGTTGTTCCCGCGCGCGGAATCACTGGCGACACCACTCTTACGGTGATCGGCCACGAGACGGGTCATCTATTCCTGGCCTTCGTTAGCGTTCCCGACCCGAAGGACCCGAAGGGAAAACCGATGCTGGGCCGCAGCCTGGTGCATTGGAGCTTCTTATTTAATTCGGAAGCGTCGCTGCTGGAAGGAAACCGGATTCAGGATAACGGGCCCGCTGCCAGACTGCGATTTTTGACGACAGGAACAGTGGAGGGCTACGCTCCCCTCGATCAGTACTTGATGGGGTTCCGGCGTCCCGACGAAGTTTCGCCAACATTCCTCGTCTTCAACTCTCCGAATGTTACGAACGCGGCGCAAGCCCCTCAGCGGGGCGTGGCATTCAATGGCGAGCGGCGCGATATTTCAATCCAGGAGGTGATTGAAGCAGCGGGTCGGCGCACACCAGATTCCACGGTCGCACAACGGAATTTCCGATTCGCCTTTCTCCTGATTGTGCCTGCCGGGTCCACGCCGGATCCCGCGCAGGTGGCGCAACTCGAGGCATACCGCAGCCGTTTCGAGACTGCGTACGTCGGCTTCACTTCGAATCGCGCCAGCGCGGATGCCTCACTTAGAAGGGCGGTGCATCTATCTGCCTTTCCCGCTGCAGGCGTTTTGATCGGATCGGCCGCAAGTGCCTCGATTACCCTGGACAGCCCGGTGACCGCTCCGCTGAGGATTGGGCTGCGTTCGGATTTGGGGCTGATTACGACGCCTGCCTTCGTCGAGATTCCGCCGGGCGCCAACAATATAAAATTCAGCATAAGCGGGATTCGCGCGGGCGTGGATAAACTCACGGCGGAACCGGTGGATACAAGCTACGAGACCGCGGTTGCGAATATTCAGATCGCGGACGGTGCAAGTTCGCTGAAGCTTGAAGTAGTATCCGGCGCGAATCAAGCGGCAACGGCGGGGCGACCCCTGGCCGCGCCAGTGATTTTCAAGCTGACCGATGTGAATGATCTTCCTTATGCAGGGGTAAAGTTGATCACATCTTTGAACGGGGGAGGGACAGTCAGTTCGGAAGTGCTTACGGATGAGGCGGGTCTGGCCAGAGTTTCGTGGACCCCAGGTATTGGTCCTGTGAACGAACTGACCGTGTCCATTGCAGGGGGTCCTTCGCTGACGGTTGCCGCGTTGGCATCGCCCTTGGTGGCGAACAACGGGGTGGTGAACGCAGCATCCTTCGCCACGGGGATCTCGCCTAACGCTTTTGCCACGATCTTCGGCTCGAGCTTGGCGGGCGCGTCTGTTCAGGTGAACGGGAAGGCGGTTTCGGTTTCCTACTCAGACAACCGGCAGGTCAACTTCTTGGTGCCGGCCGATGTGCCGGGTCCAAGCGCAACAGTGAATATTCTGAATGCGGCGGGCCTTTCCGTGTCGGTGGTCGTGCCGGTTATCGCGATTCAACCAGGCCTGTTCGCGGCTGTTCAGCGGGGTTTGTTCGTGGAGATTTACGGGACAGGATTCGGGTCGTTGAATGGGGCGCAGCAGACCACGAACGTTCCGGCGGTCTCGGTTGGCGGAGTGAGCGCAAAGGTGAGTTATAGCGGGGTTGCCCCCGGATTTCCAGGCCTTTATCAAGTTGATGCGATACTGCCGAATGGCGCCGTCGCAGGTTCGCCGGTGGTCATTTCCATTGCAGGGCAGACGAGCAATTCGGTGTCTCTTCGCTAAGAATGATTTACAAATGTCTCAGACTCCTGAAGAAGGCGACGATAAGTCTATAAGGAAGGGGTTGAAATGAATGTGTCATCCGTCGGATCGATTGCCGCTGTCGGCTTGCGCCTGGCGGAGCCTTCGCCGCAACAGGCGTCCGAGCGGCGGGATCTGATCAAAGCTACACACATAGTAAACGAAAATCAAATGCTGGGATCGAACAGCGAGCTGGTTTTTTTGATGGACAATGCAGGGCACCGGGCAATAATGCGCGTCATTGATCGGGAAACCAAGGAAGTGATTATGCAGCTTCCACCGGACTATGTTCTGAAGCTCGCGAAGGATGCATCGGGCTAACTTAGTTTGTGGAGGCTCTACTCCTCCCGAAGCACCTGCAGCGGCTTCTGACCCAAGATCCGAAAACTCGCCACCCACCCTGCAAAATTCGCAATCAACGCAGTCGCACCAATGCACACCAAGCTCGGAACCACATCCACCCGCAGCTTAGCGTTCAGCAGCTTATATAGCAGCAGGTTGGCGAACCCATTCGCCAGCAGAGTACCCATCAAGCCAGCCACGGAGCCGAGCACCAAAAACTCCACAGAAAATATCTTGCTTACTCGCCACCGGGTCGCACCCAACGTCTTTAGGATCACCACTTCGCGCACTCGCCTGAACCGGGTGCCTGCCACGCTCGAAGCCAGGATCACGGCCCCGGCCAAAATAGCGAATAGGGAGATAAAACGGATCACCATCGCGATCTGATCCACTACGCCTTGAAACGTCTGCAGAATATCGGCCATGTTCATCACCGTAACCGTCGGGTAGCGCTGATATAAAGCCGACTGCAGGGCCGGAACGTCCGCCGGTTTCGCCCGCAGGCTGCCATAGTAAATCACCGGAATGCCATCCAGCGCCCCCGCGCTGAAAATAAACTCAACCCGGCTCACTAAATGAATCGAATCGATCTTCTGAACGCAGGCCACTCGGGCCGTAATCTTCTTGCCGCCAGCTTGCCACTCGGTCATCGATCCGGGGCCGAGATGCAGCGTTTGCGCCACCTCCTCCGCGATCGCCACCTGCGGACTACCGCTCGCATTCGGGTCCCACCAATTCCCCTTTACTACGTCGACATAATCGGGCTTCCGCGCGGCCGAGGTCACTGCCCTGGTATATCGGAATCTGCGTCCCCAGCCTTTTAAAGGCAAGGTTTCCACGCTCTTCCCGTCGAATGAAACCATCTTCGCTTGCACCGTGCCGATCAACTCCGGTGTCCCGTCAATCCCCTTCTGCTGGTGCAGGAGCTGCAACACGCCGTCCTTATTCTTGGGCGAGATGTCGATCAGAAACACGTTCGGCATACCTGGCGGAGCCGTTTTCTTCATCTCGGAAACTACGCCATGCTGCACCAGGAACACGGTCAGTGTAAACATGACCCCGATGCCCAGCGCCACCAGCGCCGCCTGCGCGTGATTGCCAGGCCGATACAGGTTTGCGATCCCATGCCGCACCGAAGTCGGCAGCTTTACACGCCGACTGAAAAAGCGAAGCCATCGCAGCAAGCCCCAAGCGACGGCGGTCAGGACGGCCAAACTCACCACCAAAGCACCAGCGAAGTAAGCACCTGTCTGGAAGGCAACCTTCGGCGGACCGCTGGCCAACGAGGCTGCGATCCCTCCGATTCCCAGCACGATAAACGCCCCCGCCAACAAAGAACTTTTCGATTGCGCCAAGCGAGTCCGCCAGCCCGGCTTCGTCTCGGCCATTTCGCGGCGGAAGATCGCGCCCGGACGAATGCGCCGGATGCCGAGCAGCGGAGGAACGGTGAACAAAAGAGTCGAGAGCAGTCCGATCGCAAGCCCTTGCGCGGAGGTCACCAGGTCCCACTTGACGGAAGGCTGCAGTTCGAAATACTTGGCCAGAAAGACAGGAAATGCGCGCTGCACTGCTAAGCCCGCGATGACCCCCAACAGACCTCCCGCAGCACCGAGCGCCAACGTCTGAAGCACGTAAATCCGAATAATCTGGCTGGACTTTGCGCCGATGCACTTCATAATGGCGATGGAATCGAGCTTCTGTTGCAAGTGCGCGTGCATTGCGCTCGCTACGCCCAGCGCACCAACGATCAGGGTGATCAAACTCACGAGGCTGAGGAATGTGGTCGCGCGGTCCAGGCCTTGCGTGATGATCGGATGCGTCTCGCGATAATCGGCGATCAGCGCTTCGGGAAACGCCTTCTTGAGGCTATCTCGAACCTGGGCGATGGATGGCGAATCAGCATCGAGTCGGAACAGGTAACGCTCGGCCGCCCGGCTGCCGGGCAGGATAAGCCCCGTGCGGTCCAGCCCATCGCGGGTAATCAAGACGCGCGGACCGACATTCAAGCTGCCCAGCATGCGGTCCGGCTCATAAGCGACGCGCCCAACAATGGTGAAAGGCTGCCCGCCCAGCCGAATCGCGTCCCCCGGTTTCAGACTCATGCGCAACAGCAGATCTTCTGAAACCGCAACGGTGTCCGCCGTCAACGCTTGCGAAAGTGCCTTAGGCGGATCGAGCCGAATCTCGCCGTAGAACGGGTAGACTTTGGGATCTACCGCTTTGATCGACACGAGCATTGGCGCGGAGGCCTTGTCCGAGGAAGCCATGGACAGAGTTTCCGTAATCCACGTTCGGCGCACACGGCTTTTTCCCAGGCTGTCCATCAGGGCCATCTGATCGTGGCTTGGTAGCGCGAAAACGCGCAACGAAAGGTCGGCCGCCATCAGGGTTCGAGCCTGGCTCAGCAGCATGTCGTGAAAGGCGCGGCTAAAGCCCTGGACGCCGGTGAGGGAGCCGACTCCCGCCGCTACCGCGAGGATCACGAATAGAAACTTCACGGACGAGGCACGCGATTCGCGCCACGCGATTTTCAGCGCCGTGCGCCAGCCAAACCTCATAGGGTCGCTTCGTCGGTCACGATCCGCCCATCCCGCAGCGTAATGCGCCGGTCAGCGTGGTTAGCCAAGGTGCGATCATGCGTAACGAGAACCAGCGTGGTGCGCTCCCGGCGATTGAGAGCGAGCATCAGGTCCAAAATGTGCTGGCCGTTTTCACTGTCCAGGTTACCGGTGGGCTCGTCCGCGAGCAGGATGGGAGGACGAACCATGAAGGCTCGCGCCAAAGCGATCCGCTGCTGTTCGCCGCCCGAGAGCTGCACCGGATAATGATCCCGGCGATCCAGCAACCCGACTTGCTCCAGCAGTTCCGCCGCGCGCTCGGAGCCGTCGCCTTCGCCAACCAGCTCATGAGGCAGAAGAATATTCTCTTCGGCTGTTAGGGTGGGAATCAGATGGTAAGACTGGAAAACGAACCCGATCTTGCGGCCTCGCAGTACCGCCAATTTGTCCTCATCCAGACCGGTGATATCCTGGCCATCGAGCAGAATGCACCCGGTGGTGGGCTCGTCGAGGCCTGCGAGCAGCCCGAGTAGGGTACTCTTCCCGCTGCCGGATTGTCCCATGATGGCAACAAACTCGCCGCGCGGAACGTTGAAATCGATACCTTTCAGAATATCCACGCGGTGGGTGGCGGTGGCGATACTCTTAGTGAGACCGGTGACCTGGATCATCGGCAATGCAGAAGGAGAGGCGTGCAAAGAATCATTATCTCATCGGTGTGGGTGGTAACGATCACCTTGGCCGGAGTAGGAACTAAAAAGCCCCGGGGACCTTTTTTGGGGCCGGGGCTTTCTGGTATTGAATCGGGCGACTTCCTACTCTCCCACACACTTGCGCGTGCAGTACCATCGGGGCTGTGAGGCTTAACTTCCGTGTTCGGTATGGGAACGGGTGGGACCCTCGCGCTATGATCACCCAGAACTGGCGGTGCTAAATTC
>JBBRRB010000121.1:0-8816 GCA_038225555.1 Bryobacterales bacterium
GAATCTCGTTCAAGTGCGCACCATGCCCGTGGAGAGAAGAAGGAGCGCACCAGGTCCGTGAGGTAGCCCCTTGGCCGTCCGTACTTGAACAGGATCAGAAACGGCACCGCGAGGGCCGGCACGACGAACTCCATGAAGACGTTGAGCGGCATGCCGAGCACGTGGGCGTTGTCGCTTACAAAGTGCGCGAGCAGGTTCATCACCGCGGCGAGTGCCAGCACCAGGATCAGGTCCTCAAATTCAAGACCGAGAAACGTCACCTTGGTGTGCAGGTTCCTGTGAACCGGCGTTAGATCGAGACTCATGACGTTCTCCTATATCCCGTGCGCATGTGTGACCATCGACTCAGCCAGGCGAACGATTCCCGAAACCATCAACGCGCCGATTGCGGCGACGAACTTGCGAATCCAGCTCGACCCTGGATAGATCTCGGTCATGACACCGCCCATATGCAGTCCCATGGCGGCCAGCTGGGTGAGCGCGAAGACGGGAAGGATCACGTTGGCAGTCCAGTTCACCAGGCTCATGGTGGCCAGCCAGAAACCGTCAGCATTGGTGGCGCCTCCATGCTGGACAAATCCCTCCAGCGCGCGCAGCATGCCTGAACACATCAGCGAAGCGAAACCTCCATAGAGAAGGTGTTCGAACGGAGAGCTCTTACTGTAGCGGTAAACCGCTCCGGCAAAGAACATGCCTGCCATGGTCGGCATCATGGTGTTGCCGGCCCAGGAAGCGAGATGTGTGATTGCCCCATCGAGACTCATCGTTTCCCCTTAGGCCGCCATCGCGCGGAAGAGTGAAAGCAAGCCGCTCACACTCAGAAATGAAATTGCAGCGAAGACCATCCGCGTCCATGGTCTGTGCCTGACAAAGTTGATCACCGCTCCGACACACGCCAGCCCTGCGGCTGCCGGCATGATCTGTCCCACGATGTAGTTCCAGAGCGAGGTAAGCATGTCGGTCGATGCGTACTGCCCGCCTGAGTTCCATCCCTGCATCAGTTGCAAAGTCGCTGACAAGGACATCAGGAAGAGTGCGGCGATGATCGAAGCTAAGGGGTTCTCTCCCGCTGCCCCGTCGAGCGTTGCTTTCAGCACGAAATAAGCGGCTAGGATGGGCACCAGCTTCGCAACGACGATCTGACTGACAAAGTTCTTGAAGACGGTCTCGATGCTGGCCATCCAGCTCGTACCTACCGATCCGCTGCCGGCGGGAACGGTAATGCCCTGTGCCGCAACCCATGAGAGGAGCTGCGGGATCGTCAGAAGCACGACGGTCCACAACACCCACTTTCCAACACGCCCATTCACGTGAAAGTTAGTGCCTCCTTCGTGCCGAAGGTTGACTCCCGCGGCAGCCAGCGTGCAGAATGCAGCCGGAACCGCAAGGTCGAACAGCAGCTGAAGAAGGTCGAGAAGGAATTGCGGCACAGGCATGACTGAAGGACCTCGTTTACTGAATCCCTTGCGCTTGAGTGATAAAACCCTCGGCCATACGCCCGAGACCCGAGATCACCATCAGAGCAACGCCGGAGACGCCCCAGCCCATGTAGCCGCGGCCGCTCTTGAAGTGCCACCCATCGATACCCAGGCACGCAATTGCGATCACGGGAGCGATGACGTTGCAACCCCAGTTCACGATGTTGAGGACCGTTCCCTCAACCGTCGTGGCTTGCTGACCCTGGACTGCTTGGCCAAACACGGGGGCTTGCCCGAGGTTCTGAGCCGTTGCCGATAACGGCGCAAAGAAGCTTCCGACGACGATGAGGCTCAGCAGAAGCAGGAGGACAGAGCGAAGCGAATTGCTGGTATCGGACCTGTGGAAGACGGTGGTGGTTGGAAGAGCGGCTCCCTCGGAGCCACGCCAGAAGGCAAGTGCGTTTCCCATGTATTTCTCTCCTGGACTCGGCTGCTCTGGGCATCCGTGTCGAAGAAAAGAGTGTGGTGAAACTGAAACTCGGTCAAGAAACCGTTCAGGAGCTTCCAAGACTCCGCTCGCAATTCCGTCCTGCAATCCGTTCAATCACACGATCACGGTTGGCCGCCTGTCACGGTTGGCCTACATCTGCCCGAAGGGCTAATATTAGGGTCCTGGCGGGAGTTCAAGGCCTGTCATGTTCGGCCAGAGCCGCTTCGGAGATCACGGGATGGCGACCTCAGTTCAGCAGCACCTTTACCAATGCGATCAGTGCGGAGCGCCGGAGATTGTGGCCGCTCCGATCCTCTATCAACAGGGAACACGCACCTTCTCTGGCATCTTCAATCACGGAATAAGCCAGTCTGTGTCGGCGCAAGCGTTGGCTCCGCCTCGCCCGCGTGGCTACGCGCGGAAGTTATTGCCTTTCGCCTTGATGGTCACTCTTTTTGCTATTGGTGCGTGTTTCGATCTCGATGCGTTCGTTCAAAGGGCCACGCTTTCGGTCACCGAAATAGAAGTGGCGATGATCTTCCTTTCACTGTTGGGCGCTTCTATTTGGTTAGCTGTCCACAGCTTTCGCAAGATCTCCCGTTACAACCGCGAAGTCTACCCAAAGCTACAATCCGAATGGACGCATACCTATATGTGTCAGCGCTGCGGAAAGCTCAGCCTCATTCCCTAGTGGCTCGAGGCGGAACTTTGTCGCTTCTCGTGTTTAGTCAAGGGCCCTTAGGACGGTATTGACCCGAACGCGCAAAGGGTATTACGGGCGGACGATGGCGCAAGCTGCCGATGGGCATTCACACCTATTTCGCTCAAGCGCACAATGGGTCATCTAAATCGATCTTGGCTCAATTGTGTTATGGGAGACGAGCGTAGTTTTGCCCACCTGCAGATCGGGATACCTGAGCCGATAAGTGCCCATTTGCATAGAGGGACTCGGGGATCGTCATTCGCCCACTTCCGCCAAGAGGCAAATGCCGTTGTGTTGCCCTACTGCGTGTCGGGTCACGCGGACCGTCGTTACCTCAAGACTGATCATCGACTTTTCTTACCCATTCAGGGTGCCGCTGAAGCTGGAACACTTCTATCTAGCAGCGAGAGGCTTAGCGCAAGAGAGCCACGCGCGTGAATCGGCTTGACAGCAATGTTGCTACAAGAAAAGCCCCGGCTCGCGGCCGGGGCGTGGATACAGAGGGCATGCGTTTACTGGACTGTGCCGGGTACTTTATGTAAACCAGAGGGATTCTGCTGTTCGTGCTTCGTGAAGACGACGAAGATTTTCGTATCGGCCGGCACCGAAACGATTACGCGGCTGTTTGCACTCAGATTCATAATCTCGGTGTCTCCAGCCGTACCGATATTCTCGGCCACTCGCTGCCGCAGGATGTCCTGTTCGGAGAAAGCTGCGCTGCTGTTGGTCCCCGCAACTTGAGCGAGGAGTGAACCGACTCCAGAGGCGGCCCTGACCATGAAATTGCGTCCTTTGTTCGTTCCCGAAACGCTCCCTTGAATAGGTCCCAGATCAATTCCTGTGCCGATCGCGTCGATCTTCTCTCTGGCTCCATCCAACAGCTCGATCTCGTCGAACTTAACGCTAACGAGTCCACTGCGATCGGCTTGCTGAAGTTGGCCATAAACCCGCGCTCCGGCGGGAACGACCATCCTGTCACCGATGGCATAGGTGTATTCCACCACTGCGACAACTGGAGCCTGTAAAGCGCTTGATATCTGTGTCTCGAGCTTTGCCTGAATGCGGGTTCCCGGTTTCACGTCCAGGATCAAAGGATCGTCAGCATCTGAAGTGAGAAGGCCGACAGGGGCCGCCTGGTGCGGAGTTTGGCTGCGAACAAATACAAGCGACGCCTCCTTCAATGAGTTCTGTTGTTGAGTTTGCAGAGTTGCGATGGGAGCCGGTGCCTGAGTGGTTTCTCCATAGGGCTTTGGCTCTTCCCATCTCTGTTGCGTGTCCGCGAAGGAAGGAATAGTCCCCAGGGATGGACCCGCGAGCGGCTTCGTCGGTGCAAGCTGTTTAGCATTTCGAAGGTTTGCCGGCGAGGTCGGGGTGCCATCGGAAGCTCTGGTGCGCCGAATGTCCCCTGGACCAAGCTGCCCGTTCGAATTGTCAGGAGCTGGAGTGCGGACGGTCTCCATCAGCGGAGTCACACTACCTTTGGCCGGCTTTGCATCCTCTTGTTGTGTCTGCTGTCCTGCCTGTTTCGCGGATGCGTGTTTCTTCGGCGATTTCCCAATAATGGCGGTGAAAACGAAGAAGAGCACAGCGATGGCTAAGCCGCCCCCAAGGAGAAGAAGTTTGCTCTTGCCGATGCCCTCGCTCGAGAGAACGCTGGCGCGAGTCGCAAGGGAGGATTTAGGAGGGAATGCATTTGCTGCCGAAGTTTCCGGAGCGGCAACGTTTTCAGTATCGTTATCGACGTTCGCCATACAGAAGTCCTTTCTATTTGTCAGTCGCGGCGATGGGTGGAGTGAATGGCAGGCGAATCAGGATAGGTTGATCGACCTGATCTGCCTGCGCGAGTTGGAGGAAGAGCTTTTCGGTGGATTGCTTGAAGTTGGGCCGGTCGAACACCACAACGCCGTCCGCGCGACCGCCCGGCTCCAAGCGGGTGGTACTCAAGCGGAAATCCCGGATCTCTAGCTGGTCAGAGCTAATTCCTTTGCCTTCTTTCTTCCTCTTTTTCTTCTTGGCCACTCGGCCGGTTATCTGGATTTGTGGCGGGACGATCTCTACCGGCTTGTCGGAGTTGTTGTAAATCGAGTAGGAGACCACCGTCTGATTGCTCCACTGGCGTATGTCCCCAATCGACGTTTCGATTTGCTTGCCATCCCACTTAGCCCATGTCGGAGCATTGATTCGCTCCTGCTGTTCAAACTCCACGTCGAGCGCGGAAGGGACCGCGGTTCCAGAAGCTTCGTGAGCTGGCTTGGCCGCGGGTCTGGACGCCTTCTCGAAGGGCTGTGGAGAGATGATGCTTGGCGAGTCAGAGCCGATCAAGAAACTTCTGGAGGCGCGGTACTCGATCAGGAAATCTACGGGCGGCGTGACGCCGTTCGCAACCGCACCGTCACTGATCAGCTCCAAAGTGACGTGTTGTCCTGATTTGGTCGCGATCAGCAGGTTCGATTGCGCCGGCTCTTTGGTGATGGGCTTGACGTAGACATACTCCGGTTCGCCCTCGCTATGTTCCGCCTTGAAGGTTCCCGGACTTCCGAGGATCACAGACGTGATCTCCTCCGGCATCCGGATGCTTGATTCGAAGTCGGGCCGGAGATGAAGCGTCGTGATCTCATTGGGACTGATTGTCACGGTGGCGACGCGCGCGCCGACTGCGAGTTCCGATGCGTGCAGCCGCAGAGGAAATAAGATTGCGATGGGAATGAGCCAGCGGAGTTTCATGAAGTTTATCTCCTTGTCGGCCTCGCGGCCATTTGTTTCCGTATCACGTAGCGCCGTCGAACTGCCTGAACATAGGCAACGACATCGGGATTGCGGTAGTTCAGCTGCTTCTGGGACACCCAACGGTCGCCCGCGTAATAAGCGGCTGCAACCAGCCGCAGATCGCCGTGAAACTCCCACATCAACGTGGTCACGTACCGGGTTCCGGCCGCAATATTTTGCTTAGCGTTGAACGGTTGGAACGCGCCAAAGCGCCGGGCGGTGGCCGGCATGAGTTGCATGAGTCCCATGGCTCCTTTATTCGAGAGAGCCTGGGGATTCCAGCGCGATTCGACATCGATGAACGCCGCGATCAACTCGGGTGGCACGCGATAGAACGCTGCATAATGCTGGACGTATCGCTCCGCTGTTGATGGATTCGTTTCGGCATGCGCCACCGACGAACTCAGAAGCAGGAGTGTGAGAATCACTCTCATGATTCCTTCCCTCCAGGCTCTGCCATTCGGGCGGCCAATCGCGCCCCGTCGTCTAGCAAGCTCTTGAAACCTTCACGAAGCAGAAGATGCCGCCGATCTTTCTCGGTCTTTGCGAGGAAAGGCAAAAGGATGTCACGGTGCTCTTCGGTGACGTGCTCTGTACCTAGGATCTGAAGGGCATTGGCGAAATCGATCATCTCCGAGACAGAAGGCGGCTTTTCAAGCGAGTAGTTTCGGAAAGACAGAGCGATGCCCGCCATCTCGCGGTGGAACGCAGCATCTGCCTCAGGGGTGCGGCTAGCGATGATCTCCGCTTCACGTTGCGGTGTCGGGTGTTCGACCCTGACATAGAGGCTGCGCCTCCGGATCGGATCGCCTAGTCGACGCTCTTCATTGCTGGTGAGGACGACAAACGGGATGCTCCGGGCCGCGAAGGTACCAAATTCCGGAATAGAAAGCTGCCAGGCGGAGAGGATTTCCAGCAGCATCGCTTCAAAACCATCATCGACCTTGTCGAGTTCGTCGATCAGGAGCACGCAGGGTCGCTCGCATTCGAGCGCTCGCATCAAGGGCCCAGGGCGGAAGAAGTCCCGGCCCTTCAAGTTCGCCTGAACGGACTGCCAGTTCTCATGCTGACCTTTAGAAAACTCCATATAGAGCCGCTGCAATCCTTCATCAAAACGCCCGATCGCCTTGTCTTCGCCGACACCCCGGTAGCACTGCAGCCGCTCGACATGCGTTCCAGCCGCCGCGGCCACTGAGATCGCCAGTTGGGTCTTGCCCGAACCGGCTGGGCCTTCCAGCAGAAGAGGTTTGTTCAATTTAGTCGCTAGGTAGACGACTTGGGTCATGACCGGATCGATGAAGTAGCCGGTGGCCGCCAGCTTTGTAGAGAGGTCTGTGAGGGATTCAAACATCGCCTTCCTCCTTCGGTTTGTCCGGGAACGAGAGGATCGGCGACAACCGCTGGCGACGCGGGCGCGCCGACTGTCGACGCTGACCATATGCACGGCTCCACAGATTGGCCAAGCTCGTGGCCCAAACCGCCGCTACATGCAGAAGCAGCAGTCTAGCCCAGATAACGCCTGAAAATGCATGCCAGACGGTCATTCCAAAGCGAAGAGCAACCGCCCAACCCATAACGGTCAGCGAGACCGCAGCCTGTAGGTGTTTCTGCTTGAGAGTCATGCATCCTCCCTCGAACGCGAAGCCAGCATGGGGGGGTTCTGAAACTCGGTCAAATTCCAGTCCGCTGCCGGCGTCACTCGACCCATCGTCGAGAGAGGTTTGCCGGAACTGCATAGACGACTACCAAGCCCGCTTTTGACCGAGTCTCGAACGTGTTTTACACATGCTCACGGGAGAGCAGGGAGCAACTCTTCAGCCGTTGAAGACCAGGTCCTGCCGGCGCAAATTAGAAGGCACTTCGGTGGAGAACGAAGTGTCTGTCAGCGCTCAAAGCCCGAATCGAGCCAAAGCGCTCGCGAAAAGTGAGGAAATATGCTCCGGAGAGAGACGGTGGAGATGGTGTCAAATGGAGTTATTGTCCGGCGGCTCCTGAATGTCAGGGAGGCTGCCCAATACCTGGGAATCGAAGTGGACACGGTCTACAAGAAGTCTAGGTTGCGGGAGGTTCCCTGCGTCAAGGTTGGTCGATCGTTGCGGTTCGATGTGAAGGCGCTAGAGCGTTATATCGAGCAGCACTCAATCGAAACCATCGACTAAGGAGAAGCAATCATGTGTGTTGTCAAACTGTCTGAGCAGTTGTACGAAGTGCGTTGGAGGGAGGAGGGACGGCAAAGGAGCAAGCGGATTCATGGCGCCTACGATCTGGCACGCAAGATCCTGCGCAAGAAGCTCTCAACGCGAGACGAAAACCGGCATCTCGACGTGAAGAAGGAGATTAACTATCGAATGTCTGACTTGATTGATCGCTACTGGACGCACTACGGAAGCAGGAAAGCTTCGGCCGACCGCGAGAAGAGCATCGTGGAGGGAATCCGATCTGAATTGGGTCGGAGGTTTGTACGCGAGGTTGACGGCATAGCCGTCCAACTCTGGTACGAAAACCTCACCGGGGTTCGTGGGTTGGCTGATAACACCGCCGTGCGGCACTTCAACGTCATGCACCACATGATGGAGAAGGCCTCGATTCTTTGGTCCAAAGAGACCGGCATCGACCGGAATCCGGCCGATCTGGTCGAGGTGAACCGTCCTGACGATTCAAGAGAGCGCTACCTCTCGGAAGGGGAACTTCACCGATTGAAGATTGCTTTGGACGAGAAGATGTTCCGGAAGGGTACGAAAGACCTGAATCAGACAAATCATCGGATGAGGCTCATCGTGTTAATTGCTGTATCAACCGGGATGCGCTCAGCCGAGATCCATCGGCTTCGGTGGTCCGACGTGATGTATAGCGAAGGACTCCTGGCGGTCCGGGCAAAGCTGAAGAAGGGCAAGGTTCGCTACGTCCCCATGGCATCGAAACTCGCCGTAGAGATACGGCTGTACCCTGCCGTGGTTAATGAGGATCGGATCTTTCCCCCGAAGGGAGGACCCGAGAGTAAGCGTCAGCGACTGGAGGGGAGCTTCGAGGATTTGCTCGAGAGAGCAAAGATTCGGAACTTCTGGTTCCACGATCTGCGACACACCTTCGCCTCGTGGTACATGATGAACGGCGGCGACCTGTACGAACTGGCGAAGCTCCTCGGTCACGCCAACATTAAGATGACCGAACGTTACGCCAAGCTGGGACGTGAACACATCACCAAAACGGGCACCACCGCGAAGGTGATCTGGAACATGTTGGACAAGAAAGCAGTGCAGAACGAGGGCGACCAAGAACGCGTCGCGTGAGCGATGGTCGTGTATTGGTCGTGCGACTAAAACTTCAACTCTTTGGCTTCTGCTAAGTTCTTTAGAATGTGGTGGCCAGAGACGGGATCGAACCGCCGACGCCGGCCTTTTCAGGGCCGCGCTCTACCACTGAGCTATCTGGCCTTGGC
>JBBRRB010000122.1:0-8592 GCA_038225555.1 Bryobacterales bacterium
AAGATTCATCTCGTGGGGCATAGCTTAGGGGGACGGCTGATGGCGGGCTGCGCCAAATCGCTGGCTCAGTCGCCTGTATTACAACCGGATTCCTTAACCCTCCTGGAAGCGGCCTTCTCGCATTATGGATTCAGCCCCGACAACGGAGACGGCACGCCGGGTTTCTTCCGCGACGTCATTGGGAAGAAGGTAGTGAAAGGTCCGATGGTGTCCACGTTCTCCTTCCAGGACACGGTGGTGGGGCATGTTTATGCGATCGCGTCCCGGTTGGCGGACGACAATGTAAAGGCGATCGGGGACGCCAACGATCCGTTTGGTGGAATCGGGAGGAACGGCGCTCAGAAGACGCAAGAATCTGTGACGGCGAAGCTGAAGACAGCCGCCGCGCCGGGTACTCCCTACAAGTTCGCCTCGGGCGTGGTGACTTGTTTGGATGGATCAGGCGGTTTGATCAAAGAGCATGGCGATGTCGCCAACTCGGATGTGACCTACGCCCTGGCGTCGGCCGTTGCGATGACCTAAGTAACTGCCATGAAACAACCATTGCAAAACAGCTTATCCCAACTTCCCATGTGGGGCAGGCAATCCTGCCTGCTGCCGCCTTTTAGGCGGTTGGGTTCCGGGCCGTCAGAGAGTCTTGTGCCCCGAGCAAGCCGGCTGAAAGCCAGCTGCAGCCAAGATTGGCCGCCCCACACAGAAAGCCGAATCCTACTTTCGTTCTTGCTTGCGCTGGTCTGTTGCTCCTGCGCCCGCAAGCCCAGCGGGATTCAACCCGGACCCGAGTTCTCCAAGACTTTTCAAGAGGCGCTGATCGCAGCCAAGCCTGGCGCCGTCATCACCCTGCCCGAAGGCAAGCACGACGTGGACCGCACTTTGTCGCTCTCCGTTGATAATGTCACCATCCGCGGAACCGGCATCGACAAGACGGTGCTTTCGTTCAAGAATCAGAAGACTGGATCGGCTGGCCTGCTGGTCACCTCCAGCGGGTTCACGATTGAGGACGTTGCTTTCGAGGATACCAAGGGCGATGGGATCAAGGTGAATGGCGCGACCGGTGTCACCATTCGCCGCGTTCGGGCTGAGTGGACTGGCGGTCCGAACGAGAAGAACGGCTCCTACGGCCTCTATCCTGTTCAATGCAAGAACGTGCTGATTGAGGACTCAGTGGTAAAGGGTGCATCCGACGCTGGCTTCTACGTAGGCCAGTCGAAGAACATTATCGTGCGCCGCAATCGGGCCGAAGGAAACGTGGCTGGCATCGAGATCGAAAATTCGCAATACGCGGACGTCTACCAGAACACTGTGACCAAGAACACTGGGGGAATTCTCGTCTTCAACTTGCCGGACTTGCCCGTCAAAGGAGGTCAGATCACGCGCGTGTACGAGAATCAGGTGTTCGAGAATAATACGGAGAATTTCGCACCCAAGGGAAACATCGTAGCCAAGGTTCCGGCCGGAACTGGAGTGATGGTGATGGCCACAAACCATATCGAGGTCTTCAAGAATTCCATTCGTGATAATCAGACCGTCAACGTTTCCATCGTGAGTTATCTCACCACGGGGAATCCGATGAACGATCCCGGTTACGATCCTTTTACGGAGTCCATTTACGTTCACGACAACGCGATCTCGGGTGGAGGGAACGCACCGGCCGGGCGCATCGCGGCGTCCTTAGCCCCCTTGTTGGGCAAACCGCTTCCCGGAATCCTTTACGATGGAGTTATGAACCCGGCGAGGTTGAAAAAGGGCAAATTGCCAAACGAAGCGCGAATCTGCGTCCAGCGTAACGGGAGCGCGGCCTTCGCGAACTATGATGCTGCCAACGGAGGCAAGCACGTCGACCGGGACCTCGCCCACTACGATTGCGCGCTTCCCTCGTTGGCGGAAGTGGCGGCTGGAGGCCAGTAGAAAGGATGGATTGGAAATGGGCCGGGTTAGCAACTTTCGCCTTGGTCCTGTGCTCGGGTTGCAGGCATGAAGCGCGCACCTTCGGGGATAACGACGGGTTCCCCGACAATCTGTCTGAATGGAATCTGTTTGTAGGTACGCCTGCGGATTTCAAGCCGAACGATCGGGTAATTGCATACAACCTCAACACTCCCCTATTTTCCGACTACGCCACCAAGCACCGTTTCGTTTGGATGCCGGTCGGCACCGCAGCTTCTTATAACGATAGCGACGTGTTCGAATTCCCGGTCGGGTCCGTTTTCGCCAAGAGCTTCTCTTTTCCCGATGCCGCTACGGGCAAGGAGAAGCTGATCGAGACCCGCATTCTGGTCCGCACGGGCTCTGGATGGTATGGGTTGCCGTACGTTTGGAACGCCGCGCAGACGGATGCAAAACTGGAAACAACGCCCGATCCAGTACCTGTTGCCTATACTCGTGCCTCTGGTGAGAAGGAGGCCTTTGAGTATGCAATCCCGAATGCAAACCAGTGCAAGGGATGTCACGAAAAATCGAAGATCATGACTCCGCTCGGCCCCAAGGCGCGCAACTTGAATCGCGATCGCCAGCTCGAACAATGGACCCAGGCCAGCTTTCTAAGAGGCGCACCGGTAAAAGCGCCGCGAGCAGCCGTCTGGAACGATCCTGGATCCGGAACGCTCGAAGCTCGGGCGCTGGCGTATCTGGATGTAAACTGCGCCCATTGCCATAGTCCTGGAGGACCTGCCAATACGTCGGGGCTGTATCTGACATACAACCAAACCGATCCGCTGCGGCTCGGTTTTAGAAAGGTGCCCGTATCGGCCGGCAACGGCTCCGGCGGCCTGCTTTACGACACGGTGGCAGGGCATCCGGAGCAATCGATTCTGGTTCATCGCATGGAATCGAGAGAGCCGAAAATCCTGATGCCAGAACTAGGGCGCAGCCTCGTGCATCGGGAAGGCGTGGAACTCATTCGCGAGTGGATCCGCCAGCGGACGTAAGTAATCCTGCGCGAGCAGTCCGTAGATATTCAGATCGTGAAACACTCCGTGCAGCAAATGGCCTTGGCGAAGGGTTCCTTCCAAGTGGAAGCCAAGGCGGCTGGCGACGGCGTTGCTGCCTGCATTCGCGGTGGCGCAGCGCAACTCCGCACGGTTCAGCTTCAATTCCCGAAAGGCATGGTCAAGCATCGCCTGGCACGCGGAAGTCACAAAGCCTCGTCCTTGAAGCTCATGGCTGATCCAATAGCCGATTTCAGTCTTGCGATTGGTCCAGTCTATTTTGTGAAATCCCACTCCTCCTGCAAAAGCGCCATCCACCCAGATTCCCGCTTGGAATCCATTGTTGTTTGCAAATTGCTGCAGCGCGCTCTGGACAAACTCGCGGGTTTGATCCGGTCCTTTCGTAGCGCCGGCCCAGGGCAACCATGTGTTCAAGTACTCGCGATTGCGATCCACCAGTGCATAGATTTCGTCTACGTGCCGCTCCTCGATTAGCTTCAGCTCGAGGCCGGGTCGAATCGTGAAACTGAACATGTCCGATTATCCCTCCATTATGATGAGATTTAAGCAATGAAGCTCCTGCCTCTCCTATTCATCTCAATGCTCTCCGCATCCTCTCAAACGCTTCCAGACCTGCAGCGGCTCACGAAGATGACCGCCAGGTTCGCCACTGTCGATCTCAAGGTGGATACCTCGCATTTGTCCCCTGGGGACCTCAAAGCGCTTGCCAAGCTGATTGAGGCCTCGCACATTGTCGACAATATCTTCCTTCAGCAGCTTTGGAGTGGGAATGAAGCGCTCCTCGCCAAGTTGAAGGCGGACAAGACTCCGCTGGGCGTCGCCCGGCTGCACTACTTTTGGCTCAATAAGGGTCCGTGGTCTGACCTCGA
Source organism: Bryobacterales bacterium (assembly GCA_038225555.1). Lineage (GTDB taxonomy): Bacteria > Acidobacteriota > Terriglobia > Bryobacterales > Bryobacteraceae > JANXQZ01. Next base: position 3,818 of record JBBRRB010000122.1, read on the forward strand.
TGGGCATACTGCTTTTCTGCCTGGTGTTCCATCGAAGAAGCTGCCAGGCGCGAACTTCTATCCCGAAGATATGGAGAAGGCTGAGTTTGAGACTTGGGTCAAGACGTTGCCGAAGGACAAGGCCGCCCTCGCTGAAGGTTTTTTCAGCGTTCTTCGACGCAACGCAAAGCACGAACTCACGGTCGTCCCGTATAGCGAAGCGTATCGATCGGACCTGGAAAAGGCAGCGGGTCTGTTGCGTGAAGCGGCGGCTCTAAGCGACAACGGCACGCTGAAGAAGTTCCTCTCGCTGCGCGCCGATGCGTTCCTTTCGAACGACTATTATCTGAGCGATCTCGCATGGATGGACTTGGATGCCCCGCTCGATATCACTATCGGGCCATATGAAACCTACAATGATGAGGTTTTTGGCTACAAGGCTGGCTTTGAGGTTTATGTCAACCTGCGCGACGAGGCGGAAACTGCCAAGCTGCGTTTCTTTGCCGATCATTTGCAGGAGGTTGAGAACAACCTGCCAATGGCGCCTGAGTACCGCAATCCCAAGCTCGGGGGACAAGCTCCGATTCGCGTCGTGAATGAAGTTTACTCCGGCGGCGATGGCAATCACGGCGTCCAGACTGCGGCGTACAATTTGCCGAATGACGAGCGGGTGGTGACCGAGAAGGGCAGCAAACGGGTGATGCTGAAGAATGTGCAGCAAGCGAAGTTCGACCGCACTCTGATCCCTATCTCGAAACGCGTTCTGACTGCGGAGAGCCTGCCTGATCTGAGCTTCGACTCGTTTTTTACGCACATTCTGGCTCATGAGCTAAGCCACGGGATCGGCCCGCAGCAGATCAAGCTGGCCGGCCGGCAGACAACGGCGCGCAAGGAACTCAAGGAACTGTATAGCGCGATTGAGGAGGCGAAGGCAGACATTACTGGGCTCTTTATGCTGCAGCATCTATACGATCATCAACTGCTGAAGGGCGGACCCGATGCCGAACACAAGCTGTACACGACCTTTCTCGCTTCGGCGTTTCGATCCATGCGGTTTGGGATTAAAGAGGCGCATGGAAAGGGAATGGCTATGCAGTTCAACTACTTGCTGGACAAGGGCGGATTCGTTGCGAACGCAGATGGCACCTACGCTGTCGATTTTGGCAAGATCAAGTCGGCAGTAAGCGATCTTGATCGGGAATTGCTTACAATCGAGGCCACCGGCGACTATGCGCGAGCCAAACACATGCTCGGCGAACTTGGCGTAATCCGACCGGCGCTGGAGCAGACTTTCGCCAAGCTGGCCGATATTCCAACCGATATCGAGCCAAGATTCGTCACGGCGAACGAACTGATGAATGGCCGCTAAATCACGGTTGCAAGGGCTGCTGGTTGTCATGCTGATACCGATCGCGTTGGCGATCTGGACACTCATGCCTGGCTCTGCTTCAAAGGTGAACGATCTCGGTTATGTGTCAGCGTGCCCTTTTGCACCCTGGAGCACGCTATCGCTGCTGCTTTTAGCTGGAGTGATCTGGGTGATTAGACAGTACTTCATCACACGTCCGCCCGAAGCTCCTTCTCTTTAGAAGAGGCGCTTCGCTCTCTCAAAAACAGCTCGGAGCATGGGCTCGGTTAGCTTCCCGGTGGAAGTATTTTGCTGGCTCGGATGATAGGAACTGACGAGCGACGGCAATCCAGGGCCCAATTGGTGTTCCGTATCATGGCCGAATCGGAAGATGGATTTTTTCGCGATCAGCTTGCGGTCTTGCAGAATGGACAAATAGGAGTCGAATGCCAGTCGGCCGAGAGCCACGACCACTCGGATGTTCGGCAAGAGTTCGAGTTCTCGCCGGAGGTAGGCGCGGCACGTGCTGATTTCGATAGGAGTCGGCTTGTTATCGGGTGGAGCACATCGCACCGACGCGCTGATGTAGGCATCGATGAGTGTCAACCCATCGTCCCGCGAAACACTTGTGGGCTGCGAGGCGAATCCAGTTGCCCACAGCACCCGGTAGAGAAAATCACCCGAACTGTCCCCGGTGAACATGCGTCCGGTCCTGTTTGCTCCATGAGCGCCGGGCGCGAGACCCACGATCAGGAGCCTGGCATGCGGGTCACCAAAGCTCGGGACGGGACGACCCCAATAAGTCCAGTCGCGGTAGGCCCTGCGTTTGACCCGGGCGATTGTCTGGCGGTACTCCACCAGGCGAGGGCAAAGCGTGCAACCGGTAACTACCGATTGCAGGACTGCCAGCTCATCCATGCTCAGCGCGCCAAGTGAGCCTGCATGTTGCTCAAAGACTCCAGCATAGTGTCGCCCTCCGACATCGCAGGCTTAGCTAGCATCAAATTGATGAATACGTCGACCATCTTCGCATCCCTCCAGCCGCGGTCCACTTCTGCTCGCATCATACCGAACGCCTCATCGCGCGATAGCGCGGCCTTATATGGTCGAGCCGAGGTGAGTGCGTCGTAAATGTCCACAACTTGCAGGATTCGGGCCAATAAGGGAATCTCCGGCCCTTTCAGGAAATCAGGGTAACCGAGGCCATCCCAACGCTCGTGGTGATTGCGAATGATTGGCAGCACCGGTGCCAAAGTGCGCATCGTTTTGCAGATCTGTTCGCCTTCGATGGTGTGCTGCCTCATAATGTCCCACTCCTCCGGGGTAAGCGGTCCGGTCTTGAAAAGGATCGCATCCGGAACGCACACTTTCCCGATGTCATGCAGGTATCCGCCCCTATACAGGGCGGTCAACTCGGGTTTGGACAGCCGCAGGGCCTCGCCCATCATGACGCTGTAAGCTGCCAGCCGCTCGCAATGCAGACCCGTGTTCTTGTCGCGCCGCTCCACTGCCTGCGCGAGGGCGAAAAGGATCGTTTCCGCTTCCTCCAGGGAATCTATCAGCGCCTTATTCCGCAGCATGGCCCGGACGCGTGTGCGGACGAGATCGGGACGCACTGGTTTAATCAGGAATTCGTCGGCGCCTGAGGAGATCCCCGCGATCTCGTTCTCAACCCCTTGGACGCTGGTGAGCATCAGCACCGGGATGAACTGCGTCCTCCGGTTCGCCTTCAGCCAGGAGCACAGTTCGGGTCCGCTTACTTCGGGCAACACTAAATCCAGGATCACGAGATCAATTCGCTCCTCGTGCAGAACCTTCATTGCCTCGGAAGCTTTGCGGCACTCCCAGATCAGGCAAGACTCTGACTTGAGAATCGCCTTCAGCATGCGGCGGTTCATCTCCTGGCTATCTACGATCAGGATCTTGGGTACCGCCTCCGTATCGTTGCCGAACGCTCTCCCTGCACCTGCTTCATCGCGCAGCGCAAGGGGGACCGTGTGCAAAGTGGAAACTTCAACGGGTGAGACAAGCGACCCATTTCTCTCAGCCATCAGACGCGAAGTACTCTCCCTAAGGTATATCGTCAGAATCGTTGAAATCTATATAGTTTTTTAACGAGGTAAGATGTTTTGAGACGTTTATGAAAACTTTACCGCCTCTTTCAATTGGCCTCGCGGCGCTGCTCGCCGTAACAGCTTTCGCTCAAGAACCCTCCGCTCCTGCACATTCACTCTCGCAGCATGACCGCGATTACGCAGTGAGCCAAATGCATGTAACCCGCAAATTGTTCCTGGATTCCGTCGCCGGGCTGACCCCTGAACAATGGAACTTCAAACCCGCTCCCGACCGCTGGTCGATCGCCGAATGCGCCGAACACATTGCCATCAGTGAGGATTTCATCTCGGACTTAGCGCGGGAGAAGATCATGAAAACGCCCGCAGCCCCGGAAAAGCGCGCGGAGGTCAAGATCACCGACGAACAAATTGCCACGATGGTAGCCGATCGGAGCACTAAATTCAAAGCACCGGAACCAATCGTACCTAAAAAACGCTGGCCGAACCCGGCTGACGCCGTGGCCCATTTCAAAGAAAGCCGCGATCGCAATATCGTCTACCTCAACACCACCGACGATGACCTCCGGAATCATTTTATGCCTCATCCTGCCGCAGGCATGCTGGACGCATACGGTTGGATGCTGCTGATGTCGGGCCACACCGAGCGGCACACACTCCAGCTTTTAGAAGTGAAAGCCGATCCGAATTATCCTAAATAGGCCTACTCAAAACGGAACCGGCTCATGATATCCGACACATAGTTCATCGTTTCCGGAATTTGAGGGACGCCTCCAGCCCGATCCACACGGCCGGACCCGGCATTGTAGGCACCGAGAGCCAGCGCGACGTCGCCATTATATTTCGTCAGCAGGCGTTTTAGAAGCCGGGTCCCTCCTTCCACATTCTGTCTCGGGTCCAATGGATCCAGCACCCCAAGTTCATCTGCAGTGGCCGGCATGAGCTGCATCAGACCCTGGGCCCCCTTCGGCGAAACCGCGCAGGGTCTGGAGGCCGACTCTTTCCCAATCATCAGGCGTACCAGGTCAGGATTTACGCCTTCTTTCGCCGACGCTGTGTTCACCACTTCGTCCAGTTCCTCTTTCGGCATTGGTTCGCAATCCATGCTGCCCGACGCAGCCGTTAGGGGCTGAACGGGAGAGGGCCAGGGAACCGTATAAAAGACCGAGCTGGGCGAGGCCGCCGCGACGGATGTCCCGGAGGACTTCACTGCCGACGCAGCCTGCTTCTGTACCGATGATTTCTGCTTGTCGAGCGACGCCTGCATTGAGGCGCGAATCGACTCCTGAAAATTCGAAGCCACCTGTGACAACCCTAACCTGCATTTCTCACAGGGATTGTGCTGAGGGCCGTGCCAAGGTCGGAAGCACTAAAAT
>JBBRRB010000123.1:0-8527 GCA_038225555.1 Bryobacterales bacterium
CTCCCAGACCTCCCACTTGGAAATACAGAACGGTTTTGCCTCACTCATCGGCTCCTCCCATTGCTGGTTGGCACATTGAATTTAGCTCCATAACACAACCCCTTGGCTCCATCCCCTTTCAGGGATTTCTTCGCTACTACGGGTTGTTCCGCCCCTGGTCTCCGCTTCCGTACTTTCCCCCTCGTGGTTCTTCCACTTGCGGCTTCTCCGTTCGCATCGGAGTCCCAGGTTCCCACGTTCCGCCTCATCGCCTCTGACAAGCTCAGGCCACCTCAATGCCGGATGCCGCTTCGGTCCGTAAACAGGCTTCGCCGAAGCTCGTCCCGCGTTAACGACACCCCCGCGGTTTCGACATCGTCCCTACGCTTTCGACATGTCATCAGTGGTTCCCTTGCGGTCCTCTTCTTGCCAGTCACCCGACCTGGTTCTTTCCAGGCCTTTTCCTTCCGCGCTCACGACCGTGGCTTTTGTCCACAGCCGCCGAAGGTGGTTTGGAACCTGCTCCTGCCAGCCGGTTCCGAGGGGCCGACCCTCATCGATCAAGCAGTTGCACACCTTGGGCCCTCCTCGGCCCTTTGCGCTCGTGGCGCACTATCATCGGCATAACTGGCCGATCGTGATGCGTGCGCGGCCTTAACCTGCGTGGAATCGTAGGCTTCGGGGCGCGTGCACAGATTGGACCAGTTATGCCGAAATTTAACCGGCCAATCTGTTTGATTTTGGATCGCTTACGCTGAAATCTAATCGTTCATGCCGATTGGTCGGTTAATTTTAGCAACTCGGAAGTTATGGACGCGGACGCAGAGTGACGTCGGATAGATAAATTCGGTTCATGTCACCTCGACCTATAACGCCCGAAAGCGCAGAAAGTGTGGGAGACGGATTGCGAATGTGGTCGGCAAACGAGGGTGTAAAACAGATTGTGTTCATCTTCGACGAAGCTGACCGGCTCCGAATCGCCAACCTCGAACAGGTGAGTGCGATCTTCGACGCTGCCGAGATTGGCGTGATCTTGATTGGAATGCCAGGGCGGGAGAAACGCTTGGCGCTGCATCCGCAGTTCTATTCCCGAATCGGATTCGTACACGAATTTCGGCCCCTGAGTGCGCCGGAGATTCGGCAACTGCTGGAGCAGCGGTGGACGCCGCCCGGTGTTCCGCCTCCTGCTCTGCCGTTGGACCAAGAGACAGTCGCGGCGATCGTCCGCATCACGGGCGGAAACTTCCGGTTGCTTAATCGTCTCATCACTCAGATGGAGTGAATCCTCGAAGTCAACTCGCTACGTGAAGTGACCAAAGCTGTCGTGGTAGCTGCGCGGGAGAGCAACGTAATCGGACAAGCTTAGAAGCTCTACACTGCGCCGTTTTGCGGGTCCTATCTTCGCTTCAGCAGAGTTTCAACGTTCAAAGAGGTGCGGGACGGGCCCGACAAACATCTTGAACAAGCGGCTCATACTGAAGGCGTATGAACTTTCTTTACTCGGAACAACCGTGCGGTTGAGATGACGAAGCGCAATCGTTGGCTTGCGAGTGCCGTCGCAGCAGGTGTGGCTGCGATTTCCATCGCAATCGGGATTTCCGTTGCCTACGCGCAGGACATGCGGACGATTCGCGACCGTGTCTCGAGGAGCAGCCAAGTGATCCAGTCGCGTGATGGCCTGATCGAGTTCACCATTTGGGGCAGCGGGCGAGCCGTGCTGGTTGCTCACGGAGCTGGGGGAGGGTACGACCAAGGCGGTCTGATCGCCAAGGCCTATGGGGGCGACGGCTTTCGCTGGATCGTTCCATCGCGATTTGGGTAGTTGCGTTCACCTCTGCCCGCCGATGCCTCTACTGCTGCACAGGCGGATGCGTTTGCCGACCTATTGGACGCCTTGAGCATCCAGCGCGTGGCGATTCTCGCAATGAGCGGAGGCGTGCCGCCTTCGTTGCAATTTGCCCAGCGCTATCCGGCACGGACTTCTGCACTAGTCCTCCTAGCCTCCGCCCCCTTATGCACCGCTCAATGCGGAGGCGCAGAAACTTCCTGCTTCGGCTTGGGTATACGAGGCGATCTTTCGTTCGGACTTTCCGTATTGGGTATTGCAGAAAGTAGGCCGCGAAAGGCTAGACAGTATTTTCGATGTGACATCCACGGCGCGAGCCGCAATGACGCCGGAGGAGAAGGTGTTTCTTGCTGGCATGGTGAAAGCGTTTCAACCCGTGAGCCAGCGTGTAGATGGTATCCGCAACGAGGAGCGGCGATTGATCCGAGGGCGTACGAAGTACACGGCGCAGCACATTCGAGGCGCAGAGTTCATGCCACTTTCCTCCGGCGGGCATTTGCTGCTCGGCCATCAATCAGAGGTGCGAGCGCGGGCGAACTTTTTTCTGCGACGGTAGAGGAGGCATCCGTCATCCCATGGCTATCTTCAAACCCGCGTTGCTCTACTTCCTCATCGTGTTCGGCGCGGGCTTCATACTGGGGACCCTCCGTGTGTTCCTGATTGTTCCGCGATTGGGCATCCGCTGGGCTGAGCTTCTAGAGATGCCTGTCATGCTGACCGTCATCTATTTTGCCTCGGGCAACATAAACAAACGGTTTCCCCTGCGCCCTGCCGACCGGCTTGGCTATGGCCTCCTCGCCTTAGCGTTCGTACTGGCAGCAGAACTGGCCGTCGCTATCTTCATTCAAGGCCGCTCGATTCGGGGCGCGTTCCTCGACCGCGACCCGGTTTCCGGGCCGGCCTTTTTAGGGTCGCTCATCATTTTTGCCATCCTCCCTCGGCTCCGCCGGGGCCCATGACTCCAGACGCAGCTTGGGCATGGCTCTCGCAAAGTCGCGCAGTTCAAGCGAAGGCTCCCGCCGGTGTTTATGAACGCGAATTTTGACGCAGTGATGGCTCCATGTCTTCACGCGCCAGAGAGCTTGCAGTCAATGCTTTCTGATAACGCCCACTTTTAGAGATTGGCGCCCAATATCGTCGTTCAGTTCTTTCGCTGGAAATACCACGCGCAATGCATTCAACAACGCGGCCACGTCAATGACTTCCTGCGCAACGGCTCCCGCCACGGGAGGCAGATAACCAGCAGCTGCGAGCAGCATACCAATCATGCTGACCGCCATTCCACCAACGGCACTTTCGAGTGCAATCCGGCGCATGCGCCGGCCAATGTGGATGAGCTCGTCTACTTTGCCGAGCGAAGGCTCAAGGATTACGGCGTCTGCGGCCTCCGCTGTAATGTCGCTGTTTTGGCCAAAAGCAATGCCGACGGTGGCCGCCTGCATCGCAGGAGCATCATTTATGCCGTCCCCGACAAACATAGTCTTCGCAAGTTTTGACTCGGCTTTGACCACCGCGACTTTCTCTTCCGGACTTTGGCTGGCCAGTACCTCGGTAATGCCGACCTCGCCTGCCAAGTAGCGGACCTCGGCTTCACGGTCTCCGGAGAGGAGGAGTATGCGGTTGACTTCGTGTCGCGGACCCAGATGACCAATGAAGGAGCGGCTCTCTTTTCGAGGCGAGTCGTGGAAGCGCATTGTGGCCGCATAGTCATCATTTTCAAGCAGGATGCACTCCATGCTGGGAGAGGGCGGTGGAAGCTTCGAGGCAATCGCGTTGCCGAGGGCCATGATCTTCTTCCGCCCGGTGATTTGGACACGACGGTTATCAATGACTCCGCGTAAACCTTGTCCTGGTTTTTCCCCGATTTCTGACACGACTAATAGGGGAATGCCTTCATGCTCTGCGGCCTGCCTGATGGTCATTGCCAAGGGGTGCTTCGAATACTGCTCCAAGCTGGCGGCGATTTGCAAAACCCGTTCTCGGGTCTCGCCGGCCGCGCAGATGACGTCCGTCAAAGCTGGCCGACCATAGGTAAGAGTTCCAGTCTTGTCGAAAATGACCGTGCGACACGTGTCAATCCGCTCCAGCATCGATGGATCTTTGATAATGATTCCTCGACTTGCGGCGACAGAAATAGCGCCGATGATCGCGACAGGGATCGCTAATAGCAAGGGACACGGCGTCGCGATCACAAGCACGGCGAGAAAGCGCGTAGGATCACCGCCAAGGAACCATCCGAGCCCGGCAACTCCCAATGCAACGAGCGTGTACCAGGCTCCGAGCCGGTCGCCGATACGGCGCATTTGGGGCCGATTGGCTTCAGCCTCCCGCATCACATGCATGATCTTCGCGTAGCGCGAGTCAGTGGGGAGACTTGAGACGGAGATCGTCAGAGCGGTTTCGCCATTGAGCGCACCCGACAATACGCTTGCACCGGGGCCTTTCTCAAGTAGATAGGGTTCTCCAGTCAGGTACGCTTCATCCATAGAACCGCGCCCTTCTACGACCACACCGTCGGCAGGGCAAATCTCGTTGGGGTACACCACGAGTTGCTCGCCGACCTTGATCTCAGCAACATTGATGTCGAAGAGTTGATCGCGCTGCTTCCGATGTGCGATACGCGGCATCCGCTTGGCGAGAGCTCTTAAGACGGACGATGCTCGCCTTGTCGCGTACTCTTCGAGTGCCGTGCCGCCTGACAACATGAGCACTACAATGGAGCCTGCGAGATATTCGCCGAGCACCGCAGACGTAACGATGGATATCCCTGCTAAAAGGTCAGATCCAAACTGTCCGGCAAAAGCTTTTCGGGCAAGACTAATGACCAATGGACCGCCGCCTGTTACCAACACTGCGATTAAGATCCAGCGGCACTCACTAAGCGGTAGATGCAGAAAGTACCGCGTGACCAGATAGGCGGCGATCCCAACTGCGGCGAGGAAGGCAATAGCGGTCGTTCGCGAGGAGAACCAATTCTTGGAAGTTGTCGACTTCGAGGCAGGTTCAGGGGCAGCACATTGCTTTTAGGCGAGCCAGCTGCGAGAGTGGCGGAGGTCATTGGAATTGATACCTCTTTCGGTTTTGGCGCAGGCGCGGTTTGCTCCAGTTCCGAAATAATTGCTCTCTTCCAGACGAAAGCCAGTACGATCATGGCCCAACAAACCTAGGCACTCTCCGCATGGATCTGTGGTCGCAGAACGTCGATATGTCAAGAACTCCTCTGAAGTGAAACGGGCGCTGGTGTAAAGGTTGTGAAGAGACTTATGCGTTCAATGCGTTGATGCAAGGCATTGCAGCTCACTGATTCCTCGTGGCCCATTTACATCGTTCTTAATCGAATAATCGGAATAACGGCTGATCGCTTTTGTTGCCAGACATCTGACCATGAAATTTTTAGCAATTGCTATGCTAGGCGCGGTGAACGAGGAAGTAATAACCTCAAAACACGACTACGCCGCTCGAATCGTCTAAGATTCGGCTATGCCCCGACTTCGATTGGATCTTCCATGAGCAACCACGCCGAACTTGAACCCACCCACTCGCCCAACCCCGGTCCCGGTCGTCGTATCTTGATTGTCGGCGGTGTGGCGGGAGGCGCGTCGTGTGCCGCGCGACTTCGGCGCCTTGACGAGTCTGTGGAGATCGTCATCTTCGATCGCGGGCCCTTCGTCGCCTTTGCAAATTGCGGACTGCCGTACTACGTCGGCGACGTCATCGCTGACGAGCGAAAGCTGCTCGTCGCCTCGCCCGAAATGTTTCGCGAGCGGTTTAACATCTGGGTGCACACGACTACAGACGTCATCGGCATCGACCGTTCTGCGCGTGCGATCACCGTGCGCGATCTCAACACCGGCCAGAGCCGCACTGAGCGTTACGACGCTTTGGTCCTGTCACCAGGCGCAGCACCGATCCGGCCTCCGCTGCCGGGGGTAGACCTGCCCGGCGTCTTTGCGGTGCGCAACATTCCGGACTCCCGCCGTATTCGTTCCTGGATTGCCGAACGCCACGCCAAGACGGCGGTCGTCGTTGGAGGCGGATTTATCGGCTTGGAGATGGTCGAGAACCTGATCCATCGCGGACTCTCCGTTACCGTGCTCGAAAAGCTACCTCAGGTTATGCCCCCGCTCGACCCTGAGGTAGCGGCCCCGCTCATGGAGCACCTGATTGCGAAGGGGGTACAGCTCCGTCTAGGCGACGGACTGGCCCGCATCGACGAGGGGTCGGACGGCCACTTGATCGTGGTCGCAGAGAGCGGTGCAAGTCTTCCAGCCGATCTTGTCATACTTGCCATCGGCGTGCGACCCGAGAACGATCTGGCCAAGGCAACCGGCCTTGAGATCGGTTCGCGCGGCGGCATCGTCGTCGATTCGCAAATGCGCACTTCCGATCCTGAGATCTGGGCTGTCGGCGACGTCGTTGAGGTGCCCGACGTGCTGACTGGTCAAGATACAGTGCTGCCACTCGCAGGCCCAGCCAATCGCCAAGGTCGAGTGGCGGCCGAATCAATCGCCGGACGTGACACGAACTTTCGAGGAATACAGGCCACGGCGGTTGTTGGTGTGCTGGGCCTGACCGTTGCGTCCACCGGCGCGAGCGAGAAGGGATTGCGGCGTGCCGGAGTGACAAGTTTCGAGAAGGTGTACCTCCACCCCGGTCACCATGCAGGCTATTATCCAGGTGGCCACACGATTCATCTCAAGCTGCTATTTTCGGTGCCTGATGGCCGCATCCTCGGTGCGCAAGCGATTGGACTGGAAGGCGTGGACAAGCGTATCGATGTCATAGCGACCGCGATTCAATTTCGAGGCACCGTGCATGATCTGGCCGAAGCCGAGCTGTGCTATGCACCGCAGTTCGGTGCGGCCAAAGATCCGGTCAACATCGCCGGCATGCTCGCCGAGAACGTTCTGAATGGAGACATGCCCCTGGCCGACTGGCTGCAACTTGATCGCACCAACGCGTTGCTGGTCGACGTGCGCGAGCCCGACGAATTCGCTGGCGGACACATCCTGAACGCGATCAACTTGCCGCTCTCGCAAATGCGCGACCGCTATGCCGAGCTCCCGAGAAATCGAGAAATCTGGACCTACTGCCGTGTAGGACAGCGGGGATACTTCGCCACCCGATTCCTGGCGCAGCACGGGTATCAATCACGAAATCTGTCCGGAGGGTATACGACGTACCAGGCATTCCAGATGGCCTTCAAGCCGCCCTGCTAGCCGCGCGGCGTCCACCCTCGGCTAACGTCCAGCGTTCGCTGCCAAATTCCAAAGGCATGCGATAAAAGTGCTCCCGCCGACCGGGCCACTCAGCTCCCGGTTTGCGGGGGTGGCAGTAAAACCGAAGTAAACGCTGAACTGTGCCGGCAAGCGCGATCGATTACCGACGCGATTCCGTATTGTATGGCGGCCACGTACTCCACCTTCGCCTGTTGCCCGGGCTGCCCCACTTGAACGTGTTGAGGCGAATCGAACGCCTCGGGTTCTCCAGCGAGCAACTGCCGCGCGAGTTCGATTTCGGTTTCCCGTTCCAAGCCAGATACCGTTTCTGATTTTAGCGAGACCGCCTTACGCTAAACTCTGTACAAGTACCGCCGTGTTGGACCGAGACCGCGATTCCTCGCGTCGTCAGGTATTGAGCCGACTCAGGGTCGCCCTTGCGGTCGTTGCGGTCCAGCAGCACGATTCGCCCAAATCTGGATTTGCTCCAAGCTGAAGGCTTTTCGCGATATGGAACAGTTGCATCGCAAGGAAGGGAACGCGCACGCGCATTCCGAGCCGGGGCATGAAGGAACGGGCAACCCTGGCGTACGAGCTTTGGAAAGCGAGAGGATACCCCTACGGATCCCCCAATGAGGACTGGTTTCATGCCACAGAGCATATGCGTTCATCTCAAGCGGCAGGTTGAAGGCCCAGCCTTGTATTGGACAATCAAGGGTATGCGCGTTCGGCGGCAATCGTGAGGGCAGCCGTCTTCCATTCCCCTGGTAGTACTGGCGTCGGCTGGTTGAACATTGAGGACGTTCAGCGACCCCCGGTGGCCCCAGGGCAGGTTCTATTGCGAGTTCGGGCTTGTGGAGTTTGCCGGACAGATCTTCACATTGTGGAAGGGGAGTTGCCGCCCCTGCGTAATCCGCTCATTCCAGGACACCAGATCGTCGGTGACATTGTCGATGGTGGCACCCCAGAGCTTCAGGTAGGGGCACGTGTGGGTGTTTCGTGGGTTGGCGGCGTCGACGGGACCTGCCAATACTGCCTCCGGAAGCTCGAAAACCTCTGCGATGCGCCGACATTCACGGGGTACACAGTGGATGGCGGCTATGCGGAGTATGCGCTCGCACGGGCGGATTTCGTTTTTCCGCTGCCAGACAGCCTAGATGCCTTGCACGCGGCGCCATTGCTGTGCGCGGGTATTATCGGCTTCCGTAGCCTTCGGGTCGCTGGCGTGGAGGAAGGCGACAGTGTCGGGCTGTTCGGCTTTGGCTCTTCCGCCTCGCTTGCAATCGCGGTGTTGAAAGAGTGGAAATGCAAAATCTATGTTTCGACGCGAGGTGCATCGCATCGGCGGCTTGCTACTTCGCTCGGCGCAACCTGGGTTGGCGGTGAACACGACAAGCCGCCCGTTGAGCTTGACCGGGCTGTGACAGTCGCTCCAAGCGGGGAAGTCGTGGTTGCGGCTCTCTCCTGCCTTCGCAAGGGCGGC
>JBBRRB010000124.1:0-8492 GCA_038225555.1 Bryobacterales bacterium
CTTTGCCGCTGGCCTGCTGATTTTGGTAATTCTGGCCGTTGTAGTAGGGAATGTTCAGGTTCGGGTCGGGGATATATCCGGTTACCTTGGTGCCCGCGGGGTTAAGCCGGCTGGCCGGAATCATGTTACCGGGGAACTGGGTGCGCACATAGCTTTTTGTGGCGGGATCGTATTTCGTGGTCAGCGGATCGTAGATCCTGATCAGGTGGCCGGAATCGTCCGTGTAGTTCGAGAAGTCGCCTTTCTTCCAGTTTGCCAGCGGCACGATGTAGCTTTCCGAAGCGGCGTTGCGCTGCTTGATGCCTTCCCCGTCGAAAAAGAAGAACGTCTTGTCCTTGCCGTTATATAGCCAGGGAATCCGGACCGGCCCGGAGACGTTGCCGCCGAATTCGTTCCTCACCAAGTGGCTCACAAATGTCTGATGAAAATCCTTCGCCGCTAGCGCGTTGTTCTGATTCAGTTCGTAAAGCTGCCCGTGAAACTGGTTGCCGCCGCTCTTGGTGACCACTTCCACCATGCCGGCACGGCTGTACTCGGCGTTTGTGTTGGAGGTGCTGACTTTCAGCTCCTGGATTGTGGGCAAAGCTTGCGGGAGTCGCTGCAGTTCGTTCGTGTAGCGCTCCGAAGCCGTCATGCCGTCCACCAGATAATCGATGGAGCCGCCCGGCACTCCATTCACGCGCGTGTAGCCCTGCCCTTGTCCGGCGAAGCCGTTGGAGACCACGCCCGGACTGAAATTAAGAATGTTGAGGAAATTCCTCGACTGTAACGGCAGCGCCCCGATTCTGGCCGCTTCCTTCACGTCGGATAGCGACGATTCTTCCGTCGTAATCACCGGTGTGACGTCGTTCACGCTGATTGTGGTGGAGAGGGACTCGGTGGTGAGACTGGGATTGACGGCGGCCTCCTGAGAAACGCGCAACGTCAGCTTGCCCGACCACGACGAGAAGCCCGTAGCCGTGGCCTTGACTTCGTACTCGCCGGGAGGAAGAGCGGTGAAATCGTAGCCGCCGGAGCTTGACGTAGTTGCACGCCGATGCTCGTCCGTGCCGAGGTTGCTTAATTCGACGGCGGCCCCGGGTACGGCGGCTCCGCTTGGGTCCGTGACGGTCCCCTTGATGGTGGCATTGGCGTTCTGCGCCTGTAGGGGCGATCGCAAGGCGCAGAACAGTACGGTCAGCGCGAAGCCAAATAAGAGGATATGTTTCATTTCTAAACCTTTCCTGAAGCTTGTAAGACTCTATCGTATTCGCGCGCTTTTTCGCGAACTTTGTTTTTGGCCGAGGCGGGGTGGCGGCTACCAGACGGTCTGCACGTAGCTCCGCATGCGCCCGGCGCGGCTGATAACCGGAACGCCCAACGTAACCTTGCTGCGTGGAAATGCAATGCCCAAGAAAACGGCGACTCCCGCTCCGCTGCAATCGTTCCTGATCTCGGAATTCGGGCCTTCAGGCGTTCCTGATCGGTATGTCGCGGTCTCTGTTTTGCCGATTCGGGCGATCAATTGGAATGATCTCGGCTGGCTTGCGGCGCAGCCGCGTAATCTGCGTCTCAATTTGAAGTTCGAACCGATCAGGGCCGACTGAAATGAACTGCTAACTTAATTCTTTCGCGTACTTTGTTTCATCGCCTCAGCGGGGATCGTGATTCCCCACGTCTCGCGGACGAAGGCTTCGGCTTCCCCTCGCGTATCGAATGGACGAGGGCCAAGTTCCCAGCCGTCCTGATGCGCCTGATTAGCAAGCGATAGGGGAAGTAATACAACCCTTGCCACGGTCCCCTTACGCATAGCGTAGAACCGCGCATTCGGCATTTGGTCGCTCGAAACTGGGGTTTGTCAGGCGTATATTCGTCGCTGCCGCGGCTTGTGTGATTTCCTTCTTAATAACCTGATGCAGCACCTTCAGCCGATCTCGATCCTGCCCGCTCAACATCAATTTTTGATCCACCTCTCTAGCCTCGCGGCTTGTCAGCTAGGGGATTGTTCTACTTTGCGCCAAGGGGATCTTCTCACGTTGCGCCGACAAAATTTCACGAACCTTTTACAAAATTCGCACACGCTTATAGCACTGATTGCCTAGGCTGGAATTAAATGGGACGATCGATTGCATTGATACCTCTGCTGTGTATACACATTGCGTCAAGTTTTGGGCAAAACCCGGTTGTACTGCCGGAAGCTGAAGCTGCGGCTCAATCCGTCTTTAGAGTCGTGCCTACGCCCTCCATTCGGGCATTCCCGTTTCACAGTGATTTGACTTCTATCTCCGCGTCGTCACCGAACGATATCTGGGCCGTCAGGCAGTCCGCGATCCATTTCAATGGCAAGCAGTGGCGCGCTTTCGCGCTTCCACTCATCGTTGGCGACGAGACCAGTCAGCTCACTGGCGTGGCCGATCTCGCAGCTAACAACGTTTGGGGCGTGGGAAATATCAATATCACCCAGGCGAACCCTAACCAGGTCATCGAGCATTTCGACGGTACAAAGTGGAGCGTTTCCCCCGGGCCCTCGTTTCAGCCCACCGACGAACCTGCGCTGCAGGGCTTGAGCGCCACCTCGGCTACGGATATGTGGGCGACAGGCTCGATCCTCACGTTGATCAACGGCAAACCCGGGGCATTCCCTTTATTCGAGCACTTCGATGGCACTTCGTGGACAGCGACGATCGATGAAAATCACTCGAACAGTTTTCTGTCCGGTATATCCGCGCTGGCGACCAATGACGTGTGGGCGGTGGGAGACGTGGCCGTTGCCACAACGTTTATCGAACACTTCAACGGCGCCAAGTGGAGTAAGGTTCCCAGCCCCAGCCCCGGCAATGGACAAAACATACTTCAAGGAGTAACCGCGCTGGCTCCCGATGACGTGTGGGCGGTTGGGTGGTTTGTAGCAACGCAAAATCAGGATCGGCCGCAGAAGACGCTCATCGAGCACTGGGACGGCACGAACTGGAACGTTGTGCCGAGTCCCAATGTGGGCGGCCCCAATACGCAATCGGTCTCCAACGCACTTCAGGGAATTACCGCAGTCTCGGCCAACGATATCTGGGCGTTTGGAACTACCAACGCATTTGGACCCGGGAGGATTACCAATCTTGTGTTGCACTGGGACGGCACGGATTGGACCATCGCTCCGACCCCGAATCCAAATCCGAGGAACCTTATGGTCGTCGACGATTTCATTAAGGGCGGCATCGTGATTCCCCAAGGCAATATTTGGCTGGTTGGCGGGGCGGACGGGTTCGGCACGATGGTGCTCAACGCGACTGGACAGTAAGTAAGCGCTCGTCAGAATGTCAAGGGTGGAGCAAAAATAGACCTGTGGGGCGGAGAGAAAGTAGACCACTTCACGTTCCACATTCTTCCGTCCGCTAGCGACCGCGGATGTCCGCAGATTTCCGGTTTTGGCGTGAATTCCTGAAGCCGGGCAGAGGTAATGTGTTCGACTATGGACGACAGACCAGTGGTTGTGCTTGGTGCTAGAGATTCGAACACGCCCGAAAGCGCGTGCAATCAACGAGTTACTTTTTCAGTCGGCCCTGAGCGGTTCGAACTTCAAATTGAGACTCAGATTACGCGGCTGCGCCGCAAGCCAGCCGAGGTCATGACAATTGATCGCGCTCGGGCGCGTTATCACGGAGAGGTCTCGCCCCAAATCGAGCAATAAATCGGGAAGGGGGAAGTCCGCGTCAGACGTTCAGAAATCGACCGGGATGAGTAAGAGCGCGCCTCAAGAGTGATGGGCGCTGAATTTTCTCGTACCGTTCAGTTTTGAGTAGGTATTCTCAAATCAACAACTTACCGTTTCACTTGGGGAGGCAGCCGGTATCGACCACTAGCCAAACGAGAACCCCGTACAACGAACGCATTTCCTAATCCCGCCGCTTGGTTAACACCACGGAAAAAGTCACTCCATAGAAATTCTCCAAACGCGTGTTCGGATCTGTGCAGCGCTTGGGGAGCCACTTCAGCTCACCTCGAAATCTCTCCGGCTTTTGGTCGACAGCCTTTCACCAAAATGCGCGCAAATGGTAACTATTTGCGACGTTCTCCTCTCTCAGCGGATAGCCTCGGAGCGCCAGATTTCTGCCGAAACCGCACTTACTCTGCGTTCACGTCGGAGTTTTCTCACATTCTCTGGCGCGGGCCGTAACTTCGGGTTAACGGCATCTCTATCCCGCTAACGGTGAGATTGACTGGCGTTTCGAGCGAGTCCACTCTTTCCCGGAGGGGCGGAAGGGATCTGATCGTCGGCAACCGGGCGGAGTTGTTGTCCACCGAAGCCAATCAGTTGTGAAGTTGGGACATCACCAAGCTGCGCGGCCGGGCGGCGCCGTCTTGAAAGCGGCCATCACCGCCGGAACACCGGTCAGGGCGATGTACAAAAGTACAGAAGACGCCAGCAAAGCGCCAAAAAGCGTTGCGGCGGTCGTGGCTGATTTCGCTGACAAGGGCAGTTTGCGGAACGCGCTGAAGGGAATTGAATCGGTGTACCTGGTTTGCGGTATGCAGCCATGTCCAGGCAGTCTCATATTTCTTCAGGCCGAGCACCCGTTGCAGTCCCAATGCGCTGGCGCCGTTCTTCTGGGTGGTCACCCACCACCTGGCGCGAAACCACACTGGCAAGGGAGTCCGCGTGTCCTGGAAGATGGTTCCTGCTGGGTCAGATTACGCGGGTATTCTTCGACCACCCCCGCATACTACATAATTGGGGCTACCGGATACCCGCCTCGTGGTATTTCAAAGCAATCGAAGCGTGCGAAGTGAACAGCGCAAGAGCGGGAGTCCTGCGCTATTACACGCAACGGCTGCGCGCCGCAATCCTTATTCATGCTGGCCGGAGTCGCTTAAATTCAATTTCAAAATGGGGCCTTAAACGTGCTGGCGACTAAATCAAGGTAGTCGGGATTGCTGGTTTTCAGAAGTTTTCGTTGCAAACCCGAGCGAAAAGGAGAAGACATGAGAACAAGCACGAAGGACCAGGTCAAAGGCAAATTCCACGCGCTGAAAGGCGAAGTGAAAGAAGCGGCAGGGAAAGTCACCAACGACCCAAACCTCGCGGACGAAGGCAAGGGCGAAAGGCTCACCGGCGCGATCCAGAAGAAGATCGGGCAGATTGAAAAGGTATTCGAGAAATAGCCATGAGCAAAACGGTCGGAGTGATATTGATCGTGCTTGGCCTGTTTGGCCTCGCATGGGGAGGTTTTACCTACACCACCCGCGAGAAGGTCGTCGACATCGGGCCGATCCACGCCACGCGCGAAAAGACGCATGACATCCCGATTCCGCCTATCGCGGGAGGATTGGCGCTAGTCGGAGGCATTGTGCTGTTAGTAGTTGGGAGCAGGAAATAAATCTCCCGGAATTCTGAACAGAAAATAAGAAAGGTCGATCGACATGCTGATTTTGATCATCATTTTGATATTGCTTTTTGGCGGCGGCGGAGGCTATTACGGCCACAGCCGCTGGGGTCCCACCGGGGGTGCCGGTGTAGGGCTGGGGACAATACTATTGATCCTCCTTATCGTGTATCTTGTGGGCGGTTTGCACATGTAATGCCGCGACCCGGCGATGAGGCAGCACGATTCGTGAACCCACGCGGGTCACAGCCGCTGCTGGCGAAATTGTCGTGATGCTGTGGTTGCTGATTCGAGGCGGGCGTGGTTTGAACGACGAAAACTCCGGGGCAGGGTGATGCGGCGCTCGATGTCCGCAGATTACCGCAGATTTCCGGTTTTGGCGTGAATTCCTGAAAGCCGGGAGAGGTGATGTGTTCTGGCATGAACAGATCGGCGATCCCTCCATTGCCGACAGCATCCTCGATCGGCTGGTCCACAATGCCTTCCGTATCGAACTCAGCGGCGAATCGATGCGGAAGAAGCGCGGCAAAAAGCCCGAAGATTCCGTTTCGTAACCCGGGTCTCTCCATTGCTGACTGGGGCAAGGGGTCTCAAACGCCGACCCCTTGCCCCAGACGCAATTCCCCGCTAAAAACCGAAAATCATTGACTGATGTGAATATTCTCAGGCATCATGCAAATGCCAGCGTCGCTTCGCTCCGACCGTATTCATATCGCGTCGGAACTGACCATCCACATCGCCGGAATCCGCACATGTCTAGCTTGTTTCGACAGCGGCTTGAGATGACGCCAGGAGAGTTTCGGCGCAATGCTTAGAATTGATCGCGAAAGCTGGAAGGCCAGGCTAGAAGCAGCCATGGTTGAAGTGCCGGTTGCTCATTATTCCGAATATGCTTCCAGGAGATGCACCTGATGGGACGGCTTGTATCCGTCAATGTGGGTCTGCCTCGTGACGTGGCATGGCGAGGGGAAAAGGTGCACACCGCAATCTGGAAGCAGCCCGTCCAGGGCAGGCTAGCCGTCCGGCGGCTGAATGTAGAAGGCGATGGACAAGGAGACCTTGTCGGGCATGGAGGCGAGCATCGCGCGGTGATGGTGTATCAAATGGATTCCTATCGCTATTGGGAGGCCCACTTCGGCCGCAGCGATTTTGCTTTCGGACAGTTTGGCGATAACTTTACCGTAGTCGGTTTGCCTGACGATGAGGTCTGCATAGGCGATCGATACCGGATTGGGAGCGCGCTCTTCGAGGTCACTCAGCCGCGCGTCACATGCTATCGCGTGGGTATCAGAATGGCTGAGCCGGCCATGGCTGCGCTGCTCGTGTCGCACCACCGACCTGGATTTTACTTCCGCGTGCTGGAGGAAGGTGAAGTTGGCGCTGGCGACGAGATCATGAAGGTCTCGGATGGCCCCGAACACATCACGGTAGCCAACATCAATGCCCTGTTGTATCTGCCAAACCCCTCTCGCGGACAACTCGAAAGTTCATTGTGCGTCCCGGCACTCAGCCCGGGCTGGAAAACGTCCTTGAAGGCGCTTGCAGAACGGCGCACTTCGGAGGCGGGAAATCCCGGACTGACTGTTTCAGCCGGAACTCCACCGGCCTGGCTGGGCTTTCGGCCACTGCGAGTCACACGAGTGGATAGAGAGAGTGCCGATGTGGTCTCGTTGTCCTTCGAACAACCGGACGGATCGTCTCTGCCTGTGGCTCTACCTGGACAGTTTCTGGTCTTACGGGTGCGCACCAGTCTCGATGGACCAAACTTGCTCAGGAACTATTCGCTGTCGGGCATTCCCGGCGCCCACTCTTATCGGATAAGCGTCAAACGCGAAGCGAACGGGGCTGTCAGTTCATTTCTCCACAATTCTGTACATGCCGGCGATATCCTGGACGTGAGCGCCCCTCGCGGAGTTTTTATTCTGAGGGGCGGCGACGCGCCGGTCGTCTTGCTGAGTGCCGGCATTGGCGCGACGCCCGTGCTCGCCATGTTCCATTCGCTGTCCTCCGCCGCGTCACGTCAGGAGGTCTGGTGGCTCTACGGAGCGCGAAACCGGGCGGAGCATCCCTTTGCAAAAGAATCGCGTGGACTTTTGAAATCGTTAGAGCGTGGCCGAAGCCATATCGTCTACAGCAAACCCGGTTCTACGGATGAACGCGGCGTGGACTTCGACTCTGTTGGGCACCTGGACAAGCCGCTGCTTGATCGGCTCGGTGTATCTCGCGATGCGGATTTCTACCTGTGTGGGCCACCGTCATTCCTTCACAGCCTAACCGAAGGCTTGAAAACATGGGGTGTCGATTCAACACGAATTCACTCGGAAGTGTTTGGTCCGGAAGAGCCGATCACGCCGGGAATTGCGCGATCCCCGCGCCCTCCAGCCCACCCTCCCTCAGGAGACCCCGGATTGGGTCCTCAGATTTCGTTTACACGAAGCGGGCTTACGGTTTCGTGGGATTCACGGTTCTCCAGCTTGTTGGAACTCGCAGAGGCTTGCGACGTTCCCGTACAGTGGTCGTGCCGCACCGGCGTCTGCCACACCTGCGAATGCGCATTGATCGGAGGAGCTATCGACTATCAGCCTGATCCACTGGAGCCGCCCGCCGGTGGTAATTTGTTGATCTGCTGTTCGAGACCATCTGGCGATGTGGAAATTGACTTATGATTGCTCCGCCAGCATGGGATACCATTTCGCGAATAGATTGATCTGAAAACGGCTGGAACGCTGGCGTGGAGAGTGGCGCGCCAAAGGCGAGCTGGCTTTTCCTGGGGTAGGTCGGCGCAGCGGTGAGCTGCGAGCGCTGGATGACGCCCGAGGCTCCATCAGATCCAGCGCCGGACCGCTCCGGTGTTAAAGATTGACTTGCTTGTGTCTAGCCACAGAGCGAATGTTGTGATCGAAGGAGTTACACAACGACCATGAAAAAGAATACGACCCCCACCCAGACGGCGAAGGCTTCCAACAAAAAGGAGGATATGGCTGTTAAGGTTAAGCGGCTTGCGGATTGCACCGCGAAAGAAGCCAAGGCTGCACTGGCCGCCAGCGACCAGGCACCCCGGCCCGAGTCCAAACAGACCATCGTCATCGCGAGGCTTTGCCGGAAGAACGGCGCGACGCCCGCCGAGATCATGGC
>JBBRRB010000125.1:0-7925 GCA_038225555.1 Bryobacterales bacterium
GCTCGAACGCCGCCCCTTCCTCTGCACTCCATCCCGGCTCGGAACCGCAACTCTTCCAAAACCGGACCCCCATCCTTAATTAATGCGGGTGGGGCCAAATGTAATGAGCGAAGTGGGGCCAAATCAGGTTGTCAAAAGCAAATCATCGCCCAACTCCAAAAGGAAGTCCGTGAGGTGCTGGATGAGGGCGTCCTCCAAGTCTGACTCGGAGTATTCGTCTTTGATGTCGAGGAATTCGAGAACGAACGGATCCTTGATGGCCTCCTCAGGTGTCACCAAATCTCTAGGTTCGGAGTTTTCCGCTTTCCCCAGCATGGCAGCTTTGTTCTTTGAGAGCGCGAGGCGTTCATAAAATTGACTGCCGATCTGACGGTCTAATTGCCGGACGGACCACCCGGACCGCAGAGCCTCGGTCTCATAAAAAGTCAGAGCCTCTGGGCTCTTGACTGATAGCAGTCGCACGTAGGCGGACCAGGGTAAGGGAAACTGGTTGGCAAGGTCTTGAACAGGTTGAGGTTGTGCTTGTATATCATTGAACGGTATAGATGTTGAAGATTTTGCAGACAGTGTCTGCAAAATCTTACCGTGAGACCAAGCCAGGTAGAAGCTCCTCATCTGGGCGAGATTACGCGGTCCAAAGCCTCTGCCGAATGAGGCCGATAGGTCTTTGGCCAATCGCTTGATGAGCAATTCGCCATACTCAGCCCTCTTCTCTCCAGCTTGCTCGGACTGGACGATCCGTCGCCCGATCTCCCAGTAGGTGGCCGTCATCAGGGTATTTACGTTCCGGGCGGCAGACGAGCGGGCTGTTTTGAGCAGTCCGACGATTCCGGCACGGATTTCGTTGTAATTCTCGGGAATGGAGGCCATCTTCGTCATCGCGATTTCTCCGTCTTAATGGTTGGCAGTGTCAGATCCTTATCCCAATTCCCTGGGCGATGCATGAAGCTTGATTGATTTCCAGAGCGGATGTCTTCGAGACCTCGGCTCCCAATTGGGGCCCGAGTTTTGCCAAGTCGTCAGTGAAGACCATGGCGTCGTGGCTGGCTCGGGAGATGGAGACATAGGCAAACCTGGAGTTGAGCAGGTCCGGGTGGACGCCGGTGTCCGCGTGAACGAGGACGCGTTCGGCGGTGAGGCCCTGGGAGCTGTGGCTGGTGACGGCATAACCGTGGTCAAAATGACGATGTTCGCTGGCGCTAAATTCGATCTGGCGGCCGTTGTCGAGGCGAGCGCAGAGGCGGCCATCGGGACAGATCGCTTCGATTGCAGCCATGTCGCGATTTGCAATGCCGAGTGATTTGTCCGGCGCGGTGAATTGGACGCGCTCGCCTACGGAGAACTCACGGTCAATCTCTCGGTAGACGCTGACGCCGGTGAGTCGGCGGGGATCGTAGGTGGCAAGTTCTCCATTCGCTTTCTCGACAGTAAGTAGGTTTGCGGTCGGGTCGATCGCTACGACTGATGCATAGGCGGCGGCTCCGATTCCGATGGCTTTGCTGCCTCGTGTGTAGCGAACTACGTCGTCGATCTCATAGTGGCTTGCCCAGGATCGCTCGGCTCCGGTCATGTCCTGACGCGGAACCAAGACACGGAAATGATGATCTTCCGGGGCAATGGTTCCAATGTTTTTCAATTCCTGGCGAACAGCAACGTTCAAGTCGCGGCGAGAAGCATTATCCGGTGAGACGATGAGAGTGTTTTCGGGCGATTGCACGTAGCTCTTCGCAATGGCGCGGATCCGTTCTGCTGCGTCGGGAATTTCCCTTACGCGGCCCTGCTGTTGGAGTGCGTCCACGGCGGCGGAGACGCGGCCCGTGGCCAGCAATTCCACGGCAGATTTAAGAGTTGGGTTTTGCTGGCGGACGATCTCATCAAGCTTGGCGGTGCGCATGCCGGCCTCTTGTAGTTGCTCAAAAGGGCGGCCTGCTTCGACGCCCTGATGCTGGCGGATATCGCCGATCAGAAGCACGCGGTCATGGAGACCGATCCGCGAAAGAAACTCGCGCATTTGGTTGGTGCTGGCGAGGCTCGATTCATCAATAAAGAAGAGCCTTTTCTGTTCTGGATTGTGTTCAGAGTTTTGTCCACGGGCAAGGAAGCCTTGTAAGGTTCCGGCCTCGATGCCTGCATCCTTCAGTTGGCGCGCAGCGCGTGAAGTCGGGGCGAGGCCCTCGACCTGATAGCCCTGCTTTTCTGCGGCGGTGCGGATGATTGTTAGCGTGGTCGTTTTCCCCGTGCCTGCGAAGCCTTGGATTCCCTGGACGCGGTCCGGCGAACTGAGCACGACCTCGACCACGCTCTGTTGAGCCCGGTTGAGATGCGGGTGCTGGTCGGCCACGGCAATGGCTTGCGGACGCGAAAGAACCGGCTCTGCATGGTCCTGACCCTCCCGCATCCGACGAAGGACTTCGTGCTCCGCTTCGATGGTTTTGGCGGTGGTGAATTGACGGCCCGGAACTCCCTGATGCCGCTCAACGATTTGAAATTCTCCGGATGCCAAGCGCGCTTCAAGATTGGAGCGGACCTGGGTATGAGTGATCTCGCCCATGCCACGCCGGAGCCCGTCGCGGATGAGCGCACGCTCATCCGCAACCGCCTCGCGCTCGAAGTTTTTGTCGCGGGAAAAGGTGAGAGATTCTCGAACACGGTCTAGTGAGTTGATGGGGTTCACCTGTTGTTGAGACCGTTCGCGCGCTGCGCGTACAACCGCGTCGGCTTGGTGTCCGAAGTCTGCCGCCAACTTGCGGTGCGCGGCCATAACCTCTCCGGGCGAATGAATCCCTTTGCGGTCGCGCGTCGAGTGTGCCGCGAT
This sequence comes from Bryobacterales bacterium, assembly GCA_038225555.1. Classification (GTDB taxonomy): domain Bacteria; phylum Acidobacteriota; class Terriglobia; order Bryobacterales; family Bryobacteraceae; genus JANXQZ01. The sequence continues at coordinate 2,816 of JBBRRB010000125.1, forward strand.
CTCGGCAGCTTCTTTCCCCGAGCGCCCTGTGCGTTCGAGGTACTCCCGAATCTGCTGGCTGCGAGGACTGGACGCGTCCAGGTATTCCTGCGTGTAGCCTTTGATCTCAGGTGCGCCACTCCGGCCCGTCGTAATTTCGTAACCGAGTTCGCGCAGTTTGTAGGTCAACTCGGATTGATAGATGGCCGTGGCGAATTGCTGCGAGGCGAAGAGGCTCTGCGGCTGGAGGGCGCGAGGCTGGCCGTTGTCGCGCTCGGTGATGTTGAAAACGACCGCGTGGGTGTGAAGTTGCGGCGCGACGTAACCATCGACCGGGCGGGCCGTATCGTGTTCAAACTTGGCGGCGATAAACTTGCCAGTGGTCTCGGGCGGGTTGTTGCCGCCAATGCGGGCTTGTGCGTAATGTTCGAGCTGCTCCAAGGCAACGCGAACGCTCTCCCGGTGGGCCTCGCGGACGCGCTCGTCGCCACCGACGAGGGCCGTGAGCGAAACAGATTTGGGCGCGGAGAAGGTTGCATCCCATCCGGCTCGATGCTCCATCGTTTTAATGGTCTTGCCGTCAGCATCTTGATATTCATAGGATGCTCGTTGTCGAACAAGCTGCTCTCCGGTCTGCGGATGCTGGCCCTGGCTCAGTTGCGCGAAATCCTCGGCAGAGACCATCCCGGCAAGACCGAACTGCTCTGCCAGACGGCCCTGCCATTCGCCTGCGATCACTCCCCGCTGAGACCAATAGTTCTGCTCTTTCGCGGTGAACTCCTTCTGGTGGTAAGTCTGGGCCTGCCCCGCAGAGAGTGGCTTTGAGATGGTCAACACGGCAACTCCTTAGCCCCGAAGATTCAGGCTTTGCTGGCTATTGACGCTCATCGCAACGTCGCTCTCGTGCTGCGGGACTTCCGTTGCTGTCAGTGGCGATTTTCGCGGCGGTGTGGGCACATCTGATTCCGGCTTAAGCTCAAGTGGACGCGCTTGGGGCTTAGCCCCTCCGATCTTCTTGGGATCGTATGGGAGATTGTCCTCGGGAGTATCGCGGAGATCAAAGTCGCTGGCGACCACCGGCATATCCATGTATGGGAACGAGAAGCGCGTCACATAGTTCTCGTATTTCATATAGGCGTGGAGGTCCGGCAATCCGGAGATTTCGGACTCCATCACTAACGGTTCAGTCTGCCGGTCCAAGGCGAAGTTCCGCCCGGAGCGGGAGCCGTCGAAATGGGTCTCGCGCAGCCGTTCGATCTCGACCTTTCCAATGAATTTGCTAACCCACTCGCCCGCGGTCGGCTCCTTTGTCTTCAGCCAAATGCTCGTTGCCGGTTGCGACAGCATGACTTCAGCCAGGTGGCCGTAAAGGTATTCCAGTTGGGCCTTACCCTGGAAACCCAGAATGACTGGATTCCTGCTCTTTCGATTTTCTGTGATCGCGGTATGTAGTTGGGGGAGCCTCTGCAAACTCGCCAACTCGTCGATCACGAACCATGCCCGCTTCTGGCCCTCCTTCGGCTCGTTTAGGAGCCGCAAGACGAGCAGATCGATCCATAGACTTTGGAGCGGTCGAAGCGCCTCGCGTTCAGCCGGGAGCGAAGTAATGAAGATCCACCCCTGTCGCGTCTCGGCCCACTCCGTGGCCGACCACTCGCCATTCCCCTCGCCCTTCTTCGGAAGGAGACGTAGACTGTCCGCGACCAGTCCAAGAGAGCCAAGAACACCAGCGCGCTGTTGGTGCGCCTTCGGATCGATCAGGTGAGCGTGCTCCGTCCCTTTCAGTCTTCGGTCGATCTCTTCCGGGTTTGACATCCACTTCACCAACTCCTCTGGTGTTGGGCCATAGGCCATCAGGAAGGCAAATATCTTTTGCGGGGATTCGATGAAAAACTCGCCCTTCTTGTCCTGCGGGGACTGGAACAGGGACACCGCCAAAGCCTTAGCCTCGGAGCGGCGTCGTAGTTCCTCCGCGGGTCCCCAATACGGGCAGCGCTTATCGAGTGGATTCAGGATCACGTCACCGTTCTTCGGGTCGTAAAAGCGCTTCACGAACTCCCGTGCCGGGTCGTAGACGATCGCGGAATCGCCGCGATGTTTTATCTGGCGAAGGAGCTGGAGCATGATCATGGTTTTGCCCGCGCCGGTATCTCCGATGATCTGCATGTGCTGAGCTTCTGCCCGCTCCGGTATGCGGATCATCGCCTTCATCTTGTCCGTCTTTATGCCTATGCCGTCTCCTTGAACCCTGCTGTTGAACTCCTTCGGGGTTAGGATCTCGGGGCCTTTCAGTCGTCGTCCGTATCTCAACTGCTTGCGCCGTCGAACGTCCTTGGCGATAGAAAAAGGGAGCTGAATGACCAGTGACAGTAGACCGAAAAGCAGCGGGAGCCTGTAGAGGTCGAAAAGACTGTCGCCACCGTAAATCGCACTCCTGAGATAGGCGCTCAAGAGCGCGTCGATATAGCTCTGTTCCGGTGCCATGTAAAGGAGAACGTAGCCGCGCTGCAAGGCAGTCTGGGAGAGTGCAAACGGTATGGGTCTGCCGCCCGGTTGTGGCGTGTTGCCGTCTGTGACGTCGGCGTTCGCCGCCAGTCGCGGGGGAATCCCGCGAGCGGCCAACATAAGCATCCGGTACTTGCCTCTGCGGCTCGTTCCGGTAGCTCCTCCGACACTCGACCGGACGTAGGTCGGCGTATAGAACCGCTGTAGCGGGCTGTTCCCAAAGCTGAATCGGCAATAAATAAACAGTCCGGTAAGAACGACCGCCATGAACACAGCGCCGTACGTGTAAATCGGGCTGCGCGGCGGCCAGATTATTGTTTCCTTTCGTCCCCACTTTGTCACTGCCATTGCCTATTTCCTTCCTGCCGAAGTAGCCAACTTCCCAGCGAGTTGGTGCTTCGCATCGCTGATTTCGTCGAGCAGTTTGTCGAACGCTTCCGGCGCGAGTGTTTGGCCTGCGGCCAGAGGGCGGAGCACGTTTACCAGGAGCAAGCGAACCCCGAGAATCTCCGCTAGCGATGGATCGTTCGCCGGTCCTCCGCGCACCTCCCGGAGGATCACATCGCGAACCCATTCGCCTAACGCACATCCGTGCGCTGCAGCCGCCGTCTCAACCGCGGCAAGTTCGGTTGGTGTCAACTTAGTATTGAGTGACTGATTGCGGCTTTCCCGGCCCCGTACCGTGCCTTTTTTCCTGGACGTTTCCGAATGATTAAGTAGCATCAGGAGGCTCATTTCAACGAAAGACACGGAAACTAACAGGTTTCCGCGTTCTCGTAAGTTCCTTGCTGTCATCGGAACCGAATTGGGTTCCGAAGGAACCTAAACAGCTCCCTATCAGGGGTGGAGTGTCAACATTCTTCCGGTGCGAAGCACCGTTTTGGTTCCAGCACGAAATTGATTGCCGAATCACGCCTTCACCGCACGCACAGAAGCCGTGGACTCCACCCCGGTGGCGAGCTTCTTTGCAGGCTGCTCCGGTGCATCCTTCGCGTCCTTGCTTGGGCCTCTACGGATACGCAACGTGGAGGCAACCTGCTTGGCCTGTGGCGTCTTCAGAAACTCCTGGAAGTCCCGGTCCTTTGAGAAAACATAGTTGAGCGCCTTGTCCACAACATCGTCTGCGGATGCGTGGAGGAAAGCGGCGTATTGATCGACCTGCAGGGCTGTGGCTTCATCCAGCCGAACAGAAGCACTGATGTGGCGGATCTGATTGATCTCAAGCAGTGGCATGTTGGTTCTCCTTTATGAGTAGTGCAACTAAGCAATCTTTCTGCGGGCAAGCATCCTCTGCGCCGTCCGTGTAATCTCCCGCGCACGAGCGCGGCAAAGCGCGACCGGAATCTCGAAGCGACGGCGCACTTCAAGGAGCGTGACAACGTCGTCTATCGGAACACCTTCGATGAGCCAAAGTCTGGCCGATGCGACATCCACCGTTCGCTGTGCGTAGTAGAGCGGATTGGGCTTATCGGCGCGTCGGGAAGCCAGCTTTCGCGTGAGCTTCGCGGCGTCCTTTCCACGGGCAAGTTCATGCAGAACCCACGCCCAATCGTGTTCGGAATTGCTGTGGTTGGCGGGATGCTTTCGCGGTGTGATTGAACGGGACAAAAAGATGGCATCCGCCTCCAGAATATCCAGCCGGAAGTCTTCGGAATTCCAAGTGGAATCACCCGGGTATTCGACGGTGACAGGATAGGCCGGGTCGTACTTGCAATTCAGGAATCCGGGCAGGCGGAGAACCCGGTTGCAGTCGGTGCAGGCGGGATCGCCGCCAAAGGTGATCGCAAGCAGTTTCAGCGCGCTTTCCTGTTGTCCGAAAGAAAAGCCGTCGACTCGCCAGAGGATCTGGTACTTACCCAGCGATGTCGAGAGGATCGCGTTCGGCGGAGGGACTGCATCGGAGGTCCGGAGCGAAGTGAGGCGGGCCTCTCCATCGGTATCTAAATCCAGATAGAGATGCCGTACTGCAGCGATGCACTCTTTGGTGCGCTTAGTGCTGCCAGAGCGAAGCGGATTGGCGGCCATATAGACATTCGCGCCCGCAGAGTTCTGGTGCGTGAGCCAGCTAAGGTAACGAGGCGCAAGCGCACGCTCCAGCGGTACGATTCTCTGGATAGTCGCGGAAGGGTTCTCGCGCCGAAGAAACAGGGCGATGGTCTCGCCCGGAGCGAAGCAACGGGTGAGGAAGTCGGCGGCGATATTCGTCGCGTTATGAGTTTTATGCTGCGGCATGTTTCACCTCGAAGACCGGGTCGATCAGGAAGCGTTTCGCGTCGCGGTCATAGCCGCGAAGCGCAAGCACTTCGCGGATAACGCGGCGGCCTGGCTGACGCTCGACATGGACGACAAAATCGACGGCTTCTGCGATCTCGGCTTCGGTGTCGGAGAAGATGCTTTGCGCGTGGCTGCGCATGACGAGATTGGCGAAACGGTGAAGGGCCTTCTCCGCCGAGTTGGCGTGGATCGTAGCCATTGAACCCGCGTGCCCGGTGTTGAAGGAATCGAGCAGCGTCCGCGCCTCGATTCCGCGTACTTCCCCGAGAATGATCCGGTCTGGTCGCCAGCGGAGAGCCGACTTTAGAAGGTCGTCGAAAGTTATCTTGGCCTTGAACGTATCGGTCTGGCA
>JBBRRB010000126.1:0-7751 GCA_038225555.1 Bryobacterales bacterium
AGGAAGGCCCGCTGTTGCGGGCGCTTCTGTATGAGTCGCCGTGCGTTCTTCTGATTGACGAGATCGACAAAGTGAACGAAGAGTTCGAAGCCGAGCTTCTAGAAATTCTGAGCGAGTGGCAGATCTCGATTCCAAAGATCGGCACGATCCAAGCAAAAAGCAAGCCCTTTGTGGTGCTGACGTCCAATGAGGTACGCCGAATCGGCGATCCACTTCGCCGCCGTAGCTTTTATCTCCGATTCGAACACCCCACAGTGGAAAGGGAAACGCGGATTCTGGAACTGCGCACAGCGGAGAGCCACCCGGAAATTCGGGCGCAGATCGCCGGGTTCGGCCGGGCACTTCGAGGTTACAGCCTCGAGAAACCGCCATCGATTGCGGAAATGCTGGATCTAGCCGAGGCACTGCGCATCCTGGGGGTGCGCGAGATTACCACGGATCTGCGGGATGTCTTGTTGCCGCTCATTGCCAAAACGGAGCCGGATCGAAAGAGGCTTTTGCTGCGGGACGGCTTTCAGAGCTTGATGCACGACGTGAAGCACTACTCCCGGGAAGCCCGGGGAATCGAAACCGAGAGCGAGGAGCAGCTATGCGCGGCGCGCGCACGCTATTGAGTTTAGCTTTGGCAACCAGTCCGGCCCTCATCGGTCAAACACTGAGCGCGCATGAATATTCCGAGCGCTGCGCCAACTATTACGCGCGCGAATACGAAATCTCGCCGGAGCTCGTCAGAGCCGTGATCCAGGTGGAGCCGGGCTGGCAGCCAGGAATCGTTTCGCCCAAAGGAGCGATGGGGCTGATGCAGTTGATGCCGGCCACGGCACAACATTTCGGGGTGTCGCATCCATTTTGGATCCATGAGAATGTGCGCGCCGGCGTCGCGTACTTATCCCAATTGCATTCCGTATTTCATGGAGATCTACGGCTCGTGATGGCCGCTTATGCCGCCGGCGAACAACCGATTCGCGCCCGCGGTCTAGCGTATTCATCACCGGAAGTCTACAGCTATGTCCAGCGGGTCGCCAACCAATACCGCGCCGAGTTGCGGCGCAAAGTAAGGAGATAACGTGCCTCATTCCAGAGCATGTGTGTGTTTTTTCTGCATCCTGGGCGTTGCCTCTGGCCAGGATGCAGCCGCCTCGAGGGTGTCGAGAACGGTAGCCACGGGTTCCGTCCCGATTTCCCACTCGCCCGGGGACCGGGTCAACGTCGATCCAGTCGTCTTGAATCGCGCCACGCTCGAAGAAAAGGTAATCACTCTGCGTCTCGTTCCAAAAATGGCAACCTCGATCCGAATGCCGGAGCCGGTGAACTCGGTTGTTCTCGGAGATCCCGAGAATTTCCTGGCCGAGCACTCCGAGCACGAGCCCGAGATGGTCACTGTTAAGCCTGTAAACAGTGAACCAGCCCAGACAAACCTGCTCATCACGACGACGCGCGGGCATCAACTGAATCTTCTTCTGGTCAGTAACGGGGAAAATGCAGCCGTGCAGCAGCCGGTCGATGTGTTCTTGAAATTCGGAAGGCCTTCCGGAACCAGTTTTCTCGTGGAGGAAGATCCGCAGCCGAGTTTGCTTATTGCTGAGACGCGAAAGATTAACTCCGAGTTGAGGGGTCCCGAGACTTTATCGTCCCAAGCGACGGCGGGGGAGAGCGGCAATCCGATCAGGACAGCCAGTCTCGAAACGGCCAGACCCACACTGGAAGGCTCATCGGGGACGCTGGACAAATTGCTGGAGCGTCAGAAGAACGCTCCGTTACCTGAGCTCTATGGGCAGAACCCCGGTGAAATCGATGCCGGGCAGCGCGTCAAAGCTGGGGTGAGTGAGGTGATCGATCAAGGCCGGGAAGTGTTGGTCCTCTTTTCCGTCAAGAATCCGGCAAATCACGCGATCGAGATCATGCCGCCACAGGTTCAACTGGGCGGAAAAATAAAGAAGAAGTGGACCACGGCCGAGCAACTGACCGTCACAGACTTCCGCCTCAGCACGCGGCGTCTCGGTGCGGGACAACGCGCGGACGGCGTGGTGATCTTTGAGCGCCCTTCTTTCAAGCAGTCGAGTGAAACTCTGTTCTTGCAAGTCGCCGATTCGGGCGCAGTGGACAAGCCGGCACTGGCCCCGATCGGTTTTGGTATCAGCAGTTTTCGAGGAGGATCCGCCTATGGAACCGGACGCAACGATTCGAATCAATAAGCAGCAGGACGAACAAAACGAGGAACGCGAAGAATATTTGGACCAGAATGCGGAGAGCCCGGAATTCGAGTCTTTGGCCGAACCCGCAGGCGACATCCCGGAGCCGGAACAGAGCGGCGTGGGAGCACGATTCCGGAGATTTATGCAGCGGTCCACGACAAGCGAGCCGAAGGGAAGCGATAAGCGGAAGCAGCTGAAAGAGGATCGCACCAAGACGTTCATGATGCTGGCAGGCGGCGTGGTCGTAGTGGCGCTGGTTTTCTTCGCGCTGTTTTCGTCTCCGAGCTCCAGCCACAAGACGAACAACGCCCGGCCCAATCAGCCCAATCTCGGCCGCGGGCCGGGAGGAGAAAACTCCGCAGATACTGGGCACTCGGTGACTCCGTTGCTCAATGCGGACACTCGCAAGGCGGACGAGAACTCGGGTGCCGTAACGCCGGAGGACATCCGAAACACGGCCAAACTGCGGGCGCAATCCCAGGCAGCGCAAACGTCCGCACTTCCAGCTCCTAAAGCAGAGCCAAAAGACTATGCTCTGAATAAAATCGACTTTCCGGCCGAACCTGGCTACGTGCCACCCACGCAGACCAGTTCTATCCGGGCTTCGGCGCCTATCCCACTCCGGGGAACGAAGGCATCACTGGTTTTCGTGCGAAGCACAACAGGAGCGCGCGAAATGACATCTGGCGGCCCTCTTGTGCAGCCCGCGATTCTGGCGCAGATATCCGATTTCAACGCGCTTCCCGCCGGAGCTCGGCTCGTAGCACGACTCGAAACGCCCGTGAGCTCGGCCGTCAAAGCGCCGGTCGTCGCGGCGATCGAATACAACTACGAGCGCGACGGTGAGATCGTGATCCCGGCCGGCACAAAAGCTTTCGGAGAGCTTGAGCAGGCAAATCAACAGGGCGTCGTTGGTCTTCACTTCACTGCCATTCAGATGCCGGATCAAAGTATGCAACGCATCGACGGACGCGCTATGAGTCTGCGATACGAACCCCTGCGCGGTAGCGTAACCGGACGGAACACAGGCAAGCGCTTTCTGGTGCGGGCCATGACGGGCATAGGGACGATAGCGGCCGCGACGGTAGGTGTGCGCACCGGGACCGGATTGAGTGAACCGATCAACAACAATGTCCTGCTGCGCGAACGAGTCGCGAACAATGTCGCCATTGGGGGTGAGCAGCAGTTGGCGGAGATGGCTTATCACCAGAATATTATCGTAACCGTTCCCGGCAATACCCGGTTCTATCTCGTGCTGGCAAAGCCGACCAGAAACTACGCGGGCGGCTCCACGCCAACGGCGCCCATTCCGGCCAACGATCCGGGAACCCAGGGCTTCTCGATTGCTTCTCAGACAAGTGCGCAGGAGCTTCGAGAATTGATGGAACTGAAGCGTGAGCTGACACGGATGTACCAGCAACAACAGCAGAAGGTAATGGTTGAGCAGACTTCCGCGCCACAACAATAACGCTGGCTCGGAGGAACGAAAACAATTTCAATTCGACCGGCATAATCGGCTTTGCAGGGGCTCTCTGGATGGGGTTAAAGTAATCTCAAGGAGAGCCCTATGTCGTTTTCGCTGCCCCGAGGCGTTGCCTCCTTGAGCTTACGGGCAATTCTCTGGATTGCCGTTGCAGCCATCATCTCCCTGAGTTACATCCTCTACACTCCCGAGCCCGCTGTCCGCGGAATGCAGCCGGGCGCGGCCGACTGGATTTTCCGAAGCTGGCCAGCCCTGTTCGCTTCCGCGCTGGGTATGCGGCTGCTGCTGAGTGGCCCGATCGCAAACGCGCCAAGGTGGGTCCAGAAGGGCGTGCGCCTCGCGATGGTCTTCTTCGTCTACTCGGGCTTTCTGTTCCTGCTGCGATGGAATCCATTCTGGGCATGGATGAATTCGTTGGGTTTCACGAACCGAAATACCGATATGGGCGTGCTCATTCTGGTCGCGACGATCCTCTGGATTCTCGCCTCGGTGCGTGTTTTCTTTGGGTGGCTGCGACTGCCTTTCTTTCGCCGTTTGGGATCTCGCGCGAGTTCAGGCTCTGCTCCCGAGATGAAAGTGACGCAGCCGACCATAAGGTTCTCCGATGTCGGAGGAATGAACGAGGCGAAAGAGCAGATTCGACAAATCGTGGGAAATCGACTTGATCCTGGAAAATTTGGCAAATATGGAGTGGTCCGAAACGGAATCCTCCTCTACGGACCGCGAGGAAGCGGCAAAACATTTTTGGCAGAAGCGACCGCCGGAGAGTTCGGGCTGAATTACTACTATATTTCGCCCACGCAACTGTTGAGTATGTGGGTAGGTAACACGCAAGCCAATATAAGGAAGACCTTTGAATCAGGTGCCTCGAGGCGCCCGGTTTTAATCTTCATCGATGAGATTGATTCTTTGGGCTCAACTCGGCAAACGCTTTCAAGGGAATCAGATCCCGGGGGAGCTGGGCGAAGTTACAACAATAGCGTGCTACAGCTTATGCAATCGATCGATGAACATAGGGGGGATACCGGCATTGTCCTCATGGCAGCCACAAATTCGATGGAAGGTCTTGATCAAGCCCTGATCCGGGAAGGCCGCTTTGACGCTCAGATTCGCGTCGACATGCCAGACGAGCCCTCGCGAAAGTGGATCTTTGAAGCCCAGCTCTCCAGTAAGCCCTGGAAGCCATTTCCCCTCGAACAGTTTGCGCGGCGCACGCCCGGCGCAAGTGCAGCCAAAATTAAATCAATCGTGGACCGTGCCGCATCGTTCGCAGCCGAACAAAACCGCAAGATAGGCGAGAGCGATCTACGGAGGGCTCTCGACGAAACGGGTGGCAAGGACCGGCCGCTGTTCCAGCCAGTTGAGTGGTCCGATTTGATTGTCGAACCGGAACTGGAGCAGGAGCTACGCGACCTCGTCAGACATCTGAATGCGGGGTGGTCGGAGATGAAGGGTATGACGGTCCCCACGGGCGTGCTGCTCATCGGACCTCCAGGAACCGGCAAAAGCATGATCGGTAAGTTGATTGCGACGCAGACAAAACGCAGTTTTTATCCGTTGACTGCAGCAGACATTCTGGGCGGGCACGTCGGAGCATCCGTCAAGAAACTCTCCGAGGTATTCGCCCGGGCGCGTGAAAACAGTCCTTCAATTCTTTTTTTCGACGAGATCGACGGTCTGCTACCGCGCAACAACGGGATGCTGGATACGCATGATACGCAACTGGTCGAGCAGTGCCGCACCGAGATCAGCCAGCTTCTGCCGGAACATAACGTCATCCTGGTGGGGACGACGAACCATCTGGAGCGAATCGACCCGGCTATTCTGCGCGGCGGGCGCTTCTCGGAAAAGGTCGAGATCGGCGTGCCCGGCCAACCCAACCGGGAACGTCTTCTGCGCAAATATTTGCAAGAAGTCACGTTGGACTTCAGCGTCGAGCGCATGGCAGAGCGGCTGGCCGGGCTTTCCCCCGCCGACATCGAGGCGGTTTGCAAATCTGCGGTCAGGACGGCGTTCGGGCGCTCGGACCGGGATGATTTCATTCCGCCGCTCATCTGGGAGGACTTCGAGCGAGCGATCAAGAAGGTTACGTTGTTCCAGTTCTGAAGATCGATCAAAGAAAGTACATGGATTTGGGCCCCGGCTGATCAGAAGACCGGGCCGTTTCGTTTGCGCGATTCTCGAAATCAGGTTAAGTTTTCTCCCAAGCCCCTCGCACAAGCATGGGGCCTTGAAGGAGAAAAACAACCAAATGCAGCACACCAACGTCTGGCGGCAGAAACTGACTGTCGCCGTTGTATTGTCCCTGCTTGTGCTGGCTATGCAGGCAGGATTGATGGCGCAAAACCTTGGATCGGCCCCGCAGGTCAATGTGGCCGTCCAGGGTCAGCAGGGTACCCAGCCGGAAGGCACGTTTCTGAACCTCATCAACTGGATCGGCAACGTGATCGCGCCGGTGGGGGCCGGCGGAGCGGCGCTCATGGCAATCGGTTCCTTTGCCATGGGACGGGGCTTCGGGAAGTGGGTCTTTACCGCGATCGGTCTCTTGATGGTTTCGGGCGTCACGCGACTGCTCGAATACTGGATCGCGCAAGGCACCGGCGGAGTATCCTGAGTTCCCTCGGGCAGGCAGCCCGAGGCTTCGGTTCAGGACTGCCTGCCAATTTCTCTTAAGGTCCACTGCCATGGCGCCTCCTCAACTCGTCAGTGATTTCATTCGGCTCCTCCTGCTGCTTGCGACGCCGGCCGCTGTCATTTGCTTGGTTCTGGCCGGACTCAGCCTGCGGCAAAGTGGCGGGCCAACCATGGTAATTGGCGGCAATTTTTCGAAGTGGATGTTCTGGGCCATCGTGTTTATCACGCTGCCGGGCCTGCTGAGCTGGTTTCCCTCTTTCGGCGTTCCGGCATCCATTCCGGGCGGGGGCATCGGCACTGGGTGGATGGCGAACCTACAAAGCGACCTCACGAACTTCGTCCAGAACTTTGTTGTGAGCCGGCTTGCGACTTCGCTCGCTGCATTTTATGTTCTGCGCGCGATTCTCGAAACGGTCGAGGGCGGGCACCCGCTGCCGTCGATTATTACAGCCATGTTTCTGCTGGCCGTCCAAACAACCTTCACTTTGCTCAGAAGCTACAACAGCGGCGGCCAGTATGCGACCACGGATGTGCTCGATAGTTTGTGGAATTATGCTGCGGGCACGATCTGCCCGATAGCTGCAGGGCTTGCAATCGTGGGAGCGGTTTGGAATTTTGCGACCCGGCGGCCCATCATGCCGCTCGTGGGCGCGACGCTCGGGTTACTAACCGTATCGGCGATCTGGAAACTTGTCACCAAAATGATGTAGGAGCGCAGGCGAATGTCTTTGTATAACGGCATCCTGAACCTCACAAACTGGGCCGGCAACGTTATTATGCCGACGCTCGGCGCACTCTGCTTCGCGTTCGCCGTGATTCAGTTTGCGCGGGGTTATCACCACCTGTACTCGAACTGGGCCTATGGAGGTCTGCTTTGCCTGATGGTGTCGGGGCTGTTGCGGGCCTTTGAGAGGTTCACGGGCCAGCTCGGGTATAACAATCCGGACCTCGTCTGGAATGCGCTGTTGCAGGTAGTGGACTGGTTTGCCAATGTGATCCTGCCCGTCTATGCGGGCATGCACGTCGCGATGGGTGCGCTGAAATTCGGCGGTCTGCTGGATGTCCGCTCGCATCATGCCCAACTGGACCACACTCGTCATTTCCTGGGGGCGATTCTGTGTCTGATGATTTCCGGCCTGCTTCGTCTGGCCGAGTTTTTCGTAAGCAAAGGCGTCGGAGGCGTGAGTTGAAAAAGAGAGGAATCTTATGCGAACTGCGATGAGGTGTACCGCAACGGGGGCAATCGCCTTGACCACTCCTCGTAAAGAGAATGCCGGCTCCGTTCCGAGTTTCGGAAGCCGCGTTCGCGCAAGCGTTGTTGGAGCGTGGAGATTTGGATCATGGCTCTAATATCGACTACCGTTCCTCGCAATCTGGCGACAAAGGTGACGTTCTTGTACCTGGAGTTCGAGGACTTGTTCTTGATCCTCGGGATGGCG
>JBBRRB010000127.1:0-7641 GCA_038225555.1 Bryobacterales bacterium
GATGCCTCTGTCCGTGCTTCGGCCCGCGCCTCGCGACGCGCACCGCAGGACTCGAGGTCAGGATGGTTCGCTACTCCTTTCCCGTAGGACTCTTTCATTCCCTACTGCATGCCGGTTTATCCCGGCGCTCGGACATTTCTACTTTGCCTTGACACGTCATTGAGCGTTGTTGCGCTATGACGTGCGGGAATATACAATGGCAAGGCGTTCCCGAGACGACGGCTTCGAAGTCCGGAGAGGAGAACCGCTTGCAGACGGTCCGGTCAGGATTAGCGATTGCGCTTCTTTGCATTTTGGCAGCGGCGGCAACCGGAGACGAGAAGACGGGGAAGAACTCGTCGCACGGCGACCAAGGCTCCCCGCCGCCGGCCTCGGCAACGCAGCAACAGAAACACGCCCCGGCCTCGCCGCGAACGGAAGTCGACAGGGGGGAGGTGAAGAAACCCAACGCTGAGGGACCGGCACCCCCTACGAACAACTCGTCGAGCGCGTCAGTCGCTTGCTCAGCGGCAGAGCTTCTCGACCGAGCTGCTGGTATAGCGGCGAACGACCGAGCAAAGAGTAAGTATCACGACGCCGCTAGCCGGTTACAGACTAGTTGCGTCGCCGCAAATGATGACCAAGCCAAAGACGTGACTCGCGAAGCTGTGGCATTACTCTCGGAGTTGTACCCGACCAAGGCACACGAGAAGCCGGATGTATCATGGAATTCGAAGACGGATGAGCGTGGCCAAGGTAAGACGTCGGCCAACGCGGGTTTCAACGTACCTTTGGTCCTTTCGCTCGTGGCATTAGGTACGGCAATCGCAGCGGTGTTCGTGGGACGTATGATCACAATGCGGTTGCTAAGGAGAGCTGGGTTGATGTAGACAGCGCAGGGTGTGATTTGCCCCGCGCTTTTAGATGAGAAAAGGAGACAAATGGCTTTTCAGCGGCTGACAACAAAGAAGGCAACATCTCTCACACCCCAAGTCGTGACGATCGTCGTAGACGATAGCGGCAGTATGTCTGGCCAGAAGGCGACAGACGCAACGAAAGGAGTGCAAGATATTATTATAACGATTCAAGCCGGTAATCAGGGCGCTTCTAATTCGCGATTCTTTGTCAATGTCGCGAAATTCGGCAGCTCGACGACTCCGCTAGTCGAGGCGGCCCGGCCGGAATCCGTTTCTCTCGGGCAATTCACGTTTACCGGGGATTCGGGCGGAACCGAGATGCCCGACGCTCTAACGTGGGCGGCTCGGGCCACGCAAAGGGCACTGGCCGAGTGTCGGAAAATTCCGAAGTATATAGAAGAGAGTTCGCCGAACCCGCTTGTCCTGTTTCTGAGTGACGGCGCTAACACTGGGGGTGATGTGACGCCAGGAGCTCAAGCAATTAAATCTATACCGTTCAGCGGCGGTAATGTCGATGTCGTAGCAGTCGGAATAGGGATGAGCCAGAGCGACTTCGCCGTGATGGAGCGTATAGCTTCAAAGCAGGAGCTCGCCGCGAATATTGACCCCGCTCAATTAGCTGAGTTTCTAGCGGAAGTCGGTGCAACACTTCAGAAGGGCGAGGATGCGGAGAATATCCTTAAGAAGTTCGATTGAGAAACGTTTGAATGCCGAGAAATAGCCCATACCTCGGTGTGTCAATCGGGAAGGACTGGCTCATTGAGCCGGCTGATCTCGACGGTCAGAAACTGTTCGCGATTCTTATCGAAGAGATGTTGCGCGGTCCGTCTCCAAAATGTCGGATCGAAAGTGGCGGCGGTGATTGGGTATGCCGCCACTTGGTCCCACCATATGTGCTGTTCGAGTGGGCACGAAAACTTCCGCCTCCGCTAGATGAATTACGTGCAGCGCTGAACATGCCAGTGCCTCCTGCCTCCTGGCCTAGTTATCTGCATGAAGACAACCGGTGGGATGTCATCAGATCCGGCCCGTTCAGGTTCGCGGTGGAGCAAGCGTTGACACGGGGACAGTACTTCAATATCCGGACACCCGGGCGATTGATGAATGTGCTCGCAGCTGTCACTCAGACATTTCTCGAGCGGAACGCAGGCAAGAACGAAAACCTGAAACTCGCCCGGGCGCTCTACAACGAGGCCGCCCAGCACGAAGCTCGGAATAGAGAATCGGAGCGGGCGCGGCAGTACGTAACACGCCAGTACGAAGGGTGCGGTGGGCAGCCACCGACAGGGCAACAAGACAACACGGTACGCTCAGATCCTTCCGGGCTACTGCCACCCACGGAGGAACACAAACGATCCAAACCTCTGGCGCAAAGGCCTGAACCATGGCCGCCATTCCCCGATCGTCTCGATGAGGCGGGGTTGTCGCAATTATCGACCGACTGTTACCGGATCACTTGGGCCAGCCACCGAGGACCCTCATTCGCGCACAAGGAAGAAAACCAAGATGCCGTACACGTACGCATTGACGAGCGACGGATCTACTTCGCGCTCGCTGATGGTGTTAGCACCTCGTTCGGCTCTCGGTTCGCAGCTGCATTGGCAGCGTATCGGTATTGTGAGCTACTCCATGCCAGAGGCTCCACCGAGATGACCGCTGACTCAGCCGTCATGGAGGCAGCAGCCGAGACGCAGGGAATGTTGGACGAGATGTTGGACTTCCTGATCGACAATCCGAAGGCGCCAGAATGGAATGTCGTCAAAGGCGAGTCACGTCTCGAGAATGCGGTGATATCCCGCCTCGTTGAAAATACCAAGACGCCCAAAAACCGCTTCTGGGGTCCGGCCTTCGCGACGACATTGATAGGTGGAGTGCTAGACCAACAGACGAGGACATCGAGATTAACAGTTCTCCGCATAGGAGATGGTGTAGTCGAACGAGCGCTGAACACAGGCGATGTAGTGACTGTGCTTGGCATGGATCCAGAACAGACCGAAATCACGGCTTCGATGAGTCCCGGTCCACTGTCTGCGAAGGCCATCGCCGCCGCGAAACCCACCACACTTGATATAACTCACTCAGACGGTCTGCTGATATCTAGTGACGGTCTAACAAGGGGCACCGATAGACCAATCCTGTCGTTGTTGCGCGAGATCGCAAGTAATCCCACTATCGGCACAGGTGGCGATTCGAGCAGGTCGGCGATCGAGCTGCTGAGGCTCGCATGCAATTACGCGGATGATCAATTCAGCCGAGACGAAAAACGCCAGCTATTCGGCGACAATTTATCGATTGTTGTAATCTCGCCCATTCGAAGACGTTGAGGTGAAACTGATGTCTAAGAGCGAGATAAGGCGGGAGGCGTTAGAACGGCAGGGTACGATCATTCATTCCAAAGGGCGGCGGTTTCAGATCGAAGGTAATCACGACAGGGCGGTGTTTCGGTTCGGTGGGGAAGGTCTAGTTCATGTTGCCACCGAGCTCGGGTCCGGCGTGAAGTACCGAATTAAGTGTTTCTGGGAACCGAGTGACAAGCGGCAGAAGCGCTCGGCCATGCTCGTCCAGCAACAGCTCGCTGATCTCGAAAAAACTGTCGCTGACGCTCTCGGTGGCGCTCCTTTCGAATTGCTAGCGAGGCTGGGAGCATACACACCGTTTGCCGTCGTGATGAAAGACGTTAAGGGTTATAGTTGGAAGGATTTAAAGGAGAAAGCGCGCCTAGATCGACGTTATCCACCCGCACAGTGGCCATCACTAGAGGTTCGCGCGATTTGGGCTTATGGTTTGGCGACCGCTGTACGCAACATGGAAGCAAGGGGTCTTATCCACGCTGACTTATCGGATGGAAACGTTATGGTAACACCGGCGGGACAGCATTCCGGGGATATGGCCCTTGTCGATTTCGATTCATTTGTGCATCCGCGGTTTCCCGAACTTGACTCAAGTTGCCAGGGAACACCGGGTTATGCAGCGCCCGAGATCTGGCGAAGTAGTTCAGTGGCGGTCGGAAGTGACCGCGTTGGAATGGCCATACTCATCCAGGAGTTCTTAGTCTACGGAGACCCCGCGCTGTCATCAGATGATGCAGATGCGTTCCTGAATGGTTACGACGAAGAGGCTGATATCTGCAGCCGCAGGGGAGATGTGTTCCCATACTTTGCATCGCAGTACCCGGAACTCGCGGCCTTGCTGCAGCGTACTCTGCGGGCTGCCGAGCCGAGGGCACGTCCGGAGGCCGAACTATGGAGACCGTACCTACGTTCCCTAGCACTGGGAACACCGCCTCGAAAAAGGATGCATTCAGTCGTGTTGGAGCCTCATCCTGTTGCAAAGCCGCAACTCCATGTCCCTTTCGGAGATACGCAGGCTACGCTTGACCTACTCAGCACAGCTTATTCGATCAGAGCGCGCATAGAGAGAAACAAGGACGGGTCTCTCGATGCGGTTGTGCAGACGGGCGGAGTGGTTCGCGCTCAGCCGCCGGGAGGAAGCGGCTGGAAGACCCACGGGGCCGGTGAGCGCATCGCGCTGGTCCCGAATACAGTTTTGTTCGATCCCGACCGAGGCAAATCGTGTGTGCGCATACGAGGGCAAGAAAGCTAAGGACGTAAAGGAGCGCGGAGCGCGCGGTCGTCATGCGGACGATTTCGTTAACGCTGGCGGTTCCACACAGAAAACGCATAACGCCGCTCCTAGCTGCAGTCGGCGCGCAACCGGCGACGAGGCATCCGGCGGAACAAGGTACGACTCCGTTGCTCCCTGATAACCGTAGCGACGATGATGCTTACACATGAATAGAACGTCTGACTTCATAAACTGGCCCGATGGCCCCGGCGAAGTGATCGGCACAGGTTGCGAAAAACGCGTCACGCCCGCGTAGGGCGTTTAGAGGTACGTATCGTGGCCGGTCGGAATTGTCAGCACTGCAAAAAAGCCAATCACGGGCACTTGGATTGACGCCCTTGGCGGCGAGTGGCACCCAGAGCACTTCCAGTGTTGCGTTTGTCAGAATCCGATCGCGGATGGCTCATTTCGCGTTTCGGCTGACGTCCCTGCCATGACCGATGCTACGCGGACAGCATGGCAAAGCGGTGCGCGATCTGCCGTCAACCATTGCTTGGCGAATACATCGTCGATCACTGGGGCACTGAGATCTGCGCAAAACATGAGAAGGAAGTGATTCCGTGCGCGTACTGCGGACGGCTCATGACAAACACGCGAACTCGCGGGCTCGAGGACGCTCCACGATGCTCCGAATGCATATTGCAAGCAGTCGATTCGCCCATAAAAGCGAGGTTGCCGCTTCAGTCCGTCCTGGCATGGTTCGCGCACCGCGATCTCTCTCTTGAGCAGTCTGAAGTGCCACTGGAATTGTGCGACAGGAGAGTACTCGATGGGTACGCCCAGTCTTCCGAGTCCAAGCATTTAGGGATAACACGCGTTATCACAGAGCGCAGTCGAGGGAGGTCGTTCCGACGCGTCGAGCGAATAGCCATTCTCCGCGGCTTACCGGTCGCGCTATTCCAAGGCGTAGTCGCCCACGAGCTGGGGCACGCTTGGCTTCACAAGAACGATATCCATAATCTAGCGGCGAAAAGCGAGGAAGGTTTCTGCGAGCTCCTCTCGCACATGTTCTACCGACAGGCAACAGGGCCGGGGGCCGCGTACTACGCGCGAACGGTCGAGGAGAATCGCCACCCAGTATATAGGGGTGGATTTCGTGAGATGCAAGAACGGGTAAAGAGACGGGGGTTCGCGGTGTTCTTGTCGGAGGTTCGCAAGAGCGGGACTATTTCGTAGACACGACGAGCATGACGTGGTCGGTTCAGAGAAAGGACGCGAGATGCAACGGATAGATGGAACTGTTGTTCATGTGTCTGTCCCATACACGTCGAAGAAAAACCGCTCTCCAGTGGGGGTCGTCATTGGCATCGTAGCGACGGTGCTGTTGGCGCCGGTTCTAATTCCCTTCTGGATCGTCTCCTCGATGTTTCGCAGCACGTCACCGAAGGCGCAGTCCTTCGCATCGCATCTAGCCGTCCGTGTGGTCAGTTGTTCGATTAGTGGCAAGCTACTCGCGGCAATGTAAATGTCGGTGACCGGGTCAGTATCACCGGGACTGATCAAAACGGAACCATACTGTTCCGCGGGGCGGCCGGCCACGCCACTGTTGCGGGTGCCCCGTACAGCGATGTTAAAGGCATTTCTGGATGAACCGCCATACTGATTGGCGACAATTAGAAATCCCGGCCGGGAAAGTAGTTGACCCCAACCACCATACTGACCGACTGCGTGGTGCCAACCTCCGATGGTACGGTGCTTGTGCCGTACCAAGGCCCAGCGCTCTTGGTCGGATCGGAATCAACGAATTGCCATTCAATGTCGCGATAGGGCGAAACTTCGCCGGTATTCATTATCGAAGCGATATGGAAGCAGTTTTTCGCCTCGGCGAGGAAAGCATCCGAAAGCGCGGTTCCACACTTCACGCCGACCTACTTATCGTGGCTAAACCAAGTTGAAATCTGGTTTTCCAAGATCGAGCGCGATGTGATCGCGCGAGGAGTGTTCACCTCGGTTGCGGATCTGGCGCGAAAGCTACGCAAGTACATTCGCGCCTATGCCAAGTCGCAAAACCGTTCCGCTGGACTTATACCGACGACTCTTCGCTTCCGGCCTTCTGGTTACAATATCACCGGGACAGCCCACTCGCCATAGAAAACATGGATCACTCCAAGACTAAGGCACCAATCGCCGCAGACCAATTGTATCATGATCGGTTTCATCGCACTATGCAGGGACTAGTCCTACAGCATCGCGCTTTGCAAGAAGCTGTATGGCAGCTTGAAGCAGTTGCGGGCGGATGTGGATGCTTAGCTGACCGAGTCAATGAAAGTTGGCCGAATTCCCGGAGAGTATTGTTCCGGTAAGGCGCCGATGCAGACTTTGACGATTCCAAGCATCTGGCTCACGCGAAAGCGTTAGATCTTTTTTGTAGCCCGTTGTAGTCGCAGCAGCAGGCTTGTCCGCAATCATAGCCAGGCATCCGTCAAGTCTGAACTATTACAAATCAAACCATGTGTTCTTTGGCGAGTACCGTTTCGTCGGGCCCTCTCGTGCCCGTCCCATTTGCGCGCCTCAAGGCGTCGCTAACTTCTTTGCGCAGTCGCCCGGGGTTGAGTGCAATATTCCGCTGTTCGTCCAACCTCTCGCCCGCATCTCCCATGAGAAGACCGTGCGCCAGTGTTCGGATCGCCGCCTGGAATTCCATGATGAATTTTCCTCGCTCCGTCGAGGCCGCGCTATTCAATGAATTAGACACCACCTCCGTCACGTACTCCAGTGTGGAAAGGTAGGCTGCGATACCTAGCTCCGAAACGCCTTGTTGACGTAGGTCGTTTCCCACCTTGAACGCTTCGCCTTGAATCTTCGAAACCCTACTCTCAAGTCTGGTCTCGATAGATTCCTCCCCGAATCCTTCGAGGTTCCGCATATTAATATATGTTAATTATTAAGGCTCATACGAAGCATAAGTGACCTCGCGCAATATGTCAAGCAATAGGTAATGCGTGTCGCCGCCATATGAGAATGTCCTATTTGTGCCAAATAGAAATGTCCGAGCGCCGGGATAAACCGGCATGCAGTAGGGAATGAAAGAGTCCTACGGGAAAGGAGTAGCGAACCATCCTGACCTCGAGTCCTGCGGTGCGCGTCGCGAGGCGCGGGCCGAAGCACGGACAGAGGCATC
>JBBRRB010000128.1:0-7610 GCA_038225555.1 Bryobacterales bacterium
GACAAATGGACCGCCGATCCAGGCCGGATTACCTCCTGGGCTCGTGCTCTCGACCAAACGTTTGGGCCAACTTGCCAATTTTAGTGCTTCCGACCTTGGCACGGCCCTCAGCACAATCCCTGTGAGAAATGCAGGCTAAGCTGCTCTTAGGCCCCCCGAACCCGCCCGAAATCCCTTGTCTTTCCAAGCGGTTCCTAGTGGTGGATATGCGTGACACGTTCGCCACAGCCAGCGAAGCAAAGATGTCACAGGTGCCGCCAGTCGCCCCCAGGAAGCGATATCCGGTCGTGAAAACCACCTCGCAGGCGATGCCATATTCCGCTTCAAAACGACTGGTCCCGTCACTCCTATATCCAGGTCCTGGAACCGGGAGCGCCGTCGATAAACGGTCGCCCCCGCCGTGATTCCATCTCGCCTGAATTCGCGTGAAGCGTGTGTCTTAGCCCTCACGCATCCGTGCCGTTTCGTGACCAATCCACACTGGTCTGTTGTGGTTTGCGTTAATCACCGTGACCTCGAAGGCGGTGGCAATTGACGCTGAAGATTGTCGCTCGCGCCCGAGTATTTCATGGCGGGAGTCGGAGCCGGTGCGCCGGTGCCGAGTGACGCCTGATGTGTCACTCCTTTGTCTGCGAGCGTCCGTCCTGCGGCTTTGGCTTGTGAGAGTGCTTCGGCGGAAATTCCTTCCGCCGGTCGTCCGTATTTTTCTGCGGCTGACATCGTATGTCACCTCTAGCTCTGCTCCGCATTATTTGCGGGAGCGTCGAGCACACTTGCCAGTTCTGGGAGAGGTTTCGGAATGCCTCCTGAAGGCCCGCATCCGTTCTGAGTAACTCGACGCTCGACTCGGCGACGAGCAGCCCGTTCGTTTCCTGGGCGGGACGACCGGCGAACGCCTTGCTCATATTGCGCGCTTCGATCTCGGCATCCCGAATGTCGAGAATGGCCTGACGCTGCTTGTAGTAAATGATGTGGTTGTCGATGAAGAGGGAGGCCCCGGCAATCATCAGCCACCATCCGGGCAGGGACGAGATGCCGGTGAGCATGAGGGCCGCACCGATGACCAGGCCCGGCTCCGCGAATTTGTACGGCGTCTGGCGGGGGAAAGGCAGGGGCAGAATGGAGGTGCCCAGATACATGCTGTGCCATCTCTCGCCCGCCTTGTTCTTTCGGTTAATCTCGCGGCGGTGATAGATGCTGAGGCCAATAAAGGCGAGCCAGAAGAGTTGCATAATCGGCGCGCCGCCGATGCCGATATGCAGGAAAGCGCACGCGAGTCCTGCGATCAGGGTGCCAATGGACATGAACAAGGCAACGACGGTGTAGCCGAAGAAGAGATTCATCCATCCCAGATACCGCTCCCCAAAATCCTTCCTGATAAATGGAACGATGCTGCTGGCAAAACATCCGCTGACGAGTCCCAGGAGCGCCAGCGCCCGGACTTTTGCCAGACATCGGTACTACCGAAGACTGACCTGCTTTCATTGGTGAGTTTCATGTAAACGCCCTCCTTTTAGAGCGTCGTTGTCTTGCACGGGGCCTTGCCCACGCCGAGGTTCAAAAGATTGTTATTTGCTCTTTCCCGTCAAACCGGGAATTTGCTGAGAGAAGGCCGTGCGCAGCCACGGCTGGAATTCGTTCGCGGCGAAGCTTGCGCCGGTCCGATACACAATGGCCTCGGTGACGAAGCCGTTTTGCGGACGCCTTTTTTGAGGGCGGTAATTCTGACGGCATGACCTTGCGCCCGACCGATTCGCCGCCACCGCCCCTGCCCTGTCCGTTCTCGTGGTTCCGTGCCAGTTCGTGCGGGTCTGGACTTCCTCCGAGATCGTGTCGGACGCCCATTTATTGGTTTCCGGGTCGCCGTTCGCGTGGAATATCTTGGTGCCCATATTGCCGAGGAACGCATCGACGCGATGCCTTCCGGCCTCACCGCCCATCGCGGCCAGGTAATTGGGTTTGTTCTGGGAGATGAGCACCGAGGCAACGCGAGCGCTTCGCGCTGTCGCCAGGAACTCCGGCCTGTAATTGCAGACCAGCTCGTGGGCTTCATCGACAAACCAGAACACCGGACGTGGACTCGTCTTTACGTCGCGCTGCTCGCAGGCTAGCTGCCAGAGATAGGTAAATGCCGATTGCACATAGACGCCAGGGGCACCGTAGACCTTGGTAGGCGGGTCGAGGATAATCACCGCGCCATCGAACGTGAGATCGGGGATGAAGTTCGTTTCGCCGTCGAATAAATCCGCCATGTGCCCGCGCAGCAGTACGTTCGCCATGACGGCATACGTTGCCAGGATCGAGCCGCGTGTGTCGTTCGGCAAATCAGGGAAGTCCCGCAGGAAATACCGCGCCGCCAGCTCGAAGTCGTTTTGTTCGCGCTCTCTCCGCTCGCGCGCTTCGGCTGTCTCGATAATCCGGTAGCAGGCAGAGTCTTTCTGCCAGGTCTCGCTCTGCACTTCCGCATGGGAGCGCGGAGCCGAGGTAATCACGTCATGGAGCAGCGACATGGTGACTTCGGCCCTGGCCGCGATACAGACTTCCAGGCCGTTACGGAGGATCTGGCGCAGACTTCTCTGCCAGAATTTATCCCCCTGCCTGCTTCCGCGCTCTGAGCGTTCCGCCGCTTCGACTATCGTCATTAGCAGCGAGACGAGCTGCTCGACACGGCTGCCCTTGACGCCGGGGCGCATCAGCGCGTAGCGGATGAGATTACAGCGCCAGTTGTTGCCGGGAGAGACAACAATGAGCGAATCTTCTCGTCCCGTCTGCCGTGCGTAGGTTTCGATCAATTCCCGGTCGCCGGGCTTCACGCAGCAGACAAGACCGCCCATGCCGATTTCCAGATACTTCAGGAGAATCCATGCGACGGAGCCGGTCGTCTTCGCTGCTCCCAGCTCCCCAAAAATAGCAACTGACTCTACGGCATTGCGCAGGGTGAATGCGTCGTCTCGCGAAAACTGGAACAGCGGGAAATCCAGGCTCCACGGATCGTGGGCACTGAGCATCCGGCTTAACGGCGGTGTGCCGGGCGAATCGCCTGTGGTTTAAAGAAATAATCATCGAATAGGCTCATTAGGTTCCTCTAGCTGAAGTAGCGTCCTAAGGTGACGATGGCACTGGGGAAGGGTGCGGCATGCTTCGCATCCCCGAACCGCAATCTCCCCCGCAGAAAATGGATATAGCCGCGCCGTGTGCATAGTCCTGCCACCAGCGCGTATCGGTGCGCGCGGGCAGAAGGCACACAACGAGCGCGCCCCGCGCGGATTCCTCGAAGGCTTTCCTGACCCACAGGCCGATGCTCCGGCCATAGGGAGGATTGATGAAGACCTTGCCTTCCCATGGCTGCAAAAGGCCGTCCTCTTCGCGTGTAACGAAGGTTTCGCACTTGGCGTTCTGAGCAGTCGCGCACGGACCGAGCGTGAAGCCGCCGTAGAGGGCGGCGGAGGCGGTGGGGAAATGATGCCGGTCTTGCGCTCAAACTCCGCCCTTCGCCTCTCCATTTCCTGCTGAACCTTCGCGGGCAGCCTGAAGCGGATCGGCGGCACGGAGGCTTCGCAGGCGTTGCCTCGCAGCCCTTCTCGGGCTTGGCGGGTGGCGGCTGTTCTGGCGACGGATTCTGCTGCGCGTTGAGGTTGGGTGCGACCATGAAGGCCAGTGAGAAAAGCGGTCTTGTCTTCATGGACTCATGGTGAGGCGAAAGCGCCTGCCGCCGAAAGCTAAATAACGCTAAACGCCGGACGTCCGCAGTGGGGGAAAATACCAGTTTGCGGGCTTGAGCGAGGCCAACCGCACGACGTCCGACAATGAAGACATTCCGACTCCGCCCGAGATCAAGAAGCAGCTTGAGCGGATACGGCGCGACCCGGCCTTGCGCGCGTCGCCAAGCCAACTGAAATTGCTCGAATTCGTCGTCACGGAGGCTCTTGAAACCGGGAGATCAGCGAGGCCGATATCCTCCGCCTTCTGGTCGCTCCCACACATCCCAATCCCGAGCCGAGCAACGCGCGCACGACCGCGACGCATCTGCGAAGGACACTCGACAAATGCTACAAGGAAGCCGGAAGCGTAGATCCGGTAATCGTGGCGCTGCCACCGGGAAAGGCATACAGGCCCGTCTGTTCCTACAACCCACTTTCAAAGGCGCACCAGGCGTATCGGCGCGCCATGACGCACATGAGCCGCTGGCAGTCCGCCGAAGACGCGCGGCTGGCGCTCCAATGCCTGAACGAGGCCGTGGAGCATGAGCCGACCTATGCCGTTGCCGACGCAGCCAGAGCTGAAGCCCAATTCCGGGAAGCCCTCTACAGGCCGGAACCGCCGTCGAACTGGATCGCCCGCGCGGAAGCGTCCGCGCGCATGGCGGGCGCATGTCGTATTGGGCGCTGTCCATTGCAGCCGGTTTCAATGGGACGAGGCGAGAACGGCATTCGATGCGGCACTCGACAAGGCAGCCCTCGAAACTTCGGAGCACTTCTTTTACGCGGCCTTCCTTGCCGCAACAAGCAGTATGGCCGAAGCTGAACGGGTCACTCGATCCCGCGTTAAACGCTATCCTGGCAATCCATTTGCCAAGCTTGCGAAGGGAACTCTTTCGTACCTTACCCGCAGGTCGGAGTTCATGGCGGCGGAGGAATGCGCTTTCGCGGCGCTCCGCGACGACGAAGAACTATGGTTGAGCTACTTGCTCCTGGCCTGCGTGAGATATTCCGTCGGCCGCGTTCGTGGCATGCTTTCCTCGCTCGCTGAGCCCAACATTAAAGACGCGCACCGATTGCTGCGCATGGAGGCGTTTCCAGGAGCAGCGATACTTTGTTTCTGCCTCGTCATGGATGAAACCACGGAGTACAAGGAACGTCACGCGAGAAAGACGGAAATGCACCAACGCATAGAGTCCCTCGAACTTCAGTCGCGGGAGTCCTATGTCGCGCCCTTTTCAATTGGCGCTAGCGCATCTGGGCGCGAATGAAATGGAGGCTATCGCCGACTTAAGCCGCGCCTGCGACGAAGGCGATCCCAAGATGGCGTGGCTGCATCTGTGGCCGTTCTTCGATCCGTTGCGAGAGCTTGCGGGTTTTAAGACATTGCTCGCCCGGCTTCGATTGCCATAAAGGGACAGGAAGGTTTTATCGGCTCTTGTCCGGCGCTCCGCCCCTGTTCTCCCTGGCGGAAGCGTTCAACTGCGCGCTCGGGATAGTCGGGACGTCGCGTTTCGTCGATCTCCGCCAGAAGCGCGGCATCGGTCGCGCCCTTGAAGCTATGCGTTCCCGGCAGCGCCTCGGGCCAGCGCTGACTGTATTGCCAGAGGCGTTCTTCGGCCTCCTTCGGGCTCAGCTTTCCGGCGGTACAAGCGGTTACGAACCCGGTTGCTTCCTTGGTGCGAAGTTCCGCAGCTTTCGCCAGGTCGTCCAATCCTTCTCAAGCCACTTCTGCAACTCCTTCGGAGTAAGATTCCCCGATTCGTCCGACGTATCCGCCACGGCTGCCTCATCTGTTAACACGCAGGTGACCATAGCCGGATCGAGCAGCACCGTCAAATCCCAAGCCGTTTAGCGTTGATTAGCTTTTTCCGGGACTTAAGCTGCACCATAATCGCTTCAGGAGCGAGGAGCCGGAAAAAATCCTCAAACATAGCCCGCTTGATCGGGCATTCCCTCGGATTGATACACCGTGCCGCCTCGCTCCTGCCCTACCGGGCCAAAGGCGAATCCCATGACAACCAAGCAACGCAATTTCTGGCTTGCCGCCCTCGCACTGGCAGCCATCGTTTATTTCGCGCCGACGATCATCCATTCCTTTCGTCAGGCAAGAGTGACGGCACCTCCCGCCCCATCGTCAAGCCGCAGGACGACAAAAAGCCCTTGCCCGCTGCCCCTGCCCCGTCATTCGAGAACCTCCTGGGCATCTGGCAGGGCACCGCGCCGCTGCCCATCGGAATGTGCGGTCTCAAATTCGAGCTGCGCAAGAAGACGACGATCCGGGCCGTTTCTCAGGATTCCCGGTGCTCTCCTGCGTCCCCGTGATGGCGACCCTTCCCGTACAAATGGGGCCTACGGCACAACAGGGGATATTGTCCAGACTCAGCCCGCTATCGGCGACGCTCACCGGCTCCGCCGTAAACGGCTCGATCCAGTTCAGCGTGGACAGGGTCATCGCAAGACCGTGAGCGGATGCGCGCTCACATCCTTTACGGTCACACCGTTTGGCGAGGACCAGGTGATTGCCGAGTGGCAGGAGGGAAACTGCCCGGAAGCACCGCAAGGCGGGCAAATCCTGCTCAGAAAGACCGGGAAGTAACATGCTCACCGAACTACGCACCTCCCCTCCAGCGCCCCCGCCGTGTTTACCATCGCTGAGGTCGCGCGCGAGCTGCGCTGCTCGAAGGCGCATGTCCACAACATCATCAGCGGCAAAGTATCGAATCTCCCGCCCCTGCCCGTCCTGCGCATCGGCAGGCGCTTGCTGATCCGCGCCGAGGGACTGAGAGCGTGGATGACGAATCTCGAAGCCCACGAAATCGAAGCGTAGAAACTCACCGGCTTCTTCCGGTAACGCCCTTCCCGATGCTATGATCCGATCACACTTGGATGAACGCCCAAGGCGCACGAAAAGGACTAACGTGCATCGACAGCGTCATCAAAAAGGCAGTTTGCAAGTAAGGCAACACGGGAAGCGCAAGATGTCGGTTCTACTCTATCGCGACGGCTCCAGCCGGAAGTACGCAACGCTGGGGGTGTATTCCAAGATGAGCAAGAGCCAGGCGGAAGAGAAACGGGACGAGCTGATAGCGGAAGCCAACGCTCGTAACGCGCTTGCGCCTGATCCCGACATCACCTTCGGCGTATTCCTCGAAGGCGTCGCCCTCCCCTTCCTGCGGTCGAAGTGGAAACGGTCAACCGCCGTGACCACCGAGAACCGCATCACCCAACACCTAAGAACGGAGTTCGGCGAGAAGAAGCTATCCGACCTGAGCCTCAAGAGACTGCAAGCGTTCCTGGTAGGCAAAGCGAAAACACTCTCCCGCAGTGTCACAGCGCATCTGCGCTAGGACTTGCGGTCTATCTTCAAGCTCACGCTTGCCGAAGGCTTTGTGGATCGCGACCCCACGGGAGCGCTGTATACGCCCAAGCAGGCCGCGATAGCCGAGCGGCCCACCATGACAAAGGAGGAAGTCGAACAGTACATCAGCATTCTGGAAACGCGCGAGCGCGTCATCGCGCATCTCGCCATATTCTGCGGCATGCGGCCCGGAGAGATTCTGGCCCTGCAGCGCCGTCACATCGCCACCGACTGCAAGAGTCTTCGGATTGATCAGCGCCTCTACCGGGGCGATATCGACACGCCGAAGACCAACTCCTCTACCCGCACCGTCGCCATTCCTCCAAAGACAGCCCACCAGCTACGGAGTGGATGGAGCTGGCAGGCAGGAAGCCCGAAGCATGGGTATTCGCTTCAGAGAACCCTTTGACGCCCATCTGGAGGGATAACGCCTGGTATCGCCACATGAAACCCAAGCTCGATACGCTTGGGCTTGGCTGGGCGAATTTTCAGGTGCTCCGGAGAACGCACGCCAGTCTCGGCCATGACGCCGGGATCGATCCGAAAGTCGC
>JBBRRB010000129.1:0-7588 GCA_038225555.1 Bryobacterales bacterium
GATTGCCGGATCGCTTGGTTTTAGAAAGAGATTGTGGCGCGCCGCGACTTCCGCGATGAGACGATGTATGTCGATCGAATCGCTTGCATTGGGCATTGGGTCACGCGATCGCCAACTGATCCAGTTGCTCAAAGATCTCGCGGCGGAAAATTGCCAGGCGCTGCCTGGACACCAAAGAGAAGTCCGCGTTTTGGATCGCCTCGTCGAAGGTGAACCGGCGTTCCAGCATTTGGCGCACATCATCGCCGTAAGTGTGCGGATTTCTTTCGCGGATTAGCACCGTACCGACGAGTTTGGGCGCGTATTCCTCGGCGACCTTGAACTCCTCGAAGGCTTTTCCATCTTTCGTAACCTCGCCGAAGTATTCATTCAGCCAGACGATGACGTTCTTCTCAGACGTGGTTTGCGCCAGCCGTTCCAAACCGTTTAGCGTATCGCTCATCGCCTGGCCGCCGGTCACGACCGAATGGACGAACACTTTGCGACCGTGGGTCTGGAAGAAGGTGAGGATCTCATTTTCCAGAATGTAATTCCAGAGCGGCACGAAGGTTGTGGCTCCCGTGTCTACGATGAACACGCCGTCACCGCGGCAGACTTTATCTACGAGCGCATCGAACTGCTTCTCGTGGACCGTTCCGCGCCGGAGAACCTTCAGGTGCTCAGCCTCCAGCATCCGGTATTGTGCGAACGTCGCATTGACCGGATCGGTATCCAAGCAGTGTACCGGCGCTGATTTCGTTCGAAAGTATTGCGCCAGGATTGCCGAGACGAAGCTCTTTCCGACGCCGCCCTTCCCCTGCAACACTACGTGCACGGATGCTTGAGTTCCGTTCGTGCTTATCTCCTGCTTTGTCATGATGCACCTCTCAATCGATCAGGTTTTTGTTAATCGAAAACGGGTCGTATTCGAATCCGGACTGCTTCTTTTTCTCCCGCAGTTCCCGCAAGTTTTTGAACGGATCGGCCGGTGATGATGCTGGCATGCTGGTAGCGTCATTTGCGATTGCGGGCGGCGGTTGCGGTTGATTCTCGGCTGATCGTTGACGACGACGCCGGAGCCGGGATATGTAGACGCGAAACTGCGCATATGACATCACCAGTCCATCGCGGCTGGCCGCTTCCCAGACCTCCTTGAGTTTCATGCCGGCTGTCAGGGCAGACTCAATCTCGCCCCAAGCCCAGGCCACTTGCCCGATCTTGGTCGCGGGCTGGGTCGAAGGGAGGGAGCGCAAGTGGACGAGGTCCGATCTTGATTTCTTTCGGCGCGGCTGCGGAGTTGTGTCCATCGGCGTTGCCTGAATTGCTCCCTCACCTATGAAGGGAATGGCGGGAACCGGTCGGGACACCGAATCGCGCCCTTTTAGCAGTGTGCAACGGTTTGCGAACGGATTGTGAACAGTCTGCAATCCTTTTGGCCGCCCCCATGAGAGTGCAACCGTTTGTGAACAGAGTGCAACAGATTGCAACACCGACCCCAATGAAGACCAGTCCCAGACAGCCAAAAACCCTGTAGTGGAACATAAAGGATCGTCTGACGTGGTGGTTGATTTCGTTTTGTAGTTGGCTCATGTCAAGCCACTTTGGGCGTCCGACGATCCGAGCAATTGTCTGCCACTTCGTCCGACAGCCTGTTGTTCCAGCGAAATCGCGTCCCGAAGTGCCTCTGCCATTCCCTTTTGAAGTAGCGAGGTGATCATGCCAAGACGAACGATTCGGTTGACTGCTGACACAGATGGACGACTCCAATCGACGGCGAAGCTAAAAGGCTACGCCAACCCGAGTGCCTTCCTCAGAGCGGCGATTGACCACGAATTGAGCGGACGTGAAGACACGATGATCGGGGCCGAGGAACGACTTGCCGTCAGCATGGAACAGATAAGGCGGGAGATCTCTCGCCTGGGGCGAGCCCAACAAGCGCTCTTTGCCTTTGTGGACAGCCTCGCCAAGATTTTGCTGACGTGTGTTCCGGAGCCCGCCGGGGAGGCAATGGAAGCCGCCGTTGCGAAGGCACGCGGTCGGCACGCCCGGCTGCTCAAGAGCGCGGGCCAGGCGATGGTCGGCGACTCGCATTTGGTGATGCAGGAACTGGTGAACCATGGCGAAGGATGAAGAGCGGGACTTTCGGCTTCGCCCACGGAAACCAGCCGCCCAGAGCGAGCGCGCAACATTTGCTTCGGCCTACAAGATGATAATGCATCACGCCCGCGCGACCAGCAGACGCCAGGGGCGATCAAGAGCCCAAGGCTCCGGTTCGAATCGCATAAGGCCGTACAACCAACGGTGCGCTGTCCGCGTTATCTACGCGAAAAATGCAACTTCCGGGCAATGGCGAGCACATGGGCGCTATATCGCGCGGGAAAGCGCCACGCATGACGGCGTGGAGGCCGGATTCGACGGAAACGGCGATTCGATTGACATCGCCGAGCGGCTCGAACGTTGGCAGAAGGCGAGCGATGAACGCCTTTGGAAGCTGATCGTATCTCCCGAATTCGGCGACAGGACCGACCTGACAAGGCTAACTCGCGATCTTCTGTCGCGGATGGAGAGGGATCTCGGAACGCCGCTCCAGTGGGTGGCGGTTGCACACTACAACACGGAACACCCACACGTCCACGTGGCGCTCCGGGGAATCGGCGCGGAAGGCGGCTCACTTCACCTCAGCCGGGACTACATCAAGCAGGGTATCCGGCATGCTGCCGAAGATCTCTGTACACGGCAACTTGGGTATCGCACGGAGTTCGACGCCGCCACAGCGCAGCGTCGGGAGGTGCACGAGCATCGCTACACCTCCCTCGACCGCGCCATTAAGCGTGATGCAGCATGGCCGGGAGATGTGGCCTCGCCATTCTTCACAGTCGTGCGGGACCCGAATCGGGACCGAGTCAATTCCACTGCGTGGCTCATTCAGCAGCACACCACAGAACGATTGATGGCTCTGGAAGGGATGGGTTTGGCCGAGCGCGCCGAACCGAATCTTTGGCGCGTGCGGAGTGACTTCGAGGATGTCCTCCGAGCGATGCAACGCAGTGCCGACCGTCAGAAGATGCTGGCGGCACATGGAGAGCTGATGTCCGATGAACGTCTACCGCTGGTGGTGCTCGACGTTCGCAGCCTCACGGCCCTGGAAGGCAGGATCTTGGTGCATGGGGAGGAAGACACCGGGCGCCAGGCCGGCCGCAGCTACCTAATGCTCGAAGGGACGGATGGGCGGGTTCACTACGTCTACTACACGTCCGAAATGGAAGAGGCCCGCAATCGAGGCGGTATGGGTAGCAATTCGTTTGTGCGCCTTCGCAAGTCATTCTCCGAGGGTCATCCGGTTGTGGAGATCGACGAACTGGGGGATTCGGAGTCGGTCTTGCGAAACAAGCGCTACCTGCGAGAAACCACGCAACGGCTTATCAAACGAGGGATCGTCCCCCAAGAAGATGGCTGGAATGGCTGGCTCGGTCGCTATCAGAAGGCACTTTGCGACGCAGCAACGACTCTCGACGGCCAACATCGTGCAGAGGAAAGAAAGCGGGACAGAAGCCGAGATCAGGGCCGGTAAGACAAGTCGCAAGCGTGCTTGTTCCGTAGATGCAATTGCTGAAAAATCCGAAACTACAAACAATTGAGCAGCACCGTAGAGCAGAATCATCGCCTCATCAAATCGCGAGTACAGCCGATGCTCGGGTTCCAAAAAATGGTACATGCGTACTGATTGGTCTCAAGCTAGAGCCGAAGTTCAGCAAAGGCAGGATCGGGTACCAGCTGGATTCGGTCACACAACGCACGCGATAATGCGAGGAGAGCCTCGATCGCTCGTCGAGAACTCTAAAAGGCCTGACTATCTGCAGTTCGCAGCGCATTCCAACGACGCTCTGCTGAAGCGCGCTACGGAGTTTCTCCGGTGCCGCTCGCCGTTGCTCGTACTGGCCAGCACGCGTGAGGCCCCTGACGACCTGGTGAGGTCTTGCTGCTCACTGCCTGGGGGCGCCCTTACCGGCGTGTACCGGCACACTATGCGGACCTCGTGCTCACCATCAGCACGGCACTAATGGTGGAGCGTGGACTCTCCCCGGTACGCCGCATCGCGCGCGAACCATAGCCGCCGAGATCACCGCACGGTCGCGCGCCAAGCTCACTTACCTCGCACCAGTCGAATTCCCCGGCTTCGCCCGAGCGCTAGCCCGCACCATCGAGGACCTTCGCCTCAACCGCATCACCACGGACCAGTTGTGCGCCGCAGGACGGTCCGGCCCCGACCTCGCGCTGCTGCTTACTGCCTACGAGGGAGCCCTAGAGGAGCGCAAGTTCGCCGACCATGCGGAGCGCTGTGCGCTTGCGCTCGGGCGCATCGAAGCCCGTGCCCTGTTGCTCGTTGGCCTCCGTCTGCGCACCCGCCTCGAGCCGCGTTACAAGATCCAATCGAGCCCTACTTCCGGGCATCTCCCTGGCGGAGATTTGATGATCGACACGCCACAATACTTTGATACTTTGCGAACCACCGCTGGAAATTCCGCCGCTTTTCCGCGATGAGAGAGCTTTGTCTGTCCACAGACTTGTACGACCAAGCAGTTAGTAAGACACCAACACTTTGCTGTCAAGTGCGCTAGTCGTAAAAATTAGGTGCCCGGCGTGCACCAAATCCCCGCCCGCGCTTTGTCCCGATTTTCGTTCCCGGAACGGTGTCCAAATATCATCGTGTTCGGTCTCGACCGTTGTCGATCGACGCACGTCCCTGATGAAAGCGCAGAGATAGTCGCTCGCCGATCTGTATATCGCGGCCAAAAGAAGTTGAAGCTACTACGAAAAAACTGTTAGCCGCGGTCGCAACTGCGATGTGGGCCTCATCCTTGGCAACAGCTCTGCCGGTGGCCGAACCCGATTGCGGCGGCGTGCGCTCGGCGATGGGCATTTCTCGAATAGCGGTTCCCGACGTGCGCATGTATGCTTCGGCCATTTTCGCTACCTCATCACGGCCTCGGGATGCTGCCAGAGCGGTCCGATCGATCTCCGGTTCGTCCTTGAGGTCAGGGCCCGAGTCAGCCCCTTGTTGATCGCCTTTGTCGAGGTCCAGGAGAGAATTGAGCTCAGTCTGGCGGACGAGCAACTGCTTCAGCCACTCCTCGTGCTCGAACGGGCGGTCTGCCTGCGACTGGTAGTCTGCAAGTTCTTTCTCGATGCGCGCCACGCGGTTCTGCTGCTCGGCGGCGAGTTTATCCAGATTCCTCAGCGTGTGTTCGATGCTCTGTACGCTGCCAACTGGATTCGTGGCGTTCAGATTTGCCGAATACGTCGCTCGGCCTCGTACAAACACTTCCGGAATACGCTCGTCTTCTTGGATGAGTCCGAATCCGCTACCTTTTCCCTTGCTCAAAACCTCGAAGCCTCGGAAGTTACCGCGCGGCTGCATCGTCTGATCATCGCGCCATGAGAGGACCGCGACCGTCAGCGCGGTGGCCGCTTCTTCCCGCGCGCCCTTGCCTGAGAAAACTCGATTGCCTACCGTCATGCTGAATTCGTCGGAATCGTTTGCATTTCTGGTTGCGATGTCAGCCTCGATATGGGCCAGGTTCTGTTGTGCGTCCGCTATCTGCCGTGGCAAGTCGCGGATCTCCCAGCGGATATGACGCTGCTGATTGGCGTGAACGGCGCGCAACTGGTCGAGCTTGCGGACTTCCGTATCGATCTTGATTGTTTCCACGACGGCAGGATTACCGGAGGCGATAGCTTTGATCTCCGCATACGTGAGAGCGCCACTATCCAGATCCTCCGCTGCGCGCACCGAGGTTTCTCCCCGCATCACCTGCTGGATGAAGCGGGCCTTTGTTTCAAGGGTCTGCCACATGTAGGCGTCGAAAGACCCTTCGGTGACATAGTGAAAGATCTGAACCTCTTTGTTGGCATTCCCTTGGCGCAAGATCCGGCCTTCCCGTTGCTCGATATCGCGTGGTCGCCAAGGCGCATCCAGGTGATGGAGTGCCACGAGCCGCCGCTGAACATTCGTACCAGCGCCCATCTTCTCGGTCGATCCGAGCAGAACCCGCACCCGCCCGGCATTCACAGCATCGAAGAGCAGCTTTTTGGCGGTGTCCGTCTCGGCGTCATGGATAAAGGCGATCTCGCGAGAGGGGACGCCCGCTCCGACGAGCTTCGCACGGACATCGTCGTAAACGTTGAATCGTTCTGGATCGGGTGTGGAAAGGTCGCTAAACACGAGCTGAGTCGAGCGCTCGTCCTGAGTCGCCTTCCAAATCTTCAGGATGCGGGAAACAGCGAGATCAATCTTCGTCTCCAGTACCGGTTCGGCATCGGAATCGACAAGCCGCATGTCGAGCGCCGCTTTTCTCCCTTCGCCCGTGATCTTCAGCATGTTGTCCACCGCCGGATCAACGCGCTCTCTTCGTAGCCGTTCGGCCCGCTCCGTCAGAGTTCGGATGAACGCTTTCAGGTCGGGGCTCGCCGGGGCCGATGAGATTCCAGGTCTGCCGTTTGCGAGTTCGGGCCGAGGGAGGTTCAGCATGTCTGCCGTTTGCACGTCCGCCACAGTGCGGAATACGGAAAGTAATTCAGGCAAGTTGATGAATTTGGCGAACCGTGTGTGCATCCGATAGCCCGATCCATCCGGGGAAAGTTCGAGGGATGTCACGGCCTCGGCGAAGTTTGCGGCCCATGAATCGAAGTGGTCAACCTTCCGTTCCGAGAGCATTTCCGGTCCGAGATATCGAAGCATCGTATACATCTCCGCCAACGTGTTCAAGATCGGTGTGCCGGTGGCGAAGACGACACCGCGGCCGTCACTACGCTCCTGGAGGTAGCGAATCTTCAGGAACATGTCGAATGCACGGTTGCTATCCGAATTAGGTAGGCCAGCGATCCGGTTCATTTTGGTGACGTAGGCCAAATTCTTGTACAAGTCGGCCTCGTCCACGAAGAGCTGATCGATACCAAGCTCTTCGAATGTCATTGTTTTGTCTTTCGACTCGCGGTCGGCTCGTTTCTTGAGCCTGACCGTCAGTCGCTTCTTGGCTTTCTCCAGTTCCTTTACGATGCGGCGATTGTCGTCTTTGGAGTCTTTGGCCACCCCGATTTCGGCATCGAGTTCGGCTAGTTGCTTCTCGACGAAGCGGTTGAAGTATTTGTCGGATACCGGCAGGAACTCGAATGACCGGTGGGAGACGATCACAGCGTCATAGTTTCCCGTGGCGATTCGAGCCATCGCCTGCTGGCGCTTGCCGGTCTCAAATTGGTCCTTCCCGGCGACGAAGAGCCGAGCTTGAGGGTAGAGTTTCAGAAACTCTGCGCCCCATTGGTCTACCAGGTGATTCGGTACGACGAACATGGGTTTTTTCGCGAGATCCAGGCGGCGCAGTTCCATCGCGGCAGCGGTCATGGTCCAGGTCTTGCCAGCCCCCACGACATGCGCCAGCAGCGGGCTGCCGCCCTGGAGGATGCGCCAGACGGCATTCTTTTGATGAGATGCGAGATCTCCGTCGCGGAGCGAGGTGCGCACCATTCCGGGCAGGGTTAGATGCGAACCATCGAAATCGCGGAGACGGATGTTATTGAAGCGGAAATTGTACTCTTTAGCCAGCCGCTCGGC
>JBBRRB010000130.1:0-7551 GCA_038225555.1 Bryobacterales bacterium
GGTAGCCGCAACGATTGCTTTGTTATTCCTGACGGTGGTCTTTTTTGCCTTTCTCGGCGTCAAGACGCACGACTACGGTCCCCCTACGCGGAACCTCACCGTCCTCGCAGCCACCCTTTTAAGTCTACTGGCCGCCAAGGGGTGTTAGTCACATCCAACCGAAAACCTCCGTTAAGGAGTGTGACTTGAAACACGGTCTGCGTCTTGGCGCATCCGATTCAGGTCGAAGTGGTAGCGGCCAAACGGATTGATGTGCCTGCGGCCCAGCGGAGTGACGTGACTCAAAGTCTCGTCATCAATCTGATACCCCTCGGCGCACAACTGCGCGACGATCTCGCCTATTTGAAGCATGTTCCAGGCAACGACGGCGTTGTGCAACACCGATAGGCAGCTGAATGTATGTACTTGGTCGCCGAACTCGCGGCCTCGCAACACACCTTCTTTTCCAAAACACAGGAATCGCGAGAGGTCGTGCGACGCTTCGCCCTTGTTCAGTTCCCGCCCCATCCTTCGCCGGTAATCTTCGCTGTCCAAGGTCTTTAAGATGTGGATCGTTTTGTGAACGCGCCCGATCTCGGAAAGAACCTTATAGATACTGTTCTGACGCGCATATGAGCCAAGCCGCTGAAGCACCAGCGACGGCGACACGATCCGCTCCTCTATCGAGGCGATTACTCGAACCGTTTCGTCCCAAGCGTTTCGGATCAAGTGCGGTTTAATGGTTCCCGCCAAGATGGGGTCGAGATTTGAATAACGTTGCTGGCGGTCTATCTTATAAAGGGTCTGATCTTTGATTTCTTTGATTCGCGGAGCCAGCTCATAGCCGAGCAATGCCGCCGTCGCCATCACGACCTCGGTGTATCCGTGGGTGTCGGTGTAGCAGATTTTGGGATCGAGCTCCGTCTCATGTTCCATCAACCCATCCAAACTGAACGCTGCTTCTCGCAAGCGGCACGGAATCGGCTGCTGGTGCATACGCAGGAAGTTATCAGAGGTGTGAGCGTATAGAGTTACGCCCCGGCCCTGAAGCACGTAGCTGTAGTCAGCGGAGAGGATGTTGAGCGGCACGTAGAAGCGCATCCCGTCCGCAGAACAGGCCGCACCCTGGCCGTATACTCGACTGATGGGAATGCGTGAAGCGAAATTGATGATGTCGATGCTAGCGGCTTTGAGCGTGTCTTCCGTCAGATACCAGTCGGCAACCAGGCTGATTTCATGAAAGCTCAGTCCCGAAGTGTGGGCCATTCGCTGACACCCGATGTTACAGCCAATCGCGAGCACGGCGGCCAGCGCATCCCGGCGCCGCGCCAGTGAAGATACTCCCGAATTGCCACCGGGCGGAAGAAGATGGTGGAGGAAGTTTGTCCGATTGTCGATATCGATCAGAATGTCGGCCAGATCGGCTTTTTGAAGGCGGGCTTCGATCAGATTCTTGAGAATCTTTATGGCGTCGGGCTTATTCACAGCCTTCAAGGCCGCGAGGTGGAACTCGCCTTTCTCGGCGTCGATTGTCAGGGACGTGTTCTGCGGAGCGCGCTTATCAACCTCTTCAGTGACCGTCTTCAGGCGATCGTTTAATCGAACGATATATTCGTCTGCCTCAAGCGGCAATTCGAGGTTTGAATAGTGTTGGATCCGTTTCGCCTCCCATAGCGACCGGGGAATCAGGTATTCTTCAAAGTCGGTCCACCGGCGGGAATGGGAGACGGTGACATCGCCGGATTTTAACCGTTCATTCAATGTAGTAAGCAGTGCCGGTTCATAATGCGGCCGGGAGAGAACGGCTTCGCCTTTCGCATCCTGAAGAACGACATGTTTGACCCAGCGGCGCGGGAGAAAGTCGAACGGTGCTTCGGAAAATGGCTTCTCCTTCCCACCAGCATTCAGAGTTTTCAAGAACTCTACAGCACGGCCCAGCGGAGAGTCTGCGACGAATTGGAATGGCGTTTTCTCCAGCAGCGCTGGTGAATATTTGCGCGTGTAGCCGTACCAATGATTGACAAGGCCCAACGACGAGCCGCTGCCTCCAGCCCCGGAGCGTAGATTCCGGCAACCTTCGACCAGCTTGGTGATATCGTCGCTCGGCAGCAGAGCAAAGATGTGTTTTCGTAGCTTTCCATCGGGAATGGAATCGTCCAAAACGAGTGTGCCTATCCCTTCCAGAACTTCTACGGCGCGGGTCCGAGCTTCTTCCGCCGTTCGCAGCAGCGCCTCGTAACGCTTGTCAGCCTTGTTGTGAATCGAGGTAATGAGCTTGTCTTGCATTTCTACGATGCCGTCGGTCGTCTCGGCTCGCGCAGCTTGCAGAAAGCAGATCACGATTGCGTTTCGTTTAGCCATCGTGAAGCGTCGCAAGTGCCAAACACTGTACCGGTAGCCCCACCCGGAAAGCATACGGCGCGTAGCTGGATGGATGTCAGCAAGTGCTGGCCAGACGGTCAGCCCAAGCGAGCGGATATCGCAGAGTTGTTCGAGCAGAATGAGGAGCGCTTCCGGAGATTCTTTCCGTGCCACCGTCTTGAATTGCTCTAACTGCGACCTCGACGGCGATTCGTCCGCCGACGATTCTGCAACCGGCGCCGCCACAACCAGCAGCAGCAGCGAATCGATTTCCCTCGATTGCTCTGGCGACAGATCTTTCGCCAAAATCGCGTACGCGTTTTGCAGGGCTGCTTCACGAGCCTCGACGAGCAAGTCCCGCAGCGTAGTGCGTCCGGGCCGGACGATTTGTTCCTGTTTCAGCCAACGGTGGGCAGCTTGGCGCAATGCCATTGAGCGCGTCAGCCCCTGAGCGATTACGGTGAGATGGTTGAGCAAGCGCTCTCGCTGAGGGGCGTCGCACCGCACAAACCCGAGATGCTGACGGATACGTTCCAGATGGTCGAAACGAGTCTTTTCGTTCTGCGGGTAATCGTCAATCGGAATCGGCAACAAACCCAGTTGTGAGCCAAGCGTTTCGATGATCGGTGAAGGGAGATCTCGCGTATCGGAGAGGAAATAGCCATGCCACCGAAGAGTACAAAGCTGGACCGCGAAGCCCAATCTATTGGCTGGGCCGCGGCACTGGTCTACCTGTGCTAAATCCGCCTTGGTCAGCGTGAAGTACTTGCGGACCGTGTCGCCGTCAACCTCATTGGGCAGGCGCTCGAATTCCTCCAATCTGGCTGAGGAAACGTCCATACCCTCCAGATTCAAGCTTTCGTGCCGCCCATGGCGCGCGTATAGTTCTCCCCCAATGCCCGGACGCTGGTCTCGGCATAGATCTGCGTCGTTGAGAGTTGCAGGTGCCCGAGAAACTTTTGTATTTGATCGATCGGCACTTCACCGGAATCCAGCAGGATGGTCGCGATCGAATGCCGAAGCAGGTGAGGATAAACGCGCTTATCGATCCCTGCCTCTTGAGCGGCGGTTTTCACGATGTATTGCACCGTGCGGGGCGAGTAACGATCGTGCCGGTTGGTCTCGAATAGATATCCGTGGTGGCGGCCATTCAAATGTGTCCGCAGTTCCTGCGCGAGTGCTGGCAGCACTGGCACATAGCGGTTGGATTCCTTCTTGCAGTGGTCTAGATAAATTTGAGGCGGATCGGCGTCGAGGTGTAGAGCCTCCACTTTGATGTGAACGAACTCGTCAACGCGTGCCCCACTGAGAAAAAGCGTTTTGATCATCAGGCCGTACTTGTTGTGCGATTGATAAGTGTTCCGGATAAGCCGTTCGACTTCGGGCTTATCGAGACGGTCCACCGTGCGCCGGCGCGTTCCAGACGGTTCCAGTTTCAAACGCCGTCGAACTTGTTCGACCACATACTTGGTCTGGTCGTATCCGAGATGGTGCTTGCGCCAGAGTTGTGTTGTTCCCAGAATGACGTCGGTCAGAGGCGGTACCAATTGCGCTTTCGTTCGGCTACCGCGCACTTTCGCTAGTTTCTTCGGGGTTCGGACCGGCATAAAGCCTCCTCAGGGATTCGAAAACTGCGCAGTATCCTTATTCTGCGCAGTTTGGATTGTAGGGCGGTTCAGGAAGGAAAGACAGCAGAATCGACCAACGAGCGGAAACTGGGTGGGCTATCTTACGGAGCTTAGCGGAGGTTTTCGGTTGGATGTGACTAGCACCCCATGGAACACGGTCGCGTGACGCGTGTACATAAAATCGTCTTTACGGCCATTGTTTCTATGCATACTCGCTACAGATGTCAGGTCATTCCATAGCCAATTTATGGGCAAGATAACGCTCCTTTAGTAGATAGACAGCTTCTGAACCGTCACCTACACTTCTGCTCAGAAGAAACGTAGTGAGCAGTAGAATCGCTGTTTATGTCGAGCCTTTAAAGTTTGTACTCAGCCCTGGCCGCCCGCAAGAGGCAATTGCCCTTGCTGGAGCGGCGGGCTGCGGCAGCCGCTAAGGTCGGCTATTTCCTCCAGATCGGGGTCCCGGCAGCATCCGTGCAGAAATTTACTCTAGCGTATTGTACAAGGCTAACCCGCGATGTGCTGCCCATGACCAGCCCGTGAACTGCGAGGATCTGTTCGGCTCGGCTGTATTTCACGCAGAATCAACCCCCGAGTTAGCACCCCTGTTTGCTGCGTACAATACGGCACCCGGAACCCGGATCCTGCGTGAAAACGGTATTGTACGCAGGTATTTCACGCAATCATCGAGGTTTCATGCAGCTTTTGACCGGCTCCTTACTATAAAGGAGCCTAAAATCGGGTCCTTAGAGTAAATTTCTGCACGGATGCTGCCGGGACCCCGAGTTGGCCGGGGTATCGAAGGCTAAACAGTTCCGTGGTGTCATCCGGCAGCGTGTATACCAGTTTGACGATGCCACTCTCCAGCAGAAACACTTCCTCGGGCCTCGACCCCTGTGCGAAAATTTGTAAGCCTTTGTTGAATCGGAAGAGCGCCCCTACAGGTACCAGGCGGCGGATAGTCTGCACCTGTTCGCGGGCGCGCACAGGGGTCCATGAGGCCGCAGGATTTCGAGGATACTCCAAAGTCTGCATAGAGTACGCTTTTGACCGGACACGCCCCAGGTTGACGTCGGACCCCACTGGCTTAGGGGAAAGGGAGGATGGGCCAGATATAAAACCCGGTGCATTTATTATCTCTCATCGATTGGAATCCAACTTGGGCTTATCTTTCATCTACCCCCGCGGCATGGGCAGCTCGTCACGCTTGGCGCTAAGAGCTTGCTTCCAGTGTTCATCCAACGTACCAGGGGTACTCGTACTCAATGTGCTTGAACACCGGCATTCGGGCAGAGAAAACTATTGCGGTTGACGCAGGTTGCGTCAGAATCGATTAGGAAACATTGGACACACCATCAGACGAATCACAGACGTTGCTTAATTTGTACCGGCTGTTGCGGGCCGCAGACCGATTAGCGCAGCACCTGCCAGAATCGGCCCAATCTCGTACTACCGATGAAATATGCGATCTCCACAGCCGATTATTGGAAGACATCGTAAAACAAAAAAATCCCCGAACGACCGAGGACGTTCGGGCGCTGGAGCCTGAATATCGGGGAGAAGGGGTGGTTTATCTGATTGACGGCCATCTCCGAGGACGCGAGCCGGCTGAAGTGCCATTTTGGAAAGTGGACGCATGGAAGGAATGGCTACGCAACTTAGGTACGGAGTGCCATGCCGACCAATTGCTCTCGGACCGTCACGTGCGGACTCCGGAGGATGTCATTGGGTGGTTTTGCTGGCATGAGCAACGCCTTTTTCCGGACCTGGAGCAAGAAAAAGAGGCATTATGATGTACGAGTTTCGCTTTCCTCCATGTATATTCGGTACCGCTCAAATTTTCCCCAAAAGCCGTTGGTCTGGAGGACCCATTGGGCGGTGACCGGGCAGATCCAGGCGATCGTATCCCCGATGTCCCGCACGTCGTTTGCGAGATCGCGATCGAGAACCGGCTCGTGGTGGGCGATGCGATTGCGCAGGAGCCGGATCGCATCGAGGCGTTCATGCGCCCGTTTGTGACCGAGCCGGGCGTTCGGGAAAGCGCGGTGCAGGTGCGGAATCCAGAGCCGCTGGGCATACGCGTGGCCGGTGAGTCCGGTCCAGAACCCAAACGACAGCTCGGCGACGAGCTTGCCAGCCGTGATGGCCCTTTTTTCCGCCGCCAGACGCCTTCTCGCCTTGGCGACCGCTTCCTGTTGCGGATGGAGTAGCCCGACCGTATCGAACCAGAACTCGGTTTGGAAGGCGGCGGTGAGCACGCCATGCATGGAGTTCCGCAGCGCGACTTCGAGACCCTGCAGCAATCCGTAGAGCGACTCCGAGAGCGCGGTGTTCCATTCATAAAACTGTACGGCGTGCGCGGGATCGCCGCCCGCCCGGCGCAAATACGGCCCGAAGCGCTCTTCGGACAGCGTGCGCCGGATGTGGAGGATGTGCTCCGGGCTGTAAACAAAGCCCTCTTGCTGACTCATCGGGGAAGCGTTATAGTATAGCTGTACGCCCCGGAGCACCCCTGCGCAAGCATGTCTCCGGGGATTTGCTTTTTAGGCTGCGGCATTTCTACCCTTCCCAAGTCAACCTCTTCAGCTTAGATCGAGTCCCAAGTGATCGCACGGCGCATCCGTAAGGTCTTGGCGCACGCCAAGATATTTCTCGGTAGTCAGGATGGAATCGTGCCCGAGCGAGAGCTGGATCTGTTCGAGCGGCACGTGCCCCTTGTGCGCGAGCTTGGCGAATGTGCGGCGGGCGTCATGGGGCGCCAGGACCAACCCGAGCTCGCGCGCGCACTGGGTGACAACCAGGTACACGGCTTGGGCGGAAAGCCCGTGGCCGGCCACGCGGTCTGCCTTGTCGATCGCGCGAAACAGCCGTCCTTCCGCGAGGCCCGCGGCTTCCGTCCAGCGGTCGAGCGCCGCTTTGGCCCAGGCGGGAATGGGCACGGTGCGGATGCGCCGACGCTTGCCTACCAGATCCACGATGGCCCAGCGTCCGTCCCGCTGCTGGATATGCCCGAGATCGAGTCCGGCGAGCTCCTCCCGGCGCAGCCCCGATCCAATCAGCACGCATAGAATGGCCCGGTCGCGCTTCGCTTTGAGCGACTCCTTCCCGCGATCCCGCAGCAGCAGGCTGGCCTCTTCCCGGGTGAGCCACCGTCCCAGGCGCCGTCCTTTTTGCGCGACTCCTTTCACCCGGCCGATTCCGGCCGCCAGGTGCGGATCGAGCAGGCCGTTATCCGCGGCCTCTGCCGCCAGTTTGCGGATCGCGGTCAGATGCACGTTGATCGTGGAGGGGCCCAGGCCTCGCTCCTCGAGAGCGGCGCGGTAGCGTTGCACCGCGGCTTTGTTAAAACCCTCGGGCGCGTGCTCCCGCGCCCAGGCGGCAAACGTTTCGAGCGCCGCCCCGTAAACGCGCTTCGAATGGGGTGAAGGAAGCCCATCGAGCACCATGGACCGCACCCGTTCCCAGGTGAGCGGGATTCTCTCGGCCCGCACCAGCGCGCCGGCACTGTGATTCCCTGCCCCGGCGCTCGAATCGCTCATGCCGGAACCGCCAACCCGGTAGCCACGATTTCGGCCAGCGGAAA
>JBBRRB010000131.1:0-7285 GCA_038225555.1 Bryobacterales bacterium
AAGCGACCATCCCCAGCCAGCCTGAAAAATTCATTTAAGAATGAACACCTTAGGCGGCGCGGGCGATGGGTCTGTTGTTGAACTCGGTTAGCTCTGAATTGACTCTAAAGGCTCTGAGTTCCGATAAGGGCGTGGTTCCCGATGATCTCAAATCGGACAACACAGGAGCAGAAATCGCACTCAGCTTCGTTATCGCCTTTGCTAACGGCAGAGACGGGAAAAGTGCGCAGACACTGGGAACAGGTGACTGCCACCGTTCCTTTGTCGTTGGTAACCCAGACCGCCGCCTGGTTTGGCTTGCCAGCCTTCGGGCGCGTAGGCAGCTCATGCACGAGATCGCATATCCTCTCAAATAGCTCTGCGGGTTTATATCCTCCTTTGGGGAAGAATGCGTCGGCCAAGACGGTTTCCGGTACAGATAGGCCGGAGAACTCTCCTGAAATGACAATGACCGGAATGAGCGGGAATCGGCGACGGACAACCGACAGGAACTCGAATCCGCTCATGTTGGGCATCCGTAGGTCGGAAATGATGATGTCGGGAAGCGACTGTTTGAGTGCGGCGAGGCCTTCAAAGCCATCTCCAGCACAGAGAACTTCGTACCCCTGAGTTTCCAGGAGGGTCTTCCCCATACGACACAAGGCAGGATCATCATCGACAATCAGAATCCTGTAACGAAAAGAGGTTGTGTGCAAGTTTGGTTCCAATTTCTGAACTGAACAGGGTTCTGCTAAAGACTACCTTCCGTACCCTCTCGCGGCAACTTTCCGTAGCGAATGATACCGTTAAGCTCGCCGGACAAGTGCTTCAGAAAAGAGAAGATGAACGACTTGAGCTCCAATTCGACTAGCCAGGATCTCGCTTTACGGCTTCTTGCTCACGAGTCCGCTCCGTCAGACTCTTCGACATTACCCGCAGGCTTTCGGGTCTGTGAAAGGCTGCGCCCTGTACTGAGCACGTTGACGGGCACGCTTGGCTACCGCTCCCTTCTAATGCGCGCTTTGACTCTCGCGAGGCGGGAGTCGTCCGTCTTGCGCAGTGTAGAGGTGAACGCAGAGGGTTCATTGGAGAGCCTCAACGGTGATGCGGGAGAGGATAGTGAACTCCTCGTCATCCGTTTGATCTCGCTTCTTGCGGCATTCATTGGCGAACCTTTGACAGTGCGCCTCTTGCAGGATGTGTGGCCGGACCTCGCCGACTCCAATTCAAATCAACAGGATAATCATCAATGACCAACGATAGTAAAGTCATCATCAAGCAGATGCCCTCGGGAGTACCGGGCCTGGATGAAATTCTGGGCGGCGGTGTCCCGGAGTTCTCCTTCAACATCATTGCCGGTGCGCCTGGATGTGGGAAGACCACACTAGCGCACCAGTTCATGTTTGCCAATGCCACGAACGAGCGCCCGGCGCTTTATTTCACCGTACTGGGCGAGCCCGCGCTGAAGATGCTTCGCTATCAGCAGCAGTACACCTTTTTCGACGGCGCTAAGGTAAACGGCGCCATACGCTTCATCAATCTCAGTCAAGTGCTGATCGAGCGAGGCTTGGAAGGTGTGCTCGAAGAGGTCACGAAGCAACTGGATGAATGCAGCCCAAGCATTGTGGTAGTGGACTCGTTCCGTAGCGTGCTAAGGAGTAAACAACAAAGCAACCATGAGTTGGAGGT
The DNA here is from genome assembly GCA_038225555.1 of Bryobacterales bacterium. Lineage (GTDB taxonomy): Bacteria > Acidobacteriota > Terriglobia > Bryobacterales > Bryobacteraceae > JANXQZ01. The sequence goes on from JBBRRB010000131.1 coordinate 1,669, forward strand.
GCAGGCTTTCACGCAGCAATTGGCATTGACACTCACGAGCTTCGAAGTGACGAGCTTCCTGATTGGGGAATATGCCGAGAGTGACCTGCAAGACAATCCCGTCTTCACAGTTGCCGATGGCCTGCTTTGGCTCTACCAGATTGTGGAGCGAAACTCGGTCGTGCGCAAACTGCAGCTCATGAAGGTGCGGGGACAGATGTCGGTGCCGGGTCTGCACACGTTCCGGATCACAAACAATGGGTTGCAGGCGTTCTCTCGAACGCTGGGCCTTGCCGGAAAGAAGCGAAAGGTTCCGGCCGCGAAACGCCTCTCAACAGGAATTTCAGAGCTCGACGAGATGATGGGCGGAGGTATCCCAGAAGGGGATAGCCTCTTGATCGCCGGCTCCTCCGGCACTGGCAAATCGCTTCTTGCGACTCAGTTCATTGCTGCTGGACTTCGGGCTGGAGAACCCGGAATCGCGGCAGTCTTTGAAGAGCGGCCGGACGAATACGCTGGGCGCGCTTCCATCTTCGGTCTGGATTTGAAAACGCCGATGAAAGAGGGGACGTTGGAAGTTATCTATCTGCGACCTCTGGACTTGTCCGTGGACGAGATGATGCAAGAGCTGCTCGATGCAGTTGCGAGGACGGGAGCGAAACGATTGGTAATCGACTCCCTGGCAGGCTTTGAGGTCGCACTTTCTCCGGGATTCCGTGCAGACTTCCGAGAATCTCTCTATCGGATGATCGTCGCCCTGACAGGAGTCGGCGTCACTGTTCTCAGCACCCTGGAAATGAAGGAGTCGTTCACCGAATTTCCGTTTAGCGCCTACTCGATCTCGTTTCTCACGGACGACATCTTGCGCTTGCGCTACGTTGAGATTGATGGCCAGCTTCGGAAGGTTATGGTGGTGGTCAAGATGAGGGGTGCCGCTCACAGCACAGATATCCGCGCGTACGATATCACTCCCGAGGGAATCATCATCGGGGAGCGAATGTCGGACTACACTAACCTAATTACTGGCATCCCAATCAAGAAGGAACCCTCCAACAGCAGGAAACCATCTGGAACCCGGAAGAGCCCTGTTCAGGTGAGCCATGACGACGGAGCTAACCACTAATACGAGGACTTCCGAGATGTTGGACCTGTGCCGGGCAGTTACCGAAATCTCGCCAATGCCCATCGCCGGGGTTGAGGGTGCCGCGCATACGGTAACTTATGTGAATCCCGCATTCTGCCTTCTTGTAAAGAAGACCAAAGAAGTGCTGATCGGGCAAGAATTCGCCTCGATTGAACAAATCGGTCCGCAGTGTGCGCTCCTGCTCGATCAGGTGTACCGGACCGGCTCCGCAGAAACCCATACTGTGCGGGAGCGTTCGGGTTCTTATCCCCTTTGCTCTTACGCTATGTGGCCGGTGCTTTCGGGAGACAGCCACACCAAAGGCATCATTGTCCAGGTCATTGAAGAGGCATCGATCCACCAAGATGCCATCGCGATGAACGAGGCTCTCATGCTGGGCATGATCCGCCAGCATGAACTTACCGAACAGGCTCAACTCCTGAATACAAAACTTGAGGATGAGATCGCCGCCCGAAAAAACGCCGAGGCAGCGCTCATAAGAAGCGAAAAACTCGCTTCTGTGGGGCGGATGTCCGCTGTCATTGCGCATGAGATAAACAACCCGCTAGCGGCTGTTACTGATCTCTTATACCTGGTTAGCTCCATCGAGGGCATGCCTGACCCGGCGCTCGAATACCTGGAAACGGCGGACGCGGAGCTGAAGCGAATTGCGCATATCACACGTCAGACGCTCGGCTTTTACCGTGAGACCTCCGCTCCCACAACCTTTGCGATGACTGGTCTGCTGGATTCTGTGCTCGATCTCCTGCGAGCAAAAGTCAGGGCAAAGCAGGCTGTCGTAGATTGTCAATGCGACAGCGCGTTACAGATTACCGCCATGCATGGGGAGTTGCGACAGGTTCTTTCAAACCTGCTTGCGAACAGTCTTGATGCACTCGGTCAGAATGGCCAAATCATTTTCCGGGCTTCGCTTTTCCGTGATCCGCGGGATGGGACCAGCCGCATTAGAATCACCATTGCCGATAGTGGGAAAGGTATCGATTCGGCTGCCCTGCCTCAGATCTTCGAGCCGTTCTTTACGACGAAAGGTGCCATCGGGAATGGCTTGGGGCTGTGGGTGAGCAAGCAAATTATTGAGAAGCACGGCGGCTCCATCAGAGTACGGTCATGCACAAATCGAGGGCAGCGCGGGACGACGTTCTCGATAGTTCTGCCCCAAACGGCATCTCAGGTCCCATAATTCTGCGGTAAGGAGACTATAAGTCTGCCGCGGCATGTTGGACTACGCTTCCATCATCCGGGGACAGATAGGAATTACAAGCCAAGCCCCAATCCGTAGCTGTGTTCTTGCGTCGGCGCGATCTCCCGCTGTTGCGGCTGGATGGACTGCTCGGGCTTGATCTCCGGCACATGGGCGCTCTGGTGCGATACGTCATGGCCTAACGCCTTGGGTAGCTTCTCGCGGTCGTTGGTGAAGAGCTGCGCATCGTGCGCCCCACGCGAGACAGCGACATAGGCCATGCGGTTGTTGAGCAGGTCTTTCGCCCCCACCTCCGTATCCACATGCACCAGGACGCGCTCGGCGGTCTGCCCCTGGCTGGAGTTGGATTGCCCCGTGACGTAGGAGGCCGCATCGCTGCATAGCCACAGCACAGCCTGGGCCGCTTCCTCGGGCCTGCCTATTCGTCCGGCTGGAATGTGGGCGACATACCCCTTGAGAGCTTCCTGAGCCTTTGCCGCGTCCCACCCACGGCCTGACTGATGGCGCTCTGCAACATCTCGGTATCGAAGGGACCAGCGACCAAAGCATTGACTCGGATTCCGTCGGCTGCATACTCCTGGGCTGCCGATTTGGTGAGCGCCAAGACACCAGCTTTTGACATGGAATAGAGGGCTGCTAACTGTGCGTGGGGTATGGCAACGATTCGTTACAAACGGGCCATTTGCGCGATATCGTTACACCGAGGTGCCTGCATTCCGCACTATACCGAGCATTTAGAGGGTTTCTGCTGCTTGTGCAGCCGTGATCGTATCGTAGGTACAGAGTCCTGTCGTTCTCTGACCAGCCTGCCCGGCCAAAAACCCAGCCTTGGAGAAAGCCTAGCAGCACTGAAAGCAAAGTACTTATAAGCGCCACTTCATAGTGGCTCAAAACTAAGCCTTTTGGCCACCGGCAAATGGCCCATTTGCAACGAATCGTTGCCATACCCCCTTCTGAGCATCTGCTATGCTCCGCTCATGGACTGGGTTCGGGCTCGATGGATATCTCTTTTAAGCCTTATCGTATTTCTGAGCGCTTTCGTCCTTTTCTACGTACTACAGCTCGCGACCGTCAATGTACCGATCGATACCCCTTGGGTGAGAACTTCGATTTCCTTTCTCGGCGCATTACCAGTTGTCGCACTACTTTTATCGCTCCTGGGGATCCGCTTCGATCAGTCGAAATGGGTCGCATGGATCGGCCTGCTGTTGAGTGTTCTATTGTGCGTGTGGCTGTTCTTCTTCATGGGATTCAGAATCTAGGACTGGCTTGTTTAGCCTGCCTTGGGATGGCCAATGCTCTGTGCCTACTTCGCTTTTCTCTTGTGAGCTGCGGCATGCACATCGGGCGCAGCCGGTGCCGGTGGCTGCTGAGCAGCCTGGTACTGCTCGATCCGGTTCAACTGCTCTTGCATGTTGTTCTGGCTACTCCTCATAGGCCAGTAGCCAAGCATGAGCCCCAGGACCAGACCAACAGAGACCATCAAGCTGATCGTGAGCCACTTCACCTCTTTCATGTTCTGGCGCACATAGCCCGCTGCCTGCTTGATCTCCTGGAGCGGCACCGTAAATGCCTGCACGGTTTGCCGTTCGATGTCGCTGCTCTGCTTCCGTACGGCATCATGAATAGCCTGGGCAGCATTGCGCTCCAGATTCGCCCGGGCACCCTGCAACTCCGTCCGCTCGGCTTCGAACTTCTGGATGGTGGCATCGGCCCGCTTCTGTAGCTCCAGGGCCGCATTGACGGACCACTGCTGCAACTGCGCGAGCTCCTGAATCTGCTCGGTCAAGGCGCGTTGCGTTCCCTGTGCCGACTTGCCCATCCGATCGGCCTGCTCGATTAGACCGAACACCATCATCTCGCCTGCACTACTCTCCGGCTGCTGCTCCATGGCCCTACTCCTCTACGACCGCCTTCTACATTCCCAAACCAAAGCCCTGTCCACGCTCGATCTTCTGCTCGTTCTCTTGTTCTTTCTCAGGGCTCTTTTCTAAAGCCTGTTCCTGCTTGGGCTCTGGAACAACTGTCGGCTCCTGCGCCTGCTGGTACGCCTCATAGCGTTCCCGGAAAGCCTGCCGCCCCTGCTCGATCTGCGAGTCCGCGACCAGCTCCGGACCAGCCCGCTGCATCTCCTGCTTCTCCTGGGCTGGAGATCCCCTTTGAGTCTCTAAGTGCTGCTCGGGTTTACCCTCGGTCTTCTGCTCCCGCCAGCGCTCAAATCGACCGCGGAGCTGCTCCATCCGCTCGGCCACATTCTGGGCGACGGCAACCGTCCGCTCTTTCACCTCGGTCGCCAGCTCGCGGGCGGCGGCGATCAACTTGTCCAGGCGAGAGAGTTCCTGGGCCGTGCGTTCCTGCACCCCAGCGATCTGCTGCTCGGCCTTCTGCTCCAGGTGCTCGATGGCGGCGGCCCGGTCGAGATGAGGCGGTGGAAGCTCGGCCCGCTCCCTGCGCAATTGGTCGATCTCCGCGTGACGCTCCATCGCTTCCGGTCCATAACCTTGAAGGGTCTTTTCCTCCCGCAGGGAGGCGAGGTCCCCGCGTCCCTGCTCAATCCAGGAACGGGCGTCCAGGCGCTGCTCGATGCCAGCTTTCTGCATCGCGCCATTCATCATTTCGACCCACTTCTCGCGGACCTCTTCGGGCTTGTTCCGGTCGTTCCATTCCGGGTCTTTCTTTGCGCCGTTGCGTTTAAAAAAACGCTCTTCCGGCATCTCCCGTGTCGCTTCGGTGACGGCTCGTTCGGAGAACATCAGGTGCATGTGCGGCTGATCGATATTGTCTTTGGCGAGAGGAACGTGGACGGCCAACGTGTATGCGAAACGGTCACCCAGCAGCTCCCGCGTGGCGTCCCTCGCCAGCTCCTGACGCTGGGTCGGATCAAGCTCGCGCGGCAGGGCAATCTGCAGCTCCGTGTAGGTGCGGCCATTTGCGCGTTCGTGCGCATCCGCCGCCACCCAAAAAGAGTGCGGATCAGCCTGGGCGAACTCCGGCATATTGCCAGACTCGACCAGCTCCACGCCGCCGCGCTGCTGGTACTGGCCCTCACGCGCAATGTAATGCGCGTGCGCCGCTGCGGGCGGCGCTTGGCTCGACGACTTGAAGGCGACGTGCACGATGGCCATAGCTGTTGTCTTTGGGTTGCTCTTGTTCTTGATGTTGTGGTTGTCGTTGTTGCTGCTTTTGCTGTTGTTGTTGCTTGTCCGTCGCGGCGAAGCCGGGACCGCGATAGTTTGCGAAGTAAACTAGGTACCGCGCATTTGATATTTACAGCCGTTTACGCCAGCATGGTA
>JBBRRB010000132.1:0-7278 GCA_038225555.1 Bryobacterales bacterium
AGGTTGTCGTAGAGAATCACGCGCGGTTGGCCGTTAAAGAACGCGAACGCATGCACGTGTCCGCGCAGAAAGTTCTCCATCGTCTGATCGAAGAAGAACTCCAGATAGAGAGCGCGGGAGTACGACAGTGTCATCACGAAGCACGACAGCGTGCGTTTGGCGCGGCCCACCATCACCGATCCGAAGTGAGCCCAATCGACTTGCCCCTGCTCGCCCGGAAACATCTGCAGTTGCAGAAACGCTTCGCGCGGCTGCGGACGCAATCGAGCCACAACCCGGCGCAGTTGCCCCACGCTGCCCGTGTAGCCGCGGTCGCGAATCATCGCGCAAATGCGTGTGGCCCGGAGGCGTGGATGCTCGTCCAGTATCTGTTGCACAAACCCAAGGTAGGGATCGACAACGGAAGCGCGCAGCGGCTGCGAGCTTTTGAACTTCTCCGACTCAATTGCGTTGCGCACCGCGTCGGGATGTACGCCGAGTTCCCGCGCGATGGTTCCGATCTTCCAATGCTCGGCATAAAAATAGCGCCGGATCTGGGCGCGCACTTCAGGCGAAGTCATCAATGCCCTACCTTCTTAATGGCGTCGTACGGGAGCGTGGCGGCCCAACTATACGCCGAAGCTGAAGAAGCGGACAGCGTTGTTGGCGAGCTCAGGGATGTGTTCCGACGGTTTGCCAGCCAGCCCGTGGGGCGGGTGATCGAGGTGATCAACCCCATGCTTCGAGGGTTGGGTGAACTACTTTGAGGTGGGCCATGCGAGCCGGTGCTTCTCGTTTATCAAAGACTGGGTAGCAAAGAAGATTCGGAGGCATCTGATGCGGGCACGGAAGCGGCAGGGCTTCGGCTGGCAATGGTGGAGTAGGCCATGGCTGTATGGCGAACTCGGATTATTTAACTCATACCGGGTTCGTCGGCCAGCGTCGAAAGCAGACCAGCAGGATAGGTCCCATAAGCTTTGGCATGAAGCAGGCAGGAAAGCCCAGTGCGGGAAAACCGCCCGCTGGGTTGACGTGGCGGGGGCTGGAAACCGGCCCACGGTTCGGCTAGTGAGGCACTCCGATGCCGAAAGGCGGAGTCAACAGATAGGCTGAGCCTGCGGGGCAATCGGCGCCAGTCCTCGACCCTACCTGGGAGAGCTCGGGGCTGAGATGCCCGCGCCTACTCGACTACCTGAAGGACTATGCGTTGGTGACAGAAGCGCGTGCAGGGATTGAGCGCTACCTCCGCTTTTACAATCACGAGCGGTTGCACCAGAGTCTCGGATATCACACACCGGCTTCGCTGTACAAAAGGGGGGCCGGAGCGTGCTGCCCCAAAACATAAGGAGGAGAACATTGCTGAACTCGGGGACTCTGTCCCCGAACCCCTGGGATTTAACGCTTTCGCGCCAGAATGGTCGTCTTAGAATGGAGGAACTTGAACGGAGGATAGAGCTCCGCAGGGAGGCGACTCGAGCACCGATTCAAGGGCCGGAATGGCAAGGGGCGGCTTCGAAGCCGACGCCGTCTCAAACAAAAACTCAGGATTCGTTTGTCTCTCGCACGAGATCCGCGCCGCCCTTCGTCCCGGCGGCCAGCATGAATCCTTGACGCGTGGGTTCGCAGGTCGGTTCGGGACAGTTCCACAACTTGACCCGCGGGAGCGCGGCGGAACTCGTCAACCCTTCGGTCCGCACCCTCGGGTTCTCGCCCGATGGCTCTCTTGTCACATTTGGTCGCGCAGGCACGTCGGCCCAAACGGTGGCGACATCGGCATCTGGGCGGTGCCAACGTTGGGCGCCCGAGGCCGGAGAGTCGGCCCATCTTGATTGCGACCTCCGAGCGGCACTCTCATTTCCCGCTGTGGGCACCCGACCAGGAATTCATTGGAATTCATATACATGGTCAAGGGTTTCCTGCCAGACAAATTGGACATCTGGCGAATCAGTCCAGTTGGCCCCAACCTTGAACGGATCACGTCAGACAGTGGGCGGGTGAGTCATCCGGTTCTATTAGATCGGCGGACGCTGCTGTACCTGGTTAGCAATTCTGACAGTTCGGGTCCATGGCTTCATAGCATGAATTTAGAGCGCCGCATTCCCCACCGGCCCGGACCCGTACTCGCCTGCCGAGGTGCCGCCGGGCGCTCAAATCTTGCTGACGACAAGCGCTGGGTCTCTCCGCGACTGGGTCCAAATTATCTTTTGTATGTTTCTGCGACCGGCACGAGCCAGAGTATCTGGAAACTCGCTAACGTAACGAGCACGGAGTTGTGGCGCGGTCAGGGGGCGCGAATATTGGGCGTTCCGGCAATTTCCCCAATGTGCGCTCTATCTCATTCTCGGGTCGGCAACACGGGCAGACGCTCTTATACTTGATGCCAGCCGATGGCACGAACGCGCGGATTCTAATTGATTCGCTCCACCTGCAGGGTGCTCCGGCATGGGCGCCCGACGGCCGTCTTGTGGTCTATTCGGGTCCCGACATCGGCACTACCTTCTCGTTGAAAGCCGTCACAGCCCAGGCAGTGGCGCTCCCTCACCGGCCCTGACCCTGACTCGGGGCGCTCGACATCTGGCCTTCCTGGCTGGTGGACGGGAACTCGTGTTTTTTGCAAGGAGGGATTGAACATAAGAATCTCTGGCTTATAGACTTAAAGACCCGTGCCGAGCGCCAGTTGACTAATGTACCTCCTGACTTCGAGATACGCGACTACGATATTTCGCCGGATGGAAGCGAGGTTGTCCTTGAACGAGTGCAGGAGCGCTCGGATGTGGGGCTTCTTGGACCTTCAGAGACCGAGAAGAACGCTTTGACGTTGCGAAAATGGATTGTTTACGAAAGGGAGCATCACTTAATTCTCGAAATCATCTTCGATGCTCAACACAAAATTCCCGGGCAATTTGACAACCCCTTTGATGTGTCGGTATGATTATAGAGTTTGGCGAGTTGAGTCTTCTACTCCTACGCTACCACTGCTCTGTTGGGCAGTCCGGCTGGGAGTCGGCCCCGAGGTTTTAGCGGACTTTGCGCCGTTTGAGCATGGGCCTGTCCATAGCATGCACCCTCGTTGATCTTAGTTTTTTCATTTTTGCAGGTCCACAAGCCTGTTTTCTTTGTCCCAAATGTCTTTAGAGAGGATACTTCGTGCCGACGTTTAATCAACTCGTGCGAAAAGGCCGGAAACCGCCACGTTATAAAACGGCGAGTCCGGCTTTGCAAGCATGTCCGCAGAAGCGCGGGGTTTGTACGCGCGTGTACACTACGACTCCCAAGAAGCCGAATTCGGCGCTGCGAAAAGTGGCTCGCGTTCGCCTGACGAATGGAATCGAAGTGACCACGTACATTCCAGGCGTAGGCCACAATCTGCAGGAGCACTCGATCGTGCTCATTCGCGGCGGTCGCGTCAAGGATCTTCCTGGCGTGCGCTACCACGTCGTTCGCGGAACGCTGGACGCCGCAGGCGTGGCGAACCGCAAGCAGTCCCGTTCGAAGTACGGAGCGAAGCGGCCGAAAGGGCCCTCGAAATAATTCATGGCACGCAGACGCAGACCAGAACCGAGAGAAATCCTGCCGGACCCGATCTACAACTCGACCTTGGCGGAGAAATTCGTCAACTCGATGATGTGGGACGGCAAGAAAGCCACCTCCCAGAAGATTTTCTACACGGCGATGGATAAAATTCGCGAGAAGAGCGGAGACGATCCGTTGAAGCTGTTTAAGAAAGCTGTGGAGAACACCAAGCCGCTGCTGGAAGTGAAGACTAGGCGCGTGGGCGGGGCGAACTATCAAGTGCCCGTCGAGGTTCCGCAAAATCGACGGACCAGCTTGGCGATCCGCTGGATCCTGATGAATGCCAGGTCCAGGCCGGACAAAGGCATGCCGGATAAGCTGGCTAACGAATTGAACGACGCGGCCAACATGCGCGGCGGAGCGATCAAGAAGAAAGACGACGTCCACCGGATGGCGGAGGCTAACAAGGCGTTCGCGCATTACCGCTGGTAAAGCGTCAGGAACTGATTTTTTATGGCACGGACTGTCCCACTCGAGAAGATGAGAAATATCGGCATCATGGCCCACATCGATGCCGGTAAAACCACGACCACGGAGCGCATCCTCTATTACACGGGGCGAACCCACAAGATCGGCGAAGTGCACGAAGGCACCGCGATCATGGATTGGATGGCGCAAGAACAGGAGCGCGGCATTACGATCACGTCGGCGGCGACCACTTGCGAGTGGCGCGACTACACGATCAACATCATCGATACTCCTGGCCACGTGGACTTCACGGCCGAAGTGGAGCGCAGTCTGCGCGTGCTGGACGGGGCTTGCGCCGTGTTCGACGCAGTGGCTGGCGTGCAGCCGCAATCGGAAACCGTTTGGCGTCAGGCCGACAAGTACGGCGTTCCTCGCATTTGCTTTATCAATAAGATGGATCGCGTGGGAGCCGACTTTTTTCATGCCGTGGATACGATTGTCGACCGCCTGAGGGCGCGTCCGGTTCCCATCCAGCTTCCCATCGGCGCGGAAGATCAGTTCAAGGGCGTTATCGATCTGGTAGAGATGAATGCCCGGATCTGGAACGACGAAACTTTAGGGGCCAAGTACGACGTTGCGGAGATTCCTGCCGATTTGCTCGAACAGGCGAAATCCTACCGCGAGCAGTTGATTGAGGCAGTGTCGGAATCCGACGACAATCTGTTCGAGAAGTTTGTCGAGGGCACTCCCATCACCAATGTTGAACTGATGGCCGGCATTCGCAAAGCTACCCTCGCGCAGAAGATCTTCCCGGTAATTTGCGGGACAGCGTTTAAGAACAAAGGCGTTCAGAATCTTCTGGATGCAGTGGTCGATTACCTCCCGTCGCCGCTCGATATCCCTCCCGTGAAAGGCACTGGGGTCGACGATATTACGGAAGAGGTCATTCGGGAGCCCAAAGACACGGCCCCGTTCGCCGCGCTTGTTTTTAAAATCATGACGGATCCGTTCGTAGGCCAACTGGCCTTCATCCGGGTCTACTCGGGCAAGCTGATTGCAGGCGAGTCGATCTACAACGTGTCGAAAGGCCGCAAGGAGCGCGTTGGACGTCTCGTAAAGATGCACGCCAACAAGCGCGAGGAGATCACCGAGATCTTGGCGGGCGATATTTGCGCCGCTGTCGGCCTCAAGAACGTGATCACCGGCGATACGATTTGCGACGACGACGATCCGGTGATTCTGGAATCGATCATTTTCCCGGAACCTGTGATTCAGCTCGCGATTGAGCCGAAAACCAAAGTGGATCAGGAGAAGCTCGGCATCGCGATTGCGAAGCTGGTGCAGGAAGATCCGACTTTGCGGGTCTCCACCGATCCCGATACGGGCCAGACTATTCTCGCCGGCATGGGAGAACTGCACCTTGAAATTATCGTGGATCGCATGCAGCGCGAGTTCAACGTCGGCGCCAACGTCGGGAAGCCGCAGGTAGCGTACCGCGAGACGATTCGGCAGGTGGCCGAGTTCGACTATACGCACAAGAAGCAGACCGGCGGTTCGGGCCAGTATGCGCGATGCAAGCTAAAAGTGCAGCCCAATGTCGCCAAGGGATACGAGTTTAAGAACGAGATCCGGGGCGGCAACATTCCCAAGGAATTTATCCCGGCCATTGAAAAGGGCGTTGTCGAGGCGCTGGAAGGCGGCATTATGGCGGGGTATCCGCTCGTAGACGTCAAAGTCTCGGTCATGGACGGCGCTTATCACGACGTCGACTCTTCGGAAATGGCCTTCAAGATTTGCAGTTCCATCTGCGTGAAGGAAGCTTGCCGGAAAGCGCGGCCCGCTCTGTTGGAACCGGTAATGAAAGTTGAAGTGGCCGTCCCGGAAGAGTATATGGGACCGGTCAATGGCGACCTGGTTTCGCGCCGGGGACGTCTCGAAGGCACGGAAATTCGCGGCACTACTCACCTGATCAAGGCGATGGTTCCGCTGTCGGACATGTTCGGTTACGCCACTGAGCTGCGTTCCCGCACACAAGGGCGCGGCAGTTTCTCCATGCACTTTGGCCAATACGAGGAAGTTCCGAAGAACATCGCGGAAGAGATCGTGGCGAAAGTTCAGGGCAAAGTAACCCGGTAGGAAAGAACAGGAGATTTATCCCATGGCAAAAGAAAAATTCGATCGCACCAAGCCGCACGTCAACGTTGGAACCATCGGCCACATCGATCACGGCAAGACGACTCTGACAGCGGCCATCACCAAAGTGATGTCGAAGCACAATCCGAAGATGAAATTCCGGTCCTTCGACTCCATCGACAACGCGCCGGAAGAGAAGGCCCGCGGCATCACCATCGCGGCGGCGCATGTCGAGTACGAAACCAAGAACCGGCACTACGCCCACGTGGATTGCCCCGGCCACGCCGATTACATCAAGAACATGATCACCGGCGCGGCGCAGATGGACGGCGCGATCCTGGTAGTCGCGGCGACCGACGGCCCCATGCCTCAGACGCGCGAGCATATTCTGCTTGCTCGCCAGGTCGGCGTGCCGACCATCGTGGTTGCGCTGAACAAGGTCGACATGGTGGACGACCCTGAGCTGCTGGAACTTGTCGAACTGGAAGTGCGCGAGCTGTTGAGCAAGTATCAGTTCCCGGGCGACGATCTGCCGGTGGTCAAAGTGAGCGCTTTGGGAGCTCTGAACGGCGAGCCGCAGTGGGAAAAGACGGTGGACGAGCTGATGGCGGCGGTGGACAGCTTCATCCCGGTGCCGGAGCGCGTGATCGACAAGCCGTTCCTGATGCCCATTGAGGACATTTTCTCGATTCAAGGCCGCGGCACGGTGGTGACGGGCCGTATCGAGCGCGGGATCTGCAAGGTTGGCGAGGAAATGGAGATTGTCGGCTTCCGCGATACGCGCAAGACGGTGGTCACCGGCGTGGAAATGTTCAAAAAGCTGCTCGACGAAGGCCGGGCGGGCGACAACGTGGGATTGCTGCTGCGCGGCATTGAAAAGAACGACGTGGAACGCGGGCAGGTGATCGCGAAGCCGGGCTCGATTAAGGGCTACAAGAAGTTCAAGGGCGAAGTGTACGTGCTGAGCAAGGAAGAAGGCGGGCGGCACACTCCGTTTTTCAAGGGCTACCGTCCGCAGTTTTACTTCCGCACCACGGATGTGACCGGAGTGGCGCAGTTGCCGGAAGGCATGGAAATGGTGATGCCTGGCGACAACGTGCAGATGGAAGTGGAGCTGATCACGCCGGTAGCGATGGAGAAAGGCTTGCGGTTCGCGATTCGCGAGGGCGGACGCACCGTGGGCGC
>JBBRRB010000133.1:0-7200 GCA_038225555.1 Bryobacterales bacterium
CTAAGGCATTCACCAAGCCCTGTCGCGTGTCTCGTGGTCATCCAATCCGTGTGTAAATCTCACGCATCATCATGTCTCGAATGAAGATTTTGGCGATATTGCCCAGCTCCACGGCGTCGAACCCGCGTTGCGCGACACCAATCACGGTCATGTTGCGCCCGTAAACCAGCACGCTTTTGCCAACGATGGTCGGGTCCCCGGCAAAGCGCGTCATCCAATAGGCGTAGCTGAGCACCACGCGGGGTGGCCGCCCGGTGTGCGGTTGTCGTCCGGAGTAAAGGTCCCGCCGATGGCGGCTCCAATGCCGAGCAGTGGCAACTACGTACCCGAGACCAGTTCGCTGGAGATTCTTTCTGTCCTGCCGCTGAATCCGAGACCTACAGTGGTGGGAAAGCGGCAAACATCCCGCTGAATACGGAGTTGTTCTTCGAGAAATCGCGATACATGGGGTACGAAATCGCGTTTCCGCCCCAGTTGTTCCTATAGTGAAACCCTTCATGGAAAGCAGCACAAGTTGCTGCGGGAAGGAGCGTGAAGATGGCCGCGTTCGCGCCAATGCCGAGACCGAGCGAGATCACGGCAACGGCGGTGAATACCCAGGGATCGGCGCAGCGTCGTTGGTTTCGGCGATTACTTCTTCTTGCGGATATAAATGTTGCCGTTGAATGTTTTGAAATTCAGATCGGGACCGCCGCCGTTAATGGTGCCGACAGTTGTCCGGTCAATCTTGACCCGGTACTTGCCGCCCTTGGCTCGCCCATCCTCGACCACCGGCGCGGAAGCGCTGGGATTCAGCTTGATTTCGAAATCGCTGTAAATATCGCCGTTGTCCGACTTCATGTGCACATTGCCTCGCAGGTCGGGGGGAAGAGTTACATCGATGACTCCATTCATCGAGCTGAAGGACATCGGCTTGTCTGGAGTAGCTTTGTCGAGGGTGACCGTGACCTTCCCGTTGAGCGAGTGAGCAATGATCGATCCCGACACGCTCGTCGCCGTCACCGCACCGTTCATGTTCTGCAACTCCAGGTCGCCACTCACTTTGCTGACCTTGATTTCGCCCCCGTTCATGCACTCCAGCTTCAGAGAGGTGGCAAACGGCACGCGCACGAAGAGATCGCTAGAGCGTCCCGGCGAAGCGTGGATGCGCACCGTGTTGTTGTCTTCTTCCACCGTCAGCCCCATGCCCGAGGGCTCGATGCGCTTGAGTCCTTCGGCACCGGGGGGCACGCGAGATGCGCGCTCGCTTCGCTCATTGCTCCTGCCGCGAGACTCGACAACCACGTCCTTGCCGTCGTAGCCCTCCACTTCGAAGCAGCCCTGCATCATGGAGCCGACCAGCTTGCGCGGGCGCGAAGCGTCGCTAAAGGGAACCGTCACCCGGTTCGAGGCGTCCTGGGCGAATCCCGCCGTATAAGCGCCAATCAGAAAAAGCGTTGCCGTAATTGTTTTCATTATTTCTCCCTATCCCTCACAAAGATTTCGCCATTGAGCGTTTTCAATTTGACCTCTACTCCTCCAGACCCGATGCGGACCCCGGTCGCACCGCCTCGCCGGAAGACGAACTTGCCGTCCTGCTTTTCGGAGGCCGCAGGTTCCAGCGGCAGCGTGCTCACCTCGAAATCCGTATACATGCCGCCATGCATGGTTTGCATACGCACGTCCGCCGAGAGGCCCTTGCGAAAGGTGACGTCCACGTTGCCGTTTACCGTCTCGAACGAACTTGCCGCAGTCGGATTTCGGGTGAACGTCACCTTGACAGGTCCGTTGACGGTGTGGGCTTTCCCTGACCCGCCCATGTCGGTCATTTCAATCCGGCCGTTCACGTTGTGGACGTCGAAGGCTCCGCCGATGCCCCGGACGACTATCTCGCCGTGGTTCACCGTGTAGAGGTCGATCCTCGCAGCCCGAGGCACTTTCAGCTTGAAGTCGTAATAAACGGTGTAGCCCTGATGGCGAGATGAACTGTTCCGCCCTTCGTTGCAGTTGCAGCGGAAAGGACCATCTACGAAGAGCTTCACGGTGTCGCCCGATTGCTGCATATCGAGCTTCACTTCCTTCCTGGCGGCATCCAGACGTTCGGGCGTTTCCGCCTGAATCCGCCGGCCCGCTTCCACTTGCAAATCGTTCCCGTCGTAGCCTGTCGCTTCGATGGAGCCGTTGATATTGTCGAGAATCACCAGCCGCGCGGCCGGGAACGACTTGGACTCCGTGGTGCGATCCTCCACATCGGCGAAGGCCGGGGCGATCGCGAATACTATGATCAGCAACTTTCTCATTGCAATCTCCCGAGCGCCCATTGGGCTCTCTGCCTGACTTCCGCGTTGACTTTTTCGTCCGTCTCTAGACTGCGCAGGGCTGGAACGGCGGTTTGATCGCGCAATTCGGCCAGCTGATCGATCAGTGCGATTTGCACCATCGGGGATTGCTGTTTGCCGATCGCTTGCAGCAGTCCGCGCCGGGCCACGGGGCTGTCGGCGTAAGTGCGGAGGGCGTCTACCGAAGCCAGCCTGACATTGACGTTGGGGTCGTGATTGACCGTGTAGAGCAGCGCTGCGAGCACTTCCGTGTCGGGCTGCTCTACGCGGTAAGCCCAGTTCACGCCTTTCAGGCGATCGCTGGCGCCTTGCTGCTGCAGCAAGGAAAGGGTAACCATTTGTCGCATATTCAGCACCTCATTTCGCAATTGCGCCATTTGCGTGTTGTCGCGCTTGTTGTCGATCAGGTAGCCTCCAGCGAAGCCGATGACGAGAGTCGCCAGGCTGAGGGCGGCCTGAAACCCCGGTCGGGCGCTCCACCAGGCTTTGAGAGCCGTGAAGGAGTTGGCATTGGCGGGCCGCGTGTTTGCCTCCGCGAAGCCCTGCTGGTAGGCCTCCAACTTTTCATAGAACCGCAGGCGCATGCCGCGCCCCGGCTGTTCTGAGGGGATGTGGCCAAGACCGGTCCAGATGGATTGAAGCCGCTCAGCCTCGGTCCGGCAGAGAGCGCACGAGGCCAGATGCATCTCGATCCCGGCCTGCTGATCCTCAGGCAGAACGGACTCCCAAAATTCGGGCATGCTCGCCCGGCATTCCTCGCATTTCATGACGCTTTTTCTCCCGATAGCTCCGAATAGATTTGTCCCAGGGCTCGAATCGCCCGGTAAACGCGCACCTTCACCGCACCCACTTCGCACCCCAATACCTGGGCGATTTGTTCATATTTCAGATTCTGAAAGCGGCTCAGGATCAGAACCTCGCGCTTTTCCGGAGGCAGATGATTCAAGGCTTTTTTGAGGAGCCCAATCTCCTGACTGCGTCTCAGCGATTCTTCCGCGCCTGGGGAGGGATGGGCTGGCTCCCGCAGATCTTCCTCGTCGTCGTTCCCGCTTGCAGCTACCAGACGCAACTCGCCTCTCCGCTTCTGTGCCGCTTCGGTGTTCATGTTGCGGGCGATTTGATACATCCACGCGCTGTAGGGCCGCGTGCCGTCGTAGGTAAGGCGGTAGCGCAGGATGCGAAAGAATACTTCCTGGACGAGGTCCTCGCTGAGGTCGCGATCTCCGTTCATGTGGAGGAAGAAGTTGTAAAGCGGGCGATGGTGGCGTTCGAAGAGGATGGCTAGTTTGCGAAGATCGCCTTCGCGGACTTGAGCCATGAGAGCTTCGTCGGACGGATTCACTTGGTTGGCCCCACACTAGACACTACATCGCGGTTGAGGAAAGGTTACTGAAGGCCGACGTCAGGTTCAAAACGCGCAAATCTGGTACTGGACCTGCCCCCATTTCTGACACAACCAGTTAAGGCTCAAAATCCATCCAAAGGAGAATTGAGTAATGGGGTTGTCGAGAAGGATTTTCACAAAAGAGTTCAAGCTGGCCGCAGTGCGGCGGCTGGAGCAGGGGTTCACCATTGGCGAGGCGGCGCGGGTAGTCCTCCTGAGCAGCAATTGTGTCAACGGACTTGGTAAAACTGACGCTAAGAGGTCTGTCTCGGACCCGGGATGGAAGAACGTGTGTGCCTATTGAACAACAGGCGGTTTGACCGCAAGCGTGAGGCGCTGGCAGGAGTGAGCGCCCCAATCCAGCGAAGGCCGCGTGGAACGACTTGCAATCGAAGGAGAATCGCGCCCCCAGGCGAATGGTCATGAAAGGCGATCCAGATGGCCGAATGATTCCGGAGAACGCCGCGGGGTTCCGGGCTGCAAGGCCTGATACGCTGGGATTCTGAGGATTCTGCGTGGGGCTCTGCTTCGTTCGAGCACGAAGATCAGCTAGGCTTCTGCGTTCGACTAGGGCACCACCGCTGACAGCGAACCAGGTACCCTCTGGATAGTTGACCCGTTATTGGAAAAAGGCGATTATGCGGATGATGATCGAAGAATACCAGACTGCACCAGAGTGGTGCAGATAGCCCCTGCGAAACGACGTAGTGTAGAGTTCTCCGCTCGACCCCGTCAGGGAGTTAAGCTACGGAGAATTATGTCTGGAGACGAGTGGCGATATACCAGGTGTTGCCAGACAAGTCTTTGACGCAGCCGCTGCGGTCCCCGTAGTCATGATCGACCGGCGCGGAGATCGCTTCGGCCCCACACTCAATGGCGCGGGTGTAGATAGAGTCCGCATCCTCCACGTAGAAATAAAACATGCCCGGCATGGGCTGGTAAACGCCATCCGCGTCATTGAGTTCGAGGGCCGAGTTGCCGATCTTTATCGTGGTGTGAAGGATGACGCCATCGGGCGTAATGGCGCGACCAAGTTCGGTAGCTCCAAATGCGCTCGTCAGAAAATCAATAACGGGTTCGGAACGGAGCGGGTGCAAAAACGGCTGGATGGTGGGTGCGCCGTCCGAGTAGTAGTGCTCGCCTTTGAACGTCGCAATGTACCAGAAGTTGGCCCCGGGATCTTTGACGTGAGCGGTGCGCTCGCCCCAGTCCTGATCGGCGGGGTGTTGCAGGGACTCGCCGCCGCCATCCAGCGCGCGCTGGTAGGTCGCGTCGGTATCCTGCACGTAGATGTGGAAGGCCATCGGGCGGGCGTCGCCTTGCCAAGATACATCCGGGCCGCCGCCGCCGATCATCAGCTCGGAGTCGCCGATTTGCACTTCGGCGTGATAGCCCCCGGCAGAGCCGATTGTGCGGAACTTCTCGGTCGCGCCGAAGACGCGGGCAAGAAAGCCGATGAGGGCCGGGACATCGTGTACCACGGGATACGCGGTAATGGTCTGTAGATCCATAAGTTCAAAGCTCGTCCAGAAGGGCGGCGATTCGATCGGGGTCGTTCGGAACCACTAAGGGCCGATTGCCATAAGTAGCGACGATGTCGGTGCCATCCGGGGCTTTCAGTTGATTCGTGTGGTAACGGTAAATGTAGTCCGGATCTTTGAGGACGTTACCCGTCAGCACTGCAACCACGTCCGCATTGCGGTCCATTAAGCCAGACTCCGTGAGCTTCCGAATTCCGGCCAGCGTCGCTGCGGATGCGGGCTCGCATCCAATTCCGCAGCGTCCAATTACCGCCTTTGCATCGGCGATTTCCTGCTCTGTAACTTTCTCCACCACTCCGTTGAATTCGCGGATCTCGCGCAGCGCTTTAGGCCAGGAAACCGGGTCGCCGATTTTGATCGCGGTCGCCAAGGTTTCCGGATGCGTCACGCTGTGAAACTCGCCTCCTGCCTGCACGAAGTCGTGAAACGGCGCGGATCCCGCCGCTTGAACCACGGCTAGCCGAGGTGTCTTCTCGATGAAACCCAAGTCTCGCAATTCCCTCAGCGCTTTGCCGAACGCGGATACGTTGCCAAGGTTCCCGCCGGGGAGGACGATCCAATCGGGAACGTTCCAATCGCGCTGATCCAGCATCTCGATCACGATGGTCTTCTGTCCCTCGATTCGGAACGGGTTCACGGAGTTTAACAGGTAGATTCCAAGCCGCTCTGCAAGCGTGCGCACCAGTGCGAGAATCTGGTCGAAATTCGCTTCCACTTGAAGTGTTCGCGCTCCATACTCGAGCGCCTGGGCGAGCTTCCCATAAGAGATGTTGCCGTGCGGAATGAAGACGATCGGTTCCAGCCCGGACGCACTCGCGTAAGCGGCCATGGAAGCCGAAGTGTTCCCCGTGGAAACGCAGGCCACGCGTTTCATACCCAGGCGCACGGCTTGCGTGGCGCCGCAGGTCATACCGTTATCTTTGAACGAGCCAGTGGGATTGAATCCTTGATGCTTGAAGACAATCTTGCGGAGCCCGCCATACTCGGCCGCGCGCAGAGCATCCAGCAAAGGCGTGTTGCCCTCTCGCAAGGAGGCGACGTGCTGGAGCTGATTCTCAAAAGGCAACATCTCGCGGTAGCGCCAGACGCCGCTTTGATCGAGCGGAACGTTGCAGCGACGGCGATCCCTCCACACGGTTTTAAGTGCCGCGCTAGAAATGGCTGGAGCGGGCGCGTTGACTTCCAGCAACCCTCCGCAATCGGGGCAATTGTAGAGCACTTCGGTGATCGCGAAGCGCTTCCGGCAATTGGGTTCGAAACAAACGAGCTGAGAAACCATTGAATCTTTCAGTGTATCTGGTGTGATTAAAATGGCGTCTTAGTTGCGGGGTGTGCCATGCCAGCCAAGAAGACTGTTAAGCGAGCACGCGACGACGCTCGCAAGGGAAATGCGCCCAGTACGCAGGCGGGTGAGCCGGTCCAGCTTGGCCACGATGACCGCATCGACTTGCCGGGTGTCGATGAGATTGAGCACCCGCTCAAGCCCCGGGCGCTTTAAACTCTTCGCCGACTCGGCATCCACGATCAAGTCGATCAGCACCGCGTCATGCCCCAAAGCCATAGCCCGAATCTTTTCGCTTTGCGCTTCGAGCGAAACGCCGTGCTCGGCCTGCTTGTCAGTGGAAACTCGCGTGTACCCGATAGCCCGCATAGCTCTGTGACATTACCGTGGCCCCGAAACGGAAGCAAGTCGAATTACGACCCGTTTTGGCGGCACTGGCTACTGCTCCGGTTCAGCTTCGCCGGTTGGCTCTACTGTGAAAACGCCGGGATTGGTTTGTCCAGTGCTGGCGGCAAAGTCAACGGCATGTCCTCGGGCGTCGGTCCGCGGAGGTGGCTAGCCCACATTTCTCACGAATAGACTAGCGAAAAGGCCGCTTTTCTGGCATAAACGTATTTGCCACAACACGTTTCGGCCAAAAGGAGGCGTCCTTCCGCGATGACAGAGTGTAACCAA
>JBBRRB010000134.1:0-7085 GCA_038225555.1 Bryobacterales bacterium
CAGAAACACCTCGCGCCGCGTGCGTTTGCGCTTGCCCGCGTACTCTGCATCGCCAAAAGTTAGCTGTGTCATGTCGACATTGTCGATGATGCCGAGTCTTTGCGTAAGATCTGCGGGACGGGAGGCTTGTTCAGACCTTCCTTAGCTTTTGAAAGAAGATGCTTATTCGTTTTAGCTCGTACAACATCCCATTAAGAAGCGGAATTATTCTCCTCCCCGAGGGCAATCGGCTCTGTGTAGTTGTCCGCAACCGGTTCGACGGGCGCGCTTTGAGATGGGTTTACACCGTCCCCACGATGTGAATCTGCAAAAGGGAGCATGTCTACTTTCAAGGCGCAACCTCACCTTCCTCAGTGATATCCTTCACATCGATCGAAAACGCAACCAGATCCAGTTGAAGTTGTGCATCCCGAGCTCGATCGGGAGGCCCTGGATAGGGTGTGTAAGGCTTGGATGTATCGACAAGCCAGTCGGTTCTATGGATCAGAACAGCGGCGAGGGAGTGCGGAGTTGCCATCCAAATCCTGGCCTCATGCTCGGTACCCGGCACTTGGACCCATTGAGAGCCGTCCAACTGGATACGCTGAAAACTCTGGGACGTAATTTGCACGCCGGTAATCGCGACGTTGACGTGATGGCTCTTGTTGCTCTTTCCCGGCGCCGGTGTCGCCAGCCACGCGTCGCTGGGCGTGATGAGCTCCAGGCTGCCTTCGGCGGTTTGCACTGCTGCATGGAGTCCGATTCTTGCCAGATCTGCCAACCCATGAAGCAGATTTCGGTCGTTACGATCCTTGACCAAGTCTTCGATGGGGACCACAGGCTTATCGTTTTTACAATTCTCAGCTAATTTATCGCGGTGCAACTCGGTTTGTTCGGCGAGAGCAATCAGTTGAGCCCAGTGATCCAGCAGCGATCCCTGCATGACATTCGTGGGTAGAAAGGGAATCATCACTCCCCCGGGCCGTATGACAAGACTGGTGCCGACTTCCAAGCCGGTAAAATGCTTTCTGGCCAACTGCTGTCTGAAATTTTCGATGGCGGTGAGAAGGGGGCCGTTGCATGCGAGACTTTCTGACTCCTGAAAGGTCATCACTGCAAGGGCTATACTGACGCCCAGTTGGTGTTGAACTGCAAAATCAACGCGCTGATCCGACGGGGCTGCTTCTTCAATCGATGTCTCTTGGCTCATGACCGACTCCTATTTGCGTGAAGGAGTCAGTAAAATATGCTGGAACACCCACTCGAAATCCCGTTAGGAGCGTCCATATGCGCTCACTATTCGGGTGAAGATTGGTCTCGCGTTTCCATGAGCCGGCTCATCATCCAGTGCACCAGCAGCAGCCATGACATCTGCGGCCAAATTGTGGGGGAAGCGGAAAGTGTTTCTCCTCCCGGTTTCCGCAGCGGCATCAGCGTTACAACCTTCGCCAACTTCCTGCCTTGGCTGCCTTGGATAGTCTGGATACCAGCGGCCCGCAGCCAATTTAACGCACGATTCCTGTCTTCCGTCGTCAACACGACCCACCCCGCTGCCAGTGGTGCGCGCGCCGCACACTGAACCCATGCCTCCGACATCGCGGCAAGGTCAGTGTCAACCGCGCTTTCTGAATCGATAACTGGAAGATTTGTCGCGCGCAGGCGCCTTGGTGCCTTCATCACGTGTACGTCGGTAGCTTTGCACAAACCGATCGCGGTGCGCCGCTCGAACTCAGCCACAAGCGCCTCAAGCCGATTGTGGGTTACCAGTCCAATGCCCGCAACCCGTGACGCCAGTAGTCCTGATTCCCTTTGCATTGCTCTCAACCAGGAATCAACATCGCACAGGCGCAAAGAATGTCTAACGATCTCGCTGGGTGGTGCGTTAATTGATATGGACGGTTTGGCGTGAGCCACGGGTGGGCCGATGGCCCGTATCAAGTCAACCATGCGTTCGATCCCGGCAGGCTGACCTTGCGCGGCTTTTCGACGCCTCTGGATACGTTGGTCGAGTGCCCCTTGCTTCCACCCCGTGAGCGTCAGCGTGTCGGCGCGCGTTACATCAGCGTCCAGACGAAGATGTCGCATCACGTGCGTCCAAGGATCGTGGAGGTAAGACTTCAACGGCGTTTGGACGCTGGCATGTCCGGAGCGTGCAAGCACGCGATACACGTGCCGTGCGCGCAGGGCATCCGGTTGCAGGTTGAGCGCCCAGTGGCGTTTGAGTATTCGGGACTTGCGTAACCAATACGAACGCGCCCGGGACTCGCCGGACGCCCATCGCAGGAGCGTATTGACGCGTCCGAAAATCTCGGCGTGCGTATGGCGCGTCCACAATTCGTCGAACTTGCCGAAAATCGGGCAGTCTAAGAAGGCGTTTCCGAGTCGATGCTGCTGCGACTGCACCCAATTTAGTACAAATTCTCGAGACTCCTGCCAGGCAGCACCCTCGAGACGGACGAATCCGAGGGATGCTCGTGTCTTTGCCGAGCCGTAATCTCCGGTCATTCGAATCTGGATGTAGTCACCGTCAGGTAGCAGATGCAGATCCCCGAAAGTCAGTCCGAGGATCGACTTTGGCCTTGCCCCAGAAGCCTCGGCGAAACCGATCCCGACGACACGTAGCTGCCTCAGCAGCAAAACGCGCGGGTCGGCGCTTGCGGAGTTTTCGATTTCGGCAAGTTCGGTGTGCAAGGCAATCTTGGTCTCAGCTACCTCGGAGTCCCACAGAATACCGGCGTCAACTTCATCGACGGTAAAGCCCGCCATCTGGGCAAGCGCGGCCCACTCCATTTCCGCCAGTTCGAATCGATTGGCCACGACCCAGTGAAAATGTCTCAGGCCGTCAAGAACCCGCCGCCGCCAGCGCTTGGAGCGACTGAGCAACACGGCAAGATAGATCGACTCCAGCTCCTCGTGAGTCATGTCGGAAAACTCACGATCACTGGTGATCGCCACCAATGGCTTGGCGAATCGCCACAATGAGTTCGCGATCGTCGCAGCCCTTAGACGACGTCCGCTCTTGCCGCCCATCGTACCGAGCCAGCAAAGGTAGGTGAGGATGAGTTGTCCAGCAGTGGAGACGTTCGCCCGCTTCTCCAGCTTGACCTGAGCCTCCCTGATGATCGCTTCCTTGCGTCCGCGTCGTATCGCTAGCTGGGCCCCTGTTTCGGGGAGCTCTTGCTCCCTGTCGTTGGCCAGTAGCGCGAGGAGGTTCGATATCTCCCTCCACTCGACACGGTTTCCATGGCTCAAAACTACTGACATGGGTTTAGCGTCAAACGTGCCATCCGGTTCTTCGTTTTCGACCGCTGCTGGTACCCCGCACTTCCGTGCGGGCCATGCATCCACGCGTCCGATCGCGCGTTCCGGAGACACCGTACTGGGGATGACCTCCCCCATCATTAGTAGCCGTTCGGGACCGCTGAGCTCGATTCGCCCGGCGACCTGCACCGTCTGTTCGAGCCTTTCCACGATGGTCTTTGCATCGCTTATTCCGATGACGAGGTCCGGCGCATGCTGGCAAAGCCAAGCGGCTATCGCAGCGTCCCCTAATAACGTCGAACCGATTTCGGTTCCCGTCATAACCATCATCGCTTGTGCCGCGATGCCCGTGAGCACGATGTGCGATGCATTTTGCGGCCCGGCCAATGGCACACGAATGCACCCGGTTTCCACCGCTTCACGCGTTGCGTGGCGTGCGCCTTGCAGGATCTGGCGCGCCAAGCTCAAGGATCGATAGGGCGAGTGCGTCAGAATGCCCATTAGAGCCCGAATTGCGGCGCCGCCGACATCTTTGCTGGAGTCAGAAGCAGGTCCGGAAAGGATCGCTTGCCGAATTGATTCAGTTTGTCGGACTGCCAGGCCGGAATTGCGAAGAAATGGTGACGGTACAGTCGAATCACCCAGGCGCAGGCACGCGGGGATGAAGCCGGTCGTGACGCGCATGCCTCGCGCTCGCCGCAGAAGTCGAATCAGTTCCGCGCGAAGGGCAAACGATGCAGCGGCGCTCTCCGCCTTGGCGTCTGCCAAGTGAAGTATCGCTATCGTGCTTTCCTGAGTCACCTCAACCGGTGATCCCGCCTGGCAGAGCACCAACTGGTAGCGGGCCTTACACCGCTTGATTCCGAGTTCTGGCACGACAGCGACAATTGCGTGATGCAAGTCGGCTTGGTGCTTTTCCAGCAAATCCCTTCTGGAAGTCTGCAAGGCTTGGCGAAGGTCTCGTTGAGCGGCGACGTGTTCCCGTTGATGCGCGGCCAAAGCCTCCGCCCACGACGTCAGCGGCGGCATATCGACGCCTTCCCAGGACCAAGCCGGCGGCGACGGGAACTTGGCGACCCAGCCATCCTCGAGAAGACAAGCGTCGAGAGCGTCCGATATTTCCTTACCAAAATCTGCTGCGGAATTGGGCGAGCAGTCCGAGGTAGCCGTAGCGTTGGTTAACACCCAACCAAATTGCTGATGACGCACCTCCGGATCGACGTGCCTCAAGATCAACTGCTGGTTTAGACGATGTCGAAGAATGTGCCGAGCTGGCCGAACTGACTCCGGCATATGAACGAACAGCCTTTCAACGTCCAGTGCTTCGTCACCGGCGTCGCTCGGCAGAGAAAACAACGGAGCCTCCGCCGCGAGGATCCGACGGGCAAGGTTCCTCGGGGCGCCGCGCAAACCCTTTGCGCAGTGATCAAGAAACTGAATGAATCTGCGCAGTTCTGGCTGGACTCGTGCTGAAACGCCGGCGATGCGAGTGATGTGTGCGGGATCAACCTTCTTGTCGGCAAAAATCGCGATGCAGTATTCGGGGATCAAGTCGTACAATTTCAGCTCGGAAATGGCGCGGTCACGCCGATGCCCAGTGCCTGCCAAAAGAAGCAGAGCGAGGCAGTCCCTGAGTAGTCGCCAAGCATCAAGGAATGCGGAATTTTCCAGTTGCGCCGCTCGGCGCCGATCACTGCGATACGCTGCGATCCAAGGCTGCATTGTGGAGGAGTGGATCGCCGCGCGTGATCCAACCCAGTGCTTGGGCAGTGTGGCGGAATTTGGAAGGATTTTCGGATCTTCACGCTGCAGAGAGGCGACGGAACCCCAAGCGGCTAAGGCGAGAGTCTCGACGGACCAACGTCCGTAAAACGCAGAAGACGCGCTTGATCCAAAGCTATCGCCAAACATTACTTGTGCTGCTTCGGACCCCAGTGCATCAGCGATTCCGGCAGCAAGCCGTTGCCGAAACATGACCGCAGTCAGGTTGCTGTTGGGGAGTGCCGAAGACAGAGCGGAATGCAGGCCGACCTGCGGCAACTGCGGCCCATTTTCATCCATTCGCGGGAAAAGGAACTGCCCGCCTGAAGGCATGGAATGCCTAAGTGCCACGGCCGCCTTTAGCACGTTCGGCGGGAGCGCCATGCAGATCGGGCCGCCCGTCTTGAGCCAAGGACCCTTGCTTCCATCAGGCGGGGTAAAGGCCTTGTCCGGGCGAACCTCCGGTCGCTGAAAGATTCCGGCGTTGAGGCTGAGTACCGGAGCAGTCTTAGACGAATCCGCGAGTTCGGTGGTCGCTAATTCTGCTTCGGACGCACCCACAACCATTGCCAACATTACCCCCATCATCCGGGTGGCCTGGCGGATGTCGCCAGACGAGAGGTCGCGCCAGAAGGCTGCCTCGGCAGCGGCTAGCGCGTCTCTTGCAATCGGTTCCGGAATCACCTGATCCTGATCGAGCGACAATATGGCGCGCCCCCTCCTTCCCAGCGAATGCGCTTTCGCTATCGCGAGGGTGGCCGATGGACTCGGCAATTTGTCATGGCCACGGGTCTCGGGCAGATAGGAGGCCGATGTCTGGGATTCACTTTCGGGGTCCGATCCGTCCAAGTCGACGGTTAGCGTCTCCGGAGCAATTAGCCCGTTGAGGTCATTCGCCGAAGGCGCATGCAGCGACCGGAGATGACGGCCCTTGGCTACAAGGTCAGTCACTCTTGATCGGAGACAACGCACCCACAGTTGCCTGAACCCGGCATGCTCGATGTCTTCTCCCGAGTCATCGAACAAATTCATTCGGGCCGCCAATTGATCCAAGCTCGATACACCACCGAGCAAGAGCCGAAAGCCCGGAGTCCGGGTTTTCGGCTCGATAAGTCCCCGGGTTACTGAGCAAATACTGCGTATGACCGCGCTGTTCTCTTTCAGCAAATAGAGCTCCAGCCCCAGGTGACCGAGCAGTAGTGCAAACGGACACGCAGAGGGAGCGCCTGCCAGCATGTTGATCGCTGAAGCGAGTTCGAACTGATCCTTGAGGTGTTCATCCAGCCGAAGCGGGGTGGTCGACTCTCGTGCCAAAGCCATCAGCATCGACTCGTCGGACCGAATCGCACTAAAAGAGCGCCAAAGTGCCCAGTTGTCTCGGGCGGAGCGCTGGGCAAGGCGAAGAAGCCCCCGCGAGACGGGGCCGTGCCAAGATTTTTCCGGCAGCTGTAACGTGCCTATGATCCACGGCGTGCGATCCGGAAATCCGGGTGGATTACTTGCATTGGTTGAGGCGTCTGGCACCGACGCAAGGTAGTCCTTTACTCATCAGCCGGCAAGACATTGTGACTAAGATTTATACGTGCTCATCTTGTCTGGGGTGGGCATCAAGTGATTTGACGGAACTGGGATGTATAAGTTCATATCAGAAAGGTACTCAGCAAAACCAAGGCTCATACGCCTTTGTACAGCAACTAAGTCCTTTATGCTCAGATTGAAACAGCTATAAGCCTACTTTCGAGTACGCCCTCCGAAGGCAGGGCCGTTACTCGAAATCGGCCGCACCGCAGAAAAAAGTCCTTACAAAACGCGCCCGTAGCTCAGCTGGATAGAGTATTGCCCTCCGAAGGCAAGGGTCGGGGGTTCGAATCCCTCCGGGCGCGCCAAAGCCTCTGTGACAAATCTGTGCCAAATATGGGACAGGCTTCTTGTCTTGCCTTGGTAGGAAACGAGTAAAGGCCACTTCTGAGCTTTGATGCTCTCAGCTAAACTTGTTTAGAGAAGAGAGGCTTGGGCAAACCAAGCGGAAGTCCGCTCGCCAGCCTGCGACCGAGCAAAGTGGATCGACACCTTTGCCTGATTGG
>JBBRRB010000135.1:0-7008 GCA_038225555.1 Bryobacterales bacterium
CGGCACCGAATACCGGCAAGCCTTAAAGAATCCTAGCGAAGGACAGCAGCATACGACTCCTGATCAACGAAAGTGGATCGCAGTTCACGAAGGAGTTGTGAACGGCCAAGTCGTCGTGACCCCGTTCACGATCCATTGGAAGCTCCTACACTGAGGTGAGGATTGGTCGCGGGAGTTAAGTTGGTAGCGACCAACCGGCAGTACTGAAACGGCTGGTCGTCGCAACAGAAGCGTGGCCCAAGGTAGCTTGGACGAGATGAATCGGTGCGCCCCGTTCTAAGCTGTGAGTTGCATGCGCGTGCCGCAGCCAATGCGGGCTGACGCGTTCGGCGATTCCTGCCCGCTGGGCCGCCTCTTGCACAATGCGCAGAACTCGCGAGCAATCCAGCGGCTTACCACTGCGCGAACGAAACACAGGGTCGTCCAGGCCGCAAGAACTGCTGCGCGATCTCAGTCCGTTCCACATTGCCGCGGGCAACAGAACGGCACGAGTCTTCCCACCTTTGCCGCATATGGTGAGTTGACCCGTGTCGCCACGCTCCCGCAGGTTGCGCCAGCGCAAAATCTGAAAGTTACTCTGCGCTTCGGCTTTCGCAGTCAAGCTCTTATTTGCGGGTCCAAAGAACCATAAACGGAGGAATCACCATTCCTTAACGGAGGTTTTCGGTTGGATGTGGCTACTACCCCGATGCACTGCGTGAACAACGAAAATGGTTAACTGCAATAGTCCTGCAATCGAATTGAATGCCACCTCAATTGCGCGCTTCCGAGCGCGCTCCGAAAGGCCTCCCACGGCGTCTGCCTGGATGCGCCAGGTGATCCGCCGGAAGAGGAACTGTTTGTGGTTCGACCGGCTCACTTCTCCGAAAACGTCTCGGTACTTTGCGTTATCATCAGGGGGATTATGAGCAAAAGCCTGGCCTTTGAAATTGTCTGTCCGAACGACCACAACCAGACCGTCACATTCAGCCGGGAAGAGTTCGAAGAGACTTTGAAGTCAGGCGCGCTCGTGTTCCACTGCAACACCTGCGATACCAACTGGCCGCCATCCCATGAAGAGATCGCGACGTTTCGCAAGGCGTGGAGAACCTGAGACGTCCAGGCTGAAACGCCTGGCAAGTTCCGAGTCGAGCAGGTCGCCGGCGGTCAGAACCCAGATGGAGAGAGGCGTAGACCCGCAGTATTGGCAATTTCCGGCATATTCACACCGTCCCTGCGTTAACCAAAGGAACGCGAGGGAGTTGCGATAACATTTGGCTCCTCAGGTAGGATTCGAACCTACAACCCTTCGGTTAACAGCCGAATGCTCTACCATTGAGCTACTGAGGATCAAAGAGGAACTGCTTCTTGAACTATTTAAACAAAAGGGTTCGCATCCTGTCAAACCGCGATTCAGACTTGTCAAGGCAAAGTAGAAATGTCCTAGCGCCGGGATAAACCGGCATGCAGTAGGGAATGAAAGAGTCCTGCCGGGAAAGGAGTAGCGAACCATCCTGACCTTGAGTCCTGCGGTGCGCGTCGCGAGGCGCGGGCCGAAGCGTGGACAGAGGCATCGGTGGGCTGTGTATTGAGCTTCGAGAAATACCGACTGGGATGCCGACCCTGTGGACATAAGGGAAGGTTAGACAAAGGCAGGCGAGAGGAGGCCAGTCTGTTAGCGATCCCACGTAATCAGAGACCCCAAGCATGTCGAGAAACTGCATGCGCGAGAACCTGGAGACCTCATCGCCGACTGGGAAGCGAGGGACGACTACTCTCGTGGTGCGGCGGTTGATGGCATCCCGGATCTCCGCTGGAGTAGCGGCGGCGGCACTCGCGAAATCGCTAGCTTGGAACGCGATGCTGGTCGCGGTCGCATCTCCGTCGACGGTAACGGATAGCGGCGCGGCTCCAGCCATGTTGCTAGTGGCAGCCAAGCCGGCGGTATCGACGCTGGCGGGCTGTGTCTCGCGAATGCGAGCGACCGGCGTTGCCGAGATTCCTACTCGAACGAACAAGTTGTTAGCCCAGGTGCCTGGATCGGGCAAACCGCGATAGCCAGCCTCCACCCGGATCACATCACCAGGCGTCACGTCCTGAATCGCGATCCGAGCGGTCGCCGCGCCGGTGAGGGCATCGTTTGCAACCACTCGGTTAATGTATGCCGTCACCCCGCCGTTGTCGAAGAAGCCCTTTACCAGGTATGCTCCGAGGCCGTTGGCGAAATATGAACCGAATTGGTCGGCAAACTGGTTAAAGCTCGTTACCCGTGTCGGCCGGTTCGGAATACCTCGCCGGGTAAGGATATTGAAACCGGCAACCGAAGTGGCTGCTCCCTGAATTGCTGGGGAGCCTTTGCCGTCGATCTCGACTACGTTCAGACCGATGTTATAGGCCATCTGATTTGCTCCTTCGTGCAGTCGTCTTTCCTACTGACGCCGATTGATCGTTTGGGGCGTCGTCCGCTACCGACCTAATATTCTCTTTGGCTTTAGTGTCCGGAGTTGAGGATACCGTTTCCACCAAAAGTTGAAGACCCGGGCTCACGCGCTGAAGCTCAGCGACTTCATTGTCTGTCAAGTCGAGGCTCATTTCCCCGAAAGGCTCGAAAACCCGAACCTGTCCTCCGACGTACAACTCAACGGGCTGATTCCGCTGACTGACTATCCTGTGCATCTTACACTCCTCTCAACGCGCGTTGATCCGTCTCAACGATCACGTTGCGATATGGACGTACCGACGCTTGCGCCTCTGGTTCGGATTGTTGGGCAGCAGTTACTCGCACTCTCAGAGGCGTTCTTCCGAATCGAGACGGCTGCAGCGGCTCCACTGGAGGAGCAGCCAGAATTTCCGCAGTCAACGGAGCTCCGTTCACGATCAAGGTTCCCATCGGTGAGAAGCGCTGCAACACAAAATCGAGCAATGCGGCCCGTTGGGAGACATCCGCCACTCGCGCATCCACATCGTAGAACAAATAATAGGGCAGAGGTGTGGGCCATAGCCGAAAGCCTGTATCGGTGAAGTCTCCCCGGGTTTCACCGAATCGGGCCAGCTCGTCCGCTCGACGAATTTCGTAGGGTATAACGCTGAAAACGGGCGGCGCCGGAGCGGCTGCGGCGTCCGGATTGAGCAGCGCGGCAGGCACCGCGGTGCCTGCAATGGTGACTCGATTGTGCATCGAGTCCACGAGCGCCGTCTCCACATCCGCAACCATCTGCGGCTTAACGGCAATGAACTCGTCTAGCCGGCAGCGGAAACCCTGACCAGCATCGATGCACTCGAGCCGCACGCTGGTGACGCTAGATCGAATAGCTCCCGGAAGATCGCTGATGCTAACGCGAACCATCTCCCATGTATTCTCCTGCTGCACGGGAAGCAGTCGGTACCAGGTATTTCCGAGGGCGTTGAAATCCATGGCGACGCTGGCCAGTCGCAACTTCCAGTAAAATGGCCTGTCCGAGCTGCCGTCAGCTCGCCTCTCGGAACGAACCCACAGTCGCAATTCTGAGAAACCGTCGAGCACTGCCGCAACGTTTCGCTGCAGAAGATGGCCAGTCGCCGCCGGACTCACCGTCACTGATAAACAACCTGGCTGACCGGAAGCGGTCGCAATCGTCCCATCGACTGCCGCGACGATTGCTCCAGAAGGCGTGACGGCGTCGGCTTGGAAGACGGACCATGGCCCTGCGTTGTCCATCGGGTCAATCAACAAATGCGTAAGATACCTCTCGGAACTAAATCGAGTATCTTCGGTATTATCACCGAGGAATTACTCGAAAAGTTTTTCACATTTTCGAACTTGTGTCAACCGGAAGTCTTGTCTCATGAAAGCTGTGGACCGAATCGACCTCGGTCAAATCAGCAAGGAACAGGGGGAAGCTGTCGGGATAGAATGCGAGAGCCGTAGGCAGCGACAGCTAAGACCGACTCATCAGTGGCGCCGTAAGCCCGCAGCAAGCGTGGTTCCAGGCTCTCGCGTGCACATCAGTGGTGCCGTTGGCTGCTTGGTAGCAGCCCGCGATCCCGTTTAGGAGACTGCCCGTTTTGCGGAGCCTGGGCCGCCGCCTTCGGCAACTTTGAACCGAGGGGATCGTACGATGCGGCAAGGCAAAAAGCGCAAGTTGAAAGAGAAAAAAGGCACCGGAATTGCCGGTATTGAATCCGGCGGCAGCGGGCATCGATATCGGTGCTACGGAGATCTACGTGGCCGTTCATCCAGACTGCGATCCGGAACCGGGTGCTCGTTCGCCACCTTCACCGAAGACCTCCATCGGTTGGCCGACTGGTTAACGATTTGCCAGGTGGATTTGTCAGTGGTTGCGTCACCTTCACTCGGTGGGATTGCTGCGGGCTTCGTTCAGGCCTGCGGATCAAGTGTGCGCACTGCGATCCTTGGTGCGCCATCGCGAGACTCTGATTCAGAGTGCATCCGGCCACGGATTGAGAATGCAGAAAGCCTTGAATCGGATGAATCTGCAAATCCATCACGTGATCAGCGATCTTACCGGCATCACGGGTCTCCGGATCATCGAAGCCGTGCTGACTGGCGAGCGGAATCCTGTAAAACTGGCCGCACTTCGGGATGGGAGGATCAAAGCTTCGGAAGAAACCATCATTAAATCGTTGATGGGGGATTGTCGCCGGGAGCATTTGTTCACGCTTCGTCAGTCCTTGGCGGCTTGGCTAAATTACCAGAAACTGATGGCGGAATGCGATGGCGAGATCGAGGAGCAATTGGCCGCCTTCGACGCCAGAATCGATGTGGCCGCCCAGCCGTTGCCTTCGGCTAAAGTTCACCGCAGGCATCTATATACCAACGAGCCGAGCTTCGATTTACGGGGTTGCCTATACCGGATCTTTGGCGTGGACCTGACGGCCATCCCTGGAATCAGCGCTTTGACAGCTCATACATTGTTGTCCGAGGGTGGGGCCGGACCTTTCACGATTCCGCAGTGGCGGCATTCGCGTCCTGGTTGTGCCCGGATAATGACATCAGCGGGGGCAAGAAGCTCTCGGTAAAGACTCGGCCTGTCAGCAATCGAGCCGCGGGAGCCTTGAGGATGGCTGTCAATGGACTCTACAAGAGCCAAACCTGGCTAGGCAATTTCTTCCGGCGTGTGCGGGCGAAGTCGGGGGCACCCAAAGCGATCACCCCCACCGCTCACAAGCTGGCGCGCATCACTTTCCAAATCCTATCGACCCGCCAGCCGTACGATGAGAGCATTTTTGCAAAGCCGGAGCAGGTGGCGCGTCAACGCCTGGAAGCCAAGCTGAAAACCCAAGCCCACGCGTTGGGATTTCAACTCGTTCCCGCAGTATCGAACCAGGCGTGAGGATTTGTTCCTTAGGAGATGAGCCTGGAGCGAGGCCGCGTTTCTCACGCAAGATGAGCCTGAAGGGGAGATTCCGCATGCTGGAGATTGAT
Organism: Bryobacterales bacterium; assembly: GCA_038225555.1. Lineage (GTDB taxonomy): Bacteria > Acidobacteriota > Terriglobia > Bryobacterales > Bryobacteraceae > JANXQZ01. The sequence continues at coordinate 5,405 of JBBRRB010000135.1, forward strand.
CATCAGCGTGATAGACGAAGAAAGACTGAGCCTGGAGCAGACCGGGCGTTTCTGGAGGCCAGCGAGGAGGTGCACTTCCAAGCGCGCGACCGGGGGGAGCTGTGCAGCTTTACGCGTGGACCTGTTCCGCGCGACTATCGAGTTCTCGCTGTACCACGTCGGGCAGGAGATCAAGCTCGACTTGTGGAAAGGCCGGAGACGCGCCGCCTGCCATACGACGACTATGGGCTGATCACGACCGCGTCGACTCTTTGTTACCAGTCTGGAGGCAGGAGCGGGAGTGGACTCGATCAGAAATCGGTTGGCGTAGGTGGCTGGCGTTGCCTAGCGGTCGAAAAGCTGAGACAGGTCGCTCCACCATCGGCCCTGGCGAAACGAACCACGCATCAAGTCGTGCTAGGGTCTCCCTCACGCATGGGCAATGAAGCCCGGCGATCTGATGGAGCTTCAAATGAAATTCACGTTCAAGGATGATGCCAAGGCTGAAATCGGCAGCGAAGACCCGCTATATGAGCTGACGGATGGTGGTTACCTCAAACCGGACGACGTTCTCGCCGATGCAGCAGATGCGACGAGAGTGAACGCCGCCGTTGATAGTGTCAAAGGTTTCATCAGGCTTGTTGCCTGCGATGGAGACTGTAGGGTCCGTAAGGCGGCGACCACGCGGGGAGAATCGTAAAAGACTTTCTGGCATGGCCGACATCGTCCGCGGCGAATCCAGATCCAGCCATGCCGTTGATCGTGCGCTGGCGAGGTGGCAGAAATAGACACTCTCCTCTGTCGCTTTCTAACGTTCCGCCCCATCATCACGACACCATCAAATTCCAGTCCCGAAGATCCTTCAGTTAGCCGGATGTCATGGCCTGCTGGAGAACCTGAGACGTTTAGGCTGAAACGCCTGCCGAGTTCCAAGTCGAGCAGGTCGCCGGCGGTCTGAACCCAGATGGAGAGAGGCGTAGGCCCGCAGTATTGGCCATTTCCGGAATATTCACACCGTCGCTGCGTTAACCAAAGGAACGCGAGGGAACTGCGAGAATATTTGGCTCCGCAGATATGGGGGAGTTCGAACTGTCTCTCCTGAGAGTAGATCCGTGGCGACGTTAGGAACTGTCTAGAAAGAACATTATCAATTGAGAATGTTTTGAGCTACACTCTACTCAGTGGGCGTTTAGCTGCTGCGGAGAGTCAAACACTGGGCCGTGGCGGAATCTCGGCAATTTTGAAAGCGATTGGCATTTCCCGGCTGGTGATCCGGCAAGGAATTGCCGAGTTGAAGGATCCCTGCACGTTGCCCCTGGGGCGCGTTCGGCGTAGCGGAGGCGGGCGGAAGAAGTTGGTGGACAAGGACGCCAGCTTGAAATCCGATCTGGAAAGATTGCTGGAATCGACGACGCGAGGCGATCCGGAAGCCCCGCTGCGATGGACCTCCAAGAGCGTCCGCCAATTGACCGCTGAATTGCGGGGCGGGAAGCATGACGTCAGTCATCAAGTGGTGGCCGACTTATTGCATCAGTTGGGCTACAGCTTGCAAGCGGACCGCAAGACCAAGGAAGGATCGAAACATCCCGACCGGAATGCCCAGTTCGAACATCTGAACGGGAAAG
>JBBRRB010000136.1:0-6916 GCA_038225555.1 Bryobacterales bacterium
GCAGCGACTTGCACTGCGCCTTGATGGTTGCTTCCTGAAGTTGCGCCATCTGATTACTCATCGCCCACCTCCGGCGACGAGCAGTTGGTCGTACTCATGCATCACCGGAAGTGGACGGGCGTAGCGTTCCAGTGCCCCGACGTCGATCGCTTCACAGGATCGATGGCGTAGCTCTTCCGCATTCAGTAAGTGACAGACAGCGGCCGCATCGTAACAACTTGCCGCAAGCGCCGACTCGATCGCTTCCCGCAGCTTATGATGCCCGTGTTTGGAGGACAGCTTGAGCAGTTCGATCATCTGCCTGGTGCCGCTCTGTTTACCGTGACGCTCGATGAGTGCTTGCCAGATCCGATCGAAACTCGCGGGCCACAGGCCGGCTTGCCGCCGCTGTTCGAGCGGCTTCGATCCGGCGAGCGCGCCCGGCTTGCGATACAGCACGTCGAGGTAATGCTCGAGATCGAGTATCTGCTGTTGCCGCCGATAACAACGTTCGTGCCGAGCGACACATCGGCCGTCATGCCACAACTCGACTGTGCTGGCATACACTTTCGCTTGCACCTGCGCACCGGCCGGCAAGGGGACCGAGTATGCGTTCGTCAGCACCTTGGCGCAGCTGAATCCGTTCACTGTTGGGAAACTCGTTTGCGCCAGGTCGAAGCCTTCTGGAACGAGCGGCAGTAAGTGCTCACGCTCGATGACCAAACCCGCTCCCACGGTCTGCCGCCGAAAGGGCTGTTTAGGCACGGGCTGCTAAGCGTGGGCCGATTAGCAGCGCGGGCATCCGGCTTAGATGGAAGGCTTAGGCTTCGGCTAAACTGTGCTAATGACGAAGTCCTCAATCGCTCAAACTGACACTACCGACAGCGAGCAAGCGGGTCGCATTCTCGGTGCTCAGATGGCGGCAGATTTTGTCGGGGAGTCACCGGACGTAGTGATCGTGTTCGCCTCAGCCGTTTACGACTATTCGTTGCTGCTTAAAGGGTTGAGTGAGGAATGCTCCCCTAAGCTGTTAGTCGGTTGTTCGTCGGCCGGCGAGTTTACTGGGGTGACCCCGAGCGGCTCTTCCGCGTGTGGTGTGGCGATCCGATCGACTGACCTCGGCTTTGGAGTTGGACTTGGGCGGTGTATTTCGGATGACCGTCTTGCCGCCGTGAAGCAGATGGTTAGTACGTTTCGCGGTCTTTCGGACGTTCAATACCATTACCGGTCGGCTTTGCTCCTGACGGACGCTCTTGCGGGATACACGGAAGAGTTCCTGGATCATTTCACCGTGGCTACGGGCGGACGTTATCAAGTTTTTGGGGGAGGGGCCGGGGACGATGCGAAGTTCTCCCGCACTCACGTATTCTGTGGTGGCGAAGTACTCACAGACGCGGCGGTCGCTCTCGAAATTCTTTCAAACAAACCGCTAGGGATTGGAGTGAGTCACGGATGGAACCCCTCGTCCCCAGCCATGCTGGTGACAGAATCTAACGGAATGCGGGTTCTTAGCTTGAACGCGACTCCCGCGGTGGAAGTGTTTCAGGAATACGCGGAGAGTACCGGGCAGAGCTTTGACGTGGCAAATCCTCGTCCTTTTTTTCTTCATAACATCGTCGGGATTGAAACGCCAGATGGCTATAAGTTACGGGTACCGCTTGCCGTAGAAGAGGATGGCGGGATTGTCTGCGCGGCGGAAGTTCCCGCGGGGTCAACTGTCAGGATCATGAGCACGAGCACGATGTCTGCGAGCGATGCTGCAGAGCAGGCGACGAAAACGGCGCTTCTCCAAATTGGGGCGGGCGGCGCACCGGCGCTCGCACTGTTTTTCGATTGTGCTGCGACCAGACTACGAATGGGCAAGGGATTTGACTCCGAGGTCAACCGAGTTGGAGAGCAGCTTAAGAGCACTCAGTTCCTCGGATGCAATACCTACGGCCAAATTGCGCGGCTCGACGGCCAATTTAGCGGATTTCATAACTGCACTGCAGTGATTTGCATTATCCCTGAGTAATGAATGACGGACGATCGCATCATCGAGTTTCTTGCAACGCTTGCACGTGACGCTGAAGCGCGTCAGCATACAGCTCGCGAATTGGCTTGCTACCTGAATGCGGACGATCTGCTCATTTTGATTCACAACAAGCCCCATTCGATATATCTGCCTGCGTACGGGTTCCCCCAGACACTTCCTGGGGGACGTTCTTGGAGAGCATTTATTTCCGAGGTGCTCGCGCATACGTCTGCCATCTCAGAAATCGGCTATCCCGCGACAACGAATAAACGACGAGCGCAGGGATGGGCTGCTGCGGACGGGTCAATTCTGACTCTGTTTGATGGACATCCGAAACTCGAAGGCGTTCGACAGGTCGTTAGGACGCTTCCCTTGATAGCGCCTACGTTTGAAAAGGAACGAGCGACCATTATTACCTCTGCCCAAGCGAAGCTCTCAGCGCAGGCAGCACAACATGCGCGCCAGTTAGCTGAGTCCCTTGATGCCGTCCGTCGCCAGTTGCAAAGTACAGTTATTTTGCGGGAGCGGGATATCACGGAGCGGGTAAGAATTGAAGCGGAGCTTGAACGATCCAACGCGGAACTAAGACGGGTAAATGACGATTTGAATCAGTTTACGTTTGCTGCCACCCACGATGTGCAGGAACCGTTGCGCATGATTACGATCTACGTACAGCTTCTTCAGGACGAATTGCGCGCCGACGTCCCGGAAGCGGCGCATGCGTACATGGATCGCGTGGTGAGTGCCTCCCAGCGAATTTCGCGCTTGATCGATGGACTCCTGCAGTTCACTCGGATGGGTCAGGCGCAGTCCGTACAAAGCGGAGCGGTGGATGTACAGGCCGCACTAAAGGAGGCGCTTGCGGATCTACAGCTCACCTTGGCCGAGAGTCAAGCTGAACTGATTTCCGAAGAACTCCCTCCGGTAATAGCAGACCAATTGCATATCCGGCAGCTGTTTCAAAATTTGATCGGAAATGCGATCAAATACCGACGCCCCAATGTGACTCCGAAAGTTCGGATTTCGGCGCAGCGCGAAGATGCATACTGGCTATTCAGTGTTCGAGATAACGGTATTGGCATTGCTCCCGAACATTTCGAACATGTGTTCGTGCCATTTAAGCGACTGCATGGTCCCGAGATCTCCGGCGCAGGCATCGGTCTTGCAACCTGCAAGCGAATAGTGGAGCGTTACGGAGGCCGGATCTGGGTTGATTCGGTGGAGGACGGCGGTTCTGTCTTTTATTTTTTGCTCGCCGCAGTTGAAGAAGCCAAGAACGCAATTTCCTGAACGGCGCTGCCGGGTTCTTGTCATCGACGGGGGCAATCACTGGTTCACCGAATGCTGATGGGGAAATCAGTGTCAGAGAAATCGGTGCCAGGGAAATCGGTGCCTACGATGCGCAACGGAACGTAGGCACCGATTCCTCACTCCTCGCTACGTGATCGGCATCTCTAGAGAGCAGTTTCAGCGATACTAAACATAGCTCTGGAAAACTTGGCGGCGAATGAGGATGACCGTTCCAAGAAAAGCTCTCGACCGTCAAGACGACACTCTAGAGCATCCTGGTGCTCGGCTGGTGAAGCGGAGGCGGGAACTGTTCACTGAGCGAGTTCACTGCCAGCTTCCCCCCACGACGAAGGTGCCTCTCCGAATTCTTCCCTTGGTTAACGGCCGGAGAATGGAGCTCACCGAAGGTTCTCCAAGAATGTGTTCGGATCTGTGCTCGTCTCGGGGAGCCAAATTGTCTAATTCCACCGATTTGCCTGCCCGTTGGTTGACGCCCCGCCCCTTCGCCTTACCGTAGTCTTTCGAATAACTTCCGTCTCCGTTCGTCTCTCCATTTCGACCACGTCGCGGTCGGCCCGCCAACCCAGCCTCGTTCCACACCCTCTCTCCGCCCGTTCTCCGCGTCTCTGTTTTCGATTCTCCGAGTTGGTTAACGCCCGCGCCAACTCGGAGAGCCCGAGTGAGACATCTTCCGCTCTCCCTGCGTATATAGTGAACGGACTCGGAAACAGCCGCGCCAATAATCCCACCAGACGGCGCGTCGTCCGCACAGCGGAACATCGTCGTGGGTGGCCTCCTAAGGAGACCGCTCATGAACGACCGCGATCCTGAACGCGCCGAGGCAATCCACCAAATCGCCGCAGTTCTCGCAGCCGCCTACTTGCGCCTGCGCTTTCCCGAACCACCGAAGAAGGTAGTTGACTGTCCCGAGACGAAGAGCGACTCATGGACTGTGAGTTAACGCTATGAAAACAGAGACAATACGATCAACAGGCCTTCGAGAAGAAATCGAAGCGCTGCGCCACATGACCGCTGGCCAGCTTAAAGAAAAGTACCGCGCCGTCTTCGGCGAAGTGAGCCGGTCGAATCACAAGCAATTCCTTTTCCGGCGTATCGCCTGGCGTGTCCAGGCTAACGCGGAAGGAGGTCTTTCGGAGCGCGCCCGGAAGCGGGCACTTGAGATCGCCGACGACGCCGACCTACGAATCCGGGCACCCAAGAACTTCTTGAAAGCGGATCTGGACGAAAGCCGCATGATCGAATCCCGCGTCGCGCCTTCAGACGACCCGCGGCTTCCGCTGCGTGGAAGCGATCTCGTCCGGCGCTACCGTGGCAAGGACATCGTCGTGCGTGTTCGGGAGGAGGGCGGCTTCGAATACGACGGCCACATCCACCGCTCCCTAAGTTCCGCCGTACGCGAAGCTACTGGCACGCCGTGGAACGGGTTTGCGTTTTTCGGATTGGGCGGCAAGCCGGGGAGGAAGCATGGCAGCTACGAGTAAGGTCTTGACTGCGCCGAAGCCAGTCCGGTGCGCGATTTACACCCGGAAGTCAACGGAAGAGGGCCTGAACCAGGCCTTCAACTCGCTCGATGCCCAGCGGGAAGCGGGTGAGGCGTACATCCTCAGCCAGAAGCACGACGGCTGGACCCTGGTGCCCAGCCAATACAGTGACGGCGGATACACCGGCGCGAACATCGAACGTCCTGGCGTGCGGCAACTGATGGCCGACATCGAAGCGGGCAAGATCGACTGCGTGGTCGTATACAAGGTGGATCGCCTCAGCCGCTCGCTGATCGACTTCGCAAAGATGATGGGGCTGTTCGAGAAGCACGGCGTATGCTTCGTTTCCGTTACTCAGCAGTTCAATACGAACATCCCTCTCGGTCGTCTCACGCTGAACATTCTGCTTTCTTTCGCTCAATTCGAGCGCGAGATCATTTCCGACCGCACGCGCGACAAGCAGGTAGCCGCGCGCAAGAAGGGAAAGTGGACTGGCGGGCACATCATCCTTGGCTACGACCTCGACTCTCAGGCCGGGAAGCTGACCGTCAATCCCGACGAGGCCGAGCGGGTCCGTGAGATCTTCCGCATGTATCTGGAAGGCACCCCGGTCCTCGAAATGACGAAGCGGCTCGACCGGCTGGGGTGGCGCAACAAGCAATGGACGACACGGGACGGCAAACTCTACGGCGGCAGTCCCCTCCGTCGATGCCACATCTACAACCTCCTCGGCAACATCCACTATACCGGGCAGGTGAAGGGCGGCGACGAGATCTTCCCCGGCGAACACGAAGCTATCATCGACCAGCCGACGTTTGATCTGGCTCAGGTACGGCTCAAGGAGAATGCCTGGACTCCCGGCAACCCGCATCGCATCAAGATGGACGCACTTCTACGCGGGATCATCTACTGCTCGTGCTGCGGCTCGGGCATGTACTCCACTTACTCGGCCAACAAAGAGCGCCGGTACCGTTACTACGTCTGCTACAAATCTCAGCAGAAGCTCGAAGACTACTGTACGTCGCGATCCGTGTCCGCCCCATCCGTTGAGGACGCGGTGGTGGAGAGTATTCGGCGCGTCTGCGTTAACCCGGACGTACTTGCGGAGACGGCGATTCTGACGCGGCAGCGCATCGCGGAGATCACGACCGGCTTGCGCGAGGAACTGAACGCCACGAACGGCCGCGTCAAGAATCTCAAGTCGCAGATCGCCCGGCTCCGCAACCCCGAGCCGAAGCGGCTGGCCGAAATTCATGAGCAACTGGCCACAGGGGACGCCCGTGCCGAGGAACTTCGCCGGGATATTCTGCGGCGGGAGAAGCAGCGGATCGATGAAAAGGAATTGCGCAGAACGATGGAGTCGTTCGAGGACGTGTGGAAGGCCATGAATCTGGAAGAGCAGCGCGGCCTTCTGCGCCAGCTTGTTGAGAAGGTCGGCTACGACGGCCGCACTGGAAAAGTCACGGTGAGTTTCAAATCGGCAGGAGTAAAAGAGCTGGTCAAAAAGGAAGCCGTTCGATGAGTATCGATGATCGCCAGCTTCAGGTCGAAGTCACGATTACACCCGCGAAAAGTACGCAGCGGGGACGCCGTCGCGAGTCCGGGCCCATAGTTCCTGAACCGACAACGATTCCGCGCCTCGCGCGCCTGTTGGCTCTCGCCATCAAGTTCCAGGCGATGGTCGAGCGCGGCGAAGTTCGGGACTATGCCGATCTTGCGCGGTTGGGCTACGTGACGCGCGCGCGGCTCACGCAGATTATGAACCTGCGGTATCTGGCCCCGGATGTTCAGGAGGAAATCCTGATGCTCCCGCCGACTGCACTGCAAATCTTTGAACGGGGCCTCCGGCCAGTAGTGTCGGAGGTTCTTTGGGAGGCGCAGAGGCGGGTCTGGCGATCCCTCCGCAGTGCGGAGATCGAGTGAGGATGAGTTTAACCTTCCGCATGAAACATCTCGAGGTAAGCGTTCCCAGGCGAAGACGTTTTCTTGCGGCGTCTCGGCTTCCCGGATTTGGCGGTGGAAACAAGCGAACCTCCAAGCAACAAGGGGGTTCCCTGACACGGTACACTCGTAAGCTGGAAAGGCAAACAACGGGCGAAATGCCTCAGCCAGCGCACCCGAAGATCTACCA
>JBBRRB010000137.1:0-6497 GCA_038225555.1 Bryobacterales bacterium
CTCCGGCTCACAGCAACTCACAATCTAACGGAAACTGCGGGGGCGCACCGGGCGCCAGGCCCAGTGAGTTGTGTCTCAGTTCAGACTGCCTGGGTCATTTTTGGAAAGCACAGGTGGGTCATTCTTCGAGCACGCCGAAGGCGTGCTAGTAGTTGCTGTGCCTGGACCCCAAGCAACGTTGCTCGTTGCTCAGAGCTGGTCCGTAGAATAGAGCGGGCCTCAGTGGCGAGTGCACGCGCCTCTTCCAATTGTCCAGCCCGCGCAAGCAGCTCCGCGAGGCCGATTAATGACTCGCCTGAGTATCGCGGCAAACCCGTCATGCGCGCGAAATATACAGCTTTGCGTGCATGCTCCACAGCTACCTGCTCTTCAGCATCGACGCGTGCCAGTTGTGCCTGCAAGCTGTGCCTTGACCATGCAACCGCAGGATTCAACAGTTCATCGGCAATCGTAATTGCCGTGCATCGCTTAAGGTAATCCCGGACGCCACTCCAATCACTGAGTTCCGATGCAGTGTGGGCAAGCGCCAGTAACGTCATCAACAACATCTGATAGTTTGCGATGGCCTGAAAGTTCTCGACAGCCTTCTCGTAACTCACTGAGGCATTGCGATGGTTGCCGGCATACTTGAAGACGTTACCCAAATTGAAATTGAGCAAGCCAATCTGCTCAGTATCCCCATGGCTCATTTCGCATTGAAGGGCGAGTTCAAAAGTGCCAATGGCGTGATCTGTGTGGCCGAGCTCGGCTTGCGCAGAGCCTAAGACGCATAAGAAGCGGCCGAATAACGGGCTCTTCTTGACGTCGCCGTCGAACTTCAGGCTCGATAGGAGGCTAAGAGCTGCTACTGAGTCACCGGCTTCATAAAGATTCGCCGCGCGGTCGATCGTCTCCCGGAGTTTTTGGTGAGAGTCCATTGAAGTTTCTCCGCTCTCGCTGATCTGCCCGGCGAACTCACGAGCCCTTAACTGTCCGAAGTTTTGATCAGTTCGATTCGACTGGCATCGAGCGAATGGTGTATCGCAAGAAGGTCTTGGACTTTTTGAGGGCTTGTGTTCGCCGGGAACTCGATCTCCTCGCCGCTGCGCGTCTTGATCTTGATAATGCCTTGACGGCCAGCCGCGGTTATGATCGCGGTGATCAGTATTCCAATCATGGAGAGACCACCGGTCACGATCGCCACGACAACCGGCGGGTCGAGTGCTGCGCGAGATCGTTTCAAACGAAGCAATATTTCCGAGGCTGCTCCGGGTAAGAGAGGCTTCAACTCATCGAATAGCTGATGGGGTGAATGTGCCTGACTACAGACTTCGACTTCGACAGCTTCTTTCATATCCAGACCTGCAATCTATCATAATCCGCCTCGAAGATTTGTTCTTTGGTGTCAGGTGCGCCGACGACCATGAACCCGTTTGTCACGAATGGTGTGACAGCGCAACAAGCGCAGCCCGCGTGAAGGGTCCAAACCCGAGCTCGAGATGCCCCTAATCTGCTACATGTTCACGGATGTGGCTCGGTGTGGAATGGCCGCGCGGCGTTCGATGCTGGCTCGCAGACAAGCTGGTTGGTCTGGTGTGACCAGAACCTCTGGCGATCTTAGAACGGTCGACGGCGGGGCTGCGGGACGCAGTACTTCAATCGACGAGTCGGCCTGTCGTATGATGCGCCTCAGCCGTGGCCGAATCACCGGCCACTCGTACGAAACTCAGTTCGGGCGAGGTCAGGTCGCTGTCATCTTGATCAACCCGATCGTGAATGATAAAGGACGTTTGCTTCAATGATCCGGATCGCTCTTCCCAGGAGTTTGGACTTCGAAGTCTGGCGATCATTTTCGGCGGGAGATCTCCGGGAGGACAAAACCGTTGGGGCGGCTGGAAGGAGCCGCTCTCTATGGTTCCTCAAAAGTATTCGGAATCTGGCTTTCGCTCTGAGACGCTCACCATCCCGGAACTGGAACAGTCGAAGGCTGCCGTGCTAAATACGCTCGCCTCTGTTCATTCTCGTCGGAGCTACGCATTCGCCATCGACCGGTTCATCGCGTGGTACTGCAGCGAACCCAGGTTGACGTTCAATCGCGCCGTTGTTGTCCGGTACCGGTCGCACCTGGAAGGCCTCCGCCTGTTCGCCTCGACAATCAATCTGCGTCTCTCAGCGATGCGGAGACTGGCCGATGACTCTGCGGAGAGCGGCTGGCTGACCCGGAACTCGCGATTCGAATCGGAATTCGGGTCGCGAGCGATACCGCCTAAAAAGGTGGGCCGGCGCAACCGCGCCTCGATTGACGGTAGCGTCCTTAATCATTCACTACCTGGCTTGGGAAGCTGAGAAAAATCTGCAAAAATCTAGCAGGCTGATGAAAAACGCCCTTGGCGTGCTATTACTCTGGCCCTTTAATTAAACCCAGTTAATCTAAGTGGACTCAAATGGGACTTTGGGTTCCATTCCCTCTGCGGCAAGGTGTCCAAAAGCCCTATTTGCGGGCTTCGGACACACTTCTCTCCGGACTTACGTGGCGGAAACTGCCGGGGACAGCAGGTTCCGCATCCGCACCAGATTGTAGGCAGTGGCCGCAAAGGTGAATACCCATCCAACGCGGAACAATCCCCGATGCCGGGTCTTACGACAGCCCGACTGTCTTCAACCAGCCAAATACTTCTTCGATCCGCTTCCGCTTCATCTGGCTGATTCGATAGCCCTCGTGCCGGGTCGTTCGTCCGTTAATCGCGCTGCCCCCAGGCCGGTTGAGGTTTTGCGCCACATGCGGCGTGGCATTCATCTCTCGCAGATCCTTGACGAAGTCCTTGGTATCGTACCCCTTGTCAGCACCCACCGTTACCGGCGCGCTTCCCTCCAGACTCCCGATCATGACCTTGGCCGCATCGCGCTCCGCCGTTCCACTGCAGATCAGTAACTCGGCATCCACCACCAGACCGTTCCGGTTCTCGATCATCACGTTGCCACAGTAGGCCAACTTCGCCTCGTGGCCGCCGCTCTTGCGAGCCAATCGTGCATCGGGGTCGGTGCTCGATTCATGGGTCTGGTTGCCGCGACTTTCCCCGTGAAAATTCACGGTCGGGTTACCAGGATCAGAATCGTTCGCTGGTGCGCTGGAGCCGTCTTTGCGCCGGAAACTCTTCTGGCTGGCCCAAGCTTCTATCAACGTTCCATCCACGCTGAAGTGCTCATCGGAAAGCAGATCCGCTCCTCGGGCCTGATCCAGCACTTCCGTGAACAGTGCCTGTGCGATGTCTCCTTCCAGCAAGCGGTCGCGATTCTTGATGTATACACTGGGCACCCACACGGATTCATCCATGTCCATGCCCACGAACCAGCGGAACAGCAAGTTGTATTGCAACTGTTCCATCAGCAAGCGCTCACGGCGTACCGAATACAACACTTGCAGCAGGAGGGCTCGCAAGAGCTTTTCGGGGGCAACGGAAGGACGGCCTGTTGAGGAATAGATTTGATCGAACACAGGGGACAGTTCGGCCAGGGCTGCATCCATCATTTCGCGGATTGGCCGCAACGGATGATTGGATGGGACGCGCTCTTCTGGCGATAGATAGCTGAAGGCCGAACTTTGCTGGTAATCGAATCCCCGCATGTCGAACGTAACGACGTCTCACCGTTTGAAACGGTAACCCCCCAGCATGCTTTTAATTAGTTTTTCATCAGCCTGCTAGACTAGATACTTGCCCAAGTGGCACGATACCCCCATGTGAGTGCCCAACTTTCCAGAACGGAACTTCTGCCTGCATCGAGTCAGTTCGAAGGTTTGGGCGTTATCCGTCCACGTGGGGCTGGCTTCCCAGAAACGCCGTTTCTGGACCATGTGGTGGCGAGTAAACCACTGAATTGTCGGAGGTCTTCCGGCCTGATAACTTGCGTTTCTCGGCATCGATTTCAGTTGTCACGACATCAACCCACACGTCCCGGTCCGAAGGAACTTGATCGAAGCTTCCAGCGATCATTCGAACCGAGAGACTTCAGCACTCTTCAATGGATAGACAATTCGGATATTCGGAGTCACAGGCCAAAGAACTACGAGTAAAGAAACAAGGAATGTACATCGCCCCAAAGCCGCAGCCACAGCGATGGAAGAAAACCTCGCATTCCAACTCCGCGGTACTGGTGCGTCGCCTTTTCCAGTCACATCCGATTTGATCCATTCAAATGCGAAGCCCATCGTCTGCACAGTGACCAATGGAAGGACGGCGAAACAGTACAATCGCATGTCCACCCAAGGTTTTCGCAATATGGCCACGAATGCTGCCGCAGCCAGGAACCCAAGAAGTGCCACCAGTCGCGAGATCATCTCACCTGTGTCGCGCCTTGCGCTGTTCATTAATCAGGACCTCCGGTCCAACTGATTGTATCTTCTAAGCACAGTGGCTGTCTTCGGCTCCTACCGTGCAAATAACCCCACCCGCGCCACGCTGTCGATCAGCTTCATCCTCCGCATCCGAATTTAGTGGCGGCGGTATCTGGCCGTATGGCGCACTAATTGTGGAAGTACCTTTTGTCGGCTTCGGGTGGATCGTCGGCTACTCGGAGAAAGCTGCCAAGCGCGGCGTTCGGGGATTACTCCTGTGAAGTCCGCTTCACGGAAATCTCGCATTCTGGTGCGCGACAGATCCTTAATGGCGACACAGTGCTTACGAACAGTTCCGCCGCCGGTCGCCAATCTGGAAGTGTTTCTTAACACCGAACTTTATTGACCCGGAAAAGAAGCATCCCATTCGGAAGCGCTACAGATTCGAACTCCAGGGAACCACTACCGCCTTACTCTTTTGCTACCACGGTGTCGTACAGTCCGTAGTGTGCAAGTCCCTCGTGGCTCTCGATGCCCGTGTACCGCAGCGAGGCATCCTCGTAGCGACGGAACGCGAACACCGCATGGTTCATCTGCTCGGTATTAAATACCTTGAGCCGCACGAGCAGATGGAAGTCCTTGACTGTCAGACCGGTAACAGCCACAAACAAGTCCGGCTCAAGCTTGGTGATCACGTCCTGCAGCGTGTTCTCGCGGCAGTCGGTCAGGTACATGAACGCCGGGATGCGCGTCGCGAACTTGATCAGCTTCTCCTGCACAAGCTTGCGCTTGCACTTGTATTCCTTCTCCTCGTCGGTGAGCTGTTTCTTATGCTTCTCCGTCAATTCCGCGTCCTTGGCCTTGTTCTTCAGTTCCTTAACCTTCTCGCTCTTGTGATGATGGTTTCGATGATGTTGTCGCCAAGAGCACGCCAGCCCTCGATGCGCTCCACGGCTGCCATCGCCTCGGGATTGTCCAGGATTCGGCGCAGCGTGTCGTTATCCACATTCACCAGCAGCGCGCTCTCCCATTTGCGCGCCAGCAATGTCGCCGAGGTGCCGGCCATCGCGACGTCGAGAATGCCACCCGCATCGATCTGTGTCATGTTCGCGCCGTCGTAGGCCAGCACCGGCAGGAACGACACGAGGTCCTTGACCGCGGTTTCCGGATTTGGTTCATTGGGTGAAAGTCCGATGGCGTATTCGGAGAGCTGACGAAGCGCGCGCGTGGGCGCGAAGTCGAACACGTAACACACTGGCTTTAGAATTTCTTCTTCGTTCGGATTGTCGCCATTCGGGTTCTTGATCGACCACGGAGACTGCACGCGGAACGCGGACTGAAAGTAGGATTCGGGTGACTTCAGGTTGCGCAGCATCAACATCGACGACCATTGCGGCACGGTCACGCCGGTCGTGAGTTTGCCGCACGAGAGCGTGATGGTCTTGGTGTCGAATCCGCTCCCAATCGCCTCACGAACCGGCGGCAGCGCCTCTAAGCCAATACCCGCCGACGCGCCGGCCGCAATGACAAGGTCATACTCGTGCCAGAAGATGTTGTGCTTCTCGCCCAGCAGGTTCGCCATCGCTCGACTGGCCGCGACGTTTGGCAGAAACCAGAACGAGTGCTGCAGGTACGGCAGCAGCCGCACATCCGAATAAGGGAACGGGGGCCGCCCCGTCTTGAGGCCCTCGACAACCTTCGGCGCGTACTGGCCTCGGATAATGTCCAGCCACTTTTGTACGTCGCTTTTATGCTTAAGCTGCGCACGCTCTCCCGTGCCCGTAGCCGCAAAGAACTCGTTGAGATCGAACTCGTCGAACTCTCCGGCGCTCGCGATCGTCAGCAGTTCGTCCGGCATCTGGTAGGTAAGCAGACGCATCTGCGGCAGCGCACCATAAGGACTCCACTTGCCGGGGTTCTTGGTGGCGAAATCTTCCTTGGCGCGCTGTTCGTTCGTGTAGGTCCAGTTGAAGATTTGTTCTTCGATGAACTCACCCGTTGCGAGCGCTTTGAACGGTGTTCCAGAGAGGTAGAGGTATGCTTTGGTTGTGATCGGCAGGAACTCGGTTTCCTTCTCCGAAAGAACGCCGAGGTCTTCGTTCACACCTTCCAGCGCGGCGGCGTATTCGAGCTTAGCCTCTTTCTTCGCAACGGCTTCTTCCTCGCCCTCAAACAGTTCCTTGGC
>JBBRRB010000138.1:0-6483 GCA_038225555.1 Bryobacterales bacterium
GCGCTTGCAGCACTCAATGCGCCCGCCCCGCGCGAGTTGGCGCTCTGAACGTCATACATGCTGTAGCGAACGCTGAGCTGATCCTTCGCGTTCAATTGATGATCCACTTTTGCCAGAAAGTTGGTATTGTGGACCGGGTTCAGATAGGGACCGGTAGAGACCTGCTCGCCTCTATAACCAACCGCTAGGAGACGGGAATGCTTCGTATTCGATAAAGGATTCGCGGCGTTTTAAGCGCTGATTGCGCGGGTAACCCTATGCGTCGCCATGGACCGTGTTGGTGCCCGATTTCGTGATCATGTTGACATAGCCGCCAAGCGCGCGTCGAACAATTCCAAGGCAGCCATGCCACGGTCTGAGCCCGGTGTCTCCGACTCCCGCCAAACAATCCTGCCTTCACTCGGAGCCCGAATTTCAAAACGAACCCAAAGGGCGGGATCTTGAAGATCGATCTTGGCGGAAGCTAGTGGGGGTCGAACCCACCTGCGACGCATTGCCGCACGCTGGTTTTGAAGACCAGGCCCAGCACCGGCCAAGAATAGCTTCCAACCAATCCTATCATCCAGGTCGGGCCCCCCCGATCCCCAGCTCAGCAGCTCGATTTCTCATCGCCTGGATGCAGAATTCGACGTGCTGGTCCAGTTCCACGCCAAGTTCGCGCGCTCCATTCGTGATGTCGTCGCGGCTCACCGAACGCGCGAACGCCTTGTCTTTCAGCTTCTTGAGCGCCGACTTCAGATCCACTTCGAAGATCGTCCGGTTCGGTTTGACATACGAGCAGGCAGTCAGAAAACCCGCCAGTTCATCGCACGCGAACAGAGTTTTCTCGAGCGCCGAATCGCGGGATACGCCGCTGTAGTTCGCGTGCGACAGAATCGCGCGCCGGATCTCTTCCTCCACGCCCCGAGCCGCCAGGATTGGCTCGCCCTTCATGGGATGGTCGGGCGCATCGGGATGCATCTCGTAGTCGAAGTCATGCAGAAGCGCCGTGACCGACCATTTTTCTTCATCCTCCCCCAGTTTGGCCGCGTAAGCTGCCACGCACGCCTCTACCGCCAAAGCATGCCGCCGAAGACTGTCGGATTGGGTATACTCGCAAAGCAACCGCCACGCTTCATCCCGGTTCATATGGTTGCAACCATATCATGCCAGATGCAGCGGTAACAAAGATTCCACGAAAATCCAAGCTCGCATAACTCCTATTGAGTGCCTAACTTAGCACTCCCAATCCCACCTTCGCCCGGCTCCGCTTCCCTCCCCTCCGAGCTATTGTGATTGCGGGTTCTACATGGACATTCTAAAGATTTTCGAGAGCAAGTCCCGGCAGCTTTTCTGGCGGTCCCTGGACCCGGCTCACCTGATCGGTGTTCCGGCCCCGCGAAGCATTGAGGCTGGCCAGGCGTATTATTCCATCCGCCTGTGCGAAATGTATTTAGCGGCGGCACGCAAGCTATGGCGTCAAATCTATCCCATGGTGCATTGCTACTCCCGGTCGGGCGCGGTTGAATCGCATGCCATCGCAAGTCCGGGCCAGCTCAGCGATCTTGGAGACGCAAACCTGGACCGAATAGCCAACTTGAATCTCAGGCTCAGCGGTCCAACGCCGTGTACGGGAGAAGAGATGTCGCTGCTGATCGGTCTTTACGCGATCCCCTCCCATGATTCGGCGAAGGCGCTCATCGACGTGGTCAGCGCGTTCGCCGCGCTCGATCCAACCGCGATCGGGAAAGCCGTTTCCCTTTCAGGGCTGGTGAAAAGTGGGGTGGAGAGCATTCTGGGCCTCGATCAAGCCACTCTGCACTTGGGCGTGCGTGACAGCTTCAATCCTGTATCGAGACCGCTCCAGTCCGGCTACTTCGCGGGCATCGCGGCACCGGACCAGACCATCGACATCAACCAGCTTTGGGTGATCGGCGGGCGGCTTCAGAAAGGCAAGGACGCTGCGACCTCCGCGCCTTACTCCGATCACGATTACATGCTGCTGGCCCTCGAACGGATCGATGAACGAGACGACTGGCAGCAACTGCCTGAGCTGCAGGAAACGCGCAAGAAATTCTCAAACCTGGTCGCCGATTCTCAATTCGCGGTGAGCGAAAAGCGGAGTCGCCTAGCGCTGCTCTGGCCTGTTTTTGTGCAAGCCCTGGCGGATTCCCCCAACCTCACTGAGCCCGACCGCGACCGAATCGCTACCCTGGTTTCTTCCGATTTGCTAAGAACACTCAAGATACAAGCGGAGGCCAACCCGTTCTTGCACGCCGCGTAATAATCTTCATCAGCCATCCTCGGAGAGAGCCTGGGAGACCCGCTCCAATCCAGCCTTCAAATCCTCGGTCGGCCCTCCGTAACCCAGCCGGAAATGCTTGGGCATTTCGAAAAAATGACCCGGGATCAATCCCACCTCGTAGCGCTTTCGCAAGCGCTCGCAGAAATCCTTGGCCGTCCCTGAGCGCAGGCGCGGGAAGCAGACCGGCCCGGCGTCCGGCGCAACCCACTTCAGCTTGTCGCTGTGCGCTTCCATGAATTGGTCCACCAGAGGTCGATTTGTCTCGATGATGCGGCGCGTCCGTTTGGCAAATCGGTCTAGATGTTCGAAGGCCGCCACAGAACATTTCTCGGCCGGGATCGCACCATTCACTCCAAAGAAATCCTGCAGTCTCCACATCGCGGCAGCAATTTTTTCGGGCGCCAGCACCCAGCCGCAACGGAGACCATCAAATCCGTAGACCTTGGTGAGACTGCAAGTTGCCAGGAAGTTCGGCCCTAAATGCACGCACGACTTCGGGCGGTTCTCGAACAGAAAATCCATGTACACTTCATCCACCAGCACGTAAGCGCCAACCTTGCGAGCGGCTTTCCCGATCTCTCTGAGCAAATCTTGCGATGCAAGGACGCCGGATGGGTTGTGCATGTTGGTGAGGACAATCAGCTTGGTACGCTTGGTCAGCTTCGAGGCAAGCGCTTCCACCGAAATTTCAAAACGAACCCGAAACTCTCGGGAGAACCTGCGTATCTTGCATCCCAACAGGGCGGGCACGGAGAGGAGGGGCTCGTATGCCGGACTCTCCACCAGCACCTCGTCGCCTCGTCCGGCAATTGCGGCGATAGCCAGGTAATTGGCCATCGACGTTCCAGGCGCGGTGACTACTTGGCTGGTTGCTACCTCGTACCGATCCGCGATTTGCTTGAGGAGCGGCCGGTAGCCGTACAGGTTGAAATCGTTGATGTCGAGTGTTTGGCGGGCCTCGGGCAATTCATCGATGTGGACCGGAATCACGCCGCTCCCGCCAATCTCGTAACGTGCTCGGGAGCGAGTTTTCACCCACTCCATGTAGACGATCTTACGCATTGAATTTTTTGAATAGATAAAACGCTGGAATGCCAGAGAGAATCAAGACGAGCCCATAACTGGTTTGCGGCTGGTTGGCGAAGAAGTTAATCAAGACGAATCCAAAGGCCGCCGCCACGAAGAGCGCGGGCAGAATCGGATAGCCCCACACACGGTAAGGGCGCGGCAGGTCCGGGTATCTGCGCCGGAGAGTGAAGACGGCGGCGACCGCCAGACCGAAGAAGATCCAGTCGCCGAAAGTAGTGTAGCTGAGCAGCGCGTCGTAAGAGCCGGCGAGAAACACGACGCTGGTCCAAGCTGCGAAGAAAAGCAGCATCGTCACCGGAGTTTTGTACTTGGGATGAACGTAGGCCGCCGCCGGGAACAAGTATCCATCGCGACCCATCGCATAAAAAACGCGCGGCGCGGTTAATAGCGTCATATCGATGAACCCAAAAGTGGAGACCACGATGGCGATGGAAATAAATCGCCCGCCGAACCCTCCGAGCAGCTTTACGGCGACGTCCGTTGCAAGCGTATCGGTATGCCGAATTGCCTCGACCGGAAGAACACGGAGATAGACCGCACTTGCCGAAACGTAGATCACGATCACCACCAGAATGCCCACGATGAGTCCGCGCGGCAGATTGCGCTGTGGATTACGGATCTCGCCGGCGGCCCATGTCGAACTCTGCCAGCCGCCGTAGGAAAACAATACGGGTGCAAGGGCAGCCCCGAATGCCGCGATTAGGCTGCCTTCATACGGCACGCCGGGATTGGTTCCTACTGAAGTAGCTGCGGGGGCCAGAAAGCCGCACCCGATCAGCAGCGCCAGCGCGATCAGCTTGCCGGAAGTAAAGATGTTCTGTACGATCGCCCCGGGTTTAACGCCGAAGTAGTTAACCAGAGTGAGCAGCCAGATGGCACCCAGTCCCGTCAATTTTATGGCGAGGGGGGATGCCAGTCCAGGTACAAGTATTGCCAGGGTTTGGGCGAACTTCATCGTAACGGCCGCCGTGCCGCCTGGAGAAATGACCAGCAGAAGCGTCCACCCATAGAGAAACCCAACTATGGGGTGCCAGCCCTCGCGCAGGAATGCGTACGGGCCGCCGACCAGCGGCATCATCGCGCCCAGCTCCGCGAAGCTGAGCGCTCCAATCGCGGCGATCAGTCCGCCCACCAGCCAGACGCCCAAGATCAAGCCGGGCGTATGGACTCGTTGCGCGACGTTGGTGGTGTTAAAGAAAACGCCGGTGCCGATGATGCCGCCGATCACGAGCAAGGTTGTGTCGAAAAGGTTCAGGCGGCGATCGAGCTGCGAATCGTCCGCGAAGGATCGCTTCATGATTACTGGCCCACGATTGGGGTGCCTTGGGCCGACATCATCCGCCACTCCTGATCTTGGACGAATACATGCGTGTAGCGAGCAACCTTGACAAAGTCTGCGGTAAGAACCTCATTGAGAATGGAAACGTCCGCCCCGATCAGCGACGAAAAAAACCTGGCCTCGACGTCGTCTGCGTTCACTCTTTCACCTCGTTGGCGTTCCTTGCATTATAGGACGGAGTACAATTTGCTTAGATGCACCGCGCGTTCGCAATACTGCTGCTGATCGTCTTTAGCCTCTCGCTAATTACTCCGGCACTGTTTGCGGATTCCGAGTCCAAATTGCCCGCGTGCTGCCGGAAAGATGGCAAGCATCACTGCGCCATGATGGACATGGGCACAGAACAATCGAAGGAACCGGCACTGAAGAATAGAGAAACCAAGTGCCCGTTTTTCCCCTCGCCGGCCCCGCCCGAAGCGTTCGGAAAAGCAGTAGCACATCACCCGGGCGACATTTTTTACGCCTCGATACTTAGCCATCCCGCAGCGCACGCCCAAACCGAAGCCCGATACCGCGTATCCTTCAGCCGTTCCTCGCAAAAGCGCGGACCGCCCTCTCTCTTTTCGTAGCCTCATTATCAAAACGATCAAAGGGAGAAGTGTATGTTCCACTCGGGACCGAAATTTTCATTGCTGTTTTGCATTACCATGTCTTGCTGTGCGCAAGAAACGATCACTTCCGCCAGTGTTAGCGGAAACATCACGGATCCATCCGGCGCGGTCGTCCGAGGAGCCAAAATCATAGCTCGGCAGCTCGCCACTAACATGACCTTCACGTCGAATACCGACAGCGAAGGCCGCTACCGATTTCCCTACCTGAAGGTAGGTTTATATGACTTCAACGTGCATCGCGACGGATTCGCGGATGCCAAGAGGACGGTCGGACTCACCGTCGGCGCAGCTTACGACTTGCCATTCGCGCTCACTCTGTCTTCCAATCAAACGAACATGGTCGTGAGTACGGACGCCGCCACGCTCGAAGCGGCTCGCAGCGAAATCGCCGGTACCGTCTCACAAACGGAGGTCAGGAATCTTCCATTCAACGGGCGCAACTTCCTGGATCTCGCCCTGCTGGTCCCCGGCGTTTCGCCCACCAATACGGGCAGCAACCAGCTCTTCGCCGAAACGTCCGCCGTGCCGGGACAAGGAATCTCGGTAGGTAGCCAGCGCAACTTTTCTAACAACTTCGTCGTGGATGGCCTCTCCGCCAACGACGACGCCGCCGGGCTGAGCGGCATCTTCTACGGACTCGACGTAGTGGATCAGCTTCAGGTAGTGACTTCCGGAGGCCAAGCCGAACTTGGACGCGCGCTTGGCGGCTATGTCAACATGATCACCAAATCGGGCACCAACACGGTCCATGGCGACGCATACGGTTACCTGCGCAATCAGCGCTTAAACGCCGCCAATCCTTTATCGAATACCAAGCTTCCCTCCACGCAGTCGCAGTATGGCGCGAGTCTCGCGGGGCCCATCGTTCGCGACCGCACGTTTTATTTCGCCAACTTTGAACAGCGCGAACTGAATCAGAGCGGCCTGATCACGATCTCACAGTCCAACGCCGCCGCGATCAATTCCCGTCTCTTAGCGGTTGGTTATAGAGGCGAGCAGGTCTCTACCGGTCTCTATCCGAACCCGGTCCACAATACCAACTTTCTGGCAAAAGTGGATCATCAATTGAACGCGAAGGATCAGCTCAGCGTTCGCTACAGCATGTATGACGTTCAGAGCGCCAACTCGCGCGGGGCGGGCGCATTGAGTGCTGCAAGCGC
>JBBRRB010000139.1:0-6182 GCA_038225555.1 Bryobacterales bacterium
AAAGGAGAAACAATCAAATGAGCGAGAAAATTCAATTTCAGACCAACATTCCTGTCGAAGTTGCGCTGAATACGCCGATGGAAAGGACGTAACGGGCGACTACGGCGATCAGGTTCTGTATGGCTTGACGGATGGACGGGTGATGTAGGTTCCCCCGATCGTGAAGAAGCAGATTCAGGATCCCGATATCGCTAAGGGCGAACTCTTTACGATCACCAAAGCTGAAGAGAAATCGGGGACGCGCCGGACGGTCAAATGGCTGGTCACGAGCGACGCTCGGGCCGCGGTCAGTGCGTCCACGAATGGAAACGCAACGTCGCAGAGGCGGACGAATGGAGCCGCCGCCCCGTCAACCCCTGCAAGCGGCAACGGGCATAAGCCGTCATTCGCCGGAGAGCCGAAAGGCTTTCTGGTGACCGGCCAGGAACAATTTCTGCTACAGGCTTTCACCGCAGCCGTGGATTGCAGCCCCAGCAGAACGATACGCTGCCGTTGTCCAAATGGAGCTTCGGTTCACTTCCGAGGACGTTCGCGCAATTGGACTGAGCATCTTTGCGCACGCCTCGAAATAGGTAGGCCGGAGGACTCAATTCACCTTGCGTCAGGCTCCGAGGGAGCAGATTTTCGGCGAACCCGGCCCTTCGCGGAGGGCTATACCCTGTCGATAGTTCCCGTCGCGCCGCGTTGTCATTAATGGCTCATGGAAACGCGTCATTTGCCGATCCGAAGTACGAAACAATCTTCGAGCGGTGGTACTTCTCAAGATAATCGGTTGATAGAAGCCGCCGCGTGATCGTCGCGATTCATGAATGTCGATGACGGACATCTGAACCGCAATGCCTAACCAACCGGGTGCCATACCTCCAGAGAGAACTGCTGAAGGGTGGGACTCCTGCACGGTTCAAGTTTGCCACTCTAGAGAGCATCCTGCCGAGTTGAACGCCGCAAAGCCATCGACGATTGCCGGCGTGCGCCGATCAGCGGCAAGCACCGAAACCACGGCGGAACGCGGTCGCGCTCAATTCGCGAGCTTCGAATGAATCTGATTCCCAAATGCCTGCGCGGCCGCCCTACGTGGGACCGGCTGATGCGCCTCTAACTCAACACGTTTACAAGGAGAAACACAATGAATTCGTCACGAACACCGTCCCTCGCCAACCGGGGATTCCGGACCGGAGCGGGCGGCGCCTGTGAAGCCACACTCTTTCGATTCACCTGTACGCCGGGCGCGCAAGAGCCCAAGTCCAAGGATGTTGCCGCCGTTCATCTGGATGACGCCTACGCATACGTGAGGCGCCGGTTTCCGGAGCTTCGGATTTCCCGGATTGAGACCGGGGAGTTGATCGAGATAGTATCAGGCGCGCCGCTCGATTGATTTGGCAAGGACGAACAGAGCATGAGTCCACCTCGCGACCCTAAATACCTGGCTTGGATCAGGACGCTCCCCTGCTTGGTTTGCGGCTCAAGCTGGAAGACCGAGGCGGCCCACACCCGATCCCACGGAATGGCGCAGAAGTCTTCAGATCGTTCGTGTATCCCTTTATGCGCAAGGCATCACCGGACCGGCAACGACTCGTACCACAAACTCGGAGCGAGAGCCTTCGAAGAAAAGCACATGCTGAACCTTCGTAGGATTGTCGACGACTTCAACGAAAAGCCTCATATTCGGGTCGAGAACGGTGCTTTCGTGGCACACTGCGGCAGCGAACGGTATTTGCTCGGGCCGGTGGGCATCGGAGTTCGGTCCGCAGTGCGGAAAGCCGTCTCGTTCTGGTGTGAGCAGGTAGGCGATCGAAATTTCGCCCCTCAGGCATTGATTGTTGCGACTCCGACAACCGTACAAACGATCCCGCCAATCGGTGCCAAAGGCGCATGATAGATGCTTCGAAGCCGTCGTTCTGCTCAATGCAACGGCACCTGACGATTGTTTCTGAGCTTTGTTCCCGGCGAACGCTCTTCTCTTTAGAGCGGTACACAAATACTACGTCGTTTCTGAGGTGTCCAATGTCTATCCCTCTCGCAACGAGCAACCCTGAACTAACCGAAAAGAATCCGGCTTCCAGCTTAAGTGCCGAGTTTCCTGGCACTACAATCGTCAACAGCCAACGCGCTAGGTATCGCTGGACACGCGAGCTCGACGCTCTTCTTCGAGAAGGTTATCGCGGGGATGCTGACGCGAAGCAGCGGTCGATCGACCAAATCTGTTTGCGGACCGCTTGGCCCAGGCAAACCTGCTGGGATCGAGCGAGAGCCCTCGATCTCAGCACGCCCAGTGGCGAGCATCCACGGCGCCAGTGGCGAGACGAGGAACTCGCTCGAGTCCGCTCACATCGGCCACGCCAGCGAATTGCCGAATTGGCGGCTCAGCTAGGCCGAAGCGTGCGCTCGGTTCGAGAGAAACTCAAGCGTCTCAACAGAACTCGCGAAGAGCAGCGTCCCGAAGACAACGATCACGTGTTTTATTCAGTTGCCGACGTCGCAGGAGCGGTTGGCAGGAACGCCCGGATCGTGTATCGCTGGGTCGAGCAGGACCGTCTTGCTGCATCACCCGACCCAATCACAGGAGAACTACGCGTGGAGGAACGAGACTTTTGGGCATTCATAACCATGAATTACGAGGAAGTTTTCGTCAACAAGGTCTCCCGCGACTATTTGGAGTGGTTGTGTGCCGAACTGTTGCCACTGGCCCGGTCGCGGATCGTTCAGAAAGGAGGCCGTAAACGAGCCGCAGCCACGGAGGAACAGCACACTGTACAGGCCGATACCGGCGGCCTTAGCCAGGGGCTCTGACGTCGTGCTGTGTGGGCTGGAAAAAGATTCACACTTCGGTCAAATTAATTTCTGAGAATTCAGGACTGTGAACGCTCTGTTAAGTGAGCGCTTCGTGGGAAGTTTGTATGCCCGGAACCCCCGAGGATTTGGTCACAGCCGGAGTCAGGTCGAGGAAGGAGCACGATCAAATTGCTCCACACAATCTTCGCGTTCTGGTGGAACGGGAGGTTGAAAGCGTATTTGGTCCCGGGATCCCGGATTGTGCATCTCTTGCAGATAGGGTAGTGTCGATTGTGAATCGGCTTCGACCTTGCCGGGATTTTCCGCATCAGCAAGAGGAAGCGAGGCTTCTGATCCGTCGGGTACTCTTCCGGCTCAGATCTCGTCCGGGGCTACGGACCGACTTCGGTTTCGGCACCCCCGATATCGCAGGGCTAGTCAAAGCCGAAGGGTCTCTTGAGGAAGGCCTGCAGGCTCCCTCTGTGATTGCATTTATGAGCGACGCGACTTTGCGCCTATTGCTGTTGCGAGTGGCCGGGGAGCCGTGGGAAGCTATCGGGAGACGGTTTCGCGCTGATCCCGACGAACTTGCGGAACGGTTTCGACACAATTTGCTCCGGGCTGTTCGCAGGAGTAAGAAATTCACCTCCCCCTAACGACTCCCGATTCTCCGGGGAGAGGACGGACAGTGGCTGATAATTTAGAAGACGACGAAGATAAGGAAGACAGCCTTTTGCAAACGCTTCGGCGCCATTTGGCCGAAGATAATCCGAATCCGAATAATGACGGCTGCCCTTCACGCGAAGAGCTGAGAGCCGCAGTGTTCGATCCTACCAAGGGGAATCCCTCCTTGCACCGACACCTCACGAGCTGCTCGGGGTGCTATTTAGCGTTTGAAGAAATGTTGAAACACGGCAACCTCAAACGCGAGGAGGCGGGGCGCTGATCAGCTCTTCAACTTGACTTCCAGCCTGCGGACCAACTCGGAAGCCGGAATATTGAGCGTCTGTGCCAATTGGAACACGGTTTTGAGAGACGGGTTCTTCAGACCGCGCTCGATCAAGCTGATGTACGTGCGGTGATACCCAGCTTCAAAGCCCAGTTGCTCCTGCGATATTTTGCGTTCAATACGAGCCTCTTGCAAGATCCGGCCGAACGCGCGTTCGAAAGCCGAAGCGTCGTCCGCACCCGATCTTCGTGACTGCCGCGTGCTTTCCCGCATGGGCAGTCTAATCCTCGGATGTTGCAGACTATCGGTCTACAGACTATAGTCTGAACTTGAGGACCATCGCTGTGGCCCATGGGTTTCCGTTTTCAGAAAAGAGCTTAACCGCCGGGTTGCGCAGACATCTCCGCGAAGACTACACAAATCCCGAACGGCTTGGATGCCCGGATGGTGCGCTGCTATCCAAGGTTTTCGAGCGCCATGAACCCGACAAGGTTGCGGTGTTGCAACATTTGCGAGCTTGTTCCGATTGCTTCCGGGATTACATAAATCTGAGCCGGGGACAGCGGCAAAAGCTGCGACGGCGACGGACAGATTGAGGACCTCTTTTCAACTAATCCCTTGAAGTGCTTTAGATTCCCAGGAGTCGGCGGATTCTGGTCATTTCATAGCTGAACCGCGATTCGAGCGCATGCGGATCTTCATGGCGTTGCGTCCCGATCTCGGTCCACGAGAAACCGGCGAGTCGGCGAATCACGATGTCCAGCATGCTGTCCCGAACCAAGGCAAGCACCTGCCCCGCGAGGACCCGATCGTCTTCTCTCATTTGGGGCTTGGCCGGAATTGATTCCGCCACGATACCCAGTTGTTGCAATCTAAAGCGGTGCGCCAACTCCTGTCGCACCCCGCGGACAATAGTCCGGCGGAGATACGCGGCCGGTTCACGGATTTCGCGCCTTTGTTGACTTCGCTCCATGCGTTCAAGCGCCTCTTCGAGAATCTCGGCCGCAATCGAGGTGTCTCCGAGGACGTTCCTGCAGTAATGAAGCGTGAAGGGCCACAGGCTTTCGACCAATTTTAGAAGCGCGGGTGAACGCTCCCCGGTTCCGCTGGAGGAACGAGGATTGATCCAGAAAGGAGGATGTTGCGACTCCGGCATGACGGCCTCTCGCCCATTTCGCGCTGGGCAAAGCGATCCCCATGCCAAGCGTCGCGGGTGGTCGCAATTGCAATCACATCCTATACCGCTTTTTCAAATGAACTTGCGGTGATCGCGCTGCTCCTGAGGGTTGAGCGACTCTCCGAGTCGCTTTTCTATTTGATGCTTCAAAATGCTTCAAGGACTCGGAATTGCCCAATCGCCCACGCTGAAGCGAGCCCTCGACTGCCCTGAGCGGCCCAGCTTCGGTCATCAGGTTCGATGATTGCAAGGTTTGGCAAGCTTATAATAGGTTTGTTAAAAGAGCACACAATTGGACGGACGTTCCAGGATTACCTTGGGATCAAGGAAGCTGCGAATCGAAGGTTCAGGCAGACGGCAAGCTGCGCTTCACCGAGGTAAAGGGCCGGATCGCCGGTGCCCTCACCGTGACTGTCACACGGAATGAAATTCTCACGGCACTGAACAAACCGGACGATTTCATTCTCGCCATCGCCCAATCTGAAGATGCCCAGATGGAAGATGGCCACCAGAATCTGGTCTATATTCTTCGGCGCTTGGCAGAAGTTACCCAGTAGCGCTCGTTTGAATTGACCCTCACGGTGAACAGGGTTTTGCGAACGAAAGCGGAGGCGGCGCATCTTCATCCACGCCGAAGGCGTGCGTTGGCGTGTGAAGTAAAGGGTGAGACGATATCATCCACGCCGCAGGCGGCAACGGGATTGGCGCCTACCGTGGCGCCATAAGGGTTGGATTTTGTGCCGCAGATACTGGAAGTATTCTTGGCCGACTGGCATTTGTAGTACTTCCTCGATCACCGGCGAGAAGTACGCCAGCGAGCGAATCGTGGCCAGCGGGGGAGCGCCCTCGGGTCGCACCAACCGGCGTGCGGCGGCGAGAACCAGCGCATTCTCTACCGCCATCGGCGGCACGCCGCGTTGGTGCAGTTGCGCAGCCAACATGCGGTCCGGGCGGCGTACGACTCCTGCGGTTCCCGGCGTGGTGCGGTAGGCATCGAGCACCTTGCGAACATATTCCTGCTGGCCTTCCATGGCGTCAGCCTTGCGGCTCGCGCAGTGACGGACCCTGGATACGCACGGTGTGGCAGTAATGCCGCAGCCGGTTCAACAGCGCTTCCACCATCGCCTTGTTGCCCAGAAAGTTGTGCCGCTCGTCATACTCCAGGTTTAATGCGGAGTCCATTTGTATGCGAACTCCGCACTCATGGGAGCGGACCGCTGTCATTTCGCAGTCTTTTTGCTCCGCATAATAGTGGCGGCCTTCAGCAGGTCAAGCAGTTTGTCC
>JBBRRB010000140.1:0-5917 GCA_038225555.1 Bryobacterales bacterium
CGGCGGCGCCGAGACCAAACCGGCCTGAGAATCAGACGACCGCGTTCATGCTTCCCAGCGTCCGCCGTCAGCCATGGCGTAACCGCACCACTGGCCCCTTCTTACCCGCCACAATGGCCCCGCTTTTCGCCGCCACCGACACTCCAGCTTCTGGTCTGCGGCTTGATGTGATGGATTGAGGTCTCCCACACCGGCCCGCACGGTCCCGTACTGAAATCACGGGATCACCTCACGCTCCCGCTTTCCGGCTAACGGCGACTAAACGCCGCCAAGCGACTCCAAAATGTTTCAGCGGAGTTGCATCCGCGCTCGCCAGCTCCTTTTCTGAGCTTTTGTTGTTCCCAGCGCTCTTAATTACGAGGAGCAAATAACGATCTCGCACATCTGAGGTTTTTCGATGTCCATTCCGTTTTCGCCAGACCACCCGGGGTTCGCAGCGCACAGCTCTATGCCCGATACAAATCCTGAGCGTCCTTCAACCACAATCCCCAATCACGACCGATCCAAGTATCGGTGGACCCGCGAACTCGACAGTCTCCTTCGAGAGGGTTACCGCAATGGTTCCGACGCGAAGCAGCGGGCGATCGACCAAATCTGCTTACGCACCGGATGGCCGAGGCAGGCCTGCTGGGATCGAGCGCGGGCGCTTCATCTCGCTACCTCGGGCGGTCAGCATCACCGGCGCCCGTGGCTAGGCGAGGAAATTGCGCTCGTCCGCTCACATCGGCCCCGCCAACGCATCGCTGAACTTGCGGCTCAACTTGGCCGAAGCGTCCGATCAGTTCGAGAGAAGCTTAAACG
Source organism: Bryobacterales bacterium (assembly GCA_038225555.1). GTDB lineage: Bacteria > Acidobacteriota > Terriglobia > Bryobacterales > Bryobacteraceae > JANXQZ01. The sequence goes on from JBBRRB010000140.1 coordinate 802, forward strand.
CCTAAACAAGGGCCGGGAGGAGCAGCGGCCCGACGATAACGATCACGTTTTTTATTCAGTTACCGAGGTCGCAGGAGCGGTTGGCCGGAACGCCCGGATCGTGTATCGCTGGATCGAGCAGGACCGTCTTGCTGCATCACCCGACCCGATCACAGGAGAACTACGCGTGGAGGAACGAGACTTTTGGGCATTCATAACCATCAATCATGAGGAAGTTCTCGTCAACAAAGTCTCCCGTGACTATTTGGAGTGGTTGTGTGCCGAACTTTTGCCACTCGCCCGGCCGCGGATTATTCAGAAAGGAGGCCGTAAACGAGCCGCCGCTACGGAGGGACAGCACACTGGACAGGGCGATACCGGCCTTAGCCAGGGATTCTGACATCGTCCGGTATCGGCTGGAAAGAAACTCACATTTCCGACAGCTTCATTTTCTGAGAATTCAGGACTGTAAACGGAATTCAGGACTGTGAACGCTCTGATAAGCGAGTGCTTCGTGGGGAAGTTTGTATGATGCCCGAAATCCCCGAGGATTTGGCGACAGCCGGTGTAAGGTCGAGGAAGGAGCACGACCAAATTGCTCCACACAATCTTCGCGTTCTGATCGAGCGGGAGCTTGAAAGCGCATTTGGTCCCGAGATCCCGGATTGTGCATCTCTTGCAGATAGGGTAGTGTCGATTGTGAATCGGCTTCGAGCTTGCCGGGATTTTCCGCATCAGCAAGAAGAAGCGAGGCTTCTGATCCGTCGGGTACTCTTTCGGCTCAGATCTCGTCCGCGACTACTGACCGACTCCGGTTTCGGCACCCCTGATATGGCAGGGCTAGTCAAAGGCGAAGGGTCTCTTGAGGAACGCCTCCAGGCTCCCTCTGTGGTCGCATTTATGAGCGACGCGACTTTGCGCGTATTGCTGTTGCGAGTGGCCGGGGAGCCGTGGGAAGCTATCGGGAGACGGTTTCGCGCTGATCCCGACGAACTTGCGGAACGGTTTCGAGACAATTTGCTCCGGGCGGTTCGCAGGAGTAAGAAATTCACCTCCCCCTAACGACTCCCGATTCTCCGGAGAGAGGACGGACAGTGACTGATAATTTAGAAGACGACGAAGATAAGGAAGACATCCTTTTGCAAACGCTTCGGCGCCATTTGGCCGAAGACAATCCGAATCCGAATAATGACGGCTGCCCTTCACGCGAAGAGCTGAGAGCCGCAGTGCTCGATCCTACCAAGGGGGATCCCTCCTTGCACCGACACCTCACGATCTGTTCGAGTTGCTTTTTAGCATTTGAAGAAATGTTGAAACACGGCAACCTCAAACGCGAGGAGGCGGGCCGCTGATCAGCTCTTCAACTTGACTTCCAGCCTGCGGACCAACTCGGAAGCCGGAATATCGAGCGTTTGTGCCAGTCGGAACACCGTTTTGAGAGACGGGTTCTTCAGACCACGCTCGATCAAGCTGATATAGGTGCGGTGATACCCAGCTTCAAAGCCGAGTTGCTCCTGCGATATTTTGCGTTCAACGCGAGCCTCGTGCAAGATCCGACCGAACGCGCGTTCGAAAGTCGAAGCGTCGTCCGCACCCGATCTTCGTGACTGCCGCGTACTTTCCCGCATGGGCAGTCTAATCCTCGGATGTTGCAGACTATCGGTCTACAGACTATAGTCTGAACTTGAGGACCATCGCTGTGACCCATGCGTTTCCGTTTTCAGAAAAGCGCTTAACTGCCGGTTTGCGCAGACATCTCCGTGAAGACTACGCGAATCTCGAGCGGCTTGGATGCCCGGATCGAGCGCTGCTATCCAGGGTTTTCGAGGGTCATGAACCCGGGAGCATTCCGGTGTTGCAGCATTTGCGAGCTTGTTCCGATTGCTTCCGGGATTACGTGGATCTGAGCCGGGGACGGGTTGCCTAAACTGCGACGGACATATTGAGGACCGCCTTCAATCAGTCCATTTCAGTGCTCTAGATTCCCAGGAGACGACGGATTCGGCTCATTTCATAGCTGAACCGCGATTCGAGCGCATGCGGATCTTCACGGCGTTGCGCGCCGATCTCGGTCCACGAGAAACCTGCGAGCCGGCGAATCACGATGTCCAGCATGCCGTCTCGAACCAAGGCAAGCACCTGGCCCGCGAGGACACGATCGTCTTCTCTAACTCGGGGCTTGTCGGGAACTAATTCCGCCACGGTTCCCAGTTGCTGCAATCGGCAGCGGTGCGCCAACTCCTGTCGCACCCTGCGGACAATAGTCCGGCGGAGATACGCGACCGGTTCACGGATTTCGCGCCTTTGTTCGCTTCGCTCCATGCGTTCAAGCGCCTCTTCGAGAATCTCGGCCGCAATCGAGGTGTCTCCGAGGACGTTCCTGCAGTACTTAAGCGTGAAGGGCCACAGGCTTTCGACCAATTTTAGAAGCGCGGGTGAACGCTCACCGGTTCCGCTGGAGGAACGAGGATTGATCCAGAAAGGAGGATGTTGCGACTCCGGCATGACGGCCTCTCGCCCATTTCGCGCTGGGCAAAGCGATCCCCATGCCAGGCGTCGCGGAGGATTGATTGGGATCACATTCTACACCGCGGGTTCGATGAATTTGCGGTAATCGCGCCGCCCCTGAGGGTTGAGCGACTCCCCGAGTCGCTTTTGTATTTGATGCTTCAAAATGCTTCTGGGACTCGGAATTGCCCAATCGGCCACGCTGAAGCAACCCTCGACTGCCTGAGAGGCCCAGCTTCGGTCACCGGTTCGATGATTGCAAAGTTTGGCGAGATTATGACAGGTTTGTTAAAAGAGTACGCAATTGGACGAGACGTCCGGGATTACCTTGGGATCAAGGAAGCTGCGAATCGAAGGTTCAGGCAGACGGCAAGCTGTGCTTCATCGAGGTAAAGGGCCGGATCGCCGGTGCCCTGACCGTGACTGTGACACAGAATGAAATCCTGACGGCACTGAACAAACCGGACGAGTTTATCCTTGCAATCGCCTAATCTGAGAATGCCCACGAAGAGGATGGCCGGCCGAGGCGGTATATATTCGCCAACCGTTTCAGCAGGAACCGGAATTCGCGGTCGAAAGCATCAACTACAAGCTTCAGGAGTTACTTAGCCGAGGACAGGCACCTGCATGAGCAGCCCAGTTGAGCGACTGGAGGCCTGGATGGCGAACCCGAGGCCGAGCGCCTTGAGTTCAGCGCGGACAAACTCTATCTGGTGATCGATCCGTCAAGCAGGACACGAAACATTTGCAGCCTTCTTTGGTTTCGCTGCGGGACCCAGTGAAAGAGGCAGCGCCAAAGTTTAACCCCAACTTGGCAGCGAACAAAATCGATCATGAAGGCTACTCCTGGCCTCCGGCGGTCAGCGCCGAAGTGTGTCCGACGGCTGCAGCCCCGCTTTTTTCAGAGAGATCCGTCTGTCATATCGCATCTGATCCGAAATATGCCTCGCTTGGCTGGAGAATTGCTGAACTGCCCGATCTCAGGAGAACGCTGCCTCATTTGGGGCAGTGATATGACGGCAACTCGCGCGACGACAAGATCCGGGGTCTCAACCCCGAAGGTCGCAGACATGAGGAAGCGCCTTCTTAGAGGAGCTTTGTTGCCCCCAAAAGGTTAAATTATCCCGAGTTGACGTGTGGCTGTAAGATTGCATTCCAATCTGCCATAGAGGTCCTCTCGCTCTAATTGGGCGAACTCAGCCGAACGGGTCCATCAAGAGTTGCCAGTTGCTGACCGGGTGAGGACGTAGCGATCCAATGGAATAATATATTGGGCGAAGCAGGGTTGGCCCGTGCAATCCGCGAAAATATGCCGCGGATCACCCCGGAGGCGACCGGGTCCCTTCGTTCAAGTCGCCGTGGGAGGAACTCGGTGAAGGTCTTTCTGGCGAAGCATCGCAGCCATGCCGGAGCGGGCGGCCTTTTCCAGGTCTGGTCAGCCGTGATCGTGGGCGCTTAGCCCACTGCTGTTGAGGTGCACGGAGATCAGCGATTTGACGGCGGGATGATACAAGGCGACGCAATCCAAGCTAATAACCGGCCAAGGAGAGAAGTGATGAGAATGCTTGTAGCGATAGATGGCTCGGAAACTAGTGAAGCGGCGGTTGATGAAATCGCCCAACGCAATCTGCCCCCAAATAGCGAGTTGCGAGTCATTTCCGTGATCGAAACGGCCTATTCGGCAGCTAGTTATTCGGGCGGCGCGCTATTGATATTCAACTTTAGAACCAGAAAAGAGGGCCCATCGCAACACAATAAATTTGATGATGCTATCAGGGATTGTACATCCAGAAGAAGCTCACAAGTCCGTACCGCCCCGAGAGGATCATAGCCAACCCCCGCACAACGTTGGCGATTGAGCCTGTGTGTTCTAGCATACTCAGTCAAACTATGGACTTTGATCCAGCGTCTGATCCGGTCCTACCCCAGCCCGCCTGGGAAAATGCGAAGTGAAAATGCGAAGTGTTTCGAAGTGTTTGCAAAGGCGGCCGATATTTTCACGAATTCGCTGGAAGCGTCGATTACAACCGATTCAAGTGAGCGACATCATTGCGCGCATGGAATGCTTTTTTCGTGCAGACATTCGTGCTGACGTCCGCTGTGCCTCGGGGGAGCGGGAATCGTGCATCGCGCAACACCCGAGAGTGAGGAATGCGGAGTATGATCAGCCACCCCAAATCATCCCGGGACGGGACTGGACAATTCCCAAACCTCTCGGCCTGATCTTTTTCGAGTCTGCCGACCTTGGGGATCAGAGAACTGGAGAGCAGCCCAATTCACGTCGCCTATTTTACACGATGAGGAGATTATGCCGGTCGGGATGATGCGCGAGGGAGGTCGCGGTCGGCAACACACCGGAAGCGCCTTGTGCGAAGACTCGAATTCGTAAGGAACGTGAGTGCGCGATTAGATCCTCATCTTGCTAGACCAAAAGCTCCTTCACAACTTCCCCATGCACATCAGTCAGCCGGAAGCTGCGGCCCTGGAACTTCGGCGCTTGGCAAGAGTGACCCAGTAGTGCTCGGTTGAAGTAACCCAGGTGAAGAATGGAACTGGGAATGTGGTAGATGCAGAAGCCATCATCATCCGCGTCGAGGGCGTGCCTTGGAGGAGTTGGATGGTCAAGCAG
>JBBRRB010000141.1:0-5893 GCA_038225555.1 Bryobacterales bacterium
AATGCTCCGCCAGGGTCGCGAACCAGAAGCGTAACGTGGCGCGATTCATCGGCCGCAAGCAGCAACGGTAGCCAACGACGTCCAATCGCGCCTGTTGACCCGGTCATCAAAAGATGCGATTCCACTTTACGAACACGGCTCCCTAAAAAGCGTAGGTGCCACTTCCCCCCGAATTCTTACAGTCGTCACATGCTACCCGTGGCAACAACACAATCAGTAACTTGACTATTGACGCCGGCCGCCACCCATAACTTTTAGAGATCCCTGCGGGGACACGAGTACTCAGGCGTTCGGACTACTTGTATGTGCGGGCAGCAAGTTGTTGACAGCGCACCTGCTTTTCTCTTGTATCAGAACCGTATCAAAAGGCTATCTACTTAAACCGTTTGGTTTATCCGTCGAGCGAAGAGCAGACTCCCCAATCGTATGAAAAGACTGAAAAGCGGCCACACGGAATGGAACCTTTGGAAAGGGAGAGTACGCGCCCAAGGCAGAGGAGCGGCCCCCCTCCACTGCTCGAGGCCCAGTCATTTCGTGGTGTCGCGTTCACCGAAGGCAATCTGCTCGTCATGTGCCCCATCAGCATGCGCTCGACTCGCGCTGCGGCCTCGTCCTGAATGCTGGGGAGTACATGGGAGTACCGCGGCAGCGTAAACGAAATGCTCGCATGCCCGAGCTGATCGGAGATGACTTTGACTGAGACGCCTGCGGCTACTGCCAAGGTTGCTGTGGTGTGGCGAAGATCGTACAACCGAATCGGCCGTATGCCAGCCGCCTCCAGCAGCCTCCGGAATTCACGCTTCACATTCCTTTGTCTCAAGGGCGATCCGGTGCCGGAGCGGAAGATCAAGTCATGCTCCCGCTGGCAGTCTCCGTCCTTCGGCGGCAGGTGTGAGTCCCGCAGAACATCCAAGGCCTTCAGTACGAAATCCTGAAGCTTGACGATCCGGCGACTACGTTTCCGCTTCGTATCGTCGAAGAGCCAGCCTGCCTTCAAATGCTGGATCGTCCGACATACACTGGCCGCGCCCCGCTGCCAATCGATGTCACTCCACTTGAGCGCAAGGTATTCACTGGGCCTCATTCCGGTAGTTAGCGCTAGTGCGTACAACGCGAACCATTCGGTTTCTCTCGCGACACTGAGAAAGCGCCTGCACTCGTCAACGCTGAGCGCCTCCATCTCTCGCCGCTTCATTCGTGGTAGGTCCACATTGACGCAAGGATCCTCGGCGAGCATTTTCCAGCGCGCGGCCTGGCGGAATGCGGACTGTAACACCGCGTTCGTGTATTCAATGGTTCGCGCGGACAACCCACGCTCAAACATTTGAGCGTAGATGCTTTGGATGTCGAACTGGGTGATGGCGCCAATCGGCCTCGCACCGAGGATAGGGCGGATATGAAGCCGCAAGAGTGCTTCGTAGTCGGCGTAGCTTTTCGGCCGTAGCCTCGGCTTAGCCACCATTGTGAGCCACTGGTCCAGGTATTGATTCAGACTGATCGCAGCCGCGCGCGGCAAACGTCCGATATCGCGCTCCTGCAGCTTTCCATTCAGGTAAATTTGTGCTTCTCGGAAGGATCCCCGAATGGTCTTGTTATGGTATTTCCGGATTCCAGTTTCCGTATCGCGGCCAAGCGAAACGCGAACCAGCCATGTGCGCGAACCGCGCGAAATGAGTTGCCCTGCTCTCCGGGCCATAAGACACCTCCTGCCCGGAAACGGGCACATAGGACGCACACAGGTGCGGCGTAGATCAAGATTTATTGGGAATTTGAGAGGGTGCTACTGATGGGAAGTCTCAGGGGGCGGGATAGCTCAATACTGAATCTCTGGTTGTGGGTTAATTTGTGGAGGAAGCTTCTTGCGATTACGCGCGGTCATGCTCTTCCACAAGCCGGGCTCAGCCCGCAAACCGAGACTTGAGCCAGACGATAAACTAAGAAATCCTCCGTGGTAACTGATGCTGCCGCAACGGAACAACCGGCTCAGCAGAGCTAAAGCATGGTTAGCAAGAGTCTGGTTAATGAACGGATGCTGGCGATCGAGCGCTTCGGCCGCGCTGCAGCTCGGTTGTGAATTATCGTCGAGAGACGCATCCACGATCTCCGGAAATAGTTCAGCGATCGTCCGCAAGCGGTGGGCCTTCCTCCGGTTTCGACCATTCAGCGGCTGCCCGAGAACGAACTGGCCGGACTCTGCGTTGTTGCCGATGTCCAGCCAATACCGCACGTCGGTCCAGCGCTGCCCAATCAACTCGTTGATCACCGCCCGAGCGCCGCGCGAGTCCACGCAACCGATTATGAAATCGACGGGATGTGGCAGGCCAGTCGAGCGGTCCAGGTGTTTCGGAACTGCTTTCCACTCGAGATTCCAGAACAGATTCAGGCGGCGCACAAGGACCACAGACTTGAACAATCCGATCTCAGTTTCCGAGAACGGCTGCCGCACGCAGTTCGTGGCCGAAATACGATCGCCGTCCATCAGCGTTACATCGAGCCCGCCGGGGTGTCCGGTAGCCAGCATGGACTGATGGAGGTACGGAAGTCCGCTGGCGATTGTGCTGCCGGTTCCTCCACAGCCAACTACCACGATCTGAACGGGACGTTTGAGCAGACTGGGACAAATCGTATGCATTCAACTCCTCCCGGAATCGATGAATTCCTGAAGCGTCTCGCCGCTACCAACGAGATACCTGAAAGGAAACTCCCTGCCGCCGGCAAGCTCGCTCCACAATCCCAGAAATCCTTGCGGATGTTTCGTGAGCTTCGCTCCGAGTCCCGCGTGCGTGAACTCGCTCTCGAAAAAAGCCCGCTCCCATTGCGTGATCGCGTCGAGCGTCAATCGCGTCGGCGCGCGCATGCTCCCTTGGCAAACAGTGCCTCTGGAATCGGTATTCCAAAACGGAGCGATCATCAGCTTGGTATTGGCAGACGGTCGCTCTGCGCCAGGCAAGGCACGCACGGAAAGCTCCGATCCGGAAACCTTAAACACGAGCGGAGGCATCGGAAAAGTCTTCCCGTTCAAAGCCCGCCCGTCGCTCGCATCCCCGAAGAACATCAGGCGCTTCTGGCGAGGTTTCCACCAGACCAGCATGTCAACAGTTCGGACGAGCACGCTGGCGGGCAGGATCTCCCTCGGCAAACTCGCTCCCAATTGGCGTCCCAGCTCTTTCAGAAACTCCATGGTGATTGGCCGTCCTTCGTCGAGGTAAGGAGGCCCTCCATCCGGAGAGTTCTTTGGCTCGTGGAGAGTCGCGAAGGCCCGATGTCCCGAGCTGTATACCAACAGTATTTTGGCCAGAGCAAAATCCTGGTTCATTCCAAAGTCCGCGTTCACGTTCATCGCTTTTCCTCCTGGGGCGTATCGAGTCGCTTCCACCCCGGTACGAGTGCAAGCACCTGCCGGGCAGCCGCCAACGTATCGAGCGCCGCTCCGAGGCAGTCGAAAGCGGTTCGAACGCTGCTCGTGTCGGTTGCATTGAACGGAAGCAAGGGCCACGGCTCAGGTTGGAGTTCCAGCATGTACTGCCGCTCCTCGTCGAAACAGGCCTCGATGGCGTCCCCTTCGCGGAAGATCGCGAGCAACACCGGAACCGGTGGATTCATGTCACTGAAGATTTCTACAATTTGAGGTGGAATGATGATTCGGTCGGCGCGCTGAGAAACACTGTCCAGATCCTGAGCGGCCCGCATGAGGCGCGCCGCGTTTGATTGTGGCGCCAGACCCGGTAATATCGAGCGCAATGCTCTATCTCCGAGTGGCTTTCGTTTGAGGCACGGAGGAAGAACGTCTTCCCGGCTCGGCAGCGCAGCCATCCCTTCTGCGTCGGATTCGTCCCGCGGATCATACATGCCTTCCATGTTGTCGAGACGCTCGTCGGCATCGCGATGATCGTACGTTCGGAACCAGCGGTTGATCCCGCTTAGGAAGAGATGCACAAACGTTGAGGGAAGCCTTGGGTGCGCCCTTTCCAGAATCGGGAGCACGGGGCCGAAATTCACGAAGCCGCAGCTTTCCGCTTCCATGTACAGGAAAACGAGTGAGCCGTCCGGCTCTTCGCCTGGCTCGACCATGCCGAGCGGAGAATCGGAGAATGAAACCGATATTTCGAACGCCTGATCGATCGCAGTCCCCCCATGATTGCGCGCGAACCGCTGGATCGTCCGCCGCACGAAATGGAGAGGGTTGCCCGCGCAGCCGCTCCAGTCAGCCGCACGGGCAACATCGGTTTCAAGGAGCAGCGTCGCAAAGCGGGCCGCCGCCGCATCGCTTCCAAAAGATTGGTGATGGAACGGTATTCCATCGAGGCGTGGCACGGGCAGGCTTTCGCCTGCCGCGATTAGCCCGGGGGAACAATGCCGGCGGGCAGAGGCAGGCTGGAGCCTTTCCGGCCGTGGCCGTGCTGGTTGCATTGCAAAGCCTCCTGCAAGGCTTGGCTGGAAGACAGAAACTGCGGACATGTCAGGAACTCCCGTACGATCTCACTGGTCTTGGCGTTTTCTCCGCGGGCGACCCGTGCTAGTTCTTCCACGACCCGCCGCTTAGTCATCCTTTCGTTCCGATGGCTTTGCTGAAGGTGTAGAGCAGCTTCCCGCCAAGAGCCTCAGGGCCGGTCACGGTTGCAGTCATGATCTCGGGATAGCTGGCCGCATACGCATTCTGCACTTCCTCCACGGTCAGCTTTGGATTCGGGTCCGGCAACTGTAATCCGTTGTAGGAAAATGAGCGGAGCATAACAGAAATAGTCATGGTTTTTTCCTCCTGCGATGATGATGATCGTCAAAAACATAATAGGAAAGGCTGGTCAGTATGCCTTCTTAAACCGACTCACTCAGTGTCGGGACAAGATGGCGTTCCCGCCGGCGGCGGCTCGGGGATTTCAGCCGCAGCGGACGGTTCTTCCGGCGTTTTCTGTGCCGGGCTTTCATCGGCTGTGTCGAACAGGCTCCGTTCCCGTGGCCCGGCCTGCTGTGCTTTGGTTCCGAAAACCGGCTTTCCATCTTTCACTTCGGGTGCATTACTTTCTTTTGTACCCCCCGTCGTGCCATTCTTCGTGCCGGCCGTCTTCTTTTTCTCGTCGAGCTTCTTCTTGTTTTCCGCCTCGACCGCTTTCACGGCGGAGGAATGCTCGGTCTTGAGTGTTTCCAGATTGGAACCAGCCTGGATAACGGATTCCGAGAAGCAGGCGAGCTGGGCCGCCAGGTCGCGGTCCAGTTCTTCCGCTGTACCGGTAATGGTCAGCGGCGCTGTGAGGGCCGGGTTGTCGTCAGTGCCAAGGGCCTTTGGGATCATATTTACCCGCAAGAACCCGTTGCCAATATCGGAGGCGGTGATCATTACGACCCGCTCTTTCAAAATGGGCGCCAATTCGATAAACATGTCATTTCTCCTGATGTATTTTTTTCGCGAGGTGCTGGAAGTGCTGCGCTACTTGTTTGGGGATAGAACTTCTGGCGTTGTTCTGTTTGCGGATAACTGCGATCCGCTTTAAACTCAAGACGAAAGGAGAAGCTTTAAATGCGATGTCCTGAGTGTGGCCATGCTATCGATCTGCTGAATGAGTCGCAGCCAGTTTGCCCGGCGTGCGGGGCCGACCCACTTTCTACTTCGGGCGTTAGCGGTTTGGATCTGGACGAGTACGGAGACGTGGATGTAAACGAACCCGAGATTTCGTTTGATGATCTCACTGAACAAGTGAAGATGAAGGGTTGATACAGGCTGAATTTCAGGGCGGACACGATTTCCGCCCAGGAAGGCATGGGAACCGACGCCCTGGACACAATTTCCTGCTGCCGACACGAAGGGGTCGAGCGTTGGCGGGCCGGTTAGCTGCTCGGCCTTAGCCTGATCAAATCCAGGTATCGCTGAATCAGCGCAGGCGGTTCGGTGTACGAC
>JBBRRB010000142.1:0-5481 GCA_038225555.1 Bryobacterales bacterium
CGACCTGCTGCCAGCTCGCTGGAAGGCTCGGCGCGACGTGGCCCCCGCTCTGTAAGCACCGTCCGACGCCGTCGCCGCCTGCCACGACGCCGGCGCCCGGGTCAACCCAGTTTCCGGGGTGCGCCCGGGCGGACGGGCACCAAGGCGTTGTAGTGTTGTGGTCGATCCTCGTGACGCTCCCCCCAGTGAACCCAGCTGCTGAAAAGCCTCGCAGATCAACCCGGCCTCGCCCATCGTAACTATGCCACTGTAGTTTGGACTACTCGACTACTCTCTATTTAGCTGGTCCGTTCAAACTGGCCGCTGAATTGAGAGGCCAACACTGCGATTAACTTCCGGAAGTCACTCGCTCCGTCGAGCTTCCGCTCGAACTCGGCTGCAAAGTCCGGATCAAAGCTCGAAGACGCCCTCAACCATTGTTGTTTCGCCCGGGCACGCAGCGTCTTCAAATCCGCTTGTTCCCATTCCCCCTCAAAATCATACTCAATACGCATACTGCGGTTGAGGAAGAGGTCGAAGCCGAAGAACGGACCGATAGAGGAAACTACGTGTACGTTCTTTACGCGACGCGCCCGTCCATTGGAGTCCACGAGAATTGCACGTGCGAAGTTGTCTTGGTCCACAGCCTTCTTCCAAGCTGACGTCATTGCCCTGGGCTCCGAGTACACCCGGATCCACTTTGATGCAGCCAAGAGAACAGGGAATGCGAGTTCCTGCAGTTCAGGCTGCACTCTGCTCGAGGAACGTATCATTCTGATTCCTCCGAAGCAGTTGAGAAGGCGTCAGCCACTCGACCGCCTGTACTCACCGCTGCAAGCTTCGCCCAGTCAGGCGTGCCGTACCAGAGTCCATAGAGGCCAGAGGCACCGTGGCCGCCATGAATCATCTCGTGCTCAAGTACACTCCGCAGAGGCATGAGATTCCACGGCTGGTTCTTCACTACATTCGGTACAAGTTTTCCGATCGCGCTTCTTTGCTCAATGAACCAGTGGTGAAACGGCTGCCCCCTGAATTCCCTCCACCCACTTCTAGCAAGCCACTTTCTCGTAGCATCCCATGTGTGACTTCCTCCAAACTTGAAGAGGCCTTTCATCCCCACCTTCCAAACGGTCTTAGCTGCAGTTCCGACTAGAAGGAGGTCTGACACAGCCACCAATGCGTCAACGGTTCCCCAGACCGGGTGCCCAGTCTGGAAGTCGTTGATGGCAGTCCTTCCAGACCCATAGACAGGTATGAAACTGCCTGCGAAGCCAGGCGCACCAATTGGTCCGCTTCCGGCTCCTCCACCAGTGAGCGCCGCCGCCCCGCTCCTCCCCCCGCCCCCCGTAGGCCCATCGCTAGCCGAGAACCCTCCACCAGTATCACCCGATTGTGCCCACTCAGAACCGACATCTGGCCGAGGGTTGTTCTTATTGTACTCGCGGAGCGCGGCTGCAATTTCATCAATTAGCGGAGGAGGAGGGGCCGGGTCAGTAAGCCGGTCTCCGGGCTTCGGGTCGGTCGTAACCGGACAGGTCTCGCCTGCTCGACAAGTCGCGACGCCGTCATGGCCCGATGGATCAAGCTCGTTGATCGGATCTCCATCCGCATACGTGTATCTTTTGAGATCCACATTGTCGGCCTGAACAAACCTTCTCGACGTGGGATCATAGACCCGCGCCCCCATCAGCAGGAGCCCTTGGCTCAGCTTGACGGTGTCGGCGAAGCCTCGTTCAGTTCGCGCATCGATAGGCCTGATCCGGTTCGCCGAGCAGCTCGTCGTGTTCGTGTCGAGTTCGCCGTCCACCGCACCATAAGGGGTGTATCGCCACTGAACTGAAGTCGAGGCCGCACCCTGTTTCGAGATGCCAATGACGCTACCCAGACGGTCGCGATGCAAATAGGTCGCGCCGCTGCGCTGGCTATTCACTGCCGTAGCTGAACCCCAGAAGTCGACGTCAAAGGGAGCGTGGAAGACGGCGTCCAGAGTGCCGTCGGTGTGCTTGACGATGGTGATGTCATCGCCCAGGTAGACTCGCCGCTCCTCGCCTGCGTTGTACGCATCGCTCCCCGCGGGAAACTGTCGAACGGCGAGCTGGCCGAACGAGTCATACTGCAGCGTCTCTTGCGCCTGCAGCAGCGGATGCGCCGCGCCGGCGCTTTGCACGCCGGTGAGCCGATTGGCGGCGTCGTACGTCAGGGCCACCTGCACTCCTCCGCGAGTCCAGCCAGTGAGGTTACCAGTGCTCAAGTCCGAAGTGTAGCTCGCCGCGCCGATGCCCTGCAGCGCCTCGGTCTGCTCCGGCGCAGGGTTTGTCGACGGCTTGTAGGAGTAGACATCTTGGCCGCCGGGAAGCTTGGCGGACCCAACAGTCTGCAAGTTCCACAGGCTCCCGCCGCCCGCAAGCTGAAAGCCTTACGTCTCGGAGAATGTCTGCCCGAGCGAATTGGCGGCAGCAGTGCCAGCGCCGATGGTGGCGCTGGCTACGCTCAGTTTACAAATTCTGCAGAGAGTTCCTTGCAGGCCTTCGTAACGCGATCATTTCCGCTCGCATCGCCCTGATAGTTCATCGCCGAGCTCGTTGCGTCCCAGGTCAGCTGCGCTCCGTCAGGACGATAGCTGGCCTTTACCGCGCCGATCCCCTGCAGCGCCTCGGTCTGCTCCGGCGCCAGGTTGGGCGAGGGCTGATACGAGTAGACATCCTGCCCGCCCGGAAGCTTCGCCGACCCAACAGTCTGCAAGTTCCAGAGGCTACCGCCGCCGGCAAGTTGGAAGCCATAGCTCTCCGAGAAAGTCTGCCCAAGAGTTCCGAAAGGAATTGGAATTACCTGCGTCGCGGCGGCGGTGCTCAGACGTCCATCGCCGTCATAGGTGTAGGTATAGTTCGAGCCGGACGCGTTCTCCGACAGCCACCGGAGCTTGCTGCTCAGGATTCCACCCGCATCCTTGTAGCCAAAGGCCGCGAGGTACCAAGGCGCCGCCGCTCCCGTGAATCCCAGGGTGCTACTGGCGGGCAGGTTGCTTACCGGATCGTAGCTCGAGGTCTCGTCGATGCCACAGGCGTCACGGCGCGCCTCACGGAGACGGCCCAAGGCATCGTAGGCCCCGTTTGGATTGCCACCCGAAATCGCCAGCCACAGCGCAGTCCCGTTGTAATTGCCGCTGACAGGGCGGCCAGCCGAGTCGTAGGAGAACGACACCAGCCGATCGTTCCCGCTCGCATCGCCCTGGTAGTTCATCGCCGAGCTCGATGCGTCCCAGGTCAGCTGCGCCCCGTCAGGCCGATAGCTGGCCTTTACCCAGAAGTTATTCGCCACGCCGCTGGCCCAGGCTATCTTCTCCGTCACGTGCCCGAACGAATCGTATTGGAAGTGCTGGTCGGTGACCCATTGCCCACCGGCGTACGACTGCGCTTCTGCCAACCGGCCGGTGTTATAGAGGAAGCCGCTCTGGGTGCGTACGTCCCAACTGTTGAGGAACGCGCCGGTCGGTCAAGGTCCGGAAGGCATCAGCTTTGGTTTTGCTCCTTGAAGAGATGATTGTCGATGGAGGAGTCACGTTTTCGGCTGACTGGTTTTCGGGTTCAGGTCAGCGAGGCCACCATCGCCGACTCGATCGCCGACCGACTGGTGCACAACGCCCACCGCATCAAGCTCTCGGACGAAATCGATGCGACAATCTCGCAAGCCTCAGAAGGCCTACCAAATCGCGCAGATTCACGGCCGACGCGGCGACAAAGACCGCGCCTTCGAGTGGCTTGACAAAGTTACAGCCGAGATTGTTCTGACTGTGAGCAATGCTTGAGTACTTTCGGCCGATCTCCAATCAAATACATAGAATCAGCGTCCTGGAACATCATGATAGCCACGCAGTTCGCGTTGCCTTCTATGAGCACCCCCGTGACTTGATTGATTCGGTCGGGCTGATCAGGAGGGAGCGCTTCGAAGCAAGTTGGCCACCGTCGTGTGAGCCTGTCCAGCAATGAATCATCGGAACAAAGGAATGCGACATCAAGATGACCAAGCATGCTTGTCAAGCCATAGATTGCGTCTACTTCTTTACGCGACAAACCGTTCAAGAGGCCCAAGTCATAAACTCCTGCCCGAAGTTCAGGACGACCAACAGTGATCTTCTTCGCCAGTGTGATATCAGCCCAAACTAGAACTCGGATATAGTGAGAGGCCCCCACGATCGCAGGCCACAGCTCCTTGCGGAAAGAAGGCCCTTCACGGAAATTATTCATCCGCGAATCGTACATCGTGAATTTGTAGCAAGCTGGTGTCATATCAAAACACCCTCTTCATGATTGCCCAAGAGTGATGCAACCAGATGTTTAATTGAAAGGGCAGATGATGCTGAATTGCCGGACCCAGGTAAAAGTTTAGCTTGGTCACCATCCTTCCTTCTAGCCCAAACCTGGAAACGCCCCACCGAAACACATTGCCCATGAAAGGGGAGTTGTAGCTGCCCAATAGCCGTGCATTTGTGGCTGGAGCTATCAGCGCCCCCCAAACGTCGCCGACCACCATTCCTCCAAGGTAGGTACCCGAAGACTCGTTCACAAACTGTCGTGCTCCGCTAGCATCCAGCGCAACCTGCGATAGCGATCGCCATCCTACCAAGTGTGCCAATCCGAAACCCGATGTGAGGCTTTCGGCGAACCTGTTGGCCGCATCTCCCGCTCGCTGCACCCTTGAGAGATCCCAATCTAACCAATCTCCCTTGACGATGCCCGACTTTCCAGATCCTATATTCGATACAGCTTCACTCACCCCCCGACCAGCTCCGCCGGCTTCAGGGAACTGTCCCTTGCCCCCTGTTAGTCCATCGCTGGCTGAGAACCCTCCGCCTGTCTCGCCCGATTTTGTCCAGCTCGAGTCCGGGATGGGAGGCGTGCTATTATTGGCTTCGCGAATCGCATTCGCTACAGTCTTGAGAATTTCTCCCAACGGATCCTTCCCCGCCAACGAAGGATCAGGACCCAAGTTGTCCCCAGGTTTTGGATCCGAGTCCTGCTTTGGGCAGGTCGCCGTCGCGCAAGCCGAGACGCCAACGCCTGCGTGGCCAGAGGGAGCGAGACTATTGATCGGATCTGCATCTGCGTATGCATAGCGCTTGGGGTCAAGGTTGTCGGCCTGTATAAATCTACGCGACATTGGGTCATAGACTCGCGCCCCCATCAGCAATAAGCCTTGGCTCAACTTTACTGTGTTTGCAAATCCTCTCTCGCTGCGCGCATCGATAGGCCTGATCCGGTTCGCCAAGCAGCTCGTCGTGTCCGTGTCGAGTTCGCCGTCCACTGCACCATAAGGAGTGTATCGCCACTGAACTGAAGTTGAGACCGCGCCCTGCTTGGACACGCCAATGACGCTGCCCAGCCGGTCGCGATGCAAATAGGTAGCGCCGCTGCGCTGGCCATTCACTGCCGTAGCTGAACCCCAGAAGTCGACGTCAAAGGGAGCGTGGAAGACGGCGTCCAGCGTACCGTCGGTGTGCTTGAC
>JBBRRB010000143.1:0-5417 GCA_038225555.1 Bryobacterales bacterium
CGGGAACCACGCCCTTATCGGAACTCAGAGCCTTTAGAGTCAATTCAGAGCTAACCGAGTTCAACAACAGACCCATCGCCCGCGCCGCCTAAGGTGTTCATTCTTAAATGAATTTTTCAGGCTGGCTGGGGATGGTCGCTTGGGTTATAAATCCAAATGTCAGAATCGATTGGCTCTCTTAATCGGCGAATAGGGAAAGCCTTCAATTCCGCTGTCTGACGGTTCACCCATCGTTTCGTTCGATCGGTAGCGAAATGCGGAATGCTGTTCCGCATCTCCCTTCCCGTGTGCTGCTCCGGGCAAGAATCCTGCCCTGATGTCCTTCCACAATCGATTTAGAAATCGCCAGCCCCAAGCCGGTAACCCGCTCTTTCTTGGTTGTGAAGAAAGGATCGAATACCTTGTTCAGGAGGTGATGCGGGATGCCGTGTCCATCGTCGGCAACCACCACATTCACGGCCCGGCCGCTCTTGCGAATCCTCAAAGAAAGAGTTCCGTGGTCGGGCAGAGCGTCCAAGGCGTTTCCTACCAGATTCGACAGCACCTGAAGCATCTCGCCAGGATGAACTTTAAGGACGACCTCCGGCGATAGATCCTTGACGAGGTGAATGCCCTTAGCGGAGATCTTCCGCTCGTGGACACGCAGTGCAGATTCAGCAACCAGAACCAGATCCACTGGCGTTCTGACATCGGCAGGCTTGTAGAAGCTTAAAGTCTGCTTCGCAATCCTGATGACGTTCGCGAGTTCCGTTTCCAAGAGCCCGGAATACTCCCGCACTTTCGGGGGATCTTCAGCTTCGATGTGGATCAGGTAATTGAGGTTCGAGATAGCTTCGAGGGGACCATTGATCTCGTGCATGATCGCAGCTGAGAACTGACCGGCCGTAGCGCGGCTCTCACTGTCACGCAGTGTGTGTTCGAAGTCCCGCCACAGCTCTTCTCTGGTCGCTTTCCGGCCCATCGGCAATCTTTATATCACCTGCTTAGATTGGCCAGAACGTCAAAAGGATGTACGTTTGCGACCAAGATGGAACGCCTCCGATGACCAACTTGATCGCTCTGGCCCGCCGCAAGAGGCGTCAGGGTACCGGAGGCCAATGCAAGGGGGCTGCAAAGACGGCCGAGAGCACCGGGATGGCGGAAAAGTACGAGGACTCCCTCTTACGAAGCTAAATTGTTAGAACCTCTTTCCACGCATGATAATGTCCTTTATCATGCGTAAAGAATCAGATACAGTGACGGCTATGGAACTGACCGTTTCCACCTCGCCCACTTCCCTGCCCTCCATCTTCACCGCCCAGCCCCAGGCCAAAAAGCGGATGCGCGATTTCTTCAGCTCCCACATCCGCAACAAGAATACCCGTCGCGCATACATGGAAGCGGTACGGCAGTTCTCCACGTTCTGCGCGGTGCATGGCATCGAGGATCTCGCTCAGGTCGAGCCGGTCCACGTTGCCGCCTTCGTCGAAGACCAGCTCCGGCAGTGTTCCAAGCCGACCGTCAAACAACGGCTGGCCGCGCTACGGATGCTGTTCGATTGGATGGTGGTCGGCCAGGTTCTCGCTGTGAATCCGGCGCACGCGGTGCGCGGGCCAAAGCACACGCAGCGGAAGGGCAAGACCCCGGTTCTGAACGTGGACGAGGCCCGCTCTCTGATCGATGCGATCGACACCACTTCCCTTCCCGGCCTGCGCGATCGCGCGTTGATCGCTCTGATGGTTTACACCTTCGCTCGCGTCGGAGCTGCGGTTGCGATGCGGGTGGAGGATTTCTTCGTGCAGGGGCGACGGGGCTGGGTGCGGCTGCATGAGAAGGGCGGCAAGGAACACGAGATGCCCACGCACCACAACCTGGACCGGTATCTGGAGGAGTACATCGCCGCCGCCGACATCGCCCAGGACAAGAAGGGGCCGCTCTTCCGCACAAGCAAGGGGCGTGGCGGCGAGCTGGCCGAGCGGCCCTTACTGCAATCGGATGTATGGCGGATGATTCGGCGACGCGCTGCTGAGGCCGGGATCGAGACGGAGATCGGCTGTCACACCTTCCGCGCCACCGGCATCACTGCCTATCTCAAGAACGGCGGCAGACTTGAAATCGCCCAGCAGATGGCCGCGCACGAGTCGGCCCGCACCACCAGCCTCTACGACCGCCGCAGCGATGAGGTCTCCCTGGACGAAGTGGAGCGCATCGCTATCTGAAAGCAATAGCGCCCCTCGAAAGAGGAGCGCTAGACGTTAGAGCAATCCCGGTGGCCGGCCGGGTGACTTCTTACTCCGTCAACACGAGCACATGGCTGCTATGCTCTCCGGCCAGATGCAGGATGGCCTTGTCGAATGTGACGAGTACCAGCCCCTCATGGACGGCCAAGCCGAGCAGGTAGGCATCGGTAATCTGCTTGTGGCCGAAGAGACGCTTGAAGAAACGCCCGCAAAGCGTCTGCCAGTCGGTGGAGATCGGTTGGTAATGATATCCCGGTTCCCGTGCGAGACGCGCCACCATAGCTGTGGCCTCTTCCATGCTCATGTCGCCTATCTTCGGCCTAGTCATGTGGCGCAGCAGACCCGCTTCGGTGAAGGGGCAGATGGCCCACTGACGACCCGGAGTATAGAACCACTCCAGAACAGTCTTATGGTGGACATGGTCTTCATCGAGCAACGCCACCAACACATTTACGTCGAGCAAGTGCCGAGGGGACTTAGTCAAAATCCTCCTCGGAGCTTTCCTTCACCATCTCGGGAGTAATGATCTTGCCTGTCTTGGCTTTGACGAGAAGGCCGTGCGAGTTTGTCCTCAGACGGCGTGATGCTGTGATTAACGGTTCCGGCACTTGGTCTGCTCGCTGCCGGAGAAGCTCGCTGACCGCAGCTCCCAACGGCATTCCCTTCGCACTCGCATACGCCGATGCAAAACTATAAGCATCGGAGTCAAGATTGATATTTGCCCTTGTTCTCATAGTTCTATTATGCACCGTATTTATAAACGGTGCAATATTTAGCTTAGGTGCATAATCATTGGCCAGGTTCCGACATCCGGAGCAAACAAAAGCTGGCATGGATTTTGCGGGTGACAGCTCAAGCCCAAACAAGTAGTCGATTCCGCTTGTTTCTCGATGGCAAACATGCTACAAGTGGAATGTCTCACTTGTAGGAATGTCCACATGTCGAAAAGTATGTTTGTACTAGCGATCATTAGCCAAAAGGGCGGCCCAGGCAAAACTACGCTGGCTGTTAACCTTGCCACCGCCGCAGCCGAACGAGGGCTTACAGCGGTCATTATCGACTTGGACCCACAGGCGAACGCGGCCAATTGGAAAGACCGCAGGAAGGCCGAAAACCCCGCCGTGGTTTCTGCTCCCCCGAGTCGCCTACGTCAGACCTTAGAGGCCGCCGAGCAGCACCAGGCCGACTTCGTTGTGATCGACAGCCCCGGCAAGGCGGACAGCAGCGCAATTGTCGCCGCGAATTATGCCGATTTTGTTTTCGTGCCGGTCGAGCCTCACATGTCGAACCTTGAAACACTCCCCGGAGTCCATGCTTTGCTGCAAGCAACGACGGACAAGACGCCTCCGGCTTTCGTGATCGTGAACAAGCTGCACCCGTCCGCGACCACGCAGGCCGAGAATATCAAGCGCATGATCGAAGAAGCCTTCCCTCAAATTCCAGTGTGTCCGTTCCATCTAAGCCACTTGGATATTTACGCGACAACGCAGGATAGCGGCCAATCCGTATTGGAGGCCGAGCCGAAGGGCAGGGCAGCAAACGAAATTCAACAATTGTACAAGTTCACAATCTCACAATCCCACAAGTTGGAAAATTCACATGTCAAAAATCACAAATTTGCAGAACGCGCTTAATTCCAGCGGTGGCAGGACCGTGCCGGTTGCTGTCTCGACCTCTGTGACCGCTCCATCACCGGAAAAGGCAACAGTGGGAAAGTCGCCGAGCAGGGCGAATCAGGTCAACATGTCTGCGTGGCTTCACAAGGATTTCAAGAAGAGTATTCGTCTTGTACAAGCCCGGAAGCCAGATAACGCCACGCTGCAAGACCTAATGGCCGAAGCGTTCAACGATCTATTCAGCAAGTACAACGTGCCAACGGTTAATCAGGAGTGAGGTGGGGAACTGGATGGTATTAGACAAGCGCAGCGAAAAACTGGAGAGCGCGGCAGAAGTTCTCGCCCGCATGGAAACTCTGCTTCAAGTAGTGAAGCCAGAAAAGCGAAAGCATCCTGCATCCATTGTGCCGTTCGTTGAAAGCGAACTAATCCGCCCGGAAGATTTGAGTTACGTTCACACGGTTTTTTTGCAGTGCTTTTTGCCCTTGCGCCATAGTCCGAAAAATCGGCTTCGTTGGCAAGCGGATCATGGCAAAGCCAGTGTTGTTTTTAAGGCCGGGGAATTGATGAAGCCGGGAAATCTTCATAAATTCAAGCAATGTGAGGTGCCAGCCGGACCGAAAGGACGGCTGGTATTCGACTACATTCAGGACTTTGCGCGACGCAACAAAACCCCGGAGATTGATCTAGGACACAATTTGCATAAGGCGATGCAAACGCTTGGCGTGAAAGTTGGAGGCCGTAACGGGGAAGCGTTAACCAAGGAAGTTGATAACGTGGCCGCCGCTGAAATACTTATCGGCCAATGGGGAGGCTCAGATGGAATTGCAGAGCAACACTCAGTGAAGGTTTCGGAAGACCTCACATTCTGGATTGAACGTGATCCGAATCAGCGGCTTTTGTGGCAGCCGACTATGATTCTCGGCCAGCGGTTTTATAAAACGATTATGCAAACCGAGCATATCGGGCCGGTATACTGGCCCGCGCAAATAGGACTGCAACACAATGCCCGAGCGATGGACATTCACAGATTCCTGACCTACCGGCTTCGCAATGGTCTCACGCGTCCGTTGGCGCTGTCAGCAGTGGCGCTGAAATCTGTTTTTGGACATGAGACTAAGCAGATGGATCATTTCTGGCCGGAGTTCCTAGAGGCTCTGAGGCAGGCTCAGAAGTGGTATCCCACAGCTCGCATCGAAGTCTTGAAGGACGGGAGCGGCATCAAACTTCATAATTCTCCGCCGCTTATACCGAGCCGAAAAATGGGATGGATTGGATAGGACGCGGGGTTGTGCAAATGCCTGTGAATCAAGCATTTAAGATTTGATACTTCCCGGAGACCCCGCTTATGCAGATTCAATGAGTTAGCGTGCATCGTTCTGATACTTCCCGGAAAAGATTTGATACTTCCCGGAGAATTCTTCATTAACTTATTGATTTAGGTCCCCAGATCGAAGCCGTGCAGAGCGGTGAGACCATTTTTCAGCGAGACGCTCTGGTTCCGATCTACCGCGACGGTGTCCTTACCGACGTTTATTGGACCTATAGCTACAGCCCTGTACGCGATGCAGAAGGCCGCGTA
>JBBRRB010000144.1:0-5409 GCA_038225555.1 Bryobacterales bacterium
GATGACTTTCGGTGATGGCAAAGCCCCCGTCCTTTTGGTCGAGGGTGACGATGCATTTCGTATCCAGACTGTCGGCTTTGAGACCGGCCTGCGCGAGTTGCAGCGAGAGGGCCATGGTGAAGCAACCGGCATGGGCGGCCGCCACCAGCTCCTCCGGGTTAGTTCCCGTGCCTTGCTCAAAGCGGCTGTGGAATGAGTAAGGCGTCTCGGAGAGAGTTTTGCTTTCGGTGGTAATGGAGCCGGCGCCGGTCTTGAGGTCTCCCTGCCAGTGTGCGTGTGCGTGTCGCTTCATGTTTTTGATCCTTGGATTTTAGAATAGCCTATCGTTTAAGAGTCGGAGAAGCGGCGTAACAACTCGATTGGAATGCTGGCGCGAAATTGAGGAGCTGCCTTCCAGATGCGCTCGATATCGAGTAGGTCCTTCCGCCGTTTGCTCGGGCGGCGCGTCTGATCGGTAGCCGCCCAAACCTTTCCATCAAGCACAAGCACTTCGCGCACCGGTGCTCTGTCGATGAACGGAAATACCGAGGGTCTATTTGGATCTGAACGCGAAGATCGGATCCGGGCATGGAGACGTTGAGCCTGTGCTCGAACTCTTCGAGGTGGAAGCGGCTGCTCAGTATGGTCCGCGCACGGTCAAGTCGGTCGATGGCTATAACTGACGAGCGGCTCAACATAGACGTTAAGCGCCTGTCCGCTGATAGCGCAATAACGGATGTCGTTCTGATTAAGGTAAGCGTCCGAGAATCACCAGGGCAAGCCATGGCCAGAGACCTACCGTGCAGTTGGGATCAAGCCTGAGCGGGCGACCAGTTGTGCGGTAACAATTCGGTGAGGCGGGTTATTGGATGGGCGGCGATGCGGGAGAGAACGTCCTTGAGCCAGGTGAAGGGATCGACTCCAGCGCGCTGACAGGAAGCGATGAAACTCCGCAACACCGCGGCGGTCTTACCGCCTTCGTCGCTGCCAAAGAATACCCAGTTGTTTCGGCCAACGGCCACGCTGCGAATTGCGCGCTCAGTGGCGTTGTTGTCAATCTCCAGATCTCCGTTCTCGCAGTAGCGGGTCAGCGCAGTCCAGTTCTTTAAGGTGTAGCGCACGGCCCGCCCCGCCGGCCCCTTCGGCAATACTGCTGCCTGGATCTCCAGCAAGTAGTTATGCAACTTGTCCAAGATGGGCTGCGACTGGAGTCGGCGCAGTCGAAGGCGCTCTTCCGATGTCAATGGCCGCGCTTGGTTCTCCACGCGATACAACTGCGCAATCAGCAACAGCGCTGGCCCCATGCTCGCCTGATCCGAATCCAATGCCTTGTGAAAATATCGTCTGGCATGCGCCCAGCACCCAACCTCAATCAATCCCCGCGCCGGGTCCTTGAAGAAGGCGTCATAACCGCCATAGGCATCCGCCTGTAAGTAACCGCGATACCCTTTGAGGAACTTCTCCGGGCCGGCACGCGCCCGCGTCGCCGTGTAGTCATACAGGATTACCGGATGGTCTGGATCACCGCAGTATGGCCAGATGCGCCCGGTGCGCGCGAAGGGAAGCCTCACATCCAGCACTTTCACGCTGGTATCGTCGGTTCCGATCACTTTCGATTGGAACAGAACCTCCTTGAGAGATCCATACAGCGGCTGCAGCAGATCGGCGCATTGTGCCAGCCACCCGCACATGGTCTTGCGCGAGATAGCCGCGCCGTGGCGCTCAAAGATCTTCTCTTGCCGGTGCAACGGCAGATGATCGGCGGTTTTGGCCACGATCACCTGAGCCAGGAGGCTCGCACCGGCGGTGCTCTTTTCAATCGGCTGCGGCGGCTTGGTGGCAGTCTTCACCGTGCAGGTGCAAGCGTACTTCTTGCACACGTCTTCGATCACCGTCAGTTGTGCGGGAATGTATTCGTAGCGCTCACTGGACTCTTCCCCGATGGGCCGTAGATCCTGCTGGCAGGCGGCGCAGTGCTTTTCCGTATCCGCCAGATCATGCACGATACGCTCGCGCTTGAGATGCCGCGGAAGAGGTTGCCGGCCGCCCGTCCTTTTCTTCGGAGCCGACCCGCCGGCGCTAGGTATGGCATCGTCGTCATCGGAGTCATCCGAAGCCGCAGGCCCTTCCGCTTGCCGCGCCTGCCAAGCGGCCGCAAACAGCGCCAGTTGATCGGCGGAAAGTTGCTCGCTTTTGCGGTTTCGCCGGGCATCCAGGAACTCACGTAATAGGGTTTCGATTTTGTTTCGTTCGGTGAACTCGCGATCCAGTTGCGCCATCAGATCCAGCACCATCTGCTGCAAGACCGTTGGATCTTCCGGAAGGTGTCTTGAATCGATGGCCACGAGTAAGTAATAAGTTTACGCACTTACTCACTTTCTGCCAAGAGAAAAATGCACATACCTCAGTTGTTATACGGACCGCCGGTAGCGCTTGCGTTGCGTGGCTTGCTGCAGGTCGATCCCGCTCAGTAGAGCTCCTAATTCTTGCGCCGTGATCTCCCGCCGACGCTCCTCGTCGCTCTCGCCGAACGGCACCGCGTACGTGCCCTCCTCCAATCGCTTGCTCCACACCGCGAATCCGTCACGGTCCCAATACAGAATCTTGACGCGATCGCGCCGCCGGCTGGCGAACACAAATAGGTGTCCGCCAAACGCATCCAACTCCAAGTGTTCTCGCACTAAAGCATTCAGTCCGTCAAAGCTCTTGCGCATGTCGCAAGCCGTCAAGCATAGATACACTCGCACGCTCGCCGGTAAGTGAATCATGCGCGCAACGCTTCCAGCACCGTGCGTAACGTCGCGCCGTCCACCCCCGTGCCGATGCGCAGCCGCTCGCCGGTCCCAAGCACTAACTCCAGACATGCTTCGCTCGCATGTTCCTGCCGCGCCGCTCTTCTGTCCACCAACGCAAAACGGACCGGTTCTTTCTTCCGCAGCCGTCGGCGCCAGGCGTAGAAGGAGTATTCTGTAAGCTCTCGTTCCTTGCAGAACTGCTTCACAGACAATCCGCTGCGCTCTTGCTCGGCGATTCGCTCGCGCCACTGATCGTCCTTGGAGACCACCTTCGCCTCCGTGATGTTCTCGGTCATGACACAACTATGCAGCTTAGTTGGCCCGTTGGGAAGAGGGGTTCATCGGACGCTTACGATGATGAGTGCTCGCTCGACCAGGCCGACTCCTGAAGGGATGGGCGCGGCGGTGGTGAAGAGCATGGGGCGCTGCAGGTAGACGTGAAAGGGTTCGGGGTCGGAGGGGCGATCGCGGGCGGCGAGGACGGTTCCGGTGGAGAGGTCGACCAGTTCGCGGAGGACTTTTGCGGGTCTGAGTTCGATTTGATCCAGCGCCAGAATCCAGTTGTGAGTGGCGAGCGAATGCACGTCGCGGGACGATTTGGGAGGCGGGCAGAAAGGGGCCGGGCCGGGATCGATGAGAGTTCGCAAGATGTGCGCTAGTGCGGTTCGAGCAGGTGAAGCCGGGCCTTGCAGGACGAGGATGGGAAAGGGCCCGGTGGGGGACATGGCGGCGTTGAGCCACGTCATGCAGTGCTTGAAATGTTCTGGCGTGAGATGAAGCATTTCGCGGAGCTTTGGTAGTGCGCCGGCTTGCGGAATCTCGGGCTTTGGCAATGGGCGGGCGGAGCGGGTGGCGCGGAAAGAGGCTCCGAGGTTCTGAGTGATGTGCCAGCCGGAGGTGGAGATTTCGACGGCTTCGCCCTGGTCGTTGTAGAGGTCGAGGAGGAGGGTGTTGGGCGCTTTGCCACGGGCGATGCGGCGCGCGACTGGGGTGCGGGGTCGACCACCGAATTGCGCTTGGGCTTCGAGTAGGTTGGTGACGTCGCGGAGGGTGGAGGCTCGGGGGCAGACCTGGTGCTCGGTGAAGAAGCGCTCCAGGAGCCAGTTGCGAAAGGCGTGGGAATGGAGCGGGATGACCTGATGGGCTTGGGTGCCGAGGGGGATGCTGACGAAGGCCTGGCCGAGCTCGCTGGACAGAGGGGTGGCGGCGTAAGCGGAGGCGAGGAGGGCCGGGACCTGCCAGGCGCGTGTTTCGGAGAGAGAGGTCATCCTGACCTAGGAATAGCGCGTGGGTGGTGGGTAGACGCGAGTTGGAAATGCTAAGTGATGGGAAGGAGGGGAGATATTGGTGCAAAATAAATGGGAACGGCGAAAAGCTGGGCCACGAATGGGGAAGGATTTGGCCGCGAATTAACGCGAATGGGATTCGAGTTGCTCTGCTCGGGCGTGCTTCATTAGCGCAGCTTGCTTTCGCCAAAGAACATGCGGTCGTGCGACACAAAAATTCCAGGTCCAGGTGATTGGTCGGCTCATCTAGAATCAGGAAGCTGGCGGATTGTAGAGCATTCGCGCCATCGCTAGTCGCGATTTCTCACCGCCCGACAGCGCCCGGCCGCTCGTTCTCCTCTCCTTTGTCCGACCCCAAGCTCGACCTGGCCCCCGATGCGATGTACAGCGAAATCAAGCTCCACGGAGAATGGAAACTGACGTAGAGAGTTCGCGCGTCCGGCGCCCGCCACGAACTTGATTATTGAACCATGATGTTTACGGGCATTCCTGCAACTCCGCCTGCGCTCAACTCGATTGTGGCAATTCCTTTCATGGTGTCGGCAGGCAGACGAAAGTTCACCTGATAGCCGTCCACCGCGCCGGGCAAGCCGACCGCTGCAAACACTATGGCGGATCTCCCATTCACACGCACCTCAACCAGCGAATCGACGGGTGTTAGCGGGCTGGAAGGAAATGGCTGGTTGGGACTAACGCTGGGGCGGGTTGGGCCGAGCCCCTTCGCAAAGACCACCAGCACCTCGCCTGCGGCTGCTGGCTTGGACGCGGTGACGAGCGTGAAATCGCTAGAGTGGGTGACGGCCGCAATCCGCGGCGTCGACATCGTGACGACGCACGCCGGCCGAAAGCCGGTCAAAATATAAGCATGGGTCAAGCCATCCACGACGTACCGTCCCACGATGTCGCCGCGCTGATTGATCGAAGCGGCTGAGGTAAAGCTCGCGCCGGCAAAATCAATCGTGCTGAATTGGCCTCCGCTCAGCAGGTAGCCGTGACTGACACCGCCTGCAACATACCGCCCGACAATGTCGCCACGCGCCGTAATCGCGTTCGCGTTGGTGAAGGTAGCGCCCGGGAAATCGATGGAAGTGTAATCGCCCTCGCTCAGCAGAAAGCCGTGGCCCACGCCATTGTTGTAACTTCCCGCGTGGTCGCCTTGCGGGTTGAGCCCGCCGCCGATGGTTTGGATGGTGTCGGGGAAATCGACCTTGGTGAATTGGCTCGCGCTCAGCAGAAAGGCATGGCGAAGGCCGGCCAATATGTAAGTTCCCGAAATTTCGCCGCGAGCGTTGATCCCATCGCCTTCGGAGGAGGTCGCTCCCGGGAAATCGATCGTGCTGAATTGGCCC
>JBBRRB010000145.1:0-5329 GCA_038225555.1 Bryobacterales bacterium
CGCGCTATGCGCGAACCGTCATGCAGATTGCCTTACTGCTGATGATCATGGCTGTCGATTGGCGCCTTCCTTCCTTTGAGCCCCTTAGTGTCGGGCTCATCCGTGAGGGCCACCCATGACCGGCAGAATGATGCCGCTGACATAGGAAGAGCACACCGGAGATGCAAGGAACACATACGCGGGGGAGATTTCCTCCGGTTGCGCAGGACGTCCCATGTCGCTTTCTGCCCCGAACTTGGCCACCCGTGCTGCAGATTGGTCGGATGGATTGAGGGGCGTCCATACCGGGCCGGGTGCGACGGCGTTTACTCGGATGCCACGCTCGAGCAAATTACTTGCGAGAGATTTTGTAAAGGCGTGGATTGCTCCCTTCGTCGCGGAATAGTCCAACAAATCCTTGTTCCCGAAGATTCCGGTTTCCGATCCCGTATTGATGATCGACGCGCCTTTTTTCAGATGTGGAAGAGCTGCCCGCGCCATGTGGAAATATCCACCGATGTTGGTTTGCAAGGTTTCCTGTAGATGAGCGTCGGTGAGGTCCTCAAGTGCATGGCAATGCTCCTGAAATGCCGCATTGTTGACTAGAACATCCAGCCTGCCGTATTTCCTCATCGTTTTCGCCACGGCCGATTCGCAAAACGCAGGATCCTTGACGTCGCCAGCGATCGCGAGACAACGTCGTCCTTCCTTCTCGATATGACGCTTTGTATCTTTGGCATCGGAATGTTCGTCGAGATAGACGATAGTGATGTCGGCGCCCTCCCGCGCGAACAAAACGGCAACCGCCCGACCGATCCCCGAATCACCCCCAGTGACCAGGGCGATCATGCCCTCCAGCTTTCCGCTCCCGCGATAGTCGGGAGCCAGAAATCTTGGGCGCGGCGTCAATTCGCTTTCGAGGCCAGGTTTGCGTTGATGCTGCTTGGGCAAAGGATTCTGTGGCTGTTTGCGTTTGCCGGACTGAACAGCGATCTTTTTCTCGGACTTTGGCGGTTGTTTGCCTTTGTCTCCCGCATCAATATTGCGCTGAATTGCGCGCTGGGCGGCCACAACCTTTGCTGGCCTGGAAATGGCTGGCTTCGTTTTGCTGGACATGTCTACCCTCTATCGGTGTCGCGATATGCGATCCATTTCGTCGTCCCGGATACATCCTTCCCGATTACGGAGGCTACCGGCGAACCATTGCCAATTCAGTAAGCAGCTGTTCCTTACGCATCTGCATCTATTCGCCCAGCGATGTGAGCGGATCCGTGCCCAATAGGTCAGGCATCACCAGATCTCCAGCCGCACGATGTTCCTCCTTGGCTTCAAAAAACATCTTGTCGTCATCGCCCTTCTTGCCTGCCGCCTTGAAAGCGGGGTAGAAAAACTCCTCTTCAATCTTTGCGTGCGCCTTGATCTCTCGGTCAATTTGAGCGAGAAGCTCGCTACGTCTTTTGACACCTCGCACTGTAGTGGCTTCGAGCTCGGTAAGCAGTTTGCGCACCGTTACGTGATCCTTTTTTAGCAGTTGAATGTGGCGTTCAGGAGTTTCTTCTCCAGGTTGGTGACATCACGTTTACGACTAAAAAGGGCTTTCACTGATTGGGATAGCTACGTGGCTGCGCCGCACCATCCTGGCAGATTCTTTGCGTCGGATGATGTGGTATGCAACAACGCCTTTGCGTGTCATTGCATCCCCCCCCCCGGTGCCTGAAACTTCCATCGTCGTGGGCGGATGAACGGTCTGCAAGCATAGGAGCCAGAATCGATGATCAGCTGCGGCTGCAACGAGTGAAAAAGATTCCGACGGCCAAAGAGGCAGGAAAGGGCGCCGAAGTTGATCTCAACTCCGGCGCCCTGGTCTGCATGCCTCCTCGCGATTGTCCTTCCGTGCGCTCCAGTCCCGGAGCGCAACTTCTACCCGCGAGCGAATCGTTTGAGAGAAGCCTCGATTCGGCGCAAAAAATCGCACAAGAGGTGCCGTGATTCAAGAGCGAGACATACGGAGGGGACAAGTCATTTGAACAGAATTTATCTTTCACAGAGAAATCAGGTCAACTGCACCGGGTGGCTGACGCACTCGGCTGCCTCCTTGCTCGCACAGCGAGCTATCGGTTGAGGCTGGACTGCGCATTGCTGTTCGCTACAAGGTTCTGACGATCGCAGTGCCACCGCCAAACTGCCGGGGGCACAAATGGTTCCAGATCGATATTGAACGCTTCGTAGGCATCAAGCGTGTCACATAGGATCCATTGGGTTTGGGACGCCGGCTCTCCGGTAAGGCGTTCCCATTCGATCGCGCCAAAGATGTCGCGCGACCAGGAAAATAGTTGGTCGCCGCGTTGGATCAGGCTCTGCCTTAGCCATTCGCGCGCTGGCATGTGCAAAGTGAACCCGGCTGCGCCTAGGTCAGATGCTGCGTGGCTCAATTGACTTGATGCACCTCGATACCACTCGGTGTGACCAGCAGCCTCTGCGCGCACGACCAAGGGAGCAGGTGCGTTGTGCAGCGCGACACCCTGGGCTAATAGCAACTCCAGCCGGCGTGCATCGCGCACGGTTTCTGTTTCGATAAGGAAGGCGCGATCCAGATCGAAGAACTCGAAGTAACGGCGGTGCAATGCTTGCAATCGGCCGATCGGATCACGGGAGAACCCTAGCTTGACAAGATCCTCGTAAGCGCAAGGCCACACATAAACGAAGCAGCGACCGGGGCTCAAGGAGCTGGAACGCACATCACCTGGACTGATCGGTGGCGACAAGGCAAGGCATTCCATTCAGATGTCAGGCAGGGACTGCTTAATCGTGTCGATGCCCGCCCACGGGTCGCTTGCACGTTTGGTAATTTTGGCGATGGCGTTCTTAATGGTGAAGGCGTCTCCGCTGCGCACTCGACCAAGCTCGTCCCAGAACAAAGGCATGGCGACACCCGCGCCAGGGCGAGCGCGCAACGAGTAGGAAGCAACGCTGGTCGCGCCGCGGCCGTTGCGCAGCCAATCGATGAAAATTTTGCCCTCGCGATTCTTCTCGCCCGCGACGCTCACGAACTCCTTGGGCCGCAACCCCGACAATGCCTGGGCCACAGCTTGAGCGAACCCCTTGACCTCACTCCACAGCGCGGGCGGATTCAACGGGACAACAACATGGAGTCCCTTGCCCCCGGAGGTGCGCAGGAACGACTGCAGCCCAATCGACTCCAATTGCGTGCGCACATCGCGCGCCGCTTTGACAACGCGGGACCATTTCACGGTCGGGTGGGGATCCAG
The DNA here is from genome assembly GCA_038225555.1 of Bryobacterales bacterium. Lineage (GTDB taxonomy): Bacteria > Acidobacteriota > Terriglobia > Bryobacterales > Bryobacteraceae > JANXQZ01. The sequence goes on from JBBRRB010000145.1 coordinate 3,249, forward strand.
ATCGAACACGATGCGATCCGCATGTTCCAGATCCTCCGATTTAGCGCCCCAGGGATGAAGCTCCAACACATTCATCTGCACGAGCTCGATCAACCCTGCTGCGTCTTGAATGGATAGATACTTCGCTGCGCCCTTCGCCTCTTTGACTGTCACTGCGTGGATATGCTTTCCCCATCCGGTAGTGACGTGTTTCTGGAAGAAACACTGCTCCCCGGCCCCCTCGGGGCAGCGCACCACGGATATAGGACGGCCTGCCAATTCCGGAAGAAGATACGGGGCGACGGCTCGGTAGTACGCTGCAACGTCCGCCTTGGTGATGCCCGTCCCAGCGAAAACCTCGCGTTCCGGATGCGTGAGAACGATGGCGCCCATTGCCCCTTCCGGCTCGCCGCGTGCGCGAGCACGTGCTGATTTCTTCGTTGCCTGAGGCGGTTCGACACCTAGGTCCTTCGAGTCTTTATCTGGACGCATCGCCTTGAAAGCCGGCTGGCGCAACAGTCCCTGGCTCCCGATCCCCTGAAAAAAAATTTCCACGACCAACTTCGGTTTGACCCAGATAGCGAGTTTTTGGTCGGCTCGCGCCATGAGGGAAATATCGGCGCCAGGCTGTGTAACAACCGCCGGGTTCAATTGCTTGCGTAGTGTGCGCAGCTGCTCATCGGTCAATCCGGTTCCGACCCGGCCGACGTAAACGAGTTTGCCATCCTTTGGCTTGGCCAGAAGTAGCGCGCCGATACCAGCGCGTGTTGATTTGGGTTCGGTGAACCCGATGACGACGAACTCATCGGAGGGGCGACCTTTTGCTTTTACCCAATCGCCATTGCGATTTCCGCGATACACACTATCGGCACGCTTGCTCACTATCCCTTCCAAGCCGGACCGGGATCGTCGATGGTCGATATGCGCCGGTCTGGCGTTGCGTTGGATGCATGCATGACCAAGCTGCCCTCTACGCAATAGCGCAGCAGTGACGCGTGCGCGTGCGTTTAGCGTTGTCAATTCCACGCTTGCCAGTACTTTGTTACTGCTGCAGGCAGGCCAGGCGGAATTCTTGGCTATCCGATTTCGACCCATTGCGGTCATCCATGATCGGCAGCTTTCGGGGAGGCAATCCATAACTTAGCCGACATTCGCTGGTGTTGGGGGTTCCTTCGCAAACACGATCCTAGCCTCGAGCCCTGGTTCGGCATCGCGCAGGTAGAGTCGCGCCCCGTGTGCTTCTGCGATCGCCTTGACGAGGCTCAGGCCAAGCCCGTTGCCAGGAGTCGAGCGTGCCGCTTCAAGCCTGACAAACCGGTCGAGGACCCGCTGGCGGTCTTCGTCAGGAATGCCAATGCCGTTGTCGCGCACGAACATGACGGGATGCCCGTCCTTGTACGTGGCCCCAAGTTCGATGCGGCGTGAGGAGGGAGTGTGGCGCAGAGCGTTCTGGATCAGGTTGATGAACGCTTGCGCCAGCAATTCCCTGTCGCCGTGGACAAGGACGGGCTTGTCGTCAGGGATAGTGAACAGTTCGTGGCCGCTGTCTTCGGCGAGTGGTTCGTGCGTCTCAGCCAGGCCGCGAACCAGCTCACTGAGATCGAGTAGGCCGAAATGGCGTTTCAGATCGGCGTGTTCGAGTTCCGATATCCGCAGGATGGCGGCGAACAGGCTGAGCAGCTCGTCGCTCTTGTCGATGGAGACCTCGATCATTTCCCCCCGATCGTCCTCGTGGCTGTCGCGCATACTTTCCAGATGGTTGCGCAGTTGGCTCAAAGGCGTGCGCATGTCGTGTGCCAGATCGGTCGTGACTTGCTGCAGGTTGCGAAGCAATACCGCGATGCGATCAAGCATGGCATTCAGCGATCCGGCAAGCTGGTCGAATTCGTCACCATGCTTGCCGACTTCCGCGCGTCGCGTGAAGTCTCCCGATGCAAACGCGCGCGAACCCTTGGCAATGCGGTCCAGCCTGCGCTTGAGATACCGCCTGAGGACGATTGAGAAAACGGTCGCGATGACAAGCATGGCCAGAAAACCGAAGCTGAAGACGGTCAGGATCGTCCTGGCGATCGCCTCGACCGGCTCGAGATCGGCAGCAACTA
>JBBRRB010000146.1:0-5318 GCA_038225555.1 Bryobacterales bacterium
CCCCGGCTCGCGCCTCGTGGGGAAGAGCCTCTTCCGCTACGCTCCAGAGCCCCTTCCCCACGAATACTCAACAACTGCATCTCCATCCACTGGCCTACTCTTGCTCCGCCACACTGGCCTACTTTTACTCCGGCCTTGACATGACCATGGTGAGCAGGAAGCCAGTCGTCGTAGTAGGCAGCATCAATCTTGATCTGTTGGCCCGCACGGCGCGCATTCCTGTCGAAGGAGAGACCGTCACCGGAGGCGAGTTTCAGCTTCATCCCGGAGGCAAAGGAGCAAACTAGGCAGTTGCGGTTGCCCGTCTGGGCTACCCGGTACAGATGATCGGGCGCGCGGGGGATGACGCGTTTGGCGCCCGGCTCAAGGCGCATCTGGAGACTGCGGGCGTAGATGTCTCGTCGATCGCTTCCAGTGCGGGAGCGTCGGGAGTTGCGCTCATCCTGGTTTCGGAGTCGGGTGACAAGGTCATCGTCGTGGTGCCTGGCGCCAACGCACTGCTGACGCCGGCCGACCTGGACACGCATATCGACATCATCCGATCGGCAGGTATCGTCCTGGCGCTCTCGCACGCATCTGCGAACGTGAGGGAATCGATCTTATGCTCGATCCCGTGCCGGCGATGGAGTTGCCGCCCGATCTGCTCGCAAGGGTCGCTTGGATCACTCCAAACGAAACGGAGGTCGTGTCTCTCACGGGTCAGGTACCGACGACTTCCGCTGTTGACCAGTACACCGAAACGGCTCAAATGCTGATCGGTATGGGTGCCCGGGGGTAGTTCTCAAGTTGGGAGCCAAAGGGGCATATGTCGCCGCCTCGTCCGAACCGCCGATCCGCGTTGCCTCGTTTGAAGTCGTAGCAATCGATACGACCGCTGCCGGAGACTGTTTCCATGGTGCGTTCGCGGTTGGCTTGATGACGGGAAAGACCGCCGCAGAAAGCGCCCGCTATGCCGCGGCCGCCGCCGCGGTCTCGGTCACGAGACCGGGCGCGCAGCCGTCCATGCCAACTTCTGCCGAGGCAGATCGACTCCTCGAAGGTTCTGCCATTATGATTCTGCGGTGCTCCATCCGCCCACGCCTTGACCACTTCGACTTGCCGAATCTCAAACATGACCTGCCTCACCGAATCGGAGAGCACATGAAGCATCCTTCCCACGAAATAGGCCTTTATTCTCTTGCCAGCGACCTGTCGGCCTAGGAGGTTGGAGAAAAAGTTCCGGGAGTTTTCAGTTGAAGCAGCGAGGTTGATAGTCGGAACTAAGCAATGCCGATCAATCGCAATGGGCTAGAGTGTACTAACGACGTAGCCTTCCCATCAATCGTGCGTGGATCTCAGGAGGAGACTTGCTGAGAGGCGCTTAGGCAGCAAAATCGTAACAATGAAGCGGGCCGCCAAGTCTGGACATTGCGGTAATGCACTTTAGAGCTCGAACGCATTAACCTTCAAAAAAGCAGGGTGCTGTAGTCGAATCTGTCACTGCCAAAGCCTCACAGATGTGGGCGTTTCAACAGAGATCAACAACGATGCTGATTTAAAAGAACTTGTTAAGCCAGATTTATCAATGATTTAGCCCGGGATAGCTAATCTGTTTTGGGAGCAGAGGGTCGGGAGTTCGAATCTCTCCGCCCCGACCATTACAACTCTTCGCGAATCATGCAGATGCGGCGATTTCGCCTAGGGCATCTGCTTTTTTGGTGCGCTGCTTGTAGGCGTTTTTGTAACTGTGAAAGCCTCCAAAATCCTACACGTTCGACATGGTTCGCAGAATTTTCTTCGCCGAGGCTTCTTTTCTTGGCGACAGAACGTCTCGAATCGCGATTTGGTTTACTAGAAAAGAAGCTGGAAGACGAAACGGCATAGACTGGTTCGAATCATGCAGAGTGGAAATACCACGGAGAACTGCTTTGCACACACGCTTGTGGATCGCCCTCCCGCTGACTGGGAAACCCTCGCGGCGCATCTTCACAAAGTCGCAGAATCCACAGCCACCTTCGCGGATGCTTTTGGAGCACAGCCCTGGGGCCAGATACTTGGCCGCTGCCATGATTTAGGCAAGCTCTCGGAAGATTTTCAACGTTACATCAAGCGCCCCGGCGCGATGAGGATTGACGCGGGAGTGGAAGACGATGACAGGCCTAGCGAGCGCGTCGATCACTCTACCTTTGTTGCGCGCTATGTAGCCAAGTTTGTGGGAAAGGTGCAGGGCCAGCTCCTGGCTTTCTGTATCGCCGGACACCATACTGGACTACCCGATGAAACATCTGCGGACGACGTCGGTCAGCGCCCTACCCTTCGGTACAAGCTCGATCCGGCGAGCTACACCATTCCTGCGGTGGCGCAGCCGGATATTGTCCTGCCGACACTCACGCCACCGATAAAGCACATGGCAGCACGAAACGACGAACGTCCGTTTCAACTTGCATTCTTCACGCGCATGTTGTTCTCGTGTCTGACCGACGCAGACCGCACTCGAACCGAGGAGCTCTGCGATCCCGTTGGGTCCGCGGAACGCAACCGGCACAACTCATGTAGGCCGTCGCTTGCTATGTTGAAAGACCGATTGGATGCCACCTTGCAGGAGAAACAAGCAGCGGCCGATCCAACAGAAGTCAATCGTCAGCGAAACATCGTGCTTGAGCACTGCCGCGTTGCTAGTGGCTGGAAGCCAGGCTTCTTTTCGCTCAATGTTCCTACGGGTGGGGGCAAGACGTTGTCGTCGCTATCCTTCGCGCTGGAACATGCGCTGAAGCCGACTCACAATCTCAGGCGAGTTGTGATGGCAATCCCATTCACAAGCATCATTGAGCAGACTGCGGATGTATACCGCGCGGCGCTCGGGCCGCTCGCCGAAGCTGGTCTGATAGAGCACCACACTAACCTTCAGCCTGTGCGCGCTACGCGAGCGAACCAGCTTTCGCCGCGTCGCCCTTGATCGGCCAGGTGGGGGCGGTCGGGCAGCGCTCGTACATGGCGGGCATCATATCGATGTCGCAGCGCAGTTGCCACTCTTCCCAGTCAATCCACAGTTCCTCGTCGGCTCTCTCGGGAGTTGAAGCCGGCCGGCCATGCCGTCAACGTGATCGACGGCTACGCCAAAGTCCGAAAGTCGTTCCTGTTGAGTCTGCACTTCAATGCGCCTCACTGGCCCTGGGAGGGCCCTGAGACGAGGCCGAATCCCAACGGCTTCATGGTCATAGCATCTTTGAGGCTGACGGCGGCTCGCAAAAGACCTATCAGCGCATGATCGAGGACCTTGATCTGCAGGTGGGCCGCGTCCTCGAATTCGCTTCACGGCACCGGAACAGCGTCCGTCTTCGACGCTACCGGAAATCCTGGCGGCGCACCCCATGCCTTCATTTTCGATGGCGACCGCATCATGCCGTGATGTTTTGGATGCGCCTAATTCATGAGGCACACTTTGCGGCACGAACGGAAGTCGCGTGGTCCCATGTCCACCCGTCGCTCTTAGGTAAGTCATAAATCGCCGATGCACTCATCGAAGATGATGACCAATGAGGAGTTGGCTTTAGTCAGCAATTTTCCCGGTGTAGTCGAATTGTAAGTAGTTCGGCGACACCCTGCTCGGTTAGCTTCGCCGTGACACTGTTGCGTTCAAGCAGTTCTAAGAGGTTCTGAGCGCCCTCATGCTGTATGTCCGCAGCCAAGTGGTGACTCCTTACATTCGATTGCGACTATACCCGCTGGGAAGGGTCGGCAACCAAGCTTTTCGCCAATAGCGCGTTGGCAGTTGGCTGACCATGAGACGCTAAGCGCCAAGCGGACAAACTATGCGGCAAAACCGCCGTCGATCAGGAGACTTGCGCCGGTGATATACCCAGCGTCGGGTCCGGCAAGATAGCTCACCATTCCAGCAATCTCTTCACCTTTTCCGTAGCGCTTCAGGGCCATCAGCCCAAGCATCGTCTCTGCAAACGGGCCACTAGCAGGATTGGCGTCAGCGTCTATCGGACCCGGCTGGATGTTATTTACGGTGATGTTGCGCGCGCCAAGGTCGCGAGCGAGCCCCTTGGTAAAACTGAAGATGGCCCCTTTCGTGAGTGCGTAGATTGAGCCACCGACGAAGGGCATGCGATGACTGTTCACCGAGCCAATGTGAATGATGCGTCCACCGTCTGGCATGTGGCGGACTGCTTCCTGCGTCGCGGTGAAGACACTGTGAACGTTGACCGACAGAATCCGCTGGAAGTCGACTTCCTTAATCTCGGTGATCGGGCCAAGGACAATGATTCCCGCATTGTTGACCAAGACGTCAATTTTGCCGAACTGTCTCGCGGTCTCTTGCACCGCGACTCGTACGGCCTCTTGGTCCGTTGCATCTGCCTTAATCGCGATTGCCTCGCCGCCGGCTCTCGCAACCTGCTCTATCAGTCTGTTCGCCTGTTCGCTGGACGCGCTGTAGGTAAACGCCACGCTAGCTCCCTCACTTGCCAGTCGCAGCACAATTGCAGCTCCAATCCCTCGTGAGCCACCTGTTACCAAAGCCGCCTTACCTGTCAGAGTTGCCATTATTGCCTCCTAGAACTGCTTTCGTGGGATGAACCATGCTATCGCGCCTAGCGGGCTGGATTGTTCGGGAATTCCGGACGCCAGAATTGACAGTTCCGCAAATCGCCGAAGCACCGGAAGGTGCCTACAAGTCGGCATGGCGGAATCAATCCTAACGGTGAGCACTAAAGTTCTTGCCGACTGCGTGAAGATCGGCGGCTCTGATTGCTTGTTGTTGCGTTGAATTCTCCTTTGGGTTAGCAGTCCAATCCCTTAATAGTCGCCGCCAAATAGCCAGATCTCCATGCTCACACAGCGGGTCACTATAACCGCGTCGGTTGACTATGAGGGAGTACCCTTAGTTGCTGGCAAATTGTCGAACCAATAGTTTGTGGCGGAGATTCACACGCGGCGCTTTTGGCTATTACGATGATGTTGTCTCCAGCGGTGATGAGACTGAGGCGTAGCGGCGAATTACTGGCTGGTCAACGGTGGCCGCACCGGCAGGCGTCACGGTCGCCGGACTGAAACTGCACGACACAGTTACTGGCAGACCTGTGCAGGCAAAGCTCACCGCCTGCGAAAAGCCGTTGATGGGCGTAACGGTAACCATCGTGGTTGCGGTAGTGCCAGGTTGAACTGCGCCGCTGGTGGGGTTCAGGCTAAGTGAGAAGTCGGACACTGCGACGGCGGCGACGGTGAGAGTGACTGCAGCTGACGTAGACATAAGGAAAGAAGCGCTGCCACCGTAGACAGCCGTAATGGAATGGCTGCCGGCAGCCAGCGTGGTGGTCGAAAGGGTCGCGACG
>JBBRRB010000147.1:0-5311 GCA_038225555.1 Bryobacterales bacterium
CGAGAAAAGCAAAAGCGCTTCTGATGTGTTAAATTGAAATTGCCCGACGTTTGAGCAATTTCGGGGACGTAGCTCAGTTGGTTAGAGCGCCGGCCTGTCACGTCGGAGGTCGCGGGTTCGAGCCCCGTCGTCCCCGCCAAGTTTCTCAATAACTTACGGGAGGTTTTGGCTACTCCGCTTTGCGCTTTTTGAGGGCACCGTGAAGTAGGCGTGAACTAGTTGCCCCGTTTCCGGTCTTGCCGGCTTCCTTCAGTACCCCCGCGATCAGATCGACCGTTTTCCGCTTCAGCTCCTCTCGGAGGTGCTGGTATCTCCGCAACTCGCGGCTTTTGTGCCCCGTCAGCAGGCCGATGATGTTGTCCTCAATGCCGGCGCCGGTTAGGGTCGATGCGGCGAAGTGGCGGAGATCATGGATGCGTAGAGCTTCGACGCCGGCGAGTTTCGCCACGCGTCGGAACCGTTTTCCAAAATCCCAGGCATGCGGTCGTTTAAAATTCCCCTTATAGCGGGGATTGGCCTTGGCCGGAAAAACGAACTCGTGCCGGCCGTGGCTTGGCAGAGCACGGAGTGCCTCTACAGCCATGTCCGGTAGCTGGATTCGCTTTGGCTCATCGTTCTTTGTCTGCCGGACGTATATGCAGGGATTCCCGGAATCGAGATCGAGGTCGCTCCATTTGCGGCTGAGGATTTCGCCCTTCCGCATGCCGGTAGTAGGCGCGAGCACCAGGAACGCCTTCAGCTCCAAGTCGCCGTTCTCGTCGCAGACGCGGATCATTCGGACAATTTCTTCTGGCTCTGGAAATCGGTCGCGGCCGGGAGGTTCCTTCTCCTGGGGAACGACGCTCACCGGGTTCTTGTCATATTTTTCGAAGCGAATGGCATAGTTGAAGACGCTGCATAGAATCGTCCGGCACTGGTTGATGCTCGACGCCGCAAGGCCTTCCCGCAGATCCGAGAGGAAGCCGCGGACTGCATCCGGGGTGATCTCGCGGGCTTTCATGCTCTTGAAACGCGCGAGAATCCGGGGCGTCCTGTATTCAAACTTGCTTCTGGTTCGGCTGCCGTGATTATTCCACCAGTCGTTAAAGAGATCGATGAACTTAACATTTTCAAAACTGAGGGATGTGAAGCGCCTGTTCATCGCCACATCTGTGCGGGCCTGGGCAAGCATCAACTCTGCTGACCGTAGGTCGGTTTGGTGGGTATTCTCGCGAATGATCTTCCCATGCTCGTTCTTGTAGCAGATGAACACCGAGCCTGACTCATGGACGTGGACGCCTTTGGGCAGCTTCCTACGCGCTTTGGCCATTCATCACCCCATGAGCGACGCGGACAGCCCTGACCGTGCGCTTCCGCATCCAATCGAGGATTTCTGATCGAATAAATCTGGCCTCTGACCAGGCACCCCGTTTGGGAAGGGAGACATAGGGGATCGTCCCCTCAGACATCCATCGTTCGATGGTGCGTTCGCTGACCTGGAGGAGTTCTGCGACATCTCGCTTGGTAAGAATGTCCCCAGTGCTCATTGCCGTAATTCCTCGTCCTTAGGAAAGGCCCCCACACACTTCGGGGTTTGCAATTCTCGAATCGCCGCCCGATCGTCCCCTCAACTCGTTGGGCTTGGATCTCACAATGCCAGAACGGATGTTTTTTGAGTGCATGCTTTCTTGTATAGCTGATCCAAATGTTTGTCAAACGGACCGCGTCTCATCCCCTCTCAGAACGGCTCAAGTGCACCTGGGGTGACTTGGCTGGAAGATGCCGGTCGAAACGCCTCGCGTGCCGGTAAGGAGCGAGATTCATTGACCGTTTGCCGTGAACGTCTCTTTCGCTGGGGGAGCTAGTTCGTTTCTGTCAGGAGGAGCCTGACAATGGACATCGGTCTACAGCGTTGAGTAGTTAAGAACCATGGCGACTGAAGGCAACAGCGCGCGTGAGACCACCTTGCCACCTTTGCTGCCGATCCAAGCGCATCATGCGACTCGTCAGCGCGGCTGGCAGAATCGCGTCTCGTAAACCAGGTCTCGTGCTTCACAAAAGGTCCTTGATCGCGGTGAGCTCGGGCGCGACGGGCCGAGCGCCATTGACGGGTACTCGCTCGATTCGAAAATGCCGTTCGGCGCGCGCCAGGCGATCGAGCGCGTCGAGCAAAATCAGAGCCGTGCTTTGCCGGGTTTCAGGCGTGAGTTCGTTGTCGAGCTGCTTGCTCGCAAGTCGAAGGGCGTCAATCGCGACGCGCGCTTCGTACGCCAGTTCATAGGTCACGCCCGAAGAATTGGGCCTTGGTTGGGGGCCGCGAGATTCGGGAAACAGAATGTGCCAAATGCGCATGCTCTTAGTTACGACAAATTCCAAACTCTGTCAAAACAGTGCGACGCAAGCAGCCCTGGTTACGCGAATCGCGCGCGTTTGACCGCGCTCGGAAAGCGGGGCACAATTGCCATGTGCTCAGCGAGAGTCTCCCAGAAGTCTTGTGGTCGCGCCGCCTGTCGAGCGGGCTTTGGAGCTGGAGTGGAACGCGGCAAGCTGCGATCGAGCCCTCCTGCTTTGCGTATCTGGCTTTGCGGTCCGATCCTCTCTACGCGCAACATCTGGATCCCGATGCTCTGTTGAAGATGCAATTGGCGGATGGCAGTTGGCCCGTGATTCCCGGCGATACCGAGTCTTCCTGGGCGACTACCCTGGCCGTCAGCGCTCTCGGTTTTTACGAGAGGGGAGCAGAAGCCCGATCTAGAGGAATCGACTGGTTGCTTCAGGCGCGCGGAAGAGAAGCGCACTGGTTCTGGAAGTGGAAATTTAAATGGATTGAACGCGCGGCGCCCATCGATCCGGACCAATTTGGATGGCCGTGGTTCCTGGGCGCTGCCAGCTGGGTGATCCCGACCGCTCTTACCATCGTGTCACTCAGGCAATGGACCAACTGCAAACCGGATCAGCGGGCCACCGATCGCGCAAAGACCGGCATATCCATGTTGCTCGACCGGAGATGCATCGAAGGCGGCTGGAATGCCGGCAACCCGGTTGTCTACGGCTCCGCTCTTCCGCCCCATATCGAGCCGACTTCAGTTGCCCTGCTTGGCCTGCAGGGAATGCCTTCTGCTGAGACAGTCAGAAGTGTGGATTGGCTATGCCGGGAGGCGGGCCGCCAATCCTCAATTGAGGCTCTCTCGTGGTCGGTGCTGACTCTATTTCTCTTCGGTCGCAGCATTCAGGCGTTGAAGACCAAGTTATCGGACCAGGTTAACGCACAGGAAAACATCGCGGACAACTTCACGCTGGCTCTCGCCCTCCTCGCGTTGCGGTGCGGCGAAATGATTCATCCGTTCGAGGTGTTGGCATGAACCGTGGCCGGCGTCAATTCGCGGCAGCGGCAGCGGGAGCGTGCGTGGGCTTGAGTGCGATCGGGGCAGACCGGGTGCTGAACGACGCAAGGCTTCGCGATCGGCGTAAACCGGAGTCGCGCGTCGCGGTAATCGAAGCCGATAGCTACGAAGATCGGCTCGCGGAGCGCCTGCTTCCGTCCATTCAGAGGTTCATTCCGAACGTGCTGGGCCGCTCTATATTAATCAAGCCGAATCTGGTGGAAGATCTTCCAGGACCGGTGAATACGCATCCCGCGCTCATTACGGCCGCAGCGCAGTGTTTTTTATCTCTGGGCGCGAAGCAGGTAGTCGTCGGAGAAGGTCCGGGGCATCAACGAGACACCGAGGCCATTCTCATGTCCACAGGTCTGGGGACAGCGCTTTACTCCGCAGGGGTGCGATTTGTTGACTTGAATCGAGACGTCCTTTCCCGGATTCCTCTGAAAACCACATGCAGCGGACTGAGCCATCTCTGGCTGCCTCAAACCCTGCTGAATGCCGATATCGTCGTCTCGATGCCGAAAGTAAAAACCCACCATTGGGCCGGGGCGACCCTCGCTCTGAAAAACTTATTCGGCGTGGTCCCGGGAGCGAAGTACGGGTGGCCAAAAAACATTCTGCATTGGCACGGAATCGATCGAAGCATCGTCGATATCGCGGCAACAGTTCCGATCCACCTCGTCATTGCCGATGGAATCGTGGCCATGGAGGGTGACGGTCCCTTGCTTGGCAATCCACGAAACCTGAATCGCATCGTAATCTCGGACGATGCTGTCGCGGCGGACGCCACTTGTGCTCGGCTGATGGGATTTGAGCCTTCCCGGATCGGCTACCTAAAGACGGCGGGCGGCTTTCTTGGAAATCTGGATGAAACGCGAATCAAGTTTGAGGGGAGCGCTCCTTCCTGGCCGAAGGATCCCTTCCGAACGCTACCGAATTTCCGGTATCTGGTGCTTTGAGGAGTGCGCATGTTCGATTCCATGGAAGATCTATCGGATAAGCTGGCCAGCGCCCGGTACGTGATTGACCCCGTCACGCTGCAAGTCATTTTTCTCGCAGCGAAGATGGAGAAACCACTCCTGATCGAAGGCCCTCCGGGCTCAGGCAAGACGGAGCTCGCCAAAGTCGTGGCGTTTGCGGCAAATACGCATGTGGAGCGGCTCCAGTGTTATGAGGGTGTCAATGAAGAAAAGGCCATCGGTAAGTTCGACGAGTCCCTGCAACGTCTGTTCCTCGAAACTCAAACCGCCACCCCAGGCGGGAGCTGGACCGCTCTCCGCCGCGATCTGCACACGCTCGACTTCTTTCAGGAAGGCCCGCTGTTGCGGGCGCTTCTGTATGAGTCGCCGTGCGTTCTTCTGATTGACGAGATCGACAAAGTGAACGAAGAGTTCGAAGCCGAGCTTCTAGAAATTCTGAGCGAGTGGCAGATCTCGATTCCGAAGATCGGCACGATCCAAGCAAAAAGCAAGCCCTTTGTGGTGCTGACGTCCAATGAGGTACGCCGCATCGGCGATCCACTTCGCCGCCGTAGCTTTTATCTCCGATTCGAACACCCCACAGTGGAAAGGGAAACGCGGATTCTGGAGCTGCGGACCGCGGAGAGCCACCCGGAGATTCGGGCGCAGATCGCCGGTTTCGGGCGGGCCCTTCGAGGATACAGCCTTGAGAAACCGCCATCGATCGCTGAAATGCTGGACCTCGCGGAAGCCCTGCGGATACTGGGCGTCCGCGAGATCACCACGGACCTGCGGGATGTCTTGTTGCCGCTCATCGCCAAAACGGAGCCAGATCGAAAGCGACTGTTGCTGCGAGACGGCTTTCAGAGCTTAATGCAGGACGTGAAGCATTATTCCCGGGGAGTCCATGAAATCGAAACCGGGAGCGAGGAGGAGCCATGCGCGGCGCGCGCACGCTATTGAGTCTGGCTTTGGTCACCAATCCAGCCC
>JBBRRB010000148.1:0-5273 GCA_038225555.1 Bryobacterales bacterium
ACACTGATCGCCATGACCGCATTCGCGGTGGCGATCGGCGCGGTGGCCGGTCGCGGTTCGCCGGGCATGCGTAGGATACTCGCGTCGTCATGCGCGCTCGCATCGTGCGGGGTCGGCGGCTGGTGGGCGATCGGCTGAGCCCGTCGCGGTGGCGCTCGTCGCCTCCGCCATCGATCACAAAGGATACGGAAATCCCTTCGCGATCGTTATGTACGATTGCGTGTGCTGGAAATTCTCGGTAAATCGATGTAGAATCGACCAGATCATTGTTCTCTGCCACGGTCCTTCCGTCCGATCCAGGAGCCTCGCATGCCCTTGTCTGATGAAGAGAAATTCTCGTTCGACCTGGCGGGATACTTCGTCCGTCCAGCGATCATCACGCCCGAAGAGATCGCGGCGATCCGCGACCAGATCGTCCGGGCGATCGATGATCCCCAGTCGCTGCCCGAGCATCATCGCGGCTCGCCGGGCGGAGCCTCGAGCGTGCTGCTCGATCACCCGCGCATCGTCGACGTGCTCCACGAGGTTCTGGGCGCCCAAGTGCGCTGCGACACCACCTGGTTCATGGTGCGCAAACGCGGTGACAGCTTCGATAGCGCAAAGATCCACCGCGGAGCCGCCAGTCCCGCCGATCCGATCTTCGGCTACCGGGTCCACAACGGCCGCATCCATGCTGGCGAGGTGAACGTCATCATCGAACTCACCGACGTCGGCCCCGAAGATGGCGGCACGGGTTTCATCATCGGCAGCCACAAGGCGAACTTCCCGCTCCCCAAGTCGTTCGAGTCATCTGATCCCGACAAGCGCTGCGAATTCTACCGCAGCTATGCGTGCCCCGCCGGCAGTGCGGTGTTCTTCAACGAGAACCTGCTGCACGTCGGCCCGGTCTGGCAGCGCGAGACGCCCCGGATCGCCGTGCTCTCGACCTACCTCCCGGTGGGCATCTGCTTCCACCGGCCCGACGTCTCTCCCACCGTCGTGGCGGGCCTGCCGCGCGAGAAGCAGGCGTACTTTCGCGAACCGTGGACCATCGATTTCATGACCAAGGATCCCGCCAAGCGTGTGAACAGCGTCGCCAACTACGTGGCGTCGGTTGATCCCTATTTGGCTAGGCGCGACGTCTGATTCGCGGATCACCGCCGCGGACCCTCGGACCTGAAATCTGAAAGGAGCACGAATCGGAGACAGGATTCGGGCAATCGGCTCGCACGGTTCGCCGTCCCGTGGCCCAGGCTCCTGATCGACCGCAGGGGATATGCCCTTCCGGTCATTCCTTTTGAAATGAGCCGATGGCACGCGTGCGCATGCGCGAACAAAAAGAACCACCCGCTGTTATTCACAGCGGGTGTTTCAGAAAAAAATCCAGGCAACGACCTACTTTCCCCTTACGAGTATCATCGGCGCAGACGGGCTTAACGGCCGTGTTCGGAATGGGAACGGGTGTGACCCCGTCGCTATGGTCACCTGGAAAAAATATATGTTGTTGAAAGAACTCGTGGAACAGACGTAGAGCGTCCCGGAACGATCGTTCCCGCGGACCCGTTGTCCAATCAGAACGGCCGAAGGCCGTTAACCGAAAAGACGACGTGCCTATGGCAACGTCAAAACCGTGGAACAGACACGCACGACGATCAAGCCGATGGTGCGATTAGTATCGGTCAGCTGAGCCCCTTTGGATATACGGGCGTACACCTCCGACCTATCAACCTGGTAGTCTTCCAGGGCACTCCATGGGGACAATTAATCTTCGGGTGGGCTTCACGCTTAGATGCTTTCAGCGTTTATCCCGTCCGTCGGTGGCTACCCGGCGCTGCCGCGAGTGCGACAACCGGTACACCAGAGCGACGTTCTTCATAATCCTCTCGTACTAATGAAAAGTCCCGTCAATTGTCCTGCGCCCACAGCGGATAGAGACCAACCTGTCTCACGACGGTTTAAACCCAGCTCGCGTACCGCTTTAAATGGCGAACAGCCATACCCTTGGAACCTTCTCCAGCTCCAGGATGCGATGAGCCGACATCGAGGTGCCAAACCTCCCCGTCGATAGGGACTCTTGGGGGAGATCAGCCTGTTATCCCCGGGGTACCTTTTATCTGTTGAGCGATGGCCCGTCCACTTGGAACCACCGGATCACTAGAACCTGCTTTCGCATCTGCTCGACTTATAAGTCTCGCAGTTAAGCTAGCTTATGCTCTTGCACTCCTCGTACGATTGCCAACCGTACTGAGCTAACCTTTGTGCTCCTCCGTTACTCTTTGGGAGGAAGCCGCCCCAGCCAAACTGCCCGCCTAACAGTGTTCCCAGCCGTACAAAGGCCAGGTTAGAATTCCCATGATTCAAGAGTGGTATTTCACCGGTGGCTCCCTCCTGGCCGGAACCAGAAGATCAACGCCTCCCACCTATCCTACGCATGAATCACAGAAACACAGTATTAGGCTGCAGTAAAGGTCCACGGGGTCTTTTCGTCCTGCTGCGGGTAATCGGTATCTTCGCCGATACTGCAATTTCACCGAGTCTCTGGTTGAGACAGTGCCCAACTCGTTATGCCTTTCATGCAGGTCGGAACTTACCCGACAAGGAATTTCGCTACCTTAGGACCGTCATAGTTACGGCCGCCGTTTACTCGGGCTTGAGTTCGTAGCTTCGTCTTGCGACTGACCACTCCCCTTAACCTTCGAGCACCGGGCAGGCATCATTCCGTATACTTCCTCTTGCGAGTTTGCACAGAACTGTGTTTTTAGTAAACAGTCGGTTGGGCCTCTTCACTGCGGCCGGCTTGCGCCGGCACTCCTTCTTGCGAACGTACGGAGTGAATTTGCCGAGTTCCTTAACCAGAGTTCTCTCGCGCACCTGAGGATACTCTCCTCGCCTACCTGTGTCAGTTTTAGTACGGATTTCCAAGACGTTATCTCCCGACGGGATTTTCTCGGCAGCGTGACATCAGGTGCCTATAAAGCACAAGGCTCTTGGCCGACACCGAGAGTGCTCCCTATCTTTCAATAAGGAAATCCCGATGCCGGCGTGGGGCCACTTCAGCCTCCACCACCTTAGTCGTCTGCGTTCTCCGTGGGCACCTCTTAGAAAGGGCCGGAATATTAACCGGCAATCCATCGACTACGCCTATCGGCCTCGTCTTAGGGTCCGCCTGACCCTCCGCGGACTTACCTTGCGGAGGAAACCTTAGGCTTACGGTGAACAGGATTCTCACCTGTTTTATCGTTACTCATCCCAGCATAATCACTTGGCCGCTGTCCAGAACTCGTCACCGTGTTCCTTCAGCCTGCGGCCAACGCTCCCCTACCCCGCGCAAGATCCCGCAGGATCTAGCGCAGCCAAAGCTTCGGTATAACGCTTAAGCCCCGATTATTTTCGGCACGATCGTGCATCGACCGGTGAGCTGTTACGCACTCTTTAAATGGTGGCTGCTTCTAAGCCAACATCCCGGCTGTCTGAGCACAATCACTTCCTTTACCACTGAGCGTTATTTTGGGACCTTAGCTGTTGGTCTGGGTTCTTTCCCTTTTGACAATGAAGATTCTACCCCACTGTCTGAGCCCTGGGGTTCGGTCATCGGTATTCGGAGTTTGATTGGGTTTGGTAACCCGGTGAGGCCCCTAGCCCATTCAGTGCTCTACCCCCGATGACTATACGCCCAAGCCTATACCTATATATATTTCGAGGAGAACCAGATATCTCTCAGTTTGATTAGTCTTTTGCTCCTATCCACAAGTCATCCGAGAACTTCTCAAGGTTCACCAGTTCGGTCCTCCACGGCATGTTACTGCCGCTTCAACCTGCTCATGGATAGATCACTAAGTTTCGGGTCTACCGCCAACAACTCATTCGCGCTATTCACACTCGCTTTCGCTTCGCCTCCGGACCGGAAGTCCTTAAGCTCGCTGCTGACGGTAAGTCGCTGGGTCATTATGCAAAAGGCACGCCGCCAGACTGTTCCATATTGCTACGGAACATAGTCCTACGACTGCTTGTAAGTGCTCGGTTTCAGGGTCTGTTTCACTCCCCGCCAGGGGTGCTTTTCAGTTTTCGCTCGCGCTACTCGTTCACTATCGGTCTATCAGGAGTATTTAGGCTTAGAGCGTGGTCGCCCCAGATTCACGCAGGATTTCACGAGTCTTGCGTTACTCAGGTACCGGCTAGAGCTCACTTCGCTACGCGTACGGGCCTATCACCCTCTCTGGGATCGCTTTCCAGCGTCTTCTGCTCGCGTCGTGAGTCCCATATCGCCGGCCCTACAACCCCGGGATGTAAACACCCCGGTTTGGCCTCTTCCGTTGTCGCTCGCCGCTACTGGCGGAATCTCGTCGATTTCTTTTCCTCTGGCTACTAAGATGTTTCAATTCACCAGGTTTGCTTCCGTGAATAAATTCACGGATTATGCAGGTTCACTGCATAGGGTTGCCCCATTCGGACATTCCGGGATCGTCGCTTCGGTGCAGCTCCCCCAGACTTTTCGCAGCTTAGCACGTCCTTCATCGCCTCTGATAGCCTAACCATCCACCGAGCACCCTTAGGTGCTTGAATATCGTCATGCTTGTCTGTTCCACGATTATGGCGTTGTCAAAGATCGGGAGCCTACTCGAAACCGGCTTGCGCCAGGTTCTTTCAGCTCCGAAAAATGGAGCGCAATCAGACATCGGTTCAAAACCACATTCTTTCACTCAGAAAGAAATGGTGGAGGTAAGGAGATTCGAACTCCTGACCTCATGCTTGCAAAGCACGCGCTCTACCAACTGAGCTATACCCCCTGAGGGATCATCGCTGCAGCAAGTGGTGGGCTTATCTGGACTCGAACCAGAGACCTCCCGCTTATCAGGCGGGTGCTCTAACCAACTGAGCTATAAGCCCGGTTGGTTAGCCGAGTGGCTTGGCCGCGAAGCTCCGATGTCTGACAGTATGCGCTTGTCAAAGAAGAGCGGACCGATGGACACCCGAAGGCCTCCGTCGATCCGCCATCATTGGCAAATCAATCGCTGTAGCAGAGAGATGCATGCTATTTAATCTCAGACGGTGATGAATCTTGCGATTCATCAGGATGGGATGAATTCCCATCATTGCCGTGCTGTCCTAGTTATCCCTAGAAAGGAGGTGATCCAGCCGCACCTTCCGATACGGCTACCTTGTTACGACTTAGTCCCCCTCACCGGCATCACCTTAGGAACGTCCCTCCTTGCGGTTGGAACTATTACTTCGGGTGCGACCAACTCGGGTGGCTTGACGGGCGGTGTGTACAAGGCTCAGGAACAAATTCACCG
>JBBRRB010000149.1:0-5271 GCA_038225555.1 Bryobacterales bacterium
AACCTCCGGCTCATTACGAAATCAATACTTTAACTGAAACTGCGCCTGGGGAACGCCGCCAGTCTGGCATGCGCTCAGTTACAGCCTGCCTGGGTCAGTTTTGGAAAGCAGAGGCGGGTCACTTCTCGCGAGCGCCGAAGCCCTGGAATCTGTAAGTCAACTTAGTGTGATCGAAACCCAGCAGTTGCAGGATCGTCGCGTGCAAGTCATGCACGTGCACTTTATCCCGCACCACGCTAACTAAATCCGAGCTCGTCGGTTTCTCCCATCACGAAGCCGCGCTTGACGCCGCCTCCAGCCATCCACATGGTGAAGGCGTTCGGATGATGGTCGCGGCCATCGCTGCCGCCCTGCACCATAGGCGTGCACCGGCACCCGAGCAAACTACCCTTGCGGCTCGCCAGCACCGAGGACGACCAGCCTCGCAGAATCGTGAACACTAAACCCGAACAGGGACAGCCGGGCGAGTATCATCTTCCCTATCCGGTCAAAAAGGATCAGCAGTCGTATGATTACGCTCTCGTCTCGATGACCAAGGGCATCAATGCACGGCATCAGTTACTTCTGGTGAACGGACTGAACTCGGAAGGGACGCAAATGGCGATGGAATTCTTAACCGATATTCCCGATTTGCAGAGCCTCATCTCAACGCTCCGCCGCATGACTCCCGGCCACACCGGCTAATGGGAATTCCAGTTCGTCCTGCGGACTGAAGTCCGCGACAAAGTTCCGACCAAGCCCGAATTGCTGGTCGTGCGGGTGCTTTGAGCTGTGCTGTGAGTTCCGGCTTCGCTTTAAGCGAAAGCTTCTTTGACCACTTCGCCGGTAACGATGGTGGGGCGCTCCGGTCGTCCGTTGTGCAGAAACGTGACGTCCTTGTGATTCAGGCCCAGGGCATGCAACACAGTAGCATGCAGGTCGGTAACATGCGCTCTCTTATCTATGCCGCGCAGGCCAAGTTCGTCAGTGGTTCCGATTACCTGCCCGCCCTTGATTCCTCCACCCGCCATCCAGGTGGTGAATCCCCACGGGTTGTGATCGCGCCCGTCGCCTTTCTCATTGAACGGCGTGCGTCCAAACTCGCCGCCCCAAACCACTAGCGTGTCCTCCAGCAGACCGCGGGCTTTCAGATCGGCCAACAAACCCGCTACTGGTTTGTCGGATGAGTAGCACATCTTGGAGTGATTGCCTTCGATATTGGTGTGTGCATCCCAGCCACTGCCGCTGCCCGAGTACAGTTCGACGCAACGTACCCCGCGTTCTACCAGCCGGCGTGCCAGCAGGCAATTGGCGCCGAATTTAGCGGTCTTTTCGTCGTCCATTCCATACAGTTTCTTGGTCGCTTCCGATTCTTTACTGAAATCGACCGCTTCGGGTCCCGAGGCCTGCATCCGATAAGCCAGTTCGTAGGCATTGATGCGAGCTTCGAGCTCGGTGTCGTCGGCTTTGTCCGCACCGAAATGATGATTCAAATTCCCGAGCAGGTCGAGACGCCCGCGCTGCTGGTCCTTGCCAATACTGTCAGGCGGAATGAGATCGAGAATCGGTGCACCCTGGTTACGCAACTGTGTTCCCTGATAGGTCGCGGGCAGGAACCCGGCACTCCAGTTCTTCGGCCCACCCACCACTTCGGCGGCGTCAGTCAGCACCACAAAGCTGGGCAAATTTTGATTTGCGGATCCTAATCCATAAGTGATCCACGAGCCCAGAGCCGGACGGCCCGCCAGGATCGAGCAGGTGTTCATCTGACAAACCGATCCAACGTGATTCAGTCCATCGGCCCAGCAGGCGCGGAAGACACTCATTTCGTCCACATGCTTGGCGATCTCGGGGTACCAGTCCGATACCCAAATGCCGCTTTGACCGTGCTGCTTCCAGGAGCGCTTAGAAGGCATCAGCGTGTTGTTGCTGGTACCCATCGCAGTAATGACGCGGCCAAACGAAGCCGGCAACGGTTGACCTGCCAGCTTTTCGAGTTCCGGCTTCGGATCGAACAAGTCGATGTGACTGGGGCCGCCTTCCATTAACAACCAGATAATGGATTTGGCAGTGGGTCTGAAATGCGGTGGCTTGGGCCGGAGCGGATCGGGAGCGATCGTCGCCGCGGAAGCCTTTGGCAGCAGCCCATCACCGGCCATCATGGCGCCTAGCGCGAGGGCCCCCAGACCGCTGCCGGCATTCATCAGAAAATCGCGACGGGACGTGGGAAGACGTTTGTGAGACATGAGCTTGACCTTAATTGCGGTAAACGAATTCGTTCGAGTTGAGCAGCATCTGGCAAAAATCGACCAGCGTAGCCGCTTGCGCCGGATCGTATCCTTCCGGCATGGTGGCAGGCAAGGCGAGCTTCTGCCCGGATGAGGCCCGCTGGGCAATCACGTTCTTTTGCTTCGCGAAAAACGTGAGAACGGTGTCCTTCTCGAAACCATCGGGGCGTCGGTCGAAAGCCAGTCGGAAAGCGTCCTCGATCTGTTTATTCTGGTCTGTTCCGGCTTCTTTGATCACGCGGCCAGCGAAAGCTTGTGACCATTCCAGGGTAACCTTTCCGTTCAGCAGCGCCATGGCTTGCGGAGCCGTTATGGTCTGGTTACGACGGCCGCAGGATTCGTGCGTATCCGGCATATCGAACGCCTCGAGCATTGGATAGCGCGCATTGCGCCTGACAAAAACGTACACGCTGCGCCGGTCGCGCTCGCTCTCTTCCGATACCTTCCATCCGCCGCGAGGCTTTCCGGCACCGTCGGGCAATTCAGGAAACACGCTCGGACCGCCCATCTTCTCGTTCAGCAGGCCGGAGACAGCTAACGCCGCGTCGCGTATGACTTCGCCTTCCAGGCGCTCCCGAGGGTAGCGCCACAGCAGTTTATCGTGCGGATCCGCGTGGGCCGCAGACTCATTGAAGTCGGAGGTTTGGCGGTAAGTATTCGACGTCACCATCAACTTATGCATCTTCTTGATGTCCCAGCCGCTGCTTACGAATTCTGACGCGAGCCAATCCAGCAATTCCGGATGAGACGGCTTGCCGCCCATGATTCCAAAATCGCTGGGAGAGGGAGCGATACCCTCGCCGAAATGATAATGCCAGAGCCGATTGACCATAACGCGAGCGGTCAGCGGGTTCTGGGGGCTGGCTATCCAATTGGCCAAGGCGGTCCGCCGGCCTGTTGAGTTAGATCCAAGAGGCGGAACAATGCGGGGCTCACTCGAATCAATGATGGATAGGAAACCCGGCTGCACTTGTTCCAGCGGCGCATCCCAGGCTCCCACATTCAGGCGATGAGTGGCCGGGGCTTTATTCCCCAGATCGCGCATTCCGATACCCATGGCGGGTTCGCCAGGATCCAGGCTTGCAAACTGCTTGAGTTCGACCGCCAACGCATCGTACTTTTTCCGGTCATCCTTATTCAGCGCTTTCGATGCGGCATCGTCGTCAATGATCAGGTAAGGTTTCGCTTTGGCATACATCTGCCATTCGAACGGAGTGCGATCTGCGGGGGGCTTCGCGATAACTGCTTGAATCTCAGCCGGATACTTGTCGACGAAGTCCTTGAGAATCTTCTGTCTCTTGGGTTCCAGCAGGGCAGCAATCTGTTCGCGGATTGGCTTCGTTTTTTCTTCCCAAGCTGTCTTCTTCGCGCGGTAGGCGGCCATCTCGCTAGCGGAAATCATGGGTATCTGATCGTCCGCGGCAGTGTTGGCGAAAAAGGCCTGCAAGCGGTAGTAATCGGTATGCAGAATGGGATCGAATTTGTGGGTGTGACACCGGGCGCAACCGTAAGTCATTGCAAGCAGAGATGCGCCGACCGTGTCAGTAACGTCATCCAGGATCTCCTGGCGTCGCTGCATTAAGTTGCGCGCATTGCTCTCGTCGGGATAATGCCGATTAAACGCCGTCGCTACCCGGGCCCACGGGTCGTTTGGCCAGAGTTCGTCACCAGCGAGTTGCTCCTTCACGAAGCGATCATAAGGTTTGTTTTCGTTAAACGACTTGATGACGTAATCGCGATAACGCCAGGCATTTGGTCGGGTTTCATCGCTTTTGAAACCTTCGCTTTCCGCGTATCGAGCCAGATCGAGCCAATGACGAGCCCAACGCTCTCCGTACCGGGGCGAAGCCAATAGGCGATCCACCACCTTCTCGTAGGCATCCGGCGACTTGTCGGTCACGAATGCGTCTACTTCAGCCGGAGTGGGGGGCAGCCCGATCAGGTCCAAACTCACGCGCCGGATCAGGGTGATGCGGTCGGCCGGTTGCGAGAGCTGGATGCCCTTCGTTTCGAGCTTGGCTCCGCTGAACGAGTCGATCGCATTTTTGACTGTGTCGGAGTGCTGAACTGCCGGTGGCTGGGGATGGGTAACCGGCTGGAACGCCCAGTATTTTAGCTGAGCCGCCGTGAAGGGATCCTTGGCCGGCGCCGTGTTGTTGGCGGCTACCAGAGAACCCAATGAAAGTACTGATACGACTGAGAAATTGAAGACTCGCCCCATCATGGATAGCATTTCAGTATATAGTGTGCGTCAAGACGGTCCACATAACAAGGGGCGAACTGTTCCCCGACCGTTCGGCCCAACTGCAAATGCATGAAACTGCTAGGGCAAGGTTTCGTTTAGAAATTCAATTTCAGGCCAAACTCGTAAAGCCGCGGTTGATTACGGGTGGACGTGATCTGCCCACCGGTGGCGAGATTCACTGTCCCGCTCGGATTGCTAAAGCTGGGGGTGTTTGTCAAATTGAACACCTGGGCACGAAAATCAATGTTCTTCGACTCCGTTAAACGGAAGTTCTTGATCAGCGACATGTCCAGTTGAACCAGGCGGTCCCCCCTCAGAATGTTGCGGCCGGCATTCCCGTAGGTGAACTGAGCCGGCAGAACGAACGTGTCCGTCTGGCTCGGCAGCAAGGCGCGACAGGTCGGATTCGAGGACGTAAAGTACCAGCAGCCCAGATCCCGGGGCTGCACCGGCGCAGCGATCGCATCGGGTCGCTGGGAGACCCCGGTATTCGCCCGATCGACGTTGATCCCCACCGAATACGGAACGCCGGATTGAAGGGTGTTGATGCCCTGCCACTGCCACCCTCCTAGCAGGAGATCCACCCCTCGGGGCGCGTTTGCCAGGAACTTGCGTCCGCGTCCAAAGGGCAGTTCCAGGATGTAGCTGGTGACGAAGTTTTGCGGTACATCGAAGTCGCAACGCCCTTTGTTCTGATTATCCAGGTAGTACACCGGAGATCCGCCCTCCTCGCTCCCCGGGCCGTCCAGACATTTCGAA
>JBBRRB010000150.1:0-5211 GCA_038225555.1 Bryobacterales bacterium
GGCTACCAAACCCTCGGTTAGTGCATCCCTACCCCAACGTACGCTTCGACGCCAAACATCCGAGGTAGGAGCCGTATGCGTTAGCAGCGCTCGTACGGATCTGTGCGGGGGGTGCGGGGCGACCCACATCCCTACCGCGACTATTGACGGGTTCACGCTGGGAAGTTGGACAACAGGGAGTTCTGACTATGACCCAACGGGATCGGGACCGTTTGGTAGTGCTGAAAAAAGTACAGAAGAAGCTGATCACGCAGAAGCAGGCGGCAGCGGAACTGCAGGTAACCGAGCGCCAGGTGCGGCGGTTGCTGAAACGGCTGAAGGCGGAGGGCGACAAAGCCGTGCTACACGCTTTGCGCATGTGGTGAGCGTTCCCGAGCGAAGGCTTTGGACAGTAAAACTGAGTTCGCTATTCAGATTTGGCCCCACTTGATGGCGGGGGAGACGATTCGCCAACGGGCGAAGAAGCACAAGGTGCACCGGCGTGTGGTTAGCGGACAAAAGTGCACCGCGTTGCTTCCACTGCTATTGCCGCGCCGGGATTGTCCGCTCATCGCAGACCAGCCGGAAGACAATCTGGACAACCACTTCATATGAGACGACGGGAGTTCTTGTAATCGACGTGCAGTGACGGAATGACTCCGTCCGTCAGTACGCGAGTGCGGAAGCGTCCCGGAGTTCGTTTTGTGACCCGCCGGTTGAAGATCAGCTGCACCATGTCGGGGCGTCCGATACGAGGTTTTCCCGGATGATTTCCTCGAACGGGATACGGCCGTGCAAGGGCCTGTCCAGAACCTGAGTGAGAGAGAACTCCGCCTGCAGGATGGAGATGTCATAGCGGTAGCCGGCTTCACGGTCTGCGGCGGTGAACGGATGCTGCAGGCGTGACAGCCAGCGGCGCAGCAGTTGGTCAATCTGCGAGCGTCCCAACTCCTCACAAATGGTTTGCAGTCGCTCCGGCTCTTCGCAAGAAACGAATCCGTTGTCGAGCGCTTTGAAGCCGATCCCCTCGCGGCGAAGCTGGCATTTGGCGTATTCGTGGCCGTTCAGACAGAGCTTTGCGTTGTAGGGGAAGTAAGAGGCGAACTTGAGGGAGAATGGGCCGAAGTCCTGGTCCAGGCGATACCAGTAGTACTGATTGATCATGGTCGTGGAGCGGACAATCTAGGGATAGCTCTTGCCGGTTTCCGGGTTGCGCCGCTTCTGGGTCCGAAAGACTGGCGTCTTCTCCTGCGCCTTACCGAGGAGGACCACCCCTTCCGGTTTATCGAAGCGGGCCAGATGCTGTAGAGGCTGCGGACGTGGAGCCTCAGCGCTTCGAGGTCCGCCGAGTCGTTCTGGTTGACTAGCTGAAGACCATGAGCGGACGATACGCGTCCCAGTTCTCACGGATTGACCTGCAACTCGAAGGCGACCTCGATCCGCCGACCGTGATCGACGCAAGTGATTATCTCCTGGAGACAGTATTCTGGAATACTTGGGTCAACGCTCACGAGGCTGCGGGTCGATCCTGTCGTGTGATTATCCGGGTCAAACGAACTCCGCGGTCCGTTAAACTGTTCGTGATCGACAACGGCCCTGGCTTCCCGGAGCCGGTAAGGTACTCGGCGTTCCGGGAGCGATTCTCGACGAATGGCGCGAACCGCGGGCGTGGCCTTCTGGAGATCGATGATCCAATGCGCCGCCTCCAGGGGACCGTCAAACTCGCCGAGGATGGTGGGCGTGCATGCCGACTGCTGTTCGAGTTCCCGGTGTCGCAGTCATGAGTTATCCGTCCTGCATTCAGCCACTGGTGATTGAAGATGAACCCGACATCAAAGTGTCGTACGAAACCATCTTGGCTGGTCTTGAAACTGCCCCGCCCAAATTCGCCTTCTGTTATGACGATGCGATCGAGCAGTTAAGGTCGAGCACCGTCTTCTTCCATCTGGTGCTGCTTGACCTGCCTTCGATACAAGGAACAGACGTTTGTGCATGGTGACTTGCACGCGGAAAATGTCGCCGTGGATGTTGGCGCCTCCGGTAATGACGCGAGCGCTTTTATATTCGATGCAGGTGCTACCTCGCGAGCCCCTCGCCGAAGGACTTCGCGGTGCTCGAAGTGTCAGTCCTGCTTCAAGCAGACAATGCAATGCGACCGGAGACGCTTGATAGCCTTTACGAGTCTCAAGAGCCTGGGACAGAAGCTTCAGCGCCACTGGCCTTCCTCCAAGCCCTTAGGGCGGGTTGCATGCCGACCGATGATCCAGAATGGCCGGTCTACGCTCTTCTGGTTTTTGACCAGGCGCTTGTACATTTGGGTGGGCTTGCCTTTTGTGTTTCGGGCAACAAAGTGTGCAATCCCCAAGACGCGGCACATCTTGCGGCATTGGCTGCGAGATGGGTGAGAAAGTTGTTGTGTCATTCAAGCTTCTGATGTGACACGAGATGGTCAGAGTGCGGACGCTGAATTGATCAATTTATATGGGGTGGACCTCCACGCAGACGGTTTCCCGCCTATCCGCCGAAATGCCTCCGAAGGATTGGGACCGGGAAGTCGGCTTGCTCCGCGAGATCGAGTTAGGCCGGAGAATGACGACGCGCACCAAGGAGTCGGGCTCTTGATCAAGAAAGGGGGCAGACCGTGATCCCGAATTGATAAAACAATCTTGGGAGAAACGTTTTGATCGACTCAGAATTGCTTCTTGGCCTGCCCGACATTCAGATTACCGCGACGGCCGACATCCAGGGCATGATTAGAGTTTGGGCCCGGTATAGCGGGCCCCGTTCTTGTGCCCATTTCGGGAGCACCTACTTGCGCAACAAAGGCTGGATCCAGCGCACGGTCCGTCATGAAAACTGGGGCTTGCGGCATTGTCTGCTGCACATACAAGTTCCCAAGTCCAAGTGCCTGGACTGCGGCCGCCAGTCCCGCCAACGGCTGCCGGGTATTCTGCCTTGCCAGCGCGCCAGCGAAGCTTTCCAGCAAGCCATCTTTCAAGAACACCTGGATGGCATCAACCGCAGCCGCCTGGGCCGGCGGGAAAACATCGGAGCCGCTACCGTCGAACGCTATTTCCAGCGTGGTCTTCAGCGTCAGTTCCGAGAGTGGCATCCACCCCGCTGCCCCGTGTTGCTTGGGATTGACGAACACTTCTTCACCAAGCGCAGAGGCTATGCCACCACTTTCTGCGACCTGCGCAATCACAAGATTTACGATGTCGTGCTGGGCCGCTCAGAAGCTGCTCTGGAAGCTTACCTGTCGCGCTTGGAAGGCAAGGATCAGGTGCAGGTAGTGTGTATGGATTTGGCTTGTGTGTATCGATCTATCGTCCGCAAGCACTTTCCCCATGCGCGCATCGTGGCCGATCGTTTTCATGTCATCCGCATCGTGAACCATCATTTTCTGGCTTGCTGGAAAGATTTGGATCCGGTTGGTAGCAGGAATCGGGGATTAACGTCACTCATCCGCCGCCATCCTCATAACCTAAAACCTGGGCAGCAAACCCGGCTCGCCGCTTATCTGACCGCGCATCCGGCGCTGGAGTTGATTTACCGTTTTAAACAGAAACTCTGCTATTTAGTGCTGAACAAGCACCGCACCCGAAAACAATGCGCAAGGCTGGCACCGCGCCTGCTGTCCGCTATCTATCAGCTCAAACAAGCCGGTCTCTCGCACTTGGTACAGCTAGGAGACACGCTGCATGCCTGGCGCGAGGAGATCGCAACCATGTGGCGCTTCACAAGCAACAATGGCATCACCGAAGGATTCCACAACAAAATGGAGCTGATCAGCAGGCAAGCTTATGGCTTCCGCAACTTCGAGAATTACAGAATGCGAGTAAAGGTGTTATGTTCTTAGAAAGATTTGGGGTTGGGGTTTGCCCCCGTTGTTGGCGTAGAGCCAAGGAGTCGAGATCCGAGGTCCCAACCACCTGACCTGATGACAGATGCGCGTTCAGATCGGCGAGTGGGTGAATGTTGAGGAGTCTTGCAGCTACAAATTCGACTACAGCGGGTTCGGTCGATTCCAGAAAATTGCCGGAACTTATTGAT
Source organism: Bryobacterales bacterium (assembly GCA_038225555.1). Taxonomy (GTDB): domain Bacteria; phylum Acidobacteriota; class Terriglobia; order Bryobacterales; family Bryobacteraceae; genus JANXQZ01. The sequence continues at coordinate 4,033 of JBBRRB010000150.1, forward strand.
TTTATTGGTCGGGGCGGTGTGATTCGAACACACGACCCCCTGCGCCCAAGGCAGGTGCGCTACCAGACTGCGCTACGCCCCGACTTTGTACTTGTCTGATTTTAAAACGCTTTCAGGCGGAAAGCAACGGCCACTCATATTCTGTCGTTAACATGTGATCTGTCCGGTCAAATTAGCAAGTGATGTGTCCGTTTTGAAGAAAGCGGCGGGAGAGATGGAAGCCCCATACTCGGCCGCGGAAATGGAGCGGACGATGAAACTACAAGACGTGCTTTTGAAATCAATGGCGAAGAAGATCACCTGGTGGGATGCGGCCGAGATCATCGGGGTGATTGATCGGACGATGCGCCGCTGGCGTGAGCGCCATGAGGCCGGCGGGTATTCGGGATTGGGGGATCGGCGGAATTGGCATAGGGGAGACCTTGCGGCCTCTCTCTGTCACACCACCGGACATGCGGGTCCGCATCCGGCGGTTCGGTGAGTTAAGCAATCAGCAAACCGTCAATCTTGGAATCCCAAGCGACTCGAAATGGGCGTTGGGCAGTGCGATATGAAGCCCCAGTGAATCAGCCAGCCGCCAGGGGCCTTGCCTTCACCCGTTCCACGGCTCGTCGGCTACGAACCTAGATGTTACGGTGAGTAGGCCCGGGGAATCTCACCCCGAGCCTCTCTCAGAACCGTACTTGAACCTCTCAGCTCATACGGCTCCCGCCATGGAACCTCTCCGCACACCCATCTGCCAGTGCGCCCACAACTTCGGATCGCGTCTCGAGATACGCGCGACCCAATAGGTCGCCCTGCGCAAATGCCTGCGCAGCTTCTTGTATTTCCGATCGGCCCAGCGCGCCAGCGATCGATCCAGTTGCCGCATCGGCGGATCGAGCGCCGACCGGTAATAGCGTCCATAGTACGCAGGCAGCCTCGCATGATCGGGTTGAACATCCGCGACAGATCCTCGATGGACTTGTCACGGCGTAGATGCAGGTTCTATCCTCGAATTTCTGCCCGAATCGCTTTCACTGCCTTCTCGGAAACTGCGAGGGTGTAAAACAGATTGTGTAAACGATGTTCCCTGGTCAAAATAGGAGAACACAATGGCAATCGATTCCAAGCTGATAGACCAGCTGCTGGACGGGCGAACGCGTCCTGAAGACATCATAGGGGAAAACGGGCTGCTGA
>JBBRRB010000151.1:0-5131 GCA_038225555.1 Bryobacterales bacterium
CTGCGGTCTGCGATTAAGCGGACGCGGTACTCATTCACGAGATGATCGGTGAACTCGGCTCCGTTCGTCAGGTGGTGAACGTCCTTGACGCCGTAGATCAGGTAGGTAAGAGGATCTCCCGAGACGGCTTGGATCTGGCGCAGGTGGAAAACGGATTCGACCTGCCCGTCGGCGATCTTGCCTCGCGTATTGTCGTCCGTCATCGCCTTGATGGTGTACGCGCGCAGGTTCCGCGTCATCATGTTGAGACTGCTCGCCCAGCGGTCGTCGACGTTTGCCGGTGAATAGTTCAGATAATTCCCCAAAAAGCGCTTCACGAATGCCTGGTCGAGAAACTCATCCGTCCCACTCGCTACTGCGGCTACGGCGCTTTTCGACGGTTGACCAAGGACTGAGGCCTGTCCGTCCGGCCCGATCCGAATGACTGTGGGTGGCTGCAATCTCACAAATACGGCGAACCCGATCGCAAGCAGCGCGACCGGGACCGTTAGGAACGCGAGGAGCCACGACCGGTTGGCGTTGGCCTTCAGAGCACCATCCACTTCGTAATACTTCGGCTTCGTCACGATGGCTTCTTCTGACGCTACGGCGTTGTTCTTCATTCAAGACCTCCTACTCCTGATCGGATCCTTTTGATCTCGTTGTAATCGTCGCGACGCCTCGCGTTGCAATCCGGGCGGCGTGGAACGCACTCCACGTTCCGATGTTGTAGCGGTGAACGGTCGGTCCTCTCTTGGTGGGCGCCGATGATCTCGGATTGCTGCGGGGTCCGGCGTTGGAGGAACCTTGAGGCGACTGAGTCGCCTGGCTAGCTACTGAACTGTCGCCCGCACCCGCGTCCTCGGCACTATCGCCGGCACTCTCCCCATTGGTGCCTCCGCCTCCCATCGCCTCAGCCATGGAGCTGCGCATCTGTTCGGCATGTCCTTCCAGGGACGGTTGACCACTGGAAGCAGTTGCTGGCTGCTCTCCGGCAGAGCTGGAGGTAGACGGAGCGGTCGCGGGCTGATTCCCAGCAGGCGAAGGTCGTGGCCCTTGCTGCGCCGGAGCGGGCTGATTGGAACTTGCGGTCGTCGAAGCAGACCGGCCGGGACCGGCGCTCGCAGATGCGTTTCCTGCAGACCCACCACTCGGGGCGCCACTTCCTGCAGCAGCGGCGCCCATGGCCGCACCCTCGACGGCTGCTGCACCCAATGTCACTGCCGTCGCAGCTGAGCCGATCAACGCAGCTGCGGTGGACCCGACATCGCCGGTGACGATCCTCTTCGCAATGAACGGAATGACTGCGATCGCGAGCGAGTAGATGATGCTTGCGATCCCTATGAGGATGGAACCTTCAAGATTGCCGAGGCCACCCAGAAAACTGTTCTGGCCGAGCATCTGACTGATTTGACCCATCTGGACCGCGCTCAACAGAGCTCCGAAGCCGCCATATAGGATTGGCCAGGCGTTCCAGATAAACAGGTTCTCAACATAGGCCTTCGCGATCCTATTTGTGGCGCCAAGAGGCATGAGCGCAATCACGATCGGACCAAAGATATAGAGGACGCTGCCGTAAAAGATGTAGAAGAACCCGAAGATGACAATCACGATGGGGTAGAGCAGATACGCAACGATGATGAGAAGGCCGTCGATGAGGCCCGGCAGGTCACCTGTGATGAGACCCCATAGCTTTTGAAAGCCCACCTGATTGAACTGGGTTTGTAGATCGCTCTTCCAGTTGTCCAGGAGACTGCCTAATCCCGACGTATTGCCGACCCAGTTGCCCGCATTCACGAATCCTTGATTGATCGTGGTGAAAATCGCGTTGTAGTTCATCACGACAATCGCGGTAGCGACGTACTTGATCAGGTTCGTTCCGAGGCCACGAACGTCGCCACCATGCAAAGCCGACTGATAGACCTGCCAGAGAAATCCAACAAGCAACACAACATAGGCGACTTTCTGCATCCCTGCGATCACGCCTGTCGACGTGATGCCGGAGACGGCTTGCGTCAGAAACCGCTCGAAGAGATTCAACTGCGTGCTCTGAAGAAACGCGAGTGATGCCACGCTTGTATGTAGGAGCGCCATCGTGTCACCTGTTCGTCAACGAGCCACTGATGAGGCCGTTATTGCTTGTGTTGTTGATGGCGGCCAGCTTCGCGGCCTTACTTTGGTTGGCCAGATCGATGCCTCGCGTCCGCATCAGCTCGGCAAGCGCGGCCTGAGTGTATGCGTTGGCGCGCACTACCCAGACGTCAGCCTCAGCTTCGAGGATTTGCGCACTGCCCGGAGCAGCCGCGGAGATCTGCTGTCCCATCTGGTCCGCTTCACGAAGTTCCGCATCGGCCAGTGCGTCAATCTCGATCGCCCGCTTCATCGCATCCTGCGCCTGCGCATCGGTCATGTCCGTCATGCTGCGGACCGCTGGCGATGCCGCGTTCTGTTGCATCACCACGCCGTAGACCGCCTGAAACTGCGGTGAGACGGCTGCAACATTGCTGACGTTCCGCGATAGCAGTGTCGATTCGAGGTTCTGCGACTGCGGCAACGTGGCGCTCGAGACATTGACATGGAACATGCCGCTCACCTGGCTAAACTGGCCTTCAAACTGTGCGACGGAGCTCTTGGCTTGATTGATCGCCGCCAGGGGATACATCACCTCCTGTTCATACTTTGCCGTGCTCTGTTCGACCTGATTGATGGTCTTCAGCGGCGCGGCCATGTAGGTGCTCATGAGCGACTGCATCTTCGAGAGCGCAGCCAGAATCGCCGCTACATCGATGCCGAACTGACCACGCGCATGTGTCGGCATCATCACCAACATCGCAAGCGCGACAGCAGCGACCTTGAGCACGGATGGCCGATACCATCGATTTTTCAACGGCTCGGCTTGTTCTACCGGAATAGCCGGCGTGAGCGGTTCAGACTTCGTTGCTCTTCCACGCGTCCAGAAGAAAGGCTTGCGCACCCTGTTGGGACTCTTCGTTGTATCCGACATGACCATCCTCCTACCGCGATGTAAGCGCGCCATTGACCAAGCTGTTGATGTTGCCAACAGCCGTACTCTTGCGTTTCACGAGCACATTCTGATGTGCGACACGACCGGCTTCCTGCCGCAACTCCGCAGCGAGCATCTTCTGCATATAGGCTTGGCAGCGCAGGTTGGCTACTTGGGCCTGCGCAGTGATAAAGGGGTTCGATCCCGGCGTGCTTACCGCGACCTGGTTCTCCATCTGATCTGCCGTTTCGAGGATCACGTCAGCGCCCTGGTCTGAGACGAGAGTCGTTTTTAGGTTTTCCTGGCCAAGTGCATCGTCCATATCCATCAACACGCGGTCCTGTGGTGACGCTGCACCGGTCTGTGGAACCGCTCCGTAGTTCAAGGTGAAACTCGTTTGCAGTGCCGGTATCTGTAAGGATTGCCGGCTGTGCAGTAACGTCTCGAACTGCTGGGGGCCAGGCGTCGTTGCACTCGTGAACCGTGTATTGAATGCGTGGCTCATTGAGCTGCGAAAAGTATTGATGGAGTTAGAGACGAAACCGCGGGCCTGATTGAGCGCGGCGAGAGGCCAGACCGTCGTTTGGTAGAGCTGCTGCACCTGTTGAGAGATCGAGTTAATCGTCTTGAGCGAGGCTCCCATGTCGTCCTGAATGGAACTGAAGATCGAATCGAAGACACTCAAGAACTGCCCATGCGCAAGCGTTGGCAGAGCCGCACTCATCCCGGCCATGAGCAGGACGACGGCACCTCTCTTTCTCTGGCGTGAGCGGGAAGATGGCGTCTGTTCAGGTGCCGTCTCCGCAATCGTGGAGACCTCGTGTAACGGTGTTTTGGTCGTTGTTTTCTGGTCGTCGTTCATTGAGCAAGTACCTCCTGCATCGCTCCGGATAGCTCCACGTCCAGAGGTCCAACTTCCGCAAGCCCGCGCGGATACTTTTCGGCGAGTTGCTCGTAGGCCTGGAGGAGCGGAATTTGCGGATGCCCTCGCAGCCACCACTTCCGGAAGTGGCGCTCACGCGCATAGGTTGTCGTGATCCAGTAGTCCACGGCACTGGGAACGATCCGGATGGCGTGCGTCGATTCCGCCTTTTCACCGATGGCGATCAGGAACTCGGCGCTATAGCCTTTCTTGGGCTGGGCGAAGGTCTTGACCTGATTGAGAGCTGTCTCGTTCAGGTGAACATGGGTACGGAGCGCGGTCATGTCGCCGGGCTGCTTGCCGATGATCTTCGTCGTCGCACTCTTGACGACGGCGGCGCCATGCTCGTTTGGCCGGTCGGGGGTGCCGACGAAGTCCTCCGGTGTCTGGCTGATGCCCCACACGCTCGCGTTCCGCTTACGCGCGGTGCGGAAGAGCTGCACGACCACACTTGCCAGGATTGGTGATTCCAGCAGTGCCCAGCATTCATCGAGCAAAACGATGCTTGGCTGGCCGGTCGCGCCGGACGCACGGTACGTCGCCGTGTGCGCGATCAGCAGACTCATGGCCCGTTCCAGGCGGGGATCGTCCTTCAGCTTCTCGACGTTGAAATAGAGCCAGGGGTTGGTGAGCTCGACCGTCGTGGGCTGATCGAAGAGCTGCGCATAAGGTCCCTCGTCCACCCACGCGCGAAGCTTCGTTGATGCCATCTGCGCCATGCCATTGATCTTCTGGTTCCGGTCCCGGTCTTGCCAGTGCGCGAGCTCCGCGGCAAGATCGCCAAACAGCGGGATCGGGTTCGAAGATTTTGCGCTACATCGCTTATAGGTGGAGGCGATCGCTTCCATCAGGACACTGTCGAGCAAATCGATATCAAGATCTGGAGGAGTGTTCTCGCCCAGCATGTGGCGAGTCAGATTCTTCAGGAAGGAGATCTGATCGTTCGATGGCTTAATCTCTCCCTTGGGCAAATCCCAAGGATTGATTGTCTGGTCGCTATCGAGCGACATTTCGATCATCTCGCCGCCCATCAGCTCAACCAGCGGCTGATACGAATCGCCACGTTCAAGGATCGAAATAAGGGGATTTGCGCGAGCCGCCATCAGCAGCATCTGCTGCGCGGCCAGGGTCTTACCGCCGCCGCTCTTGGCCATCAACAGGCCATTCGCATCGGAGAGGTCCGGGTCGAACATGGAAAACGGGATAAGTTGGCGGAATGGTGTCTC
>JBBRRB010000152.1:0-5110 GCA_038225555.1 Bryobacterales bacterium
AATATCTCCGAGCCTACCTGAAGCCGACGGTTATCATGCTGCCGTTTAATATCATCAGCGAACTCTCGCGCACCTTGGCCCTGGCCGTCCGTCTGTTCGGTAACATGATGAGTGGGACGATGATTCTCGAGATTTTACTGACCATTACGCCCTTCATCTTCCCGATCGTCATGAGCGCGCTCGGACTGCTCACCGGCATGGTGCAGGCCTATATCTTCAGCATCTTAGCCGCGGTGTATATCGCGGCGGCTACGCAGACCCGCGAGCCCAAATCTGAACCGGAACGTAAGAATTGAAACAATACTCACTGCACAAGGAGACACTATGGATAACATGACGCTCATCGCAATCGCTTCAATCGTTACCGCCGGGCTGACGATTGCCCTGGGAAGTATCGGACCTGCGCTCGGCGAGGGGCGAGCCGTTGCCACGGCATTGAGTTCGCTGGCGCAGCAGCCCGATGCCGCAACGACGATTACACGCACCTTGTTTGTGGGTCTGGCAATGATCGAGTCCATCGCGATCTACTGCTTTGTGGTCTCGATGATTCTCCTTTTCGCCAACCCCTTCTGGAATCACGTCATCGCTCAAGCCGTAGGAAAGTAAGTTATGCTGATCGATTGGTTCACCGTGGTTGCACAAGTCGTCAACTTCCTGATTCTGGTGTGGTTGTTGAAGCGCTTCCTGTACAAACCCATCCTCCACGCGATCGACGCGCGGGAGAAGCGGATCGCCGCGGAACTCGCCGATGCCGCTGCGAAGCAAACGGAAGCCCAAAAGCAGCGCGAGGAATTCCGGCACAAGAACGAGGAGTTCGACCGGCAGCGCGCTGCGCTCTTGAACCGGGCGATGGACGAGGCGAACGCCGAACGTCAGCGGCTCCTCGACGAAGCGCGGCAGGCAGCGAACGCCTTGAGCGCCAAGCGCGAGGACACGCTGAGAAACGAAGCGCATCACCTCAATCAAGCCATCAGTCGACGGACCCAGCAGGAAGTATTCGCCATCGCACGAAAGGCCCTGACGGATCTCGCCACGACGAATTTGGAGGAACGCCTGGGCGCTGTATTCATTCGGCGCTTGCGTGAGATGGACACCAAGGCGAAAGCAGGCCTTGCCGAGGCTCTTAAGACGGCATCTGACCCCGCGCTCGTGCGCAGTGCGTTTGATCTTCCCGCGGAACAACGCGCGGCGATACAACTTGCGCTCAACGAAACCTTCTCGGGTGAAATACATGTCCGGTTCGAAACCGTGCCAGACCTGGTCAGCGGGATCGAACTGACCGCGAATGGACACAAAGTTGCGTGGAGTATCGCGGATTATCTCGTCTCGCTGGAAAAAGCCATCGCCGAACTGATGAAAGAGAAAGACAAAGCTGAAGCACAAGCAGTGAAATCTTCTGGCTTGGCATCGCAGATCGGCAAGCGAGCCTATGAACTCTACGAAGAACATGGCCGCAAAGACGACCGAGCAGTTCAGGACTGGGAGAAGGCAGAGGGCGAGATTCGGAAAGAGATTCTTGATCCTATCAAAACCAAGCATCAGCCTGAAGCCAAATCGAAGCCTGAAACTCAAGGTAAAGCCGCGTTTGAACCTGAAGCAAAAGTCGAGTCCAAGCCTGAAGTCACCCCCGAAGCTATTGCCAAAGCCGGGCTTATACCTGAAGAACCTAAACCGACTTCAAAGAGCCGATGAACATGGAACCTGAGAGTCTCCAGGACGTGTTTGACCGCACATTTGCTGGAATACGCCAGGTGCGAGAAGCCTTCGTGCCCCAACTGAGGCTACGGGAGGTCGGGACGATCACGAGCATCGCCACGGGCATCGCAAAAGTCTCCGGCCTCCCCGGCGTGGGGTTTGAGGAGGTGTTGAGATTTCCCGGTGATGTGTATGGCATCGCCTTCAACATCAATGAAGACGAAATCGGTGTCGTACTGCTGGGCGACTACTGGCAGTTGCATACGGGCGATGAAGTCGAACGTAGGGGGCACGTGATAGACGTGCCCGTAGGAGACGGGTTGATCGGACGAATTATCAATCCTTTGGGCCGGCCTCTGGACGGCACAGGCCCGGTGATGTCCAGCGCGCGCCTGCCAGCCGAACGTACGGCGCCGCACATCATGGATCGTGCGCCCGTCACCGTGCCGCTCCAGACAGGCTTGAAAGTCGTCGATGCGCTCATTCCCATCGGGCGCGGTCAGCGCGAATTGATCGTGGGCGACCGGCAGACAGGCAAAACCGCCATCGCGCTCGATACCATTCTCAATCAACGTGACCAAAATGTGCTGTGCGTGTATTGCGCCATTGGCCAGCGCGCGTCCGGCGTGGCCAAGGTGATTGCCACCCTACGCGAACAAGGCGCGATGGAGTACACCGTCGTGGTCGTGACCGAGGGCAATGACCCTCCAGGTCTTGCCTATATCGCTCCGTATGCCGCGACCAGCATTGCGGAGTATTTCATGGAACAAGGCCGCGACGTCCTGGTGGTGTACGACGACCTTACGCATCATGCGCGCGCCTATCGCGAGCTATCTCTGCTGCTGCGTCGCCCGCCCGGACGAGAAGCGTTTCCCGGCGACATTTTTTACATTCACGCGCGGCTGCTGGAGCGGGCCACGCACTTGTCCCCGGAACTCGGTGGGGGATCGCTGACGGCGTTGCCGATCATCGAAACTGAAGCGCAGGACATTTCCGCCTACATTCCGACGAACTTGATTTCCATCACGGACGGGCAGATCTACCTCTCGCCATCGCTGTTTGAATTAGGCGTGCTGCCTGCGGTCGATGTCGGGAAATCCGTTTCGCGCGTCGGCGGCAAGGCGCAACGCGCGGCCTACCGAGTCGTGGCGGGCGATCTCAAACTCGCCTATGCACAGTTCGAGGAACTTGAAACCTTTGCCAGGTTTGGCGCCCGTCTGGATGAAGACACCCGCAAGATCATCGACCACGGACGGCGCATTCGCGCCTGCCTCAAACAGCCAGAATTCGCTCCGGTGTCCGTGCCCGCGCAAATCGCTGTGCTGCTGGCGTTGACCGCAACCCTCTTCGACCGCGTCCCGCTTGATCAGATGACAGAGGCCGAGCACGCCTTGCATGAGGCGGCAGAGAATATCCCGGTGGAGGTGCGCGCGCGCATCGATACTGCAGAACAGTTGAGCGACAAAGATCGTAAAACGATCGTCGAAATCGCCCGCAACGCGCTCGCACGATTTCAGCCCAAGCCGGACCCAAGGAGCATGAATGAGTGACACCGCCGCCAGTCTGCGCAGCAAGATCGCCAGCGCCGGAGAGCTCGAATCCGTGGTGCGCACGATGAAAGCCATGGCCGCGTCGAGCATCGGCCAATATGAAAAATCGGTGCACGCGTTGGCCGACTACTCTCGCACGGTGGAACTGGGGTTGGGAGCTTGTTTTCGGAACAGCGGCCCGGCGCCCTTGATCACGGAACGGAACAGATGCACAGCGGCGGGTTCGATTGGCGCGGTCGTATTCGGTTCCGATCAGGGACTGGTGGGGCAGTTCAATGACGTGGTGGTTGATTTTGCGGTCAAGACCCTGGCCGCTCTTCCCGGCACACCTCAGGTTTGGGCCGTCGGCGAACGTGTGCAGGGGCGCCTGTCGGACGCGGGGCTGTCACTGGTCGGACTCTTCGCTGTGCCGAACTCCGTTAAGGCCATCACTCCGCTCGTCGGGCAGATTCTTGTCGAGAGCGAGACGCGCCACAGCCAGGGTGAAGTCGCCGAGCTCTACCTCTTTCACAACCGCCCCACGTCCGGAGCGGCCTATGAGCCAGTCAGTCAGCGACTCTTACCTTTGGACGAAACGTGGCGACGTCAGCTGGCCGCACTTCCCTGGCCGACGAAGAACTTGCCCGAGGTCGTAGGTGTCGGCACCGAGACGCTGCGTGCTATTATCCGCGAATATCTCTTCGTCTCGCTCTTCCGAGCCTGCGCCGAATCCCTCGCGAGCGAGAACGCAAGCCGTCTGGCGGCAATGCAACGCGCGGATAAAAACATCGAGGAATTACTGGAACACCTCAAGGGGACATTCCATCGTTTACGCCAGGGTGGCATCGACGAAGAACTGTTCGACGTCGTCTCCGGCTTCGAGGCGCTGAGCGTGGACAAGAAATGAGGCACATTGGCATACCTGCAGACCATGGTGGATTGGAGTTGTATATGCAACTGGCTGCGGCATTGAAGACCACTGCGAATGCCACGCGGTTCAGGACACAAGTCCCCTGAAAGCCTGAAAATCAGAAGTAAGCCTCATCGGGAATCGCACAAAGCTGGGTCGGACACTCCACTCTCCCGCAACTTACGGGATCCGAGCACTACCTTCTCAGACATGCTCTCCAAGCTGCATCTTGATGTCAAACCGCTAGCGCTCTATACAGTGGGGCGATGTGTGGATCGGCGCGATCATCACTTTGCTTCTCTTCACGATCGGAAAGTTTGTCATCGGCTTGTATTTGGGCAGTAGCAATGTCGGCATGGCGTATGGGGCGGCTGGCTCCCTCGTGGTCATCTTGATCTGGGTCTACTATGCGTCGCAGATATTTCTGCTCGGGGCTGAGTTCACGGCGGTGTATGCAGAATCTCATGGTTCCCGCGTAGTTCCCTCGAAACATGCACGAACTGAATCTGTGACCAAGTTGGCCGTCGCCAGGAATTGATGTTCATTTCGTACATAGGTCACCACAACAGGATCGAGGAGGAGCCATGGGGACGACAAACACCGTCAGTCATAATCAGGCACGAAGGGATCAGGGGGTCTTTCAGTCTTACTCCCGAATCCGGGTTGGACGCAATCTCACTCCCTGCCACGATGACAGCAAATTCCAGGTGCCACTTGTGGCGCCTACATTCCCAATACGACTGTGCCCATTATTGTGACCGGAAAAGACGGGAACAGAGAGAAATTATCGGAAACATTAGAACTAATATCACCGTCTGACGTGTTGGAATTGCGAGGCGGTTTCAATGACCAAGTGCAAAAAGCGCAGCATGATGCTGCCTGAAATCGAACGCGTCCGGGGTGAACAACTCCGCGGGACACCGAAAACCCAGCGACTTGCGTGGTCGGGTGTTCAGTCTCCAGGCAATCGCATCCA
>JBBRRB010000153.1:0-5056 GCA_038225555.1 Bryobacterales bacterium
CAAGGGAAGGCGTGCGGTCTATTGCGCGCTCGATCCATCGACAGCGATCCTCGAAGTGGCCGTACACAAGGGCTTCAAGACGCTTGATACCGTCGCCCATGTACTGACGGCCTTGCAAATTCTTGACTCCGCACTGGTGCATGTCGTTGGCCGTGCCGAGGTCCCAAATCCGAACTGGCTGGTTCCTGGAATTCCAAGCGCCGGCCAACAGGCCTTTGGCGATGAGTTGCTCACAGACCATCTCTTCGTTGCCATTCCGAGCACTGTGTCGAGGCACAGCTGGAACCTGATCTTTGACGCTCAGCGTGCGGCGGGCGCCTATGAGCTCGTCATTCAAGAGCCTTTTGCGCTCGACACGCGGCTCCATCCCCCGTCTGTGTAACCACAGAGAGCGGAGACCAATCCCGGTAGTTTTCGACTTAGAATCATCTAAAAATGCGCCGCTGCTCGCAGCGGAAGGATTCGAGATTCTAGAGATTCAGATTCGGGACGAGATAAAATAACGATTACTGCAAGTTAGCGCGGCCAACCTGACCCGTTGGGGATGTATGCCTGACCAATTGGGGGCTGCATCCTGTCTTTCCGGGGGCAGTTACCTGACCAGATGGGGCAACCTGACCGCTTGGGGGCGAAAGGCAGCTGACTGACCTGCCCTGACTTGACGGCACGGGACAGGTCAGGCAGCATTTGCGCAAATTAGTCCTCTTGCGGGCGCTACATGGACATTAAGACAGATACTATTGCCGATTCGGGCCTAGAAGCAAAACCTGTTTCGGCGCCGGGCCGTGCAATGCGTGTCGCGGCAGCCCTTCATGCCAAAGGCGGCGACGAGTTTGCGAAGCCTGGAAGTATCGTCGAGGTCAAGTTCGTCAAAGGGCAGTCATTGAGTTTGACGGCCTCGCGCCTGCTCGCATTGATGATCTTGACGGCCGGCGGCGATGCTTGGGAGGATCGTCCACATCGGATGCGCAAGGCCGACATTCGGCGTGGTCACAAGGGAAATGAGCGTATCTCGGATATGCTTGAAGAATTGCATCGGACACTGTTTGCGATCGATGACCGCTCGTGGCGCGGGAAGAAGGCAACGTTGCGGTTTTCTCTCATCTCTTCGTCGCGGGAAGAGGCCGAAGACGGCGAAGGCGCGGACGCAGGGTGGATAGAGTGGGAGTTTACCTCAGATGCCCGCAACCTCATCCAAGAGTCTGAGACTTATGCTGTTCTGAACCGTCAGGCTGTCCTTGGCTTTCGCTCGAGTTACGCGTTGAAGCTTTACGAGATGGGCGCGCTCCGACTTCATCGGCGCCAGTCCACTTGGCGGGGTGACATGACCGCCCTTCGTGCAGCTTTGGGTATCTCCCCCGATGTTTACACTGACTTCGCACAGCTCCGGCGCAAAGTGCTGGAGAAAGCGAAATCCGAGATTGACCAGCTTGCCCATTTTCGAGTCGAATGGCGCGAGATCCGACAAGGTCGGACGGTTACGGAAATCGAGTTTCGCTTCGAACCAAAAGATGCGCCGTCGCATCTATCAACTGTAGAAGAGATCGAGCGTCACGCGGTCGGTAGAAGGGCCCGTCGAGAAGGTACTGTTGAATCAGTCCGAGCGGAGCCGATTGCGTTGGCTCCTTCCCCTGCTCAAGAAGCTGCAAGTGACGTAACTTTTCCTGACGGCAGCATCAGATACGGGCCCGACATTCTTCCGAAAATCGGAAGAAGCCATGGTGGAGGCTGGGATATTGATCTGATCGCGGAAGCCTATCGAGCTCAAATGGGTGACCGGCTATCAAAGCTTCGTGGTGCAAAGCTTGTCAGTTCGTGGACCGGCTTCTGCGAAAGTTTTGTGGCTCGGCGGGGCCGCCCATAGGCAAAATTGCACCGGTGCAATTTTGTCTCCCCCAATGAGTCAGGCTGTGCGGTGCAGATCTCCAGAAGAGCGCCGGCAATCTAGCTCCCAACCTAGGCACCGCTGGCAAAATTGCGAAATCAAGCTTCGATTTGACCGAAAAGCGCAAGTTGAGGTAGCATAGCCCAGATTTCAAAAGGGGCTCTTGTGACGGCATCTGAATTTCTGGACGAGGCTCATGATTTGCTGTCCGTTGCCGCCTTGGCAAAGCGGACCTCGTCGGTCCTTGAAAGACTGCGCGATTCAGCTCGCAGTGCTCGCGCCGATGATCGCCGCGAACCAACCTTTCCGATTGGCAAGGCGGCAGACCTGGTAGGCCGGACGCCGGCTGCAATTCGTGACGCGGAAAAAGATGGACGACTGCCCCCCCCTCCCCGCACGGAGAACAATCGCCGTGTCGGGTATACGCTGGCCCAGCTCAACGACATGCGCGGTCTTTTCGGAACCCGTCCCTGGCGCGCTCCCGATGATCCGTGCTGCGTCATTGCAGTGCAGAACTTCAAAGGCGGCGTCGGCAAATCAACGCTCTCGGTTCACTTGGCTCAGTATCTTGCGATACAGGGGTACCGCGTCGCTTTGATCGATTGCGACAGCCAGGCGTCGGCAACGACTTTGTTTGGCTATGTGCCTGATCTCGATCTGACCGAGGACGACACCCTTTATCCGTTCTTGCGTCAGCAGGAGCTGACATCTCTGGATTATGCGCTGCGAAAGACGCATTTCGATGGCCTTGAGCTTATTCCGGCAAACCTGCGGTTGTTTCAGTCTGAGTATGAGATAGCGGCGAGAATGGCGCGCGGGCAGGGGCGTCTGCTTGATAGGCTTTCCCAAGGTATTGAAAGCATCTCGGACAGGTTCGATGTCATCGTTCTCGACCCACCGCCCGCGCTTGGCGCGATATCTCTTTCGGTGCTTAGGGCTGCCAACGCGCTCATAGTCCCGGTGCCGCCGACAGTGATGGACTTTTCCTCTACGGCGGCTTTTCTCGCCATGCTTGATGAGACCATCGAAACGCTCTCAGATAATGATTTGGCTCCGACGTTGAAGTTTCTGCGGTTTGTTGCCTCGAAAGTTGATGAGAACAAGTCCATGCAGAAGGAGTTGCTCAATCTGATGCGCACACTGTTCGGTCACGCGATGATACGCACGCCGCTCAAGGATTCCGCAGAAATTGACAATGCGACGGCGCGGCTGATGACCGTTTATGAGCTGGACGGCCCAGTTACTAGCAGCGCTGTACGCAACCGCTGCCTTGCCTATCTCGATGGCGTGAATGCCGAAATCGAGATTGATATTCGCTCGATGTGGCCGAGCCATCTTGGCCGTCTTCGGAAGGAGGGAATCGCATGATTCCGGAAAATTGCACCGGTGCAATTTTGCCGATCGTGCAGCGAATTTCGAACGCTTCTGCCCGTAATGCTAGCATCGACGCGTCAGTTTTCGCAGATCTTTGTCGTCAGATAGTGCCGGAATTGCACCGGTGGAATTTTGCTTTTGGGATATCGTCATGAGCCGCAAAAACGCCTCATTCGCTGCAGATCTCGCTGCAGGCATTATGCCAGCAGACGAAACCGCCCCGCGGCGTTCCTCGATTGGTGCGGGGGTGCTTACCGGCAGAGAAAACCGACTGTCGGAACTTGCGTCAGGCAGTGTGGTAACGCGCACTCATGAACTTGTTGACCCGGCACGTTGTCGAATGTGGGAGGGGCACAACCGGGATTACGCTCTACTGACCGAAGAGAGATGTGCTGATCTCATCGAGAGTATCAAGGCCCAGGGGCGTCAAGAGATGCCGGCCATCGTTCGCCGCATTCGCGATGATCCGGCGTATGACTTCGAAGTGATTTGTGGCGCGCGTCGGCACTGGTCTATCAGCTGGCTCCGCGCTCATAATTATCCCGATTTCCGTTTCCTGATTGATGTTCGCAGCCTTTCAGATGAGGAGGCCTTCCGTCTCGCTGACATTGAGAATCGTGCCAGGGACGACCTTTCTGATCTCGAGCGCGCACGGGATTATCTGCGGGCACTCGGTATCTACTATGAGGGTCGCCAGAAGGTGATGGCGGAACGCATCAACGTCACCGAAAGCTGGCTCAGTCGCTATCTGGATCTTGCCAGGCTTCCATCGGAGTTAATGGTAGCATTTCCGAACGGTCATGATCTGCGGATCAAGCATGTGACGGCGTTGAAGCCGCTCCTTAAGCCCGACGATCGCAAGGAACGGGTGTTTGCAGAAGCGGCACGGATTGCTTCAGCTCGTCTAGAGGGTGTGCCCTCTGAACCCGTTCCTGACGTCATTCGCGCACTGGCGCGAGCGGCCGACGCCCCCAAGAAGTCAGGTTCCCCCAAGAGGTCAGGAAAGAGCGAGGTGATTACGTCGCCCGCTGGGAAGCCGCTCATTCGAGTGGATTCCAATGACAGAAAGGGCATGCGCCTCACTTTGCTTCTTCACTCGGGTGGATCGCGGCATGAAGCGGAGAAAGCCCTCACGGCCATCTTGGACGCGCACTGGAAGTAGCCGCGTATCGGGGCATCGGCGGTGGTGCGACTAGACGCCGATCCTTCGTCTTAATCTTGCAACGGCTCCAGACCGCGCTGCGAGCGCTTCTGCATAGCGCGTTGGCATCGCCGGCGAGCTCCAGTCGGCGGCCTGGCAGATCGCCGCCAGCCCTTCACCTGCTGCCGTCAGATCCTGCGCAAACCCCACCCGCAGGCTATGCCCCGAAAGCCCCCGGCACTGGTCCTCGATTGCCGCGTCGCTCAAGTCCGGCTGCTGCATCCGCAAACCCCGCTTCGCAATCCGCAGCAACACATCGCGAATGCCATCGTCCGACAGCCGGCCCCCGACCCGCCCAAACCTGTCGACCGATGACAAGAGCGGCGCCTCCGGGGGCAGGGGGCTTTCATCGTCGCCCTGCCTGATCGCCAGCCAGGCGCGGATCGCCACCATCGCGTCGGGGCTCAGATACTTGACCCGGCCTTCGCCGGACTGGTCGGTCTTCGAACGCCGGATCAGTATTGTCCCAGAGCCGTCTCCCGCGCCCACAACATCGTCAACATTCATGGCCGCATACTCCGAGCGACGCCGGCCGAGATCGGTCCCGAGCAGCAACAGTACAGCATCCCGTGCCCCGGCCGCGGTCGTGGTGTCCA
>JBBRRB010000154.1:0-4934 GCA_038225555.1 Bryobacterales bacterium
CTGGACGAGCTAATCGTGTTGCGCGGCGTGCTCAACTCGGTTGGCAGCATGTTGCGTGCTGGATTGAGCTGGCGCCTACTCGCGCTGCCGGCCATCGCGACAGCCGGCTGACGCTTAAAACTGATTCTGCAGGTCCGACTCCATAGCTTGGTTAAGCGATCCTTCTTGATGATGCCGTCCTTGTCCTTGCTTACCTTGTAAAGCTGCCCTTGCTCGCACATGACCTCGCTCTTGCCCTCCTTCAGAGCGGCAATCGCCGCCTCTGCGGCACCCTGTGTGTAGTAAACCGAGAAGTCGGATAGTTCGATCGTGACCGCAAGCTTGCTTTTCTTGTCGTATCGAGGCGTAGCCTCGACAAAGCTGATGTCGTGGAAAACGACTTGCCCCTTATCTACCGCCCTCTTGTCGAAGACCTCGGCGGGGATGTACTTGGGCGCAAGTTCGATGCCCTTGCTTCGCGCCTCTTCAAGCACGGCTGGGAACAGCCCCATTTCGAACTCGAATGCGAGAACGTCCACGCGAGACGCGCCCCGCTTACGGCATTCGGTGATGACTTCTTCAACAAACAGACGGCCCACGGGTAGGTTTATCGGGCCAATCACAACAAGCCGACCATTTCGCGCCCCATGGAAAAAGCCATCCTGAGCTTGGGCGCCTTCGCTACCTCCCAAACCTGCGGCCTTATAAGCGCGCAGGATTAGTTCGCGGAACTCGCTTTCTTTTTGCGCCAGCGCTTCCGCACGCTGCGTTGTGGTCAGGCGACCGCCGATGTTTAGGTAGGCCTGACGTTCGTACCGACCTAGGTTCAGCACTTCGAAGGCTCGGAAGTCTCGCTCTGCGGCCTTTAACTCTCTTTGGACGCCGATGAGCCGCTTGCGTGTTGTGTGAATCCCAAACTTGCCTAGATCGGTCGTGATCCATTTACGTCCTAACTTTTCGGCAACAGCGGCCACTGTGCCGCTCCCGCAGAAAAAGTCAGCAACCAAATCACCTTCATCTGAAGCTACCTTCATCAAACGCTCGATGATAGATTCTGGCTTTTGAGTCGGATAATCTAAACGCTCCTTTGCTATCGGATGAATGATCGGCAAAATCCACGTGGCACCTAGTAATTTCTCGGTCCGTTCCTCATAGATTATGTCGCCGCTCTCATCCCGTTTGGCCACTCGCTTTTTCGCTACAGGATCCCAAGCTACGATAGCCTGCATCTGCACAGCCTTAACAGGTACGTACTGATGATTCAGTTTGTGGCGACCCTTATTTTTTGCGTATGCACATATGCATTCCCAGTCGCCTGGTAAAACTTTGGAAAAGCTAAACTTTGGTTTGTTCTCGAAATGCCATATGATATCGTTCAAATGGTTTTCTCGTCCAAATATTTCATCTAGTAGAGAACGAGCAAACGGAAGCATGTCTTGATTTATATGGAGATATATTGATCCCTCATCAGCCATAAGATCTCTCATCAGAATGAGACGTTCATAAAGCATCGCAATGAAGCTGTCTGCTCCGCGACCCCACGTGTCGCGGTAAGCAATTTGCTCCAGCAGGTTTGCTTCTTTGTGGAAGGTCTCGCCACCGATCTCAACATCCATGCTGAAATCTGCGCCCACGTCGAAAGGCGGGTCGATGTAAATCAGCTTGAGGCCTCCAGCGTCTTCAATTTGCTGGCGCAGCGCGCCCGCCTTCAGCGATGACAGGATGAGCTTGTTGTCGCCCCAGATCAGCTTGTTGGACCAGCCTTTCCTTTGCCGCCCCCGGCTGTCGAAGAGGTCGCCTTGGGTCTTGGTTTCGGCGCGGGGTTCGTCGATGTGTTCCAGCGTTTGGAAGGGCAGTACCGTGGTGCACACGTCGCGCGTCTTGCCGTTCCAGACCAGCTCGACCTCGCGCTTGTCCTCGAACAGGACGAAGCGGTACTTTTCCGGCAGCGCCTTGCCCTGTTGGATCAGTGTGACCAGGTCGCGCTGTTCAGCCTCGCTCAGGTCGTAGGATTTCTTGTCGTTTTTTGCCATCTGTCAGCTCTCTTGATATTCGCGGAAGGTGCTTGCCAGTCCCGCGAACGACGACGGCTTGTGTTTCTCGAAACTCTCTTGGTCAACATAGACGAAGTGGTAGCTCGGGCCGCCATCGTCCTTGGTGGCGTCGGTGGCGTCCTCGCACCATTGCCGCAGCCGGGCCATCTTCTGAGGTAGGTCCAGCTCTTCCCTGCCCTTGGTCTCGACGACCCAGACCAGGCCGTCAGTGGTACGCACCAGGAAGTCCGGGGTATAGGTAGAAAGCTCGCCGTTGGCTTTGACGTATTCGATCTTGAAGCCGACGGCCATGTAGTTCTTGCCAAAGGCCTGCACGTCCGGTGCGGCCTCCAGGAACGACGCAAAGGCCAGCTCCAGGCTATCGGCGTTGGCCTCCCCCACGATGCGGTTGAAGACCGATTTCTTTGCCTGCACGAAGCCGCGTGGCTCGGTGCGGACGGGTCGGGTATCGCGCAGCCGGATGTGACCGTCGATACGCGAGCTGCCGCCTTCGTAGATCGTCAGCTTGTTGATCGCTGCGCGGAACTGATCGAAGAGGACCTTGCCAACTTCGGGTTCGGAAAGGTTGCGCAGGATGACCGGGTCTTCCAGATCGACGGGATCGGTGAAGAGGTGGTCGCGGATGAAGGTCTTGACCTTCGGGTAGAGCTGGTCGTAGCCGCCGACCAGGCGTAAATCCTTGAGCAGTTGACGGGCGAAGAAGGCCACAACCGAGCGGTAGTCGCCGGGGCCAGTGCCGTCGAGGTGCATGGTGTGATCGACCTCGGCATCCAGCATGGTCTTGAAGACGATCTCGCGTGTTTCTGCCGGGGTGAAGGCCTTGATGGGCAGCTTCAGATGGTCGAAATGTTCGGGTTCTAGTTCGGTGAGGTCTTTGAATTCGCGGTTGAAGCGCCGTGTCAGGCGCGGCACTGCGATGTCGAGCTGGTCGATGTTCTTGTCTTGAGATTCAGTCTCGACTTCGACGACCAGCGAGTCTTGCCGCTCCCGTCCGCCGGCGCCGCCCATCGGAACGCGGTCGAAGGTGACGCCCTCTTTCTGGATCGACTCGACGAACTCCATGAAGGCCGGTGTGCCCATCACCGACACGGTTTCGCGTTGCTCGCTGCCGAAGTACATACGGCGTAGGCCACGGCCTAAGGTTTGCTCTGGCAGGATGTTGCTTTTCGCGGCGAAGGCGCGCAGGCCGACGATGGTGGTGACGTTGCGCACGTCCCAACCTTCCTTGAGCATGAGCACCGACACGATGGCTTTGTAGGGCGACTTCCAGGTGTCGATCTCGTTCGACTGCTTGCGCAGCAGCTCCAGCTCTTCCTTGTTCTTGCTGGAAGCAGCTTCAGAAATCTCGCCGTTCGCCTTGGTGTGGATCACCAGGACCGCGCCCTGCAGCTCGGGGCAAATGCGCTCCAGGTGCGTGCCAACCTCGTCGCAGTTCTTGGTGTCATCGACCATCACAAACAGCACGGCCTTCTTGCCGAGCTTTTCGTGTTCGGCGTAGCTCTTGCGCCATTCCTCGACGCCGAGCTGCAGGTAGTCGGCGTACTTCTCGCTGATGAGCGGGCTCTTGTGTTCGGTCAGCTTGGCGCGACTGACGGCATCGGGCAGCACTGGATGCTTGACCACGTTCTGTGCGATGGCCTCGACGAGCGGGTAGTCACTCACGGTCTGCACGAAGATCGCGCCGTTGTCATGGCGCGGTGTCGCTGTCACATCGATCTGCAGCGTCAGCCGAAGGTCTTTTTGCAGCATCCTGTGGTGGATGTCCTGGATGCACTGAAACCACGCCAGGCGGCTATCGTGGATATGGTGCGCCTCGTCGTTGAAGACTGCCAGCTCGTCGATTTCTCGCACGACCTCGCCTAGATCGACGTTGCTGTCATTCGTCTTGCCGACGGGCTTGGCCCCGAACGGGGCTAGGAAGTAGTCGCGCAGATCGTCGTCGTCGAGCGAAGGCTCGGGCACGTCGCCGAGATAGACGCGGTGAATGTTGGTCAGAAAGATGTTGCCGGTCGGGCGAACGATGCGCACATCGTCTTGAATGTGCAGCGCGACTTGAAAGTCGTCGCGCCAGTTCTGGCCAGCGTGGCCGTTGTCGGGCAGCACGGGGTCGTTGAAGAAGATACGCAAGCCGTCGAAGTCGGCGCGCAGGCGATCCAGCACGATGATGTTGGGCGCGATCAGCAGGAAGTTGCGGGCCAGGCTTGAACCTGCTTCGTAGACCTTGTGGAAGTAGCACCAGGCCATGAGCAGCGAGAGCACTTTGGTCTTGCCTGCGCCGGTGGCCATCTTGACCACGAAGCGTGGCCAGTCCTCGTCGAACATATTGGTCGAGACCGCTCCCGAAGCGTCGAAGCGCAACAGGTCGAACTTGTCGCGCGCTCCCCGCACGTCGTAGAGCCAGATGACGGTTTCGACCGCTTCGCGCTGTGCGAAGTAGTAGCGAAATTGGCTTTGACTGCCGTTCGCTTGTTCGATGGTGTGATGGGTCTCGAACCACCAGGTCAGCAAGGCTATCGACGTGGCCGATGCGCCTTTGTAGCCTGCATCGCGCCAGGCCTTGACCTCCTCGCGTACTTTTGCGACCAGCGGGGGCAGCAGCTTTTCGTAGGCTGTGGCACGCAGTTCTTCTGCGGCAGGAAACCACCGATTAGCAGGGTCGAGCACCTCATATGGCGACGTTGGAAAGTTGGGGTGCAGTGCCATGAGTGGCCATCCTCTTTTGATCTTTTTTTTCTTATAGCCTTATCGCTCCAGGGAGTCTAGTGACCTTGCCCCCGAAAAACGTACCCCTTGCTGAGGTGATTCAATGCAAGCAAGGAGAACGGCAATGAAGAAAGCAGTGCGGGCGCGCTACACGTTGGAGTTTAGGCAGGAAGCGGTGCGGCTGGTCGAGGGTGGGCA
>JBBRRB010000155.1:0-4901 GCA_038225555.1 Bryobacterales bacterium
CCAACGAACCGAACGCCATTCGTCGCGCCGCGATGCGGAAACCGGAGCCGTTCGATTAGGAGGACAAGATTGTGGCTCTCATGGGCACCTCGGGAAGGTTTGACGATTGGCGTGGCACCGTTCGATTCCATGTGGAAGGGCAATGGGCCTGCGGCGATCGTGAAACCTGCCGCGAGTATTTGGCTTGAGGCGACTCTGTGCCGCCTGCGCTCCAATGTCGATCCAGAATAGACTGGGCAAAAGTGCGATGGTGCAACATGGCTCGTCAGACAGTCACGGACAATCCGGAACTGTTCTTCCCTGTTTTCCTGATTCTGGTTTGGAGGATTACAGATGTTGCGGCCCGGCCCGGAACCCTAGTCATTGCTTTCTTTCTCACCGGAATTCTGGTGATCTATAGCTTTCGTGTATTGAGCGGGAGCCTCTGGCTGCACAGGCTGGGCTGGGTACCCCCCCGCCGAGGATTCTGGTTTTACAGTGTTTCGGCCGGAATGGTCTCCGGCGGAGCGGTCTGGCTGGTCGCGCGCGCCTTTCATGAATCGCTTGGAGCGTTACCACCGCCGCAGCGTGTTCTTCTCGCCAGTTCCTCGGGATCCATTCTGGAGGAACTGCTGTTTCGGGGGCTTCTGTTCTGGTTCGTATTAGAAGTTTTTCGGCGGCTGCGCTGGCCGCTACGTACGTCAGCAATCGCGGCGGTGGTTCTCATTGCAATTGGCTTCGCCTTCGCTCACCCGAGCCGTACCGGAACGAGCCTGTATTCGACCGCGCTCACCGGGATCGCTTTCGGCGCGATACGCGTTCGGTCGGATTCCACGGCCGCTGCCGCTGTGATGCACGCGACTTACAATTTCACCCTTTCTTGGATGAGCCTCTTTTAGTCTCGGGATGTTTTGCAGACAGTTATCCGCCTGTCTGTTCGATTGCAAAAAAATTGGTCTCGCCAACTCAGCATTCAAATGAACACAGTTGGAAGAAACCCGCGCGAGACCAGCGTGAGCGGTTGGCGTCAACATCTACGCACCATTGACAAGGGCGATGTGGAATGCGATAAACGGTCCCAAAGGCGCTTGTCAATCCGGAGGCCGAAGGCACCCATAGTATCATCGGCTCCCAGCAAAGACACAACGTCTCGCCGAAGCGCCCTGTCCTGAAAGTCTGCAAAATCGAACATTCAGATCCTGCCAGCGGAATCAAGCAGACATCACGCTATGAATCTGCTCAACACCTCTCTAATGCGATAGCCGTCGTCGTTTCGCAATCGGCGGAACCCGTGCAGTATCATCAATCAACATGAAATCACGTCGGTAAGGACTCGGAAGTGTACCAGTTATGTCGACCAATCCGGTCGCCTTTCGCGACCCGAGCCACAGATTGTTGGTCGCATCATTGCTGCTTCGACGGTCTCGGAGTTGAGAAAGCATGGCGACGCATAACCAGGTCTCCAATTGGCCGCAGTGGCCCCAGGTCGACGCTCGCACGATGGAGGTAGTGTCAGCAAGCCTTATCGCGCGGCGATGGTCAATTTCGGGGCTGCCGTCGCCTCACCCGAGTTTTGTTGCCCGCGTCGAGGCGGATTTCGCGCGGCTAATAGGGCGCGAATACTGTGTAACGACGTGCAATGGGTCGAGCGCCATCGTGATCGCGCTTCAAGCACTCGGCATCGGCCCAGGGCATCGGGTTCTCGTGCCCGCGACGACATGGGTCGGTTGTGCGACTGCTGTTCACAGAGTCGGCGCCTCGCCCGTCTTCATGGATGGCGACGAGAACTCGCCCTGCATGAACCCCGCCATTCCCCAGGATATCGACCCCAAGTCGATCGACGCGATTCTCGCTGTCCATCTGTATGCTTCACACGACGATGTCGACCGCCTACGCCGTTGGGCGCCTCACGCGATGATAGTCGAAGACTGCTCGCACTGTCACACCGCCAGCGACAAACATGGGCGCGCTCTCGGGACGCTCGGAGACATCTCTATCTTCAGTTTCCAGGCTACGAAAATTCTGACGTGTGGCGAGGGTGGGGCCGCCCTTACGGACGAATCGTCATTAGCAGCTCGACTGGCGGCGCTTCGATCTTCGAGAACACGCACCCCGTACGCGCGAGTCGTGCTTTGGTTGGCCAGACGCGGCATCTGGTCATAAAGGACGGCAGCGTGGAGTTCCGACAGTGCGAAATTCGCTCCATTCACGAGACCTGCGGGCTCCAGGTCGCCTTCCGAATAGCCGCCGTGCGCGGCCAAGATACTCCTCGCTGCGTCCTTTGTCGTACATGTCGGCGGTGTCGAACAAATTGATGCCACAGTCGAGCGCGGTCTCAACGACGCGAGCGGATTCCTCAGCATCGATACGCCATCCAAAGTTATTGCAGCCCAACCCGATCAGCGAAACTTCCAAGGCACCGATTTTGCGGCGCTCCAGATTGGTTGTTGCCATATTACATATTAATT
Organism: Bryobacterales bacterium; assembly: GCA_038225555.1. Classification (GTDB taxonomy): domain Bacteria; phylum Acidobacteriota; class Terriglobia; order Bryobacterales; family Bryobacteraceae; genus JANXQZ01. The sequence goes on from JBBRRB010000155.1 coordinate 2,448, forward strand.
CGGATGGGCCGATATCTTCTCCTCTCCAGGGAGCCGTGCATTTGCTGCATAGGGCTTTCATACAGACGAAACACGTGCTCAGGGCTCTTCGCAGATCTTCCACATGGCTGTCAACGACGGCCTGCTGACACGACGGCCTGCTGCCTCGCAAATCCGGCGGAACGTCTGCATGCACCCAAGGGAACAAGGCAGGCGTGAGCGGCGGGTCTACCGAAACATCAGTTCACGGAACTCCGACTGCTCGACCATGCGCGGAGTTGGCTTTGCTACGAGGTCCTTGAAGACCTTTGCCCGCAAACCATTTCCCATTCCCTCATAGGCAAAGCTGTAGACCTTGAAAAACGTCGCGAAGTGGATCGCCAGCTTCAACATACATTCGGTCACTTCCAGTTGTTGTCCGAGGTCGCCCGATAGCAACCGAAGCTTCTTCGGATTAAAATTGCTCGCGAAGAGCGAGGTCCCGCCGAAGGCTTCGTGCATATCGTAGTTCATGTCATTGCGAGTGTTGGTCAGCCATCTCCGGTCGCCGCTAACGGGCGTCACGGCCGGCGTTAACTCCGCAGGCACCCACGGCGAAATTGTGTTGTTGCAGCCGTCGTAGAAGTTGTCCCAGAAGATCTTGTGGCTTCCCTTAATTGAGCCGATGTCACAAGCAACCGAGTAGACCCAATAGCCGGGTACGCGAACCGCGCGAAATGGAACGTTATCAGGCGATAAGCGAGTTCTGTCTGGACGACCTATTTCAAAGACTCCAGCAGGGAAGTCAAATCCTTCGCCAGGCGCGCAAGCTCGGGAAACACCAGCAATGAGGCGTGAACGGAATCCGCCGTGACCGGATCGATGTTTAGCGGATGCCCGGCATCATTCCTGGCGCTCCGAATCTGCAATGCTAACGGGGACCAGTTCGCCTGACCGCGCAGACGTTGATCATCGAAGGAGAGCCCATTCCGGTCGAGCATCGGAAGATGCTGTTGAAGGACGTGCGGCTAGACCCGAACAACCCCCCGTATCCAGCATGCCGTAAAGCAGAAATCAAAGAACGGCAAGATCAGCGACGAGGACTTGCGCAAGCTAATTCTGGATCAGCCTGGAGTTTCCGAACTCTTCAAATCCATACGCGACAATGGAGGAATTCTTGAGCCGATTCAGCATACGCTCAACCCGCACTGCCGCTTCGTCCTGAATGCTCGGAAGCACGTGGGAATAGCGCTCCAAGGTGAATGAGATACTCGCGTGACCTAATTGGTCAGAAATAACCTTCACCGAGACGCCGGCTGCCACCGCCAGAGTCGCTGCGGTATGGCGCAAATCGTACAACCGAATGGGCCGTATACCAACCGCTGCCAGAAGTCTTCGGAATTCACGCTTGACGTTTCTTTGCTTCAATGGCGAGCCAGCGCCAGAGCGGAAGATCAAGTCGTGCTCCGCCCGGTGTTCTTCATCCTTCGGGGCCAGCTGCGAGTTCCGTAGGACATTCAAAGCCTTCAGTATTAATTCCTGAAGCTTGACGATCCCGCGACTACGCTTTCGCTTCGTGTCGTCAAAGAGCCAGCCTGCTTTCGAATACTGGATGGTTCGACATACACTCGCCGCGCCGCGCTGCCAATCGATGTCGCTCCACTTGAGCGCCAAGTATTCGCTCGGCCGCATGCCGGTGGTCAGCGCCAGCGCGTACAACGCGAACCATTCGGTTTCTCTCGCGATCGCGAGAAATCTCCTGCACTCGTCAACGCTGAGCGCCTCCATCTCCCGCCGTTTCATGCGAGGCAGATCCACCCCAACACAGGGATCGTCGGTCAGCATTTTCCAACTCACTGCCTGTCGGAGCGCTGACTGGAATACCGCGTTTGTGTATTCAATGGTTCGCGCGGATAACCGACGCTCAAACATTTGCGCGTAGACGCTTTGGATGTCGAACTGGGCGATGGCGCCGAGCGCCCTCGCACCTAGGCTAGGGCGGATATGAAGACGCAAGAGTGCTTCGTCGTCGATGTAGCTTTTCGGCCGCAGCCGCGGCTTGGCGGCCGTTGTGAGCTACTGATCCAGGTATTGATTAAGACTGATCGCGGCCTCACGAGGAAGACGTCCGATATCACGTTCCTGCAACTTTTGGTTCAGGTAAGTTGGCGCTTCTCGGAAAGATCCCCGAATGGTTTTGTTGTGGTATTTCGGGGTTCCCGTTTCGGGATCGCGGCCCAGGGAAATACGAACGAGCCACGTGCGCGAACCGCGTGAAATGAGTTGCCCTGCTTTCCGGGCCATAAGATACCTCCTGCCCGGAAACGGGCACACAAGCCGCACACAGGTGCGCCGGAGATCAAGATTTATTGGGGATTTGAGAGGGTGCTACTGATGGGAAGTCTCAGGGGGCAGGATAGCTCAATACTGAATCTCTGAGTTGTGGGTTAATTTGTGGTGGAAGCTTCTTGCGATTACGCGCGGTCATGCTCTTCC
>JBBRRB010000156.1:0-4875 GCA_038225555.1 Bryobacterales bacterium
CCGGCTTTGACGTATTCCTGATGAGTCTCGCGCACCAGCGCCGCCGCCGACAGGTTCAATTCGTCATAGCAGCGATTGATGAAAACGCCCTTTGAGTAGAGCACCGTTCCCATCGCGCCGTCGGCGACCAGAACGCGGCGCTGCAGCTCCTCTCGAAACTGCTTTTGCAGGTTGGGAGCTAGCAGGGTCTCTTGGGGGGGCGTTAAGGTGGCGGTCATTTGTTACGCGGGAACGCGCGCCGAGGAACTGCTACGGCCTGATTTGACGATACCACCAGAGTGTACCGCATCGGAAGCTGACCGACTGGCGCGCCAAAGTGCGAGCGCCCGCGTTAGGGGGTGTTTGGCGTGTTCGCGGTGTTTGGGTTTTGCGAAGCGGACCTGTTTTGCGAAACGAACCCATTTTGCGGAGCGGCGGCGGTGGCGGGCTTGACGGCATCGCCGGGCAGCGGACCGAAGATGACGTTCTTGATGTGATTGTCGATGGATTTCCGCTCCACGCGCTCCGATACTTGGCGTCCGTGCAGGAGTTCTTTGTAGTTCCTGTGATAGCTGCGTTCGGCTGCCGCTGCGTAGCGCTGCAGGACGGAGAGCAGGTCGCCTCCTTTGGGAGTGAGATGGGCGGCGATCCGGGAGTCGGGGGACTCGGGCTTGCCGGGCTCGAGAATCAGGTCGAAGGCGGCGGCTTCGAGACGGTTGATGCGGACGATGCGCCAGCGGGCTTCGATCATACGATCGACGAGGAAGGATTCATGCTCTCCGCCGGGACGAAGGTCGGCGCGGAGGCGCTGGGCCAGGCTGTTGATTTCGGATTGGTTCTCGTGCGGGAGACAGGCGAATCCCGTGGAGAGTCCATGATTGATGTTTGGAGCTGCGGAAGTCATTGCGAGGTGATTGTAGCGGGGGTACCAAGGAACTGGGAGGGGAATTTGCGGAGTGGTTTTTGTAAGCGGAAGAGAATGCAGGGCGGAGGGTTGGTGGAAATGATTTGAGGTTTCTGTTACCGGCTACTGCACGGCGATGGTGGTTCCGAACTGGGTGTGATAGTTCCCTACGTAGATCACGATCTCTCGGTCGCCCGGGCGCGTGGCTGGGGGAATCTGGATGTTCGCTTGAATCGCGCCGGCAATTAATCCGGGAGCTTGTCCGATGAAGAGGACTGGCGTGACCACGCCGTTCACTGTCGCACCGACGCCTAGAAGCGGGGTTGGGAACGGGGCGTGCAGCGGTCCGATTTGGCCGTCTGCGATGGGCGGAGTCAGCGCGCCCGCTCCGGTCATGTAAACGCTGACAACCGATCCGGCCTTGGCCGGGTTGGCGCTGGAGTTCACGCTTCCGTCCTGATTCAGGGCAGCGAGCTGGCGGTACCCGGTCGCATCCGAAGTAAAGAGTGCTGGAACGGCTTGAATGACCGGTAGGGTAAATCCCCGGCCACCCTCTAGCAGAACAACGGTGCTAGGAGTGCTCACGCCAAACGGAACGACGGCATTGATCTGATTTGTGCTGCTATACAGGACTGGAGCGGGTAAACGGTCGAAAGTTACCTGGGGGTCAGGTGGGAAGTTGCTGCCGAAAAGAGTGACGATCTCACCGGGTGCCACGGCACCATCTTCCGAATTGGGATTGTATCCAGGTATCAGGCTCGCTGCGTTCACCACGAGAGAGAACAGTGGGCCCGAGTCCTTCGTAATCAGATCGAATTTTGCAACGTACCCGGAAAGGGCGCCGCCTGGATAGAGTGGCTGATAGACCCCGGGCGTGGTCAAGAACGCCAGGGTCGACGTGTTTCCGGCGGCGTAGAGTCCACCTTTTCCGTCCAGCTTGATGGACTGAACCGGGCTGTGCAATTGAGTGGACAGCAGGACCGCAGATCCATCCGAACTTAAACCCATCACTGTTGAGCAGGCCCCGCGACACAACGCGGATTTCTGGTAGGGAAAGTTAAGGGCGAAATATGGTCTCTGTTGGCTATCCACCGCCACGGAAGCAATTGCATTGCCTTGCTCACCGGGTGTTGGCCCTACATAGGTTCCATACAAGAGTTCGCCGGACGCCGAGAACTTAACTGCATAGCCGAACCCGTAGCCCTGCGAGGAACCGATGATGGGTCGCTTAGCCTCAAGAGCATTGGGAGTGGTGGGAACATCGGGGGATGCCGCAGTACCGACGATCCAGACGGAGTCCGCCGCATCGACAGCGATTCCCAGAGCCGAGTCGCGATAGGAGACGTCACGGTTGGAAGTTGGTCCGCCTCCAAAGCTCTTCGTCACTATGAGGTGATTCCCGTTGATGTCCAGCTTTCGTACGGCACTGGCGATGCCAAACCGAGAAACGTCGCATCCCGATGCGGTTAGCCCGCCTAAAGGACAAGTCGTCGCAACTACCCAAGCCTGACCGAGACTGTCAACTGCAATATCTCCACTGCCTTGATATTGGGTGAAGTCTAAATACGTGGCGTATTGAAGTGCGCCTGTGGAATTGAGCTTGGCCGCAAAAGCTTGCCCTCCCGTCGTTAAGTACGCCGCAGGGGTCGCCTTGAATGCCGCGCCCGCCCATCCCGTAAGATACGCGTTTCCGCCGTGATCAAGGGCAAGTTTGGTCGCGTAGGCATCAGCGATAGACGTTGAGTAGAGGGTTTGCTGTGCGTCGGGGCTTAATTTGAGTATCGTCGAGCTTTGGATGGCAGCACTGAAGAAGGGCTGGTTGTTACCCGCGATGTAGACGTGGCCCGAGGCATCGAGAGCGATGGAGTTTGCTTGATACATGGGCAGACATATGGACCAGATCGCGGCAGTCCCGGTTTGGTTGACTTTCGTGAGGAATGCGCAGCCATCGGAGTTGCGTCCTGAGACGTAGACGTAGCCTACACTATCGACGGCGAAGCCGTAAACTGCCGAACTGGGTCCTTCGCCGACATAGGTGGCGTAACTTAATCGGGGCGGATTGGCGGGCTGGGCCGCGGCTGTCAGCGCTGTCAACAAGAGGAACAAAAAACGTCTGAGCACGGATACTCCTTCGAAGCTCGAGTTGAGGTGCCGTCGGGTAGCTCAAGGGCACTGTCGGCCACCGGAAGGCGCCGCCACAACTCCTCTCGAAATTGTTTTTGCGGTTTCGGGGCCGTATGGTCTCCGGTGGGACCTGCTCCGGCCTGATTGACGATACCACCAGAGCGACAGCACCATCGAGGCGCACCACTAAGCGATTCGTGGTTCCGATTTTTGTCTCTGTTCCGGGCACAGAGAACGTTGATTTTGAGTCAGGCCCGGCAGTCTAACTCCTTTCCTGTCGAGGTAAGACATCTGGATGAGATTCCCTTCCACCGCATCTCCGTCACTGTTGGTGTAGTTGTAGCTGACCCATTCGCCGCATTTCCTGTCTAGCGTTATGACCAGCCCGCCGTAGCAAGCTCCCGTTTGCATGTCTTCCTACAACCTAACGGGCGCAAAGCGCTGCTCAATTCGATCAAGAAGACTGCGATCCGCGCGCTATTTCTCGTTAGCGGACTGCCCGTACATACCGGGTACCGCCACACCGAGTAATCGCAAATACACGCTCAGTTGGCCTCGATGGTGGATCATGTGGTTCATCATCCTGCCTCGCAGAACAGCCGCGCGCGTCATGGATAGAGCAGGCATTGCGATGGCGAGATCATCGTCGCTCGCACCCGCGAGCGCCTCGCGGCCCGTGGCAACATTTTTGTCGAGCGCTTCCAACAGCTCAGCTTGCGACGCCGCCTCGGGCATTTTCTTAGCCTGCCCGTTGATGATGACCGCTGCCCAAGTCGGCAGCGCCGCCAGATGGTTGGCCAGCTTGCCAAGCGTGGACGATTTTTCGTCCGGCCTCCATGCGAACTTTTCGCTCGGCACGCACTCTAAAATTTTGCGGGTGTTCGCCATTTCCCGGTCGAATTCAGAGAGTAAACTTGCGCCGATTGTCATTTGGCCTCGGGTAGGAAAGATAGCACGCGACAGATTCGGCTGGCAAGAGTTGTTCGAGGTGCTAGACTAGCCAGTTTCCAGCTTCGAAGGAGAAACATGCTCAAATTTGTTCTGGCGTTGTTGCCTGTTGCGTTGCTTGCCGCGCCGCCGGTCGATGCGGCCAAGGCGAAGAAAGAAGCGGCATTCAAGGCAACGCTCGCCAAAGAAATCGACTCCATGCAGAAGCAGGCTCAAGTGATGGTGGATACCGTCTTCAGCTTCGGCGAACTTGGCTTCCAGGAGATCGAGACTTCAAAGTATTTAACCGGCATCCTGGAGCGCGAAGGGTTCCAGATCGAACGGGGGCTGGCTGGAATCCCAACCGCCTGGATGGCGACCTGGGGCTCGGGCAAACCGGTGATCGCCCTGGGCTCCGACATCGATTGCATCCCGCAAGCTTCGCAGAAACCCGGGGTGGCCTGGCACGATCCGATTATTGAAGGCGCTCCCGGCCATGGCGAAGGGCACAACTCCGGCGAGCCGCTGAATATTCTGGCGGCCATCGCCGTGAAGCACCTGATGGAGCGCGAACATATTCCCGGCACGCTCAAGATCTGGCCAGGGGTGGCTGAAGAGCAGCTTGGCTCGAAGGCGTATTTCGTGCGCGCGGGCGCTTTCAAAGGAGTGGACGTCGTGTTGTTCGCACACGTCGGGTCGAATCTGAAGGCTACCTGGGGCGAGAGTCCCCAGAGCGGGCTGGTGTCGGTGGAATACCAGTTCAAGGGAGAGAGTGCGCATGCGGCCGGTGCTCCCTGGCGCGGACGCAGCGCCTTGGATGCGGTGGAATTGATGGATGTTGGCTGGAACTTCCGGCGCGAGCATCTACGGCTCCAGCAGAGATCTCATTACGTGATCACCAATGGCGGCGATCAGCCCAACGTGGTGCCGCCGAACGCGAG
>JBBRRB010000157.1:0-4459 GCA_038225555.1 Bryobacterales bacterium
CCACCCTGGAAAAGGCGATGCTCGGATATCTCGACGAACGCAACAAAGACCCGAAACCCTTCGTCTGGACCGCAGACGCCGATCTCATCCTCGGCAAGGTTCAGCGACTTTGTGAACGGATTACCAACTCAGGACACTAGTTCAAGGTGAGACTAAACTTCTACATCGCATGCTGGTAACCCGCTTCAACAAGCTGCCCAAATGGGCGGAGACGCGCCTTTCCGCAGGCAGTCCGAACCAAATAGAAAAATGGGGCGAGCGACTTCTAGTCGCTAAGAGCCTTCGCGAGGTGTTCGATGACGAAGCGGATGTCAACGGCTGAGAATAGAAAATAGCAAAGTTGAGGGTGATAAAATCGAAGAGTACCCGATGACTCTTAGTGCGGTGGCTCCGCCGTTCGCCCGTTCTGGTTCCTCCGACTTGCTGAGTCTCATCGGCAACACTCCTCTCATCCCTTTAGAACGCATGGCGGCTGACCTGCCGGGGGTCTGGATTTTCGCCAAAGCCGAATATTTCAATCCTGGCGGCTCAGTCAAGGATCGAGCCGGCCTCAACATGATTTTGGAAGGGGAGCGAACGGGCCAACTCACTCCGGGCAAGACGATCCTAGATGCGACCAGCGGCAACACGGGAATCGCGTACGCGATGATCGGCGCCTACAAGGGCTACAAGGTGAAGCTCTGCTTGCCGAAGAATGCTTCAATGGAGCGCAAGCACATGCTCAAAGCGTATGGCGCCGAGATGCTGTTCTCGGACCCCGCGGAAGGTTCGGACGGAGCGATTCGCCTCTGCCGCAAGGTCTACGGTGCAGATCCCGAGTCCTACTTTTATCCCGACCAGTACAACAATCCCGCGAATTGGAAAGCGCACTACAACGGCACTGCTCTGGAAATCATCGCGCAGACCGAAGGGCGAATAACGCACTTCGTTTCTGCCATGGGGACCAGCGGAACCTTCATGGGAACCACTCGCCGGTTCCGCCGCGACATGCCTCAGGTGAAATGCATCTCCGCCCAGCCGAATTCCGGGTTCCACGGCCTGGAAGGCTTGAAGCATATGCCGACCGCCATCGTGCCCGGCATTTACGACCCGTCCTTAGCTGACGAGAATGTGTGGATCGACACAGACGACGCGTACGAGATGACACGCCGCATGGCCCGGGAAGAGGCCCTTCTGGTAGGAATTTCGGCCGGGGCAAATCTGGTGGCCGCGCGTGTCATCGGACGCCGATTGGTGGAGGCGGGCCAGAAAGGCGTCATCGTCACAATTCTGTGCGACGGCGCGGAAAAATATTTAAGCGAACCGTTCTGGAATGATTAAGATCGAGAAAAGCGCCTGGGAAATCATGGTTTCTCACGTGCTGCAAACATATCCCAAAGAAGGCTGCGGCGTCATGATCGGCGTCGACGGAGCAGTCACCCAAGCCGTTCCTCTGCCCAACGCATTCACCGGAGCGCAGGAAGATTTTTTCACGATTGACCCGGAAGATCTTCGCCGCACGGACGATCAGGCGCGGCGCGACGGCTTGGGCGTTATCGGCATTTTTCATTCTCACCCCGATTGCGACGCGTATTTTTCAAAGCGGGACTTGGAACATTCCTGCCCCTGGTTTTCTTATGTCGTACTCTCGATAAAGAAAGGCGGCTTCGATCACGCCAATAGCTATCGGCCGGATTACGACCAGACCGAAGCCCCCAAGGAAGAACTCATTTATGGCTAAGATTTTGATCCCCACCCCCCTGCGCCAGTTTGTCGAGCAGAAGGACTCGGTGGAGTTGAGCGGCGCCACTGTTGGAGAAGCGCTGGGGGCGCTCACTTCTCAGTACAGCGATCTGCGCCGGCACCTGTACAATGACGCGGGCAAGTTGCGCAGCTTCGTAAACGTCTACGTGAACGACGAAGATATTCGCTATCTCGAGAAGGACGCGACGCCCGTTAAGGATAGCGACACCATCTCGATTGTTCCCAGTATCGCGGGCGGAACAGCAGGCGTGGCTGAACCTCCGGTGCTGTTGAACAAGGACGAAATCCTGCGGTATAGCCGCCACCTGATCATGCCCGAAGTCGGCATGGAAGGCCAGCTAAAACTGAAGAGCGCCAGCGTTTGCCTGATTGGAACAGGGGGCCTCGGGGCTCCGCTCGGGCTGTACTTGGCAGCAGCCGGAGTGGGACGAATTGGGCTGGTCGATTTCGATGTCGTGGATTACACCAATCTGCAGCGCCAAGTGATCCATGGGACCAAGGATGTAGGCCGCAAGAAGCTCGACTCGGCAGCCGAATCGATGCTCGATATTAATCCGTTCTTGAAAATCGATCGGCATGAGGTGGCTCTCACGAGCGAGAATGCCCTCTCGATTCTGAAGGATTACGACATCATCGTAGATGGCACCGACAATTTTCCTACGCGGTACCTGGTAAATGACGCATGCGTTCTGCTGGGCAAGCCGAACGTGTACGGCTCCATTTTTCGCTTTGAAGGTCAGGCCACGGTTTTTGCCTACCAGGATGGACCCTGCTATCGCTGCCTCTATCCCGAACCTCCGCCTCCCGGTCTGGTCCCAAGCTGCGCCGAGGGCGGAGTGCTGGGAATCTTGCCTGGGACCATCGGACTGATTCAAGCTACCGAAACGGTCAAGCTGATCCTTGGGATCGGCAAGCCTTTAGTCGGAAGGCTGCTGCTCTACGACGCTCTCGACATGAAATTTCGCGAGCTGAAACTTCGACGTAATCCCGAGTGCCCAGTGTGCGGGGATCACCCCACGATTCGCGAACTGATCGACTATCAGGAATTCTGCGGAGTTCCGCATCGGGCGGCAGAGCCGGCATTTGTGGAAGGCGACATCGATCCAGTAGAGGTGAAAGCCAAGATCGACCGTCACGATCCATTCGTGTTGATCGATGTGCGCGAACCGCACGAGTATCAGATTTGCCGCATTCCGTATGCAAAGCTGATCCCGCTCGGCGAGCTGCCAAAGCGTCTCCACGAATTGAACCCGGCAGATGAAATAGTGGCCCATTGCAAGAGCGGCGCCCGCAGCGCCAAGGCGATCGAGTTGCTTAAACAATCCGGCTTTAGCAAACTGCGCAATATGAAGGGCGGCATTCTCGCCTGGAGCGATAAAGTTGACCCGAGCGTTCCCAAATATTAAGCGAGCTACGCCGGTTTGTAAGCTGCACAACTTACAAATGCTCTGGGGCAATTAATTGAAATAAAAACCTTTCTCATTGCACTAGAGTTGCAGGTCGATCCGCGAGACTAAAGATTCGCAATCGGTTTTGAATTCTCTTGAGATGATCAAAGCTTTCTTCACACTCCTCGCGCTCGCATCCATCTCACAGGCCGATCAGGCCTTTAAATACGACTACGATCAATCTCAGAACCGCTGGACCCTTGGGAACGGAGTCGTCACCGCCGTTGTGGAGCTGACCCCCTCGGGAGTTTTTCAACTCGTTCAGGCCGGTCTGCCCGGCAAGCTCTGGCAAGCGCCCGCCAATTCTGTTTCGTCGCCACTCCGCTTCTCCGTCGACAATCGCCTGTTCGATGGCAGCACCCAGTATTCGTTGGTGGAACAGCACGCGGAAACCACCGCTCGCAACGGGATGCGCCAAGTGATCCTGCTGCAGGACGCTGGCGGCGCTGTCCAGGTGCAAGTAAACTTTGATTTGTTCGTCGGCCAGCCGGTCCTCCGCATTCGGAGCGTAATCAAGAATATGTCGTCGAGTCCCGTCGCCATCACGTCAGCCGACATGCTCCCGCTTGCATTTTCGGACGCCGGATCTCCCTTCCGCGGTTTCGTGGTAAATCAATGGGTGATCGCCTCTCGGAATCTGGATTTTCAGACGACGCAAACAACCTTGAATTCAAGTGGCACGCCACTGAGCATCCGCTCTGGCGCGCATGGGACGCAGGTCTCCTGGGTGGCCCTGCGCGATTCAGCGAATCGAGGCATCTTCGCCGGATGGGAGTTTAACGGACGGAGCGCTTCCACTGTGCGTCAATCCGGGGCTGAGGGTCAACTCGCCTTCAGCGTGCCGATCGACAATTTACATCACAATGTCGCGCCAGGCGGAAGCTTTTATGTTCCGGCTGCCTTCCTCGGCTTCTATCAGGGCGATTGGGACGAAGCCGGCTATCGCACCCAACGATTCGTAGAGGCTGCCCTCGCCAAACCCGCTCCCGATCTACAGCGCTTTCCCTATATGAGTTGGGACTCCTGGGGATTTCAGGAACAATTCGACGAAGCAATTCTCAGACGAAACGCGCAGATCGCGGCTGACCTCGGAGTTGAACTCTTCATCGTGGATCTGGGGTGGGCCAAGCAGATCGGGGATTGGCACGCAGATCCGGCCAAGTTTCCGAATGGCCTTAAGGCATTGGCCGATTATGTGCACGCGCTCGGGATGAAGTTCGGCCTGCACCTCACTCCCGCCGAAGCATCGCCCACTTCGCCGATCCTGC
>JBBRRB010000158.1:0-4367 GCA_038225555.1 Bryobacterales bacterium
CTGGTACAACCGGGCCCGGTTGCACTCGACGCTGGCATACGTCAGCCCGATGAAGTTCGAGCAAGACTGGCTTGCCAATCAACCAAGGCAAGTCAATTCGTGACTCGGTTATGGGGTACGGATTCCAGGGGCAAGGTCATCAGTGCGTCGTACCGATTGAAGAACGTCTCGAAATAGAACTGGTGTTCCTGGCCGTTGTCATCCATCAGCACCAGATCTCTCTGACCGAGCATCCCGCCGCGCTGCGAACCGCAATAGCTTGACACAGCATCGAAGAGTGCCGTCTCGCTCAACTTGGAGAAACGGGCCTGAAAGGACGTGGACTGGATGAAGTGCTTACACGGCTTGATTGGATCAAAGTCGATAGGCCGCCGGTTCAGGTGTGGATGACAGGTCATCATCCCAACCACTGGAGTCGTCTCGCCTACGCTTTCGACAAAACGCCAAAGCGTCGTCGCGAGAGTGTTGCCATAGACGCCCTTGAGGTTTCGAACTGAAGCAATCGTCAGCTCGGAAGAGCGAGCCTCCTCGGAAAAGCGCTCCTGCAAGAAGAGCAGTCGTCCTGCTGCGAAGTTGGCTTCGGCCTCGATATGCTCCATGCAAGCCTTGGAGAGTGTGAGGTCGTTGTCTCCGTGCATCATCTCGTCGTGCCATGGCAAGAGACTATGACCGACCTCATGTGCCTCGTTCCAGCGATGCTTCAGCTTGGGAACGCTCTGATCCAGCATGATGCGCTTTCGATCGGGCAGATATAGAGCCTTCAGGGAGAACTTCTTAACAGCTTCGATAATGAGCGCAGGTCGTCGAAAAACCTGAATCGCTCCAACTCGTATGCGGCTGATTGCCTCGCGGGCCAGGCCAGGATCATCGGCTGTGTAGAAGGCCAAGTCCAGACTCAGCAAGTCCCGAACATCCTCAAGCCTGAGAGGCGGTTCGGGATTGCCAAGCCCTCGTAAGACTCGCTCGATTCGCTGGTCGATATCTAGCTTCGTGCGGGGTAAGAGGAGAACGTTCTTGGTCATCTACAGCCAGGTCTATTTCCTGTCGTTTAATACAGAGACGAACGCCTCAAGGGCCGCTCTTTCGATGTCGTTGAGGTCTTCAACCGTCTCCGACCGAGCGGCAAACCTAATGGCTTCGGCGTAGAAGCTGGCATTTTTTGCCGCACTCAAGCCTGCCAACTGCATCAAGCTTGGTGTCGGCAGATCAAAATGCTTGGCCAACTGATACACGGTTCGTGGCTCAGGCCTGTGATGGTTGTCCTCCTCAATTTCAACCAACTCAGCGACGTCGATCTCGGCATCTTCAGCCAAGCTTTCAACTGTCTGCCTGCGCTTTCGGCGCATCAAACGGACAAACCGCCCGAAGGCGATATTGGTCTCGGGCATCGACCCGCTCGACGGGTCAAGAGCAACTGCATCTGGATTTGCTACAGCAGGAGCACCGCCGATCCCCATGTCGGCCCCAGTCTCGACTTCTAGCCGTGCCATCCGAATGCACCAATCCTTGGTGACTTCGATCTTCATGACGTGTTTCCTTTGGCAAGGAAGGCTTCGGCTTGCTCTGGCGTCATCTCAAAATAGCGCAGCTGATGTGGGTAGTCCGGATCGGCACCCAAGTCAGTCATTCCGCACGTATTTGCGTACCAGGGGTTGGACTGCGGAAGTGAGTGCAGTCCAATGCGGCCTTTGAAGCCTTCTTCGCGACTTAATTCGATTGCAGCGCGGACAAGAATGCTGCCCACGCCGGCGAAACGGACCTGGTCACCGGCGATGTGTCGCCGATTCCAAGGTGCGTTTTCAAGATATTCGATGTAGACGAGTTCCTTGCCTGCTTGAGACGCGATGCGCGCTTTGTGCAGTAGATCCAGGAACATCATTCCCTGAGTCATTCCCTGGCACATCACACAGAAGCCCGGGTTCGCGAGCGCTCTTTCGAAACCTTGCGCCTTCTGGCGCCAGTCCCAATGAAGGCTCTGCGGCCACTTTGAACGCTCGATCCCGGCAGCCTTCATGCGCGCTACAACATCGCGGAGAACTGGCATCCATTCGTCCTCCCAATGGACGAGTTGCTGCTCGGCAATGCCGTCAAGGAGATCAGCCTCGATCGGCTGATCAGTCGCCACCTCAAGCAAGAAGACAGGCGAGGTCTCGATGCTCACAGCATCATCACCTCTGCCTTTTCCTTCGTCTCCTCGTTCTCGAAGAATAGCTTCGCGCCGTTCTCCACTCTTGTCTCGACTGCTTGGTAAAGCCGCAAGGCTTGCCGCAGTACGGCCGTCTTGCTCAGATCCTTCTTCTCGCATAAGTCCTCCAGCGCGCCCATCTCGGCGTCTGTCAGGTTGAGGGTCATCGTTTTCTTCAGGGCCATGGTGCTCTCCTGCGGTGGTGGTAGCTGGTTTTTCGATATTTTATGTGTCATTTTTGGCCGTGTCAAAGCTATTGCATAGCTAGTTTTTAGCTATACAATGCAGGCAAGCGGCCAGGATGCCGGCCGCGCTAACCGACAAGGAACACAGGAAATGACAGAAGAACTGAACGTTGAAGACCTGGCTCAAGCCTTGGCTGAAGGCCGTCCGGTGCGCGACCACGGGCCCTACCGCGTTGAGATCGGGGACGAGCTTCTTGCCTACCGCCACACGGTGATCGCAGATCCGGTGCCTACCGGGCGACAGGTACTGGAGGCCGCGGGCGCCCATCCTGTCGTCGAGTACGGCGTCTTCCAGTTGCTCAATAGCGGGCAACTCGAAGGTCTTCGGTTAGATGAGACGACTGACCTGCGCGCACGCGGCGTCGAAAAATTCCTCATCTTCCACAGCGATCGCTCTTTCCGATTTGATCTGGACGGAACTGTGTTCGAGTGGGGCACGGGCCGTATCTGCGGTCGCGTCCTCAAGACCCTTGCGAAGGTAGACCTCGCAACGTACGGGGTCTGGCAGGAAGTGCCTGGGAAGGAAGATCTGGCAATCGCGGACGCGAGCTTTGCCGATCTGACCTCTCTGGCTGTGGAGCGCTTCTTCACCGGCATCGTCAAGACCACGGAGGGCTGATCATGGCCATCCTGCCAATGAAGGACCGGCGCTACCTGGCTGAGCGTGGCATCGCGTTCGAAGAGATGGAGCAACCGCAAAAGGCAGTGGTCCTCCGAAGCTTCGCGCTGCCTCCAGACCGCTTCGACTTTGCCCGCGCGGACATCCTGATCCTGTTGCCCGGCGCCTATCCGGACGTCGCGCCCGACATGTTCTACGCACTCCCGTGGTTGCGACTCGTGGGCGCCAACAACTATCCGCGTGCGGCCGATGTCGCGTTCGACTTTCAGGGGCAAAACTGGCAGCGCTGGTCGCGGCACAGCGATGCATGGCGTCCGGGCATCGATGGCATCTGGACGATGATCAAGCGTCTCGAAACTGCGCTGGCGGTGGCAGCATGACGATCACCGACGTGACGCTGCAAGAGCGACATCTTGCCGAGTTGCGCCCCCTGGTGCTCCCGACGGGTGGCGCAGAAGGCGCGGCATATGTGCTTTTCGGCCGTTCACGCATCGGAGAGGACCCCTGGGAGCGGCAAGCGCGGCAGCGCTTTCTCTCTTACGACGTGGTGCCGATCCCGCCCAACGAGATCATCTCAGCAGGTCACGACCACATCACCTGGTCGACGGCGTCCTTCGTGCGCCTGCTCAAGCAGGCAAAGGACGATGGCCTCATCGCCGGGATCGTGCATTCCCACCCGCAAGGCCCGGCGGCCTTCTCGGAGCAGGATGATCGCAACGAGGCACAATTGGCCCAGCTTGCTCGGAACCGCAACGGTGCCGGGACACCGATGTTGAGCGTCCTGCTCACCGGAAACGGTGCAGTTCGAGCGCAGGCTTGGCTCGGTGGAAGCCGCCCCGACTCCGTGAACATGGTCTACGTCGTAGGGCGGCGCTTGGCGCTCCATTCGGACACGACTTTCGGACAGCCTGTAGAAGCCTTTGCTCGGCAAGCACTTGCGTTCGGCGAAACCACGAACGCGAACTTGCGGAAGCTGCGCGTCGGTGTCGTCGGGTGCGGCGGCACAGGAAGTGCGACCGCGCTTCTGCTCGCACGTCTTGGTGTTGGGCAGATCGTCTTATTCGACGACGATATCGTCGAATCCACAAATCTCAACCGGCTACACGGGGCAAGACAGTCGGACGCGGATGCAATGCGCGCAAAGGTAGATGTTCTTGCTCGCGAAATATCGGAGATGGGGTTGGACGAAGCCGCTACGCGGAGCAAGCCCATCACCAGTCTCGTATGGTGCCCATACACGCGCTCGATTCTGAGGCGTGAGTCAGTGCAACCCAGCGAGGAGTTTTCAACATGGCGAACTTTCCGGAGCATTTTGAGC
>JBBRRB010000159.1:0-4231 GCA_038225555.1 Bryobacterales bacterium
CTACATCCCTGGCCCGGCATACGCTTCGCCGCCAAACACCCAAGGTGGGAGCCCGGTGCGTGAATCACGCACGCCGGGATCTGTGCGGGGGGCTTTCAGCAATGGAGGTCCCTACCGCGATAAAACGTCGTCTGCGTAGCCGCCGAGCAAGGTCCCGGTCAACACGACGATCTTGTTGACAGCTTGCGTCATGGTCCCGAGCGCGTTTCCCTGCGCGGTATCACCTTTCAGTTCATGCACCTCGTCGGCGACGCCGTAATCAAAGAAACCCGGCATATAGCGGCCGATAAATTCCAAGGGTGCGAACCGCCGAATCCGGCTGGCATCCGCCTGCCAGAGAGCACTGTACATGTTCTGGCGTTCGTTGGGCAGTGGTGTTTCGCTGCCACATGCGCCGATCCATTCCGAACGGCGCACTTTTTCAAATTCCTTGGCGAGAACGCGTTCATCGTCCACGACGACCGGCTTGCCCGTGTCCGGATTCACCACCGAACCGAGAAACGGGCCTGATTTGGCGACTGAATAGGAATGTTTCCAGAAGTATGAAAGCTTGGCCCTATCCCGCCCGACCACGAAGAAAGATGGCTCCGGGCAGATCTTTTGCCAGCGATCTTTGGCAGTTTTGCAATGCATGGCCAGCCGCATTTGCGTCAGCGTTGTATGGAAGCCTTCCCGTACGATGCGGCCATTACGATACTTGACCTCGTTGACGCCATGCGGGCCGGAACTGGAAGACGTGCGCAGGCTGTCGACCAGGAACACACGGGCACCGGGAACCGTGATGAGAATTTCGCGACACCATTTCTCGGTCACGTTAGGCGGAGCCATGACCAGCGCTGTGTACGGCCGTCCTTCGGAAGCAACATGGATCGCCGAGAGTGCCATGAGCGTTTTGCCGGTGCCGCATTCGGCGACCAGCGCGGCTGCCTTCGCGCCGCGCCAGCGCTTCACTACGCCCATCACAGCCAACCGTTGCGCGGCGAACGGGACACGCAGCAAGCTCTCGAACCGGCCGGATATCGGATCGCCGGGATTGTGTAGTGCGGGGTAAGTCTGTAGGATTCGATCGCTCAACTCGCTTGCGAATTGCCTTAGATAATTTCCGATGTTGTCAGGAATGACCATGAATTTTGTCCAGTATTGGTTGGTGCTCTCGAAGGTGCGAACGCAAACCGGCAATGGCGCGCCCGTGAAACATGGGGTGCCGGCCCGAAATCACCCGGCGGAATTGCGTTCGGGCACTGATGGGATGGAAGGAACTGTACCCCAGGCGGGACGGAAGCGAGGCCAGGAGATCGGACTCGAGTCCTCCGGAATCTCAATCTGCCGCACCCGCAGGCTCTGTCCAATCCAATCGAGAAACTCGTTCTTGTTTCCTGTGATGGAGACAGGTCGGCAGCCAAGCCCCTCAAGCCGCTGAATTCGTTTCTCCCGTACGAGGACCGACCAGAACCAGCTGGCCCATGATGGGTGCACCGGCAATCCCAATCCGTCCGCGAGACGATACAGAACGAACTGAGGGTCATCGTCCCAGAGAATCATTCGGCCACAATCCGAATCGTTGGCCATTTCCGCGGATACGGCGACCAGGTGACGGACCTTCTGCCCCGCCAGTGCGATCGAGCCGCGGTGCGTCGTGGCATCTTTTCCGAGGACCACCGTGCGCGCCCGCAATTCCGGCCCACACACTGTGACGGGTTCTTGAGAAACAATCGCGGCCCAGATCGCGCCGACATCGACATCGCTGCCCAATACCGATATAAGGTGTCCAGCCTGGCGCGAACTCTTATCTTCTGTTGCGTCGCCAATAAACCGGTCCAAGGGCAACCGGACGCGGGTGGTAGTGTCCTTCAACCGCTTATGAAATTCGAGCCATCCAAAACGTTCATGCGCGTTCTTCAACTGGCGCCTCCGAGAAAAGTTCGAGAGCTTCGTCGAGAGCGCGGACTTGCGCGGCGAGGTCGCCGCGTTCCCAATGCGCGACTACATTCCGGCCCGCCTGAATGAGCGCCATCCATTTGGGTTCCGGAGGCGTCGTGTTCCAGCTCGGCCCGGTGTTGTCGATCGTGTCCTGAACTGCCTCAACGCGATTCCGATCTACGTAGATCACACCTGTATCGCCAGACTCGTCGCCGCTCCAGCTGACCTCGCCCGACAGTGTGTATCCATTCGGCTCAAAGAACCTGCGGATCAGAAGCTGCAGCCACTCCTCCTGGTCGCTCCGGGACTCGCCTTCAGTGCTTAATTGACCGTCGGCAAACTGCCAGTCGCAGCCGTGGTAGATACAACTCGATTCCTGCTTACTGATCCCGTGCAGCTCCGTTTTTGATGGCAGCGCATCCGCCAATAATAACTTGAGTTCCTCGCTAAGGCCCGGGGAGATAGCGATCTCGCCCGCGTAATAAACGGTGTAGCCCATAATGCTTTCCTGTTTTGGTTCACTCCAAAGTGGCCGTCGTCCCGTCGGCGAAGGCGACCGACAACTCATGAACGAAGCGCTCCCGTTCGCGAATGACCGTGGTGCCGTCTTCCTCTTCTTCCGTGGTTTCCGTGCTGACCTTTTTGCTTTTCCATGCAGCGATGTGCAGCTCTTCGCCGGCTCCGAAAATCCCGTTGAGCATTCCTCCTGTTGCTAACAGCGCCACGTGGCCCTGGTGCAGCGGTGTCAGAGGACGTCCACCGATAACCGTCGGCTCTGGCGCGAGGATACGCGCCGCCTGGCGGTATGCCGGGGAGTTTCCGAGCTGATCTTCCAACTGATCGAGAGGCAGGCCGCGAAACGTCAGGACCGGTTGTCCGGTGGACTGGATCGCGTACGAGGTTCCAATGCAGTCGTCCAGTATCGGAAGGCTGGTATAGTCCCAGCGCAGGCTGAGAAAACGGCGCCGTGCATCCGTAATCTCACGATCCCGCAATTGATCGCGTTCGCGACGTGTCCGCCGCACTGCCGCAATCAGCACCTGCCGATACTGTAAGGATTGCGGTTCGCCAAGCTTCCAGATCCTGATCGATTTGAAGTGCGAACCCAGAATAGTGGCGCAGTCTGCGGCCCGCTCGGCCGGAATTACCAGAAGTAAAACGCCCCCGGGAACCAGCCATCGGAAAATATGGTTCAGAAACGCTGTTTCCAGTCTTTCCCGCTGGTCTTCCGCAATGCTCCAGTCGTAAGGTGGGTTTGCGTAAATCAGTCCGAACGATTCGACCGGGCAGTGGGTCTCCAGACAATTGCCTTGCACGATCTGCGTCAGCTCCGGTGCGGCTTGTTCGGCCCGGTATGCATCGAGTTCGATGCCGAAGCGCCAGGCCTCCGCACCGGCGGTGATAGCTGCGAAGGCGGACCCGTCTCCGATACAGGGATCGAGCGCTGCAAACGGCAGTGCCGGAAACGACAATAGCTGATGGATTCGCCCCGCTTCTTGTGGCTCGAGCGGGTAGTAATTGCATTTGAGTTTCGCATTGAAGCGTCCCACTGGACTCCTTTTGTTGTTTGCTGTTTTTTGGGAAAACGATAAAATCGAACAGGATTGTGGTTATGCGGCTGATCCTGTTCCTGCTTTCCGTCTCGGCTTTTGCGGATTCTCTGACGCTGAAAGACGGTCGTGTTCTTTCAGGTACTTACCTGGTCGGCTCGACCACGGCACTTCGTTTCCTGGTCGGAGATCGCGTCGAGACCTACCCGATTCTGTCGGTTGATCGGATCCGCTTTGGCGATCCGGGTCCTGCTTCTGCTCCGGCCAACACTCATTTCGATTCCACGCCTCACGACACTCGAACGGCGAACGAGCCCAACACTGTCACAACTCTCGACGTTGCCGATAAGCAGCAGCGCTTTTGCGAAGTTCTGCAGAGCTATCGCGAATCGGTCATGGGCTACACCAACGAACCGAACGCCATTCGTCGCGCCGCGATGCGGAAACCGGAGCCGTTCGATTAGGAGGACAAGATTGTGGCTCTCATGGGCACCTCGGGAAGGTCTGACGATTGGCGTGGCACCGTTCGATTCCATGTGGAAGGGCAATGGTCCTGCGGCGATCGTGAAACCTGCCGCGAGTATGTGGCTTGAGGCGACTCTGTGCCGCCTGCGCTCCAATGTCGATCCAGAATAGACTGGGCAAAAGTGCGATGGTGTAACATGGCTCGTCAGACAGTCACGGACAATCCGGAACTGTTCTTCCCTGTTTTCCTGATTCTGGTTTGGAGGATTACAGATGTTGCGGCCCGGCCCGGAACC
>JBBRRB010000160.1:0-4222 GCA_038225555.1 Bryobacterales bacterium
GCCGCTTGGGTATACCTGTGTTCGTGAAGCTGAAGCCAAGAAACTTCCGTGTCCACGGCCGTGCCACTGCACTCTTCTGCTGGTTCACCTTGAGTTTGAGCTTCGTTGCGATGAATCGCGTTACGCTCTCCATCACCCGTTGCCCGGCTCGCCGGCTACGGACATAGATATTACTATCGTCCGCGGCCCTGGTCTTCGATCAACTCGCACCAGGACGCAGAAACTCGTCGTCGGTTCGCTCCGCCATTGCGCCCCGCTTGATCCACGCGTCGCCCTCGGGCGAGCGCGCAAATCGAAGCCCGCGCCGCTCCAACTCCCGGTCCAACTCGTTGAGTACGATGTTACTCAGCAATGGCGATAAAGGTCCGCCCTGCGGAGTCCCCCACCGGATTCACCAACCCGTTCTCCATCGCCCCAGCCCTGAGAAACGCCCGGATCAGCTTTCATAACCGCTTGTCACCGATCTTCTGCGCAAGCTTCGACATCAGTTTGTCGTGGTTCACCCGATCGAAGAAGCTCTTGATGTCCAGATCGAGCACCCAATCGTGATCCCAACAACGGCGTCGGGCCACAACCAGCCGTCGTGCGCCGATTTCCCTGGACGATATCCATAGAAATCCCTGTGAAACACGGGTTCCAGGATCTGTCCAGGTAACGCTTGACGACCATCTGGGCGATTTTGTCGGAGACCGTTGGTATACCAAGCGGCCGGGTTCCGCCAGAATCTCCTTTCGGTATGTCTACACGTCTCACGGGCGACGGGAATAGCTTCCCGAGCGCTTCCGGTTCCAGATTCGATAGAGATTCTTGCTCAGATTCTTATCGAAGTCCGCAAGTGACTGCTCGTCTACCCCGCGCCAACCTCGGCTCGCTTTCACTATACGCTTCCCACACCTCACGTTTAGCAATACAAAACGGCTTGGCTCTATCCATACGGATCAGCCCCTCGCGGGTTGTCCAATCGATAGAGACCGGATGACGACGCCCCTTCGGTCCAGCCCCATTACGGAACCTTCGTCCCTACTACGGGCGTCTCCGCCCCAGTGCTTCGCATCGGTACTCGGACCGTTCCTTATCGAAGCCCGCCCCAAGGTCACGCCACCTTCATGCCGGACGCCGGTTGGACAATAAGCAGGTCGCTTCCAACCTTTACTCGCGGGATAGAAGTCCAGATCCCGGTTTCGACGCCGATTAGATACGTTACGACACGTCATCAGTGGTTCACTCACGTTCGTCTCCTTGAGACATACCTGACGGAATTGCTTCCGCCTTTTCCACAACGCTCACCACCAGGACTCTTGACCCCAGCAGCTTGTGGCGGTTTGGAGCCCGCCCCTGCAGGCCGACTCCGGAGGATCTTCCTCCATCTTCGATAAAGCATCGCCTGATCTACTCAGACCCGACGTTCACAGCACACCACCTCCTCGTATTTAAGCGACCTCCATAGACGCTCGATGAAAATGTTGTCCATGCAACGTCCCCGTCCATCCATGCTGATCGCGATCTCTCTGGCCTGCAGTTCGCGGTGGAATCTCTCGCTGGTGAACTGCGAACCCTGACCGCTGTTGAAGATTTCCGGCCTTGCCCGGCGTAAGGCGCGCCGCAGCGCCTCGATGCAGAAATCGACTTCCAGCGTCAGCGACCAGCTCAGCACATATCTGCTGAACCAATCCATGACAGCGACCAAGTAGACAAAACCCTGCGCCATCCTAATGTAGGTGATGTCGGTGCTCCACACCTGATTCACTCGATCCACCGCCACCCCTCTCAACAGGTACGGGTAAATCTTGTGGCCTTCCCCTGGCTGGCTCAACCCCGGCTTCGGGTAGACCGCTTCGATTCCCATCATCTCCATCAGCCGTGACACCCGCTTGCGATTCACTTCCCAGCCCTTCGTTCCCAGCCACGCCGTCATTCTCTGGCTCCCGTAAAACGGCGTCCGCGTGATAGTCAAGACCGGCCCGGTTCACTCCCGGCAATTCGCATTGGCGGCGAATACTGATTTTTCCGTGCTCCCGATCCACCAGCAGGCGAAGTTCCTCAGTCGAGCATTCCGACTTTTCTTTAAGCCAGTCCAGTTCGACCTTCTGGCGCCCGATCTGCTCGAACAGCGCGTCGGCCTCCGCCTGCCCGGCGTTGGTTGGGCGCGTCCGGCCATCCACGAACACCTCCGGCAGACGCTCCAGCGCCGACTTGCGCCTTGAACTTCGGACTGTGCTGCTTTCTCGTCGTCGTCATCAACATCTCCTTGGTTAACGGCCCGGTCGAAAATATTAGCTTATTGCCTGGTCTGAAATTGTTAACGATCATCAGAAAACGTATTTTTCTGAGCATGGGGCCGACAGGCGGCGAAGCTTTAGCCTGAGGTAGTCGAGGTAGCCGTCTGGGAGCGGCTGGAGTTTGAGTTCTTCAATGACCGGCAGGAAGTAGGCCAGCGAACGGATTTTGGAAAGCGGCGGCAGGTCTGGAGCGCGGCTGAGTCGACGCAGGGTGCCGAGCAGTAGAGCGGACTCGATCAGCGGCAGTGGCACCGTTTCGACAAGCAGCTTTCGGGCCAGAGATTGATCGGCGGAGCTGGGACGCACGGGCGTGTCGGGCAGATCCAGATAGAGCGTGAGCACTTGAGCAACGAAGGCCGCATCACTGATTTCGACGGGGTTCATTTTGCTATCCTTCGCGCGGCGGATTCCTGTTCGCTTTCGCGGACGCGATAGCTGCTGCCTTCGACGAGGGTCACGTCGGCGTGATGCAGCAGGCGGTCCAGCAAAGTGACGATGCAAGTTGCGTTAGGAAACACCTCGTTCCATTCCTTGAAGGGACGGTTGGTGGTGACGATCAGGGGCTTGCGCTCATAGCGGCAGTTGACGACTTCGTAGAGCAAGTCGGCGGCCTTGTCGTCGAAGGAAAGATAGCCGACCTCGTCAATGCACAGCAGTCCGACATTGGCGTAGGAGCGCAGTTTGCGGCGGCGGCCTTCGGGGGATTGGCGATGCAGTTCTTCCAGCAGCGCGGAGGCGGAGCGGAACAACACAGAGTGCCCGGCCAGCACAGCGGTGTGGCAGAGGTTTTGCGCGATCATCGTTTTACCCAGACCGTTGCGGCCCACCAGAACGAGGTTGCGGGCTTGCTTGAGGAAGTCGAGCGTAAAAGCGCGGTCGATGATATCGCGGTCGATTTTCTTGGGCCAGGACCAGTCGAAGTCGGCCATGGGCTTGAAGGATTTGAGGCCGCTGATGCGCAGGCGCCGCTCCAGACTGCGTTTGGAACGCTCTTCGGTTTCGGCCTGCGCCAGCGCTTCGAGGACTTGCACCGGCGACCAGCGGGCTTTGGTGGCGCGGGCCAGGAAGTCGTCGAGGGAATCGGGCACGGCGCACAAGCCGACGTGCAGGAGCTGCGCGGCCAGATCACTCGCGGCTGTTTTTATTTTGGGCGAGTTCATCGTAAGTCTCCAAGTCGTGCGGGCGCACATCGAGCGATTGCGCTTGCGGATAACGGCTCAAGTCGAGCGCCAGCGGCGTAAAGCGCGGTTGACGGCGCAGCAGAAACGCCACCGAAGAAGAACGTGGCGTGGAACGTTCGAGTGCTTCGGCAATGGCCTTCCGCAAGGCCTGAGCGCCGTATTGTTGGAGCAGTTTCGCCAAGCGCGAGGCTTCGTGCGCAGCCGACTCTCCGAGCGCGAAAGCTTGATCGAGAAACGCTTTGCTCTCCGGTACCAGCTGCTCCAGGCGGCCCGTGGGTGCGGAATGAAACGCCTTGCGTTTGCTTTTGAGCACCGCGTCCTGATGCGCGGGATCGAGCACCAGTTGGCCGCGATCGTAGCTGCGCGTGTGGCCCGCGATCTGGTTAGTGCCGTCCAGAATGCGGATGAATGTATCGGAGGCGGCCAGCGTCAGTTGCCGGCCCACGGCTTCCGGCGGAATGGAATATTGATTTAAATCGAAACGCACGTAGATCGTTTTGGCCGAACGCGCCGGCTCGATGCGTTCGGTGGGAAACGGATGCGCGGCGTGCGGCAACAGACGCGCACGCTCTTGGTCGAACGCATCTGCGACACAGCGATGATCTCCGCCGGGCCAGGGCCGAGGATGCGCGACTTGATCGCGCCACAACCACGCCTGACGGTTGCATTCGGCCAGCGCGGTGAACGTGCGCCCGGCCCAGAACGATTCGCGCACATAGCGGATGGCGCGTTCGACGCGGCCTTTCTGATTGCCCGCGCGAA
>JBBRRB010000161.1:0-4198 GCA_038225555.1 Bryobacterales bacterium
CCAGCCCGCTTGGTTAGCAATGCGCAGCGGCAAGCACCGGTTGGCCCAGCCATGCGTGGTGAAATCCATCCAGAAGCGGTCTGCCGGAGCGGGAACAATCTTCAGAAACGTATCGTGTTCATGAAGACGGTAAGCGGTAAGCTGACAGCCTTCTGGTGGAATGTTCCCGGAATTGTGCATAAATATCGAGTAAAGCCATCATACTCATGCCCTGGGATGGACTTCATACGCTGTCTACTGCGGGAAAAACGTTATGCGCATCGGCGTCATTATGGGTGCCGCCCCGCCAACACAACTACGTAACTTCACTGCTGTCCGGTTATCGTTCAACCGATTCCCGCTAACCCACTGTTGCATTGAGGGATAGGTGGCATTGAGCGCGTTTTCGATTTCAACTTGTTTTTTCGCCGTACCGACCACCGAAGTCCCAGCCGGGGCCGAAGACAATGGACCATGCATCACGGCAAGTTGGTCTTCGCTCAGATCATGGAACACTGGCCAGTCCATGAGTTTCAAAAATGCGTCTCGCGTTGCGGAGGTAATTATAAATCACGCGGCTTTTCCTGTAACGATCAGTTCTTGTGCATGAGTTTTGCGCAGTTAACTTTTCGAGAGAGCCTACGTGATATCGAATCTGGCCTTCGTTCGGTGCCCGCCAAACTCTATCATCTGGGCTTCCGTGGTCACGTTGCCCGCTCCACTATGGCCGATGCAAACGAGACACGCGACTGGCGCATCTACGCCGATTTTGCCCAAGTGCTGATCGGCATTGCGCGTCCCATGTACGCCACCGAACCTCTCGGTATCGATCTGGACGCTACCGTTTATGCGTTGGACTCCACCACCATCGATCTCTGCCTGGCAGTCTTCCCCTGGGCTCATTTTCGCAAAGAGAAGGCAGCCGTGAAGATGCACACGCTACTTGACATGCGCGGCCCCATCCCTACTTTTATTGAGGTTTCCGATGGAAAACGGCACGATGTTCATCTACTGGACGACATCCCATTCGAGCCAGGCGCCTTCTATGTCATGGATCGAGCCTACCTGGACTTTGAACGGCTACACGCCCTCCACCGCGCTGGCGCATTCTTCGTAACCCGCACCAAGACAGGCGTGATTTTGAAGCGCCGATACTCCCGTCCGGTACCTGCCGGGACCGGCGTATCCTCGGATCAAACAATAGTGTTGGGGACTGCGGGTTCGGCAAAACGCTACCCAGATACCCTCCGCCGGGTCCGCTTCATCGATCCTCTCAAAGGCAACGCGCTCATCTTCCTGACCAATAAGTTCGAACTGCCCTCTTTCACTATTACTCAGCTATATAAGTCAAGGTGGCAGGTCGAATTATTCTTCAAGTGGATCAAACAACACCTGCGGATCAAGGCGTTCTACGGCCATAGTGAGAACGCGGTCAAGACTCAGATCTGGATTGCAGTGGCAACTTACGTCCTGATCGCCATCCTCAGGAAGCGCCTTGGCCTTGAGGCCTCGCTCCACGAAATCCTACAGGTCCTGAGCCTCAACCTTTTCGAGAAAACCCCTATTTCACAGGCCTGCCGAGCGATGATCCCCCAAGGAAAATCGATACCAATTTATAAGCAGATAAATCTATTGGACTTATAGCCGGACGCTAGTGTCTTGTCTACTTGTGGCGTAGCGGGTGCGAGACATTTTCCCAATCCCACTGCCCTGCTTCAAACAGATGATCTCTGCTGCTGGTAGACGATCACATCACATACTTAATCGTCTATCAAAATCATTTATTGCCCCTGTGCCGCAGATCGAACAGTTTAGGTAATTGTGTTCAAAAGTCACCTGCAGCCATGACCGTCACTCTCAGCCTGGACCCGGATCAGCACTTGCAAAGGCGCCGCTCTGGATACGCTGCTGGATCAGTGCCTCGATTTCGGGTCTTGTGATTTCGATAGTCATGGCTAGCGGCTCCTTCCTTCTCCACATTAGCGAATATGGGCTGCTGCTCGGGCTCACGGAAGAGCTTCGCGGATTGGCGCTCCACCCTCCGTCTGATCTGATCCAACCTAGCTGTAGCCCAATCAGGTCCACGCCCAGCGGGGTTGTCTTCTGTTAGAATTAGACTGCGGTTAAGAGGGCTGCCAAACGCGGTCCGTTGAGCGAACGCTCACTTGGCTGCTTTTTTTTATGTACCTACTCTATCTGGACGACGCCGGGTCGCCCGGGAATGCCGTCGAGAACTATTTTGTCCTCGGCGGTGTTTGCGTTTACGAGGCGCAAGTGGAATGGTTCAGCCGCGAGATTGACAAGCTGGCGGCGCCCTACAATGCCATCGCACCGGAAGACGTCGAGTTTCACGCGTCCACCATCTTTTCACGACGTGAGGACCCTTGGAAATCCCTGTCCATCGACGAAGCTCGCGGCGCTTTAAAATCCGTACTAAATGTTGTCAGCGAAAGCTATAACAGCACCCGATTGTTTGCTTGCGCCATCGAGAAACAACACTACCCCGGGCGGGACATCGTCGAGATGGCGTTCGAAGATCTCTGCCGGCGGTTTGATCTCTTTTTAAGTCGCAGAAAAGCCAGCGGGGATGCGCAGCGCGGCATGATCATCCTCGACAAAACCACGCGCGAAACATCACTCCAGAAGCTCAGCCGCGAGTTCCGTAAGGTGGGTACCCAATGGGGTGTTCTGAAGAACATCGCGGATACGCCCTTCTTTGTGGATTCGCGGGCCTCCCGGCTTGTCCAGATTGCCGATCATGTCGCCTACTCGGTGTTCCGTCGATACAATGCTGGGGATGCGCAATACTTTGATCTCATTGCTCATCGCTTCGATGCCGAAGATAATGTCATCCACGGCCTTGCCCACAAACACGCCGAGCATCACGCATGCACCTGCCCCTCTTGCCTAAGTCGCCGCTTGTCTAACGGTCGCGGCGAGCCCGGTTCACGTTCAGTTTAGTCTGGAGTGTGGCGAACGTGCGGGACTTAACGTCAGCAGGCGTAGCCACCCTGAATCCATGGGAGTCTCTTGGAATCAATCCGCTATAACGTTCACAAGTTTCTTCCACTATTTTTCCACCCGCAACTAACAGAAACCAAACCCAATCCAGAACCCACCCCAAAACCGGCCACTCACCCGCCAGCTACACTAACCCCAGAAGTAAGGGCTTCCTAAAGCGGCCCGCCCCCGGGATTGGCTCTGTTTCGTAAAATCCCCGGCGCCATCCTGCGCCATAGCGCAGCACAGGGGACATCCTCGCGAGAGGCTCTGCACCCAAGATCTTTGACAACTGAATACAAGCGAGGGTTTTGCACGAACAAACCCATTCCAGCAAAATTGGCTCTGTTTCGTAAAAACGCACAACAGCGACCCGGACGTGGTGTAAAGCCGCGTCCGGATTGGCTCTGTTTCGTAAATGGCTACCGCACCCGCCAGGCCACGGCAATTTGTACCAACGAACCCAAATGCGCCGACCTTCCTGTCTCCCAGGGGTTAAGGATTGGAACGCTGGCCGCCTCGAAGCCAGTCTCGGTCACCACCTCGCGGGTTTGTCAGAAGGCAAGGGAGCGATCCCTATCGATCTCTTTTTGGAAGCGCTCTCTGCGCACAGGCTCTTCCAGCACGTCCACTTTGCAGCCGAGAAGTTCGGACAAATGGAGTTCCAGGTCATCCAAGCGGCTGATGTAGTCGAGACCAAGCGCGGAGAAGTTATTTCCCAGGCGCACAACTACGTCCACATCGTCCGTGGGATTCTCACCGCGAGCAACGGAACCGAACAGGGACATGCTGATCACGCCCCAGGCACGAAACTCCTGTTCATGCGCCTGCAATGCCCGTATGACCTGGTCACGGTTCATGGGTTCAGTTTGCCCGGAGCCTCTCGTCCAGTCAACACTCATCTACCACCCAGCGCCCCCGCCAGCACATCCACCCCACGCCGGATCTCCGCTTCATTACATGCCGCAAAGCCAAGCATCAGCCCATTGGCAGGCCGGTGCTTCACCGCAAACCGGGACAGCGCACCCACTTCCAACCCCTGGGCCATCGCCATCGCTCTGCATAGATCTGCCGCCGCCGCCGCCTCTTGCCAAGTACCGGCGCGGCGATGCTGCTGGCCTCCCAGGCAGAGGCCGCGCCCGGCCCCGTGTTCGGCTATGTTCTGGAAGGGGAATTATTGACGCAAGTGGAAGGCGCTGCCGCGGCCACCTATCAAATA
>JBBRRB010000162.1:0-4196 GCA_038225555.1 Bryobacterales bacterium
CGACTTTGTGATCACGATGACGCTGTCAGCCGCGGATGCCGCTCAGCACGCCATCGAAAATCCCTTCTTGAAGCCACTCATCGGGCACGCGGATATGGCGGTCACGCTGTTACTGCTGTTGCTGCTGGCGGCCGTCTTTCTCAAAGGCTTCGCCGAGGCAATCGAACTCGCCACCGCCGTTTGCATCCCGTACTTGTTGTTGAATGTCGTGGTGCTTGGCCGAGGACTGATCGAAGTACTTCATCGCCCGGGACTCGTTCCGCATTGGCATGCTGACTTGATGAGGCATGGAGATTGGACAGGGCTTGCCATCGCCTCGGTTCTCATATTTCCGAAACTCGCGTTGGGTCTCAGCGGATTCGAGACGGGCGTTTCGGTTATGCCCTTGATCGAAGGCAGCCGGGAAGACGAGCAATCTCCCGACGATCCGCCTCGAGGTCGCATTCGCAACACGCGCAAACTACTGCTAGGCGCCGCGCTCATTATGAGCGTGCTGCTGGTGACTTCAAGCCTGGTTACGACGCTGCTGATTCCGGAAGCCGCCTACCGTCAGGGCGGGCCCGCCAGCGGACGGGCCCTCGCTTACCTGGCCCATGAGTTGATGGGCAACGTATTCGGATCCATCTACGACGGCAGCACGATTCTGATCCTGTGGTTCGCGGGAGCGTCCGCGATGGCGGGACTGCTGCACCTCATCCCGCGCTATCTCCCGAGAGTCGGCCTGGCGCCTGAATGGGTAGCCCACGCAAGACCGCTTGTGCTGGTCCTATTCGGTTTCAATGTGCTGATCACGATTATCTTTCGAGCCAATGTCGATGCCCAGGGCGGCGCTTACGCTACTGGTGTGCTGGTTCTCATGTCGTCGGCTGCGATCGCGGCTTCCATCGCGCTATGGAAAGAGAAGCTCGTCGCACAATCGATCTACTGCATGGGCGTATCGGTGGTTTTCGCCTATACGACCATCACGAACGTGATCGAGCGGCCGGACGGGATCATTATCGCCTCGTTCTTTATTTGTTTTATCGTCATCATCAGCGCCGTGAGCCGCTATTGGCGCTCTACCGAACTTCGCGTCAGCGGGTGCAAGTTCTGCGATCCGGAATCGGAACGCGAATGGGAATCGCTCCGCGGCAAGATGGTGAGCTTGGTCCCGATACGTTCCTTCGACGCAGACGTCATGAAAGGTCGCTTGGAAAAGATCGCGGAAAATTACAAAGTGGATACGCCGCTAGCTTTCATCCACGTGAGCCTGCTCGATAACCGAAGCGAGTTTCTCTCTCCGCTCCAAATTACGATCAAGCGGGAAGATCAACATTATTTGATTCATATTTCCCAAGCGGTCGCGATTGCGAACGCCCTGGCCTACGCAATCGCGTCGCTCCATCCAGTCAGCGTCTTTCTCGGCTTAAGCAGGACGAATCTCATGCGCCAGTCGTTCCGCTATTTTCTCCTGGGGGAAGGGGAGTCCGGGTTAATGGTGTACACGATTCTGCTGAAGTATTGGGCAGCTCTGGGCAAGGAGAAGGAAGAGGATAGACCGCTAATATTCCTGATGAGCGATTAAGTTCACTTCTATATATAATGAGTGTTACTCGTGCGGCAAGGAGGCCTTTTATGAGCGACGGAGTTTCCAGACGATATTTCTTCTTCGGCAGTCTGCTGGCTGGAGCCGTTCCAGCGGCTGGTTTCGGTGGCAAGCCATCGCTGAAAGCGCTCGGCTACAAGTCGCCGAACGAAAAGCTCAACATCGCTTCGATTGGAGCGGGGGGCAAAGCGGCCAGCGACATTCGGGGCTGCGCGCAAACGGAAAATATAGTCGCCGTGTGCGACGTGGACGACAAACGCGGCGAGAACATTTTCAAGACGTTCGACAAGGCCACCCGCTATCGCGACTTCCGCGTGATGCTCGACAAAGAGAGCGACAACATCGACGCCGTGATCGTGGCCATTCCCGACTTCATGCACGCCACTGCCGCGATGTGGGCCATGGAGCGCGGCAAGCACGTGTTCGTTCAAAAACCGCTGGCCCACACCATTTGGGAATGCCGGCAGTTGTCCGAGGCCGCCGCCAAATACAAGGTCGCCACGCAGATGGGCAACCAAGGCTACTCGAACGAGGGCACTCGGCAATGCGCGGAAATGATCTGGGCGGGCGAGATTGGGAACGTTTCCGAGGTCCACGCCTGGACGAATCGTCCCATCTGGCCTCAGGGTCTTCCAGACCTCCCGCCTGAGTCTCCCGTTCCCGACACCTTCGATTGGAATCTCTGGCTGGGCATCGCCAATTCCAGACCTTATAGCGACAAATATGCTCCGTTTAATTGGCGCGGCTTCTATGACTTCGGCTGCGGAGCCCTGGGCGATATGGCTTGCCACATCCTGGGCGCACCCAACATGGCATTACGGCTCGGGTCCCCGACTAGTGTTGAATGCATCCGGCAGGAAGGCAAGAGCAGCTACTACTACCCGTCGAAATCCGTGATCCGATTCGATTTTCCGTCGCGCGGGTCCATGCCCCCGGTGAAGATTTTCTGGTACGACGGTATGAAAGAGCAGCCGGAAATCGCAGGCGTTCCCCCAGGCGAGATCCTTGGCGATCTGCCCAGGCATCGTCCCGCAGGGCAACCTCCGCGCCAGGGCGAACAGCGCGACTCGCAGATCATAGGCGGCGTATTTTCTCAGTCTTACTTCACTGATCCTCCTCCGGCTCCGCCAGCCCCCCGTCAGGATCAACCCGCATCTGCCGATGCCAACGCCCGCCTCGACGCCAATGTAAATCGGCTCGCGTCCTCGGGCAGCAACGGCAGTCTCTTTATCGGAGACAAGGGCATGATCACCACCGGCACCTACGGCGAAATGACTCGCCTTCTTCCAATTGACAAGATGAAGGATTATCAGTTCCCGCGCGAGTTTCTGACCCGCTCTCCGGGCCACTATCGGGACTGGATCCGCGCCTGCAAAGGCGGTGAGCAGGCCTGCTCCAACTTCAGCGTTTCCGCTCCTTTTACCGAGTGGATCACGCTGGGCGTAATGGCGCTGCGCTTTGAAGGCAAGCTGGAGTGGGACAGCGCCAACATGCGCATTACGAACAACGCCGAAGCGAATAAGCTCATCAAGCCTACGTTCCGAAAGGGCTGGTCGCTTACCTAACCTGGCGGCTGTGCGTCTTTCTTGTTTCATTTGGATCGCATCCCTGCTCCTAATCGGATGCCGCATGCCGGGCGAGAAGCAGGAATTTTCGCAACTCACCGAAGCGTTCATCTACGGGTCACTCGCTTTGTCGCCCGTGTCGGCCACTGCGGCTGGATACCATCGACATCGCGAGGTGGCCCTCGATGAGAAGCTCGACGATTTCAGCCACAACGGAATCCAAGAGCAACGGCTGTTTTATGCCGTTCAACGGGGCAAGCTAGACAACTTCCAGTTGGATGCGCTGAGCCCCGAGGACCGAGCCGACGCTGCTCTCATAAAGGATCAGATCGAGCTTGCCCTCCTGGATATAAATCGGATCCAAAGTTTTCGACACAATCCCACGATCTATGTCGAGCTGATCGGAAATGCGCTGTTCAACCCTTACGTATTGGAGTATGCGCCGAAAGACGCGCGCTACCGGCATATCATCAAGCGTTTGGCCGCCATCCCAATACTGCTCGAACAGGCCCGAGCTAACCTCGTTGATTCGCCAGAGGTCTGGAACCGGGTGGCCCGCGAGGAGAACGACGGCAACATCGCTTTAGTGGACCAGACGCTGCGCGCCGCCGCGCCTCCGAACCTGAAGTCGGATTATGATCGTGCCGCCAAACGAGCTCTCGCAGCACTTCGCGATTTTAACAACTATCTAAAGACCGACTTGGCCAAGCAGACCGTCACGTGGCGCTTGGGCAAAGAGAAGTACGATCCAAAGTTTAAGCTGACCTTGGATACCGGAAAGACCCCGTCTGAAGTTCTGTCGGATGCCGAAGCGGCCTTGAAAGATACCCGGGCGGAAATGGTCAAGCTGGCCGCACCGCAGAGCGTGCCTGATGCTCTAAAGCGGATCGCCGACAAGCATGCCACTCCCGAAACATATTTTGAAGAGGCCCGGCGCGATCTCGAAAGTGCTACTGCTTTCGTAAAGGCTCGCCATCTGTTGGCGTTGCCGTCGGGGGACAATCTGAAGGTAGTTCCCACGCCTGAGTTCATGCGAGGAGGATACG
>JBBRRB010000163.1:0-4193 GCA_038225555.1 Bryobacterales bacterium
AGTTTTCCACTGTTTTTAGAGTGCGGGTTAAAGCGCAATCGATCGATACAAATCGTCCGATTGCGAAAGGGAGACACCCTCCATGTAGCGCCTGCGCCCCCGCCGATGAGCGCTGCACGACCTGGCATAAATCTGCGAAGCGGTCCAGCTTTGGTTACTGACGCCTTGCGGGAGATTCGCGGCGCTCAGACTAAGCCCCCAAATGAGAGCGGCATCCTTTCGTCAATATGTGCTCGGTTGCGCGGCGCACATCGGCGGGGGCACCGACGCTACGCTCCCTTTACGGCGTGATCCGATAGAGCGCTGACGCGTGGGGGCGAAGCTCTCTCCCCAGGGAATTGACGTCCTGCCCTGCCCACAAATCGCGGATCCGAGACGTCTTCATGCCGTCCACCGACGCCAGTCGAACTTCGTTCGATACGTTGAAAACCGCCACGTACTGATCGTGGGAGCGCGGCACGTCGGCGATCCATGCGACGACGCCGTCCCGATCGAACAACTGATGGTTGTTTGTGCTCGCCTGGTTCACTCGGATGACATCGGCATTGGTTAGCAGTGAGAGGGTGAAGTCGTCCAGCTTGGTCAGGTCCGCCCCAATCATGAGCGGTGACCGCGCGATGCTCCAGAGGTTCATCAACGTGACCTGCTCATCCTGCGTGAAATGGGTCTTCGCCCGACCCATTTGGAGCTCGCCGAGCGGAAGCATATCGGCATCCGGCCAGTGGCCAGGACCTCGGAACGATGTCCAATCTCGGACCCTTGCGAACTGGGAAAAAAGCTGCGGCCAGTTGTCCCAGAAGTCGCCGCTGATCCTCCACATGTTTGCATGCTCCTGCACGTGCGCGGCCACGGATAGCGGCGTCGCGCCGGGGGACGTGCTAAAGACGATATGGCGACCGGAGTGGTCAATCGCCTTTCGAATGCCCTCGATCTCGGCGGTGTGATACGGCTCCGACAGGTCATCGACCTTGATGAAGTCGAGTCCCCAGGAGGCGAAGAGTTGGAAGACCGAGTCGTAGTACTCCTGCGCGCCCGGCTTTGTCATGTCGACCCCGTACATGTCGCCGTTCCACGGGCAGAGGCTTTTCTTATCCGCGATGTCGGCGGCGGTGAATTTGGTGCCCTTGATCGGCATCTTCGCTTCGACAGCCTGCCTAGGGACTCCCCGCATGAGGTGAAGACCGAACTTCAGTCCGTGCCGGTGAGTGTAGTCGGCCAGGGTTTTAAACCCCTTTCCGTCCGCCGCCGAAGGAAACTTGTTGACCGCAGGCATCAACCGCCCATTGCCATCCATCTCCAGCTTCGCGCCTTGACGATAGTCAAACCCGTTAGCATTGGGCTCGTACCACTGGATGTCCACTACGATGTACTGCCAGCCGAACCGCTTCAGCTTGTCCGCCATCACATCGATCTGTCCGCGAGTCTGCACCTCGTTCACCGTAGTGGCGAAGCCATCCCAACTGTTCCACCCCATGGGCGGAGTCTTCGCCCAATTCCAGTAAGCGGGAGCCTGGGACGCGAGAAGCAGGAGAGCAGCGGCCGACATGAAGGAATGATGAACGATTACGAAGCGATGGCCCCGCGAATATGTTCGATGTGGCCGCGAGCGTTAGGAGAAGGATCCATAGCCAGGTAGGCGTCCAACTCGGAGTTCAGCTCGCTCGCCGGAGGCCGATCGAACAACTTCGCCTCGACTCCCGCGAACCGAAACTCGCTTACCCCAAGCGTCTCGCGCAAAGCGCCGAGGGCAACCAGGCTCAGGGGCCGTCCACGATGCAGCCACAGCTTGGCCCGGTTCCACGAGAAACCGGATGCGGCCGCGAGGAACTGCCAACGCCTCGCCACATCGATCTCTGATTCGTGCCGCTCGATCCAGTCGAGAATCCTTGGATCACCGAAGAAGATCAGACCGTTCAAGTGCTCAGTGCGTGCCTTCGGATCGAGGGAATCGACAAAGCCCAGCGCCCACACGAGGGCCTCGTCTCGGGCAACGCAGCGAGCAGCCGCGCGAGCGACACCGTCGAAACTAGACTCTACGCCATTCTTGGGGGCACCCCTGTCCTCTGACTTCACGAGCACATTACCCTGACTCTGAGTCGGTAGTTTTCAAAGTTTCTGAACCCGTAGGCTTGTCTTGAGATGGACTCCATTTTGTTGTGGAATCCTTCTGTGATTGCGTTGTTCTTGGTGAACCTCCACATGGTGGCGACTTCTTCTTGCCAGGACCTGAGGGTTTCTCCTAGAGCGACTAGGGGAGCGAAGTTGGAGTCGAGCAGCCGGTCGATGGCCCAGAGGAGTCTTTTGGCTAAGGTCTGGCATTTTTTGAGGGTGCAGTGCTTTTGGAGCAGGAGCTCGCACAGTTGCTGTTTGAACTCATAGATTCTGGCTATCGCCGGGTTTTCGGCTAGGTACGCTTCGAGCCTGCCTTCTTGCTCGGGGGACTTCAGATTCCAGCGGTGCCTTCGCATGAGGCTAAGCAAGCCCCTGTTCTTGCCTCCTACCGGATCGATCTGCTTCCAGCAAGTGAGGAAGTGGTGGTTCACCAGGCGAATCACATGGAAACGGTCGGCGACGATCCTCGCCTTGGGAAAGTGCTTCCTCGCGATTGCGCGGTAAGTATTCGAAAGGTCCATGCACACGAGTTCCACGTTTTCTTTGCCCTTCAACCGACCCAGATAGCTTTGAAGCGACGCCTCGCTACGGCCCAGGACGACGTCGTAGACCTTGTTTTTTGCAAGATCGCAAAAGGTCGTGGCGTACCCATCTTTGCGCGAGAAGAAGTGCTCGTCGATGCCGAGCATCTTCGGGCAGGGAGCGTCCTTTCGCTCCGAGAGGCTCAGGCCCAGACAATCGCGGAACCACCGCTCTACCGTGGCGCTCCCGATCTTCTCTCGTTGACTCAGGCGAAGCCGGTTGATCCCGTCCCGGTGCTGGCGCGACACCGCGCGACGGAAAGGCTCACTCGCTCGCTTACCGGCCAAGATCCCTGGGAAACGCTGCCAAAACGTCTTCTGGCAGCCGCGACAACGCCACTTTCGAGTCTCGATATCCAACACGCAAGGACGCTCACCGTAACTCTCGTGACGAACACGACGAAGCCGGCGATCTCGATGCCGAAGATCCTTGCCACCGCAAAAAGGACAACAACGATCACCCACGAAACGAACCGACAAGCAAACCTGACCACCAGAGTAACAAATGTCGGTAACCTCGAAACCGGGCAGGCCAACCAAAGCCTCCGAATTGAACACAAACTTTCACCTCAAGATAGTTGTGTCAGATGAAGAGGTTGCCTGCCCCCAAGAATGATCTAGAACCGCAATCGCGCAAAGAGAGGATTCGTACTTGAACCTAGATAGCTGCTCCAATCCACGCACAGCGATGCAGTGGTCAAGGTGTCTTGTTGTCCAGAGATCGATCCGAGAGCAGCAAGGCGGTCTCTGGCGTTCTAGTCCGCCGCGACCGACTGGCGGAGCCGACCGACATCGCGTATCGGTGCGTCCCCGAACTGCTATTTTTAGTCGCAGCTGATTCCTGGCAAGCAGGCGGCACAGGGCCGAAAGACCGCGCGTAAAAGAAAGTCTGCGTTTCGTGAACGGCGCTCGGACCCGTCCCTCTCAGCATGTATTATTCCGATGGAGGAACTGGCTAATCCATGGAAGTTGGCGAGCCAACACCCTGAACGAGGGCCACCATAAAAGCCAACCCTCGCAACAAGATCAAGAGCTTCAAACTAATGTGCCGAATCATCGCGCTCGTCATCGCCGTTTCCGTCGCTTCCCTTTTGTCAGCCCAACCTCGCTCGTCCGAGCCCGGTCCTCCAAAAGTTACGGCACCCCCCGCCGCATTCTTTGCGGTGGTCGAGGAGCGAGATCGGGACGCCGCCCAAAAGTTCTATAAGAAGTACATCGACGTCAAGGGGATGCCCGTCGTTGCATCGATCGAGGTCGCCGATGCGGCCCTCCAGCGGACCTATTCCATCGTCACGCATCTCCTTGCTGGCCGTCCAGACGTCATCTCCGCGATGGTCAAGAACCACATGTATCTGATCATCATCGGCAAAGAGCAGGTGTATTGCGACATGCCCGAATACCGGAACACCCCGGACTCCGCGTACATGAACGAGCGCGTACGCGGCACGGGTGGGCTGCCGACGAGCTTTGGCGAAGAGAACCTTCTCTGCCTCCCCATCG
>JBBRRB010000164.1:0-4069 GCA_038225555.1 Bryobacterales bacterium
CGGACAAATGGACCGCCGATCCAGGCCGGATTACCTCCTGGGCTCGTGCTCTCGACCAAACGTTTGGGCCAACTTGCCAATTTTAGTGCTTCCGACCTTGGCACGGCCCTCAGCACAATCCCTGTGAGAAATGCAGGCTAGACTCAGCCACCAGCTGCTCCAATTCCTCCATGGTCAATTCCTCAAACGACGGAACCCTGCGGACGGTGTTGACGATATGATCGGACTGCGAGAGGTACTGCTTGCCGAGCCAAATTTGCATCGTGACGTTGCCCCGGTTCGCCGACTCGAACTGCATGCGACGCAGAGACTTTCTTTCCCCCCTCGGCTCCTCTTTAAAGGTGGCCGCAAAATCCTGGTGGCGCGTCAAAGTATCGATCGACACACCGAGCGTTGAGGCGATTTCGGGATAGGTGCATTGGATGGCCGCCAGTTTCTCGACCATTTCTAGATCAACATCTTTTTAGGCCGCCCCCGCTTCGGCTTTTCGGTGTCGTTCTGATCCACGGTGAGAATCTCCTAGAGGCCGCTACACGATCAGCTAACATCAGCGAGCGTATCCGCGAGCGTGACTTCCTTCGGTCGCGCAACTTCTCCTGCGGCGAGTTTTCGTTCCTCAGTGATCTCTGCGAAGGTGCATCCATCGCCATCGAGCACGGCCTCCTTGCCTGTGTACTCCTGATAGCGGCGCACGATCACGTCGGCATACCTCGGATCCAGTTCCATGAGGAAAGCGTGTCGGCCCCGGCGCTCGCACGCTATCAGCGTTGAGCCGGAGCCTCCGAACAAGTCCAGTACGCAGTCGCCCGACTTGCTGCTATTGACCAGTGCTCGCTCGCTCAGCTCGACCGGCTTCATGGTCGGATGCAGCCGATTGGCGGCGGGCTTGTTCTCCTGCCAGAGCGTTGATTGCGATTTATCGCCGTACCAGGGAACTTTCTGGCCTGCAACGTGGCAGTAGAAGATCGGTTCGTGCTGGAATTTATATCTTCCGAAGCCCCAGGCATAATGTGTTCTTGGCCCAGATGATCTGGCACCGGACGTCAAAGCCTGCCCTTCAATCGCGTTCTGAAACTCGCGTTGAACCGAGGAGGCATGGCAAACGTAGAGAGACGATCCCGGCTTGACGGCCTCTTTGAAGCTGGCGAACGAGGCGCAAAGAAACCGGTCGAACTCCGCTGGAGACATAGCGTCGTTTTGGATCGTCAATTTCTCTTTGGTGTAACCCGCATAGGAAACGTTGTAGGGCGGATCTGTGAACACAAGGTCCGCCTGCTGGGCCGCAAGCAGCCGCTTCCACGGCAGGGAGGCTTGTTGCATCTCCGCAGAGAACGCGATGCGGCCCGAGCAACCAAAGGTCGCCCGGCTTGGTGATTGGATTCTCCGGCGGTTCCGGCGCCGGCTGGTGCCCCAGTGTGCAAGTCACGCCCGATTTTGTGTGGCGGGACAAGGCGCAACTGGAGATCGCCGGAAAAGTCTGGATCAATATTGACGGGACCGCGAAGGATGCATTGGCCGACGCAGCCAGAAAGATCCCTCAGGCTCTCGACTGCAATCAATTCAAGGGCACAGTTGCACCTTTATGGCATGCCTATTCGGTGCCTATCAACAGCGGCAATGCCAAAGAGGTTCTAGGCTATATGAACCTCACACCGAAGACTGCAGGGTTTTCGGGATTGACCTACCAGGCTGACGGCCTCAAGACAGCCATTGCCCTGGGCGCATCCACCGAGGTTTCAACAACGCAACTTTCAGCGACCAACCAGCCAATACCTCTGCCCGCGCTGCGACGAGTTCCGGCAACGTCCAATAAGCTGAATCTCGTGGTTCCATTGCGTGCGGAATACAGTGACCTACAGAATGCGCTCACCCATATCGTTTCTGGCCAGGACTATTCAGCGGACACTCCCGCCGGAGTGACGCATGTCCGAATCAAACAGGTGACCGTCTATCCAGCCGACAAACAACTGGTCGTCGTCATGCAGTTTTCCGCGCATTCCCAGCAACGAATCGGTGACGTCAATGGCTGGGTCTACCTGGCAGCAGAACCCAAATTGGATCAAGCCGCCCAATCCTTCAGGCTTACGAACATCTCCTTCACCAGGCATCTTGACAGCAAGCTCTGGTCTGTCGTTTCTGCCGTTTTTAGCGGACCAATACAGACCGCTTTCGAACAGCGAGCTTCGATTGATCTGAAGGATTCGATCGCTGCCCTGCGAATCCGAGTAAAGAGTGATTTGGCAACTGAGGCCAGTAAGCAGGGAATAAACATCGCGCTCAACGACTCGTTCGTCGGACTGAAACAAATCAACGTCCGCGAAAAGATGATCGAAGTGGTCGTTGGACTTGAAGGGACCGCAGATGTCACGGCCACTCAGATTGTAAAGTAAGGGCTGAAGTCCACCTCTGCTCAGCGGGTGGAGGTAGCGGCGGTGCTTCCAACACGGGCCACTCGCCATGAACTCAAGCCTTGCTACGTTTCAGGATCGGCACGACTACCTGCGCGCTAGCATCGCCCCGTTGTAGGTGCCTCGTCGGGGGTGGCAGCACGAACTCCTGGCCAGGATATATGAGGTTTGCATTGTGGATCGAATCACGATTCGGGCAGTAGATCCAAGGCCATTGCTGGACTCCATAGAGGCGCTCCGCTTTTTCGACAATTGTCTCCTTTCTTGACAACATCTTTGGTAGGCCCAGCAAAAATGGGCTTCGGCACAGGCGGGGCAGACTTCGACACGTCGGGCGGCTTGGTGCCTTTGTCCTCAATCTTCGGCGGCGGAGGAGGTTGCTGCGGCTCTCCAAGCTTCAATTCGGCATAGGGATGCACTTCCATATGACCGCCAGGGTGGTCGCCGTCTTTGTCCTGTCCCACATCATAGGTCCCTGAAAACTGCACGACGTCGTTCGGTCGAAGCAAGTGATTGGACGCTGATTCGTGCGCTGAGTCCCTGGGATGATCTCAAGGCGTATGTAACGATCGGGCGTCGCTTGGCTTCTTTGGCCCTGCACGTCGAAGCATATGATCTTCAAGTCAGCCGTCCAAAAACCGTCCGTTGAGAGTTGAGCGTCGCGAATCGTCTTGCCATACCCAACGGCATCGCAGCCCGTCATCTCCCAGGCTCCGACCCCATCAAAAATGGATGATAGATACTTAGACGGTGTTGAAAGCGCTCCGGCAAACCGGTCTCCGTCACCGAGTGTATTCTTCGGGACGGTCATCAACCTGTCCAGTTCTCTACCAGGATTGCAAGCAGGCTTGCCGCGCCACTTGTTGATGGTTTCGTAGATAAATTTAGCAATCCCCTGCATGGCGACGCCGCTCCAAAAAAGAGCGCTCCCCACGACTGGATCTGCGACGGCAAGGACCGTTACAACGCCGGTTGTGGCAAACAGTACCGTTCCATTAGCGGCGGTTTTGAATCCCTCTTGGACATTCTTCCATCCGTTGCTGTCTCCCGTAATTACTTTACCCAGCCCGCCGAGGACCTGTCCCACTCCCTTGACGCCTTGCTCAACTCCCTTCTTGATGCCGGTGGCGGCATCGCCCGCCACTTGGTCCACCTTGATCAACTACGGGACCGACGACTGGAATCTTCTTAATCTCTTTGACGATGGGCCCGACAATCGGGACATTGTCGAAGATCCCTGCGAAGAGGGCGGATGGAATCTGAACATAACAATCGTTGCAACGACTCGGAAGTAGGTTCAATTTCGGCGCATAGCTATTTCTCATAGAGTGCTGGCACTAAGGCTTCACGTCATAACAACTTGACGATATTCCTCTAGAGTATGTTCTAGAAGGGATATGCAGGATGCGGCCGAACTGGCGGCAATCGCCACGAAGTATCTTTCACTTGCGCCGTTGATGGATGAGCGCAGGCGTCGTCAGTGGGCTGCGGCAGAAGCTCGGGCTTATGGATGGGGCGGATTGCGGGCGGTGAGCAGCGTGATTGGCATGTCGCCCAACACCATCCAAAAGGGTCTAGCGGAATTGGCCCAGCGGGAAGAAACCCCAGACATGCCATTACCGTCGCGCTTGCGTGTCGAGGGCGGCGGGCGGAAACGGTGC
>JBBRRB010000165.1:0-4031 GCA_038225555.1 Bryobacterales bacterium
GCCCTTGACCAGAACGACCAGTGTTGTCGTTAATTCCATAGTTGAGTAGATCGTCCTCACCTCTTCCGTTCCACAAAGGGTAAATTTCGGGACGGTTTTAGAGACTGAAATCAGGAGGTTGCCAGCGGTGCATGTTCTCGGTAATTCGATGTACCTACCCCCATCCTTACTCCCAGTTGCTGCATAAGTGTGCAAGGCACGGACGACGAGGCCGAGAAGCTATTCAAAGAAAGCTAGGCAACCCCGTAAAGCGGGGATGTTGTGGGAGACCGATTGAAGTCCAACGTGCCATCGAAAGACTCATATACTTAGTGCACATGGTGCCTTGGTATCCCAAAGCAATCCTATCCGTAACCGCTGCGCTCTTACTTGCGTTGGTTATCTTTCGGCCTTTCCGGGACTGGGCTTTCCGAATCGACATACGATGGCTGATCGCCTTCCACGTCAACCGTTTTGTCGGGGCTTATTTCCTTTACCTTTACGCACAACATGAGCTTCCCTATCAGTTTGCGGTATGGGGCGGGTTCGGCGACATCATCGTTGCCATGCTCGCTTTAGTCGTTATGCGTTTCGCCAGCTTTAAACCCGCATTGTTCGTTTGGAACCTCCTCGGTTTCGTGGATATAGTCGCCGTTGCAGTGACTGCGGCTCGGTCTGAAATGTATGCCCCCGGCTCAATGTACCAACTCGATAGATTCCCGCTTATTCTACTGCCGACGTTCGTAGTCCCGGTAGTCATCGCCACTCACGGTCTGATGCTCGTACGCACACTCAGACCAACTGCCCACTCCCTCTAATGCAGGTTAGCGTAGCGTTGCAGAACCGTTTGTTTGTGCAAGGCGTGGGCTGTCCCGAAAGGGGTAAGTTTTGGAACAGCGACGGAGGTGATCGCCGGCAGAAGCGTGGTGGCCTTTCGGCGCGCCGAACAGGAGGCCGTTCCGCCGACCAAATGCTTCGGCTTCGTACAGATCTACGACCAGAAGCCACGCCGGCGATTATGGGAGCTGATGAAATCGCAGGGAATGCAGGAAAATCAGCAGGTTGTATTCATGTCGGACGGCGGTGAAGATGTACGGCGCGTGCAGGAGTATCTGCACCCCCACGGAGAACATTACTGGTTTCACATCACGATGCGGCTAACAGTTCTGCAGCAGCAGGCCAAATCGCTCAAGGCAGAACAGGAAGAGGCAGGTGCCGTAGTATCGAAACAAGTGGAAAGTGTAAAGAACCTGCTGTGGCACGGTAACGTGGAAGAAGTGCTCGAGCGCTTGGCCAACCTGCTGATTGATCTCGACCTGATTCGGAAATACGCAGCCGCGGCGGAGAAGTTGGCGGGTGGCGTCGCGGAATTCAGGACCTACATTCGCAACAATCAGGAATCCATTCCAAATTTCGGTGAGCGGTACCGGCAGGGCGAAACGATCAGCACGGCGTTCGTCGAATCGACGATCAACCAAGTTGTGAGCAGACGTTTTGCCAAGCGACAATAGATGCACTGGACGCTTCGCGGCGCGCACCTACTCCTGCAGACCCGGACCAAAGTTCTAAACCACGAACTCGAAGGAGTCTTTCGGGGATGGTACCCGCTGTTCCGGGTCCAGGCTCAAGCCGCGTGACCCCCGGGTTCTTGCTGCTCTCGCGGCAACCTCGGAGAGGTTCTGAGACTTCTGAGAAGGCCGCGTAAGATTCGGGAGAAAACCAAGCCGCACGCAAGATTACTACTTACCTTTCTTCGGCTTCGGCGGTTTCGGTCCTTGGTCCCTCGCGGAGCGATTGCGAGCTGTGCTTTCCCACCAATCGATCCAGTTTCGAATCTCTTGTCCACCAGTTCTTGACCAAGTTCTCCCAGCCCCAAATGTGCCGGGGGCCTTGCCTTAAATCCTCGATCTGGTTCAGCGGCTGCTCAAGCGCTTCGCAAAACGGGCCGATATGCCCATTCTGCGAACTCTGCTACAGGGTGCTTAACCGTTTTGGGGGTTAGTAAAAAAAAGATAAGCAGGCGGGCGGTCTGTAACTCGATTTAAGTCCGGCGCAGCACGACATTTTTAGTCAATAATGTTTTATGTGTGAGGCGCAGAGCGCGCCGCCAGTGCGGCCCATTTTGGCGGATCATCCCTCGGAGTTTCTCTTGTTGGAACGTGCGGTGGAAGACGAGTTCCGCCCACGGATGTTGAAGGAACTGCAATGCCGAGTGGACGCGCTGGCTGAAGCTGTGCGTGGAAACTCTCCAGTGTGCGCCCATTGTGGCCAGCTGATGGTGTGTCAGGACGTGCGACCGGTTTCGTGGTGGGCACGTTTCGGGCGTCTGCGGACCCAGGTGCCGCGTTATCGTTGCCCAAACTGCCACTTTGAATGCCGGCCGCTGCTGGACCGTCTGGGCGTGGAACCGGGGCGCATCAGCGGCTCCTTGGCGCGTCTGCTGGCGTTGCTCGCCGCAGTGGCGCCGTATCCGTTGGCAGCGCGACTGGCCGGATTGCTTCTGGGAGTGTCGATCAGCCCGATGGGCATCTGGAGGGTGGCGCAGCGGTTGGGACAAGCGGCGGCGAATTACAGCGACGGTCTGAGCCAGTATCATGCCGACAGCCGGAGCGAAGGCGCGCCGACCCAGGAAGCTCCGGTGACGGTGCTGTTGAGTGTGGACGGCTGCGCGCTCGGGATGCAAGTGCGCGCCCGGCGGCGGCACCAGACGGGCCGGGAGAAACTGCCGCCGTTGCCACCTGTTGAGGAAGGTCATTTCCGCGAAGTCAAGACAGGCGTTCTGTTGTTGCCGGAAGAACGCGTCGAGACCTCGCCGGGACGCCGCTCGGTGGTGCGGCGGTTTCTGGTCAGTTGTCTGGGCGATGCCGATGCGATCTTCCACCGGCTGTATGCTCAACTGAGGGAACTAGGCTGGCTGGGAACCAACACCGTGGTGGTGATCGTCGGAGACGGAGCCGAATGGATCTGGAATCGGGCTACTTGGTTCATCCATCGCTGTGAAATCCTCGATTTCTGGCATGCGCTGGAACATGCCTGGACCTTCGCTCGCCTACGCTACGGCGACGGATCGCAGCAAGCCGACCAGTGGGTCCATCAGATCGCCTGTGATCTCAAAGACGGCAAGGTGCAAGAAGTGATTGCACGGCTGAAACGCCTGCGCCCCAAGTCGCCACAACTCAGGGAGAGTCTGGATGCACTGATCCGGTACTACAGCGAGAACGCCAGTCGCATGCATTACGACGAATATCTGCGCCTGGGCTACGGGATCGGCAGTGGTGCGGTCGAAAGCGCGCACAAACAAGTGGTGCATGCGCGGCTGCGCCAGGCGGGGATGCGCTGGAGCGAGGCGGGAGCGCGCCGATTGCTGGCATTGCGGCTGCTTCTGTTGAATGACAACTGGGCGCTGCTG
Organism: Bryobacterales bacterium; assembly: GCA_038225555.1. Taxonomy (GTDB): domain Bacteria; phylum Acidobacteriota; class Terriglobia; order Bryobacterales; family Bryobacteraceae; genus JANXQZ01. The sequence continues at coordinate 3,389 of JBBRRB010000165.1, forward strand.
GACCGTATGCGAATGGTTTCCATGGCGTGATCGACCGCCACTAGGGCGGAATCGGTTTGAGCTATTGACCTGAAACGTCCGGTACGTCATGCTCGATGCTATGCTCCGGCGTGCATCGCGGAAATCCCGGCGGACTTGCGCGTGCGCCTGGAAACCGCACGGCTCGATCTGCTGGCGCTATTCCGCGCCCTGGACCGCATGAATCTGACATCGGATCAGATCCCGCAGCGGCTCATCCGACAACTGTTCGAACTTGACGCGGATTACGTGGAGGCTCTCTGGGGGTTGGATCAACCACCCGGCAAACTCAATATGAAGGCGATGCTCCGCGACACTCAGGCCGCGCTAGACCAGTTACCAACCGCTTGTGCCCACCTCCGTAAAAACCTTCCGCCGCAAGCACAACCCATCCTCCTCCAACTCGAACTCACAATCCGCATGAATCTGAACCCGGCGGAAGCTTACAACATGGTTCCCGCTCGGAACCCCCAAAACGGTTAAGCACCCGCTGCTACATCAGCCCCGTTTTTTCATGCTCTCGCCTGTTAGGGTGATAGAAAGGCGAAGCCTCTCCACTTACGGCAGCACACTCGCTCTTGTTAGTCGCGTAGACGGATGCACCCACCTCGCGGACGGGGGTTAC
>JBBRRB010000166.1:0-3919 GCA_038225555.1 Bryobacterales bacterium
CGGTTTTATCGACACATAGTGCCGTGGCTGCGCCGAGCATCTCGATGGCAGCCACGCGGCGCGTGAGGACGCGCTTTCGCGACATCCGCCAAGCTCCCAGCGCGAGGAAAACAGTCAGGACCACGGGCAACTCTTCCGGAAGGATTGCCATCGCAAGAGTGAGTGCCGCGAGAAATCCCCGGACCCAATCGCCGCGAGTCAAGCCGTAAACGACGGCCAGTAAGCTACAAACAGCAAGGCCCCCTAACGCCAGCACCCGCACCAGGTGGCGAGTGTCGCGTTGCAGCAACGTGGGTTCCTGTTCCACTTCCCGAAGCGACTTTCCAATCTTTCCGAGTTCGGTTTGTACGCCCGTCGCCTTTGCAAGCGCGAGCCCAGTGCCTCGAACGACTAGGGTCCCGGAAAAGATGAAGGGAAGATCGTCCCCGCCGGGCCGTGCCATTTCCGCGTCGGTTGACGACGCAACTTGCTTGCGAACGGGCACGGATTCGCCCGTCAATAATGATTCGTCGGTTGCCAAATTGACAGCGGAAAGCAGGACGCCGTCTGCGGGAACTCGATCGCCTTCCGACAAGACGAGAACGTCACCGGGAACAACTTCCCGGCCGGCAATTCTCTTGCGCTCTCCGCCCCGAACCACGAGAGCGCGGGGGCTCGACAGATCACGGAGCGCCTCTAAAGCCCGCTCCGTCTTGCGCTCCTGATACAAGGTGATCGCTATGACAACGACCACAAAAATCAGCAGAATGATCGCTTCCTGTACGTCGCCGAGTAACAGATAGGTGGTACCACAAGCGAGTAGCAATAAGAGCATTGGCTCTCGAACGACTTCGAAGGCGATCCTGAAAATAGAGCGCGGCTTAGAGGATGGTAGTTCGTTGAAGCCGTAGCGCGCGATCCGAGAAGCGGCTTCAAGATCAGATAGCCCGGCGAGAAGTTCCCCTGAAGCTAGATTTGTGCCAACGTCTAGAGTGTCCGCCATTCCCGCCTCTTGCTCACTATGGCACGATTCGCCGCCGCTTCTGGCCTTCCGGATCATGCTACAGCAGGGGTAGCAAACGCATCGGGAGGTGGGTCTGCAATGATAGGAGCACGGAAATTCAACCCTTAGCCTCGCCCATCCCAGACCCGAGCGAACCGCATGAACCGGCCTCAACGGTGGCGTTGCGAACGTTAGTGCTGGTGGCCTTCACCGCGATTGCCCTGTTTCTTTGTTGGCAGATGGTGGCGCCGTTCTTACCGGCGTTCGCCTGGGCTTTGGCACTCTCGGTGGCTGTTTATCCTTTGCGTTCCCGCTTGATCGCCCATCTTCCTCGAACGCTCGCAGCGACCGTGACGGTTTTCATCGCGCTCGTCATCTTGGCAGTTCCTGGTGGGCTGTTGGTTCACGAACTGATTGATGAATCGACCGGCGGGCTAGCCGCAGTGCGGAGCACGGTTGATCTGAACACTTGGCGTCACGCCGCCGAGTCCAATCGGTTCCTGAAGCCTTTATTGGCTGAAATAGGCCGATTGGACGTGGACTTAAGAGACCTCGGTCCGGAGATTGCGAACCGACTGGGCGGTTGGCTGATGCCGGCCTTCACTAAGTCGCTGTGGGCGTTCTCACAAGTGGCGACATTTCTTTTCGCTTTCTTTTTCTTTGTGAAGGATCAGGAGTCTATGATGGAGGCAATTCGATCAAGACTTCCACTAATAAGGTCTGAGTCAGACTATTTGTTCGTAAGGATTACAGATGCGATACACGCTGCGGTGTATGGCCGGGTTCTGATCGGGACGATCCAGGGGTTTCTCGGCGGACTGATCTTTTTGTTCGTCGGATTGCCAGCACCGTTGTTCTGGGGTGCAGTGATGGCGGTTCTTTCGACGCTGCCAGCGGTCGGTGCTTTCCTAATCTGGGCTCCTGCAGCGGGACTTCTCCTGGCGCAAGGACATTGGGGACGCGCACTGGTGGTGACCGCGTGGGGAATGGCCGTGATTCACCCGGTCGACAATGTGCTCTACCCAGTCCTTGTCGGTTCAAAATTAGGACTCCATCCGCTTTTGCTCTTTGTTGCTTTCGTGGGCGGGTTACTTGCTTTCGGCGCACCAGGATTGATTCTCGGGCCAGCAGTGTTGGCTCTTACAATCGGCCTTGGTGAGATTTGGACGCGTCGTTCGACCGTGGTTCCTGATTGACGGGGCCAATCTGAAGTCGGAACCACCTCAGTACTATTGTTCCGTTTATTCCATTAAGAACGGTCTCGGAAATCAGTCTTTGCCGGCACCGCCGTGCGCCGTCTACCGAAGCCCTTCGCACCTACCGAGAGCGCAAGCGGAAACCTGATTTCAAGGCGGTTTCGGGCTTCGCAAAAATCAATCGGGTGGAAAGAATCATGCGCCCGTACCTGGAGTCCATCCTTTGAGTGGTCGCGACATTGGTGCTTCCGTCCGGCAACGCCTTCTGAACCAGTCACGCGCACAAGCGCGCCCGTTCCAAGTGGACTTGCCCCCATTTTTGACACAAGCAGTTAAGGCTCAAAATCCATCCAAAGGAGAATTGAGTCATGGGCTTGTCGAGAAGGATTTTCACAAAAGAGTTCAAGCTGGCCGCGGTGCGGCGGCTGGAGCAGGGGGTTTCCATCGGCGAGGCGGCGCGGGCGCTGGAGGTTTCGGCGAACGTGCTGCATCGTTGGCGGGCGGAGTTTCGGAGCGGCGCGGGCAACGTGTTTCCTGGCAACGGGAAGCAGCGTTGGGCCGAAGGGCGCATTGCGGAGCGAGAGCGTAAGATCGGCCAGCAGGCGCTGGAGATTGATTTTTTGAAGGGGTGTTTGCAGCGCATCGAAGAGACGCGGATGCTGCAGGCACTGACTGGAAATCCGCCGTCTATCAAAAGGTCGAAGAAGAAGTGAAGGCCGCCGCGATGAGAACCAACGGCGGCCTAACGATTGAGCGCATGGTGGAACTGGGGCGCGTTTCGCGATCCGGCTTCTACCGCTTCGATAGCCGCGCCGTGGCTCGCGCCGATGCACACATGGACCTGCGCGACGCCCTTCAGCGGATCGCGTTGGAATGGCCTTGCTATGGTCGTCCGCGCATCACAGCCGAACTGCGGGATGGCGGTTGGACCGTGAATCCCACACTGGTTTATCGGCTGATGCGCGAGGACAACTTACTGTGCGTGCGCAAGCGCAAGTTCGTCGTCACCACCGATTCCAATCACGGGCGCAAAATCTATCCGAACCTGGCGCGCGACATGATTCTGACCGCGCCCGATCAGCTTTGGAGGGCCGATATTACTTACATTCGGCTGCGCGATGAGTTCGTGTTCCTGGCCGTCGTGTTGGACGCATATTCGCGCCGCCTGATCGGTTGGGAGCTGGATCGCACGATGGAAGATTCGCTCACGCTGGCCGCCCTGCGCATGGCGCTCTCACGCCGCGCGCCACAATCGAAGGAGCATCCGACAGGCCTGGTCCATCATTCGGATCGCGGCTCGCAGTACGCCAGCAACGATTACACGGACCTGCTCAAAGAGCGTGGCATCGACATCAGCATGTCGCGCAAGGGCAACCCGTGGGACAACGCGGCCTGTGAATCGTTCATGAAAACCTTGAAGCACGAAGAGGTGCTGCGCAACGATTACCGCGACTTAGCCGAGGCCCGCGCCTCCATCGCCGAGTTCCTCGACAAGGTCTACAACCATAAACGGCTGCATTCGGCGCTCGGCTACATGCCGCCAGCGAAGTTCGAAGCCGCGCACAAAAAGGACGCCGCTGCGCGGCAACTTTCTGTATGAGTTTTCCAGGCATGCGGAAATCTATCCATCCGATGCGCTGGCCGCAACATCGGGAAACAGAGGCGCCCGCCCTGCGGCCAACGCCCCCGCTCATCGTGCGGATGAGTTTCCAGCTGGCTATTCCTCGGCGGGTTGCTCTCC
>JBBRRB010000167.1:0-3720 GCA_038225555.1 Bryobacterales bacterium
AGGCCTTCGCCAAGGTGCGCTTCCCTGGCGCTCGCCCGCGAAGCTGCGAAAAAATTTCGGCAAGCAAGGTGGCGAAATTGTAATCCGAGGCACGGGAGTGGAATTCCGACCTGACAAAGGCCCCCCTCTGACTTGGTCGTTTCTGGACATACAGACCTTCGCAATTTCTGAGCGAAGGCTGGAGATCGAGACCTATCAGAACCGCTCGCATCATGTCCCCGGAATGCAGCGATACCGGTTCGCACTGACTCAGGACATCCCTTCCCCGGTTGCCGCCGAACTGGCTCGTTACGTCGAAAGGCCATCCCAGAACGCCGTTCTGGACCCCGCTTTGACGGGCACGGAAAATATCCCCGCACACCATCGGACGCGGACGGGCGGAACGAATGGAGCATTGCGATTCGGGGACAGCGGAATCGAATATGTCACCAGCTTCCCCGGGGACAGTCGAAGTTGGCGTTGGGCCGATCTGGAGACGCTCTCGAATCCCGCGCCGTACACGCTGTTTGTGTTTGGCTACCGCGACACCTACACCTTCGATCTGAAAAAACCGCTCGCACGCGCGGTCTTCGACCACTTGACCGATGAAGTCTATGCGCATGGTGTCGAAATTCGCGGTGTTGGCGAGCCAGCGAGCAAGAGAACGGAGAATTGACGATGAATCCGTTATTAGCATATTGGTCCGCGCTTGCCCTGGGATTCTTCGTGTTGTTCCCCGCGCGCGCGCGGCAACAGGCCTCGCCTGACCAGGATTCTCAAACGGCAGTAGCCGCGCCCTTTAATCCCGAGCAAATCAAAGAAGAGCCTCGACTGGACCTAGAGCAAATTGGCTTGGAACCTTTGCTGGAATTTGCCCTCGCGCACAACCCAGCGATCAAAATTGCGGCCGAGCGATTTCAAGCGAAACGGGCTCGGGTGCCGCAGGTGCGTTCGCTGCCAGATCCAATGGTATCCGGTGGGTGGATGGGCAACATCCGGCCGTTCAGTGTTCAGCACGGCGACCCATCGAGTTATCGGGGCCTGACTGTGTCGGAAGATTTTCCGTACCCCGGGAAGCTGAAATTACGCGGCCAGATAGCGGACCGCGATGCCGAGGCCATGCGGTGGGATTACGAACAAACCAGGCGCCAGGTGGTCTTGGAGGTTAAAGAGGCCTATTACAACTACTTCTACTACGCCAAGGCGACTGAAATTATTGAGAAGGACAAGGACTTGCTGCAAAAGCTGGAAAAAATTGCCGAAGCGCACTACCGAGTTGGCAAGGGGATTCAACAAGACGTGCTAAGGGCGCAGGTAGAAGTTTCGCGCATTGATCAAAAGCTGATCGTTCTGCACCAGCAAGAGGCGACCTCGCGCGTGCGCCTCAACACGATCCTTAACCGAGACCCGGATTCGCCGCTGCCGCGAGCGGCTTCCTTTGTGCCGGCGCAATTCTCCTACACCCTGCAGGAGCTCTACGGGATGGCGCAACAGAATGACCCTGCTCTTGAACGCGACCGAAGGATGATTGAGAGCGACAACTTCGCAGTGAAGCTTGCCCAGAAGGCATACGATCCAGATTTCACGGTTTCGTATACGTACTGGCAGCGGCCCCAGCTGCCCGACATGCACGGCGTGATGCTTGGAATCAACATCCCGGTGTTCTTCAAGACCAAACAGCGTGAGGGTGTGATCGAAGCCAGTCATGAACTGATTGCCAGCCGTCGCGACTTCGACAGCCGCGCGACCGCCGTGAATTTCGAAATCAAACAGGAATATCTCGCCGCCAACGCTTCACGGGAGTTATCCAACCTCTACAACAAGGCCCTTGTGCCGCAGTCTTCGCTGGCACTGGAGTCCGCCATGTCGGCGTACGAAGTGGGGAAAGTGGATTTTCTTTCCATGCTTACGAACTTCATGGACGTTCTCGATTACGAGGCGAACTACTACCAAGAACTCTCCAACTTCCAGATCGCTCTCGCACGGCTTGAGCCGTTGGTGGGTGAGGAGTTGACGAAATGAAAGGTGTTGTTATGGGAATACCGTTCCATAAGACGGCCATTATCTCGGGGTTACTACTTTTTGCTTTTGGAGCCCTGACCGGCGGGTTGATCGCCGACCGTCACGAGATCCGAAATCGGCTGAGTCAAGTACGCCCGAACGACCCTCCGGCCTCCCCGCCCGCCTCACAAGGCTCTGCCCCGATGGCAGACATGAAGGGAATGGACGCTCCCAAAAAATCGGAACCGCCAGACCAGAATTCGTCGACGCAAAAAATGGCTCCAGGAACGGTGATGCTTAGTTCGGATAGCCAGCAGTTGATTGGCATTCGGTACACGGAAGTCCGCCGGGAGCGCATGGAACGAACGATCCGCGCAGTCGGCATTGTGCAGATGGACGACGAAAAGATTTCGCGAGTCCATGTGAAAACGCCGGGCTGGATTCAGAAGGTGTATCTCAACTATGTGGGAAAACTTGTCAGAAAAGGACAGCCCTTATTCACCATCTACAGCCCGGATCTGGTATCCACCGAACAGGAATATTTGATTGCGCTCAAGGGCCAGGAATATTTATCGCAAGCACCTAATTCCGACGCCATCTCGGGTGCGGCATCTCTACTTCGTGCCACGCGGGAGCGGCTGCGGCTGTGGGATATCAGCGACGCCCAAGTACAACAGCTCGAAAAAACGCGAAAAGTTGAGCAATACATGACGCTTTATTCGCCCACAACCGGATTCGTCATGACCCGCAATGCCTACGAGCAGTCCTACGTTGCGCCGGAGACAGAGCTGTACAACATTGCAGATCTTTCGACGATCTGGGTCTTGGCGGATATCTATCAGTCTGAAGCCCCTTTCGTGCATATAGGGCAAGCCGGCAACATGCAGTTGAGTTTCCTTCCAGGCAAGGAATTTCACGGACGAGTGGACTATATCTACCCGACGCTGGATGCAACCACGCGGACGATTAAGGTTCGGCTAGTGTTTCCGAATCCGGGCTTTGAGCTGAAACCCAGTATGTACGCCGATGTGGAATTGAAGATTGATTACGGGATGCAGACGCTGGTGCCAAGCGAAGCGGTGCTCAATTCGGGCACGCGGCAAGTGGTCTTCATACCCATGCCTGGAGGCTACTTCGAACCTCGGGAGATCAAGGTGGGTGCCGAGTTCGATGGGCAGTACGCCGTGCTGGCGGGGTTGAAGCCTGGAGAGAAAATCGTGGCTTCCGGCAACTATTTAATTGACTCGGAGAGTAACTTGGGCACGGCAAAGCAGGGGATGTCCGGAATGGCCGGAATGTCTCCTAAGCCCGGGGTCAAGGCGCCATGATTGAAAGAGTTATTGAATGGAGCGCCAAAAATAAGTTCTTTGTCTTCCTGGGCGTCTTCTTTGCCGTGGCGTGGGGTATTTGGGCTCTGCGCATCACTCCGCTGGACGCCATACCCGATCTTTCCGATGTTCAGGCGATTGTTTTTACGGAATGGGAAGGGCGCAGCCCCGACTTGGTCGAAGATCAGGTTACGTATCCGATTGTCACCGCGCTGATTTCAGCTCCGCAGGTAAAGGTAGTTCGTGGTTATTCCTTTTTTGGATTATCGTTCGTGTACATCATCTTTGAAGACGGGACGGATATCTACTGGGCTCGCTCGCGCGTCGTGGAGTACATGCAGGGTTTGCAGGGCAATTTGCCAGCGGGAGTGACTCCGACGCTCGGACCCGATGCCACGGGTGTGGGCTGGGC
>JBBRRB010000168.1:0-3681 GCA_038225555.1 Bryobacterales bacterium
CTCGTATGGGCTTCACGAAGACCTTGTCGTCGTGGCGCTCTATCTGGAAACTGTCGGTATCGGCAATGGCGAGCGTCGTGACCGGCTCGCCGAATTCGATGACAGTCAGATGGTTCAACGATGTCTCGACGTGGCGGACCTGACTCTGGTTGGTGGTTTGCGCACCGGCTACGGCCGCTGCCAAGGCAAACGGTAGGATCATCAACATCTTCATAGCGGCCTCCTTGGGCGCACTGTGGGTACAAAAGGAAGGAGAAGCTGAGCCAATGGCGTCAGCTTCTCCTTGCCGGTTAGGAGTTCTCCATGGCTGCTGGAGCACTCGTGTTTTCGAAGATCAGGTTTCTCTTGCCCTTGTAGTGAAAGAGAAAGACCTTCTTTGTCCCATCTGGACCTTCCGGATTGACGATTCGTTCGACCAGCCAGGCGCGCTGCTCTTCGTCAAACCGGACAAAGCCGTTGATGGTTTTGGGAAGGCGTACTCGAACCCTCTGACCGCCAGTGACCTCCGCAAATGCGTTGACCACTTCTTGAGGGAACGATTGAAAGAGGACAGCGCCAGATCCTGAGCCACCGGTGACGACGGTATTCATCGCCTGTGCCCACGCTCGACGGTTGTCTTCCTTGCCTTGAGCCCAATAGTGCACAAACAGGTGGACCGAACTGAACTGATCCTTGGCCTCCTGTTCGTGTTCCCAGAGTGCCGCCTGTGCCTTATTGCGAGCGAGCACAGCCGACCTCTTTTGTTCTTTGTCTTCGCCCTTGCGCACAGCTTCCCAGTGCGCCTGAGCGTTCTTGAGTTGCAGCTTGATCTCTTCCTCGCGCTGAACGATCCGGCTGGCGACATCAGCGTAGATGGAATTGACGAGCTGGCATTCCTCGAACATCTCCTTGGTGACGGTTTCACCCGAGAAGAGTCCGCGGAAGTCCTCGATCGCCATTCTGTCGTCGCTGCTTTCGCCTTTCTCGTTGGGGAGAAAGCCGAGTTCCTTGCGAAGAACGTTGTAAAGCCTGCCAACCTTATCCGTCTCGGCGACCTCCAGATGGGCGGGTAGATCCGAAACTCTGCGCTCGCGTTTGTGACGGAGCCAGGGTGCCGGGGCTACTTCCTTCCGTATATCGCTGATGACAGATTCGTCGATCTCGACCTTGTGCTTCAAGGAGTCGAGCGCGTTCTGAAGTTGCTCGACGAGCTTGTAGGCAAGTTGAGGTTTTCCGGCAGCAAGGCAGGAGGTCTTCAGATCGGTGATCGACCCGATCCGATTACCACGTGCCTTCATCGCAACCAGGTATACGTTCCACCAGGGAGACTTCGCCTTTGCGTGCTTGGTCTTTTCCTGCTGGAAATCGTTTGTGTGTGCAATCCTTCCCTCGACGAATCTTGGGAACTGATCCGATGGCATCACACAAATAGTGTCGAAGTCGAAATCACCGCCGTTCTTGCTCGCTGTCTTCGAGTGAAGGATGTAGGTACCCTCCATGCGAAGCTGACGCTCAAGAATGTAGGTGATCAACGTGTCGTCCAGGTCGGGAACGCCCAACGCCTGTTTCAGCATCGGTACGAGCTCGTCCGGGGTGAGGTGACGAATCGGAAGCAGATCTTCGAGCATCCGTATGGGGTACCGAATGCAGAGGCCCTTTTCCGCCGTCAGTGACGTGATAGAGGTGTCTTGAGGAATCCAGTCCGAGGCCGAGAGAATCTTCCCTCGATGCTCGATCAGGACGCCATCATCCGCAAGAGCAAAGGATGGCAACTTGAAACCACCACCTGTGCAGGTACGGAAAGCCCAACGCGCCAACTTGCGATTGATCTGGTTCGAGACGTAGGGGAACTTGATGCTCGATCCGCTCGTGTCGGCCAGCAAAACCGCTTCCGCCGGCTCCCATCCCTCTGAAGCAGGATTTGCTCCATGCTCCAATGATTCAGGGTCGAAGCTTGCGTCATCTTCAAAGGTGGGAGCCTCAGACTTGCCCAGGAGTTCGAACAAGGCATCGTAATCCCCACCGTCCCAAGCCTTCCGTACCTTGCGAATCTGCTCGATGGCTCGAGGCATGATCTCAAGTTGAAGGCTGTCTTCCGAAGCATGTTCGACCAGCGTGTAACTCGATCCAAACTCCGAGACGCGGGACAATTCCTTGATCCCGAGTATCGCTGGACCTGTATATAGCCGGCCGGATGTGCCCAACTGTGGAAGGAAGCGAACGCCACCTTTTAAAGCTGGTTTGCAGGCGCTTTCCGGCAGAAGAATGTCGACCCCGAGCTTATCAGCTACGCGATCGCTCATCGCCTTTAGAGCACCTTTTGCTTGCTTCGGTTCACGCGTATCGAAGGCCAACCGAAATTGGCAGAATCGATTCGTGCCGATCTTCAGCTTGCCGTAGAGAGACTCACGAACCCAGCCACGGCAATCGTTAGTGCCCAAGACATTGTCCTGGACCACAGCGATGCGCATCTCGGGTTCCTCCACCATCAGCTTGCAGTCGGAGACAAGGATCGAAAAGTAGACGATCGCTGCCTCGGGCCAATGCTGAAAGCGCTCAGCAATCTGCTTCGAATGCGCCTGATCGACGAAGTAAAACTTGCCATCCTTCGCCGAACCGCTCGCACCCACCAGCTTGTACTCGACCCCACCATAGATGAGCTTGGCCATGCGGCTTTCGACCACAGACTGCTCATACGGCGTCAACTCAAACGGCACACTTACACGCGCTACCTGGATGCCGGGATAGATCTGCGCAAGGAGCTTGCCCTCAAGCGTGTCTTTCCGGCCCAGTTTGCTTTGCTTACGGGTCACTTCTCCAGACGCATCGATCTTCAGCTCAAGAATGAGCTGCTGGTCCATCGCCGTGTTTTGTGTCCTGGTCGCTGTCATGTTCTCCTCACTTGTCTGGCGCTTGAGACGAAGTGACAAGTTGGCTGATTGCCGGTTCTTGTCTCTTGCCTGGCCGCCCGGGTTAGGGGTGGGTGTGGACCGAACCAGGCTTGAGAGTGCAAACCGGGTCAGCGGAATTCCTCATCGCTCATGCGATAAGGCGTCAAAGGAGAAACATGAGCCGTGTTTCAGGTATGTCTCTCTTTGAATCCGTGCTGACCTTTGGGCCCTATTTACGCAAGGGCCGCTTTACCAATGTCGGAGATCCGCTTTGCATCTCCGCCTCTGCTTTATAGGTGAGGAGCGCGTAAATGATGCCACTCTTCGACTGAAATGCCTTGATCAATGCTTCGCCCTCACTCGCCAACTCTGGGCCGAGCTCGGGCTTCTCCGGTGCGGAGCCCTCCTTGGCAAGGAAGTAGCGGACCGTCTCTTCTGTGTGCTGGCGGCTCTTTCTGCCACGCTTCGAGTCCGCAGGTGTCGCGGTGTCCAGCTCTGTTTCCGTCACTTTGCCTGCTTGTGCTTCCATCATTGGTCCCCTCTGCTTTCCGCTGTGGTATCGCTGTCGAGCGTGGCGTCGGGCGCAGCAAGGATGCGGTCGCGGCGCTCGCCGTCGATCGGCCGTTCACTGTATTCGGCAATCCAGAGTCCGTCGGGGTTTACGTCAGATCTGCGGTCTGCGATTAAGCGGACGCGGTACTCATTCACGAGATGATCGGTGAACTCGGCTCCGTTCGTCAGGTGGTGAACGTCCTTGACGCCGTAGATCAGGTAGGTAAGAGGATCTCCCGAGACGGCTTGGATCTGGCGC
>JBBRRB010000169.1:0-3624 GCA_038225555.1 Bryobacterales bacterium
ATTTCGCGCCCCGTCACGCCCAAAATTATACAATTACGCAACTTACCTATCCGTTCCTGCACCATCACGCGCATTTGCATCTTTCAACCCTTGAAAAATCGGGTAAACTTTGCCATGCAAAATTAGTGCCGAACAGGATTGGGTCTGTCCCTGATTTGCCGGTAGCTCTTACCGGTTTAGCTTCGAAAAGGGGAATCTAAGATGAGACTAGTTCTGTCGTTGGTAGCGATTTTACTGGTTTGGTCTTCAACCCTTTTGGCCGGTGATTGGCCGATGTGGCGGTATGATGCGGCCCGGAGTGGAGCGTCGCCGGATGAAATCGCGGCGAATCCAACGTTGCTGTGGTCGCGAAAGCTGCCGCCGGTGCGGCCCGCGTGGCCATTGGAGCCTCAACGGCGCCTTAACTTCGATGCCTCATATGAACCGGTGGTCGTGGGCAAACGTCTTTTCCTCAGTTCGCCCAACGATGGCAGTGTCACCGCCTACGATACTGAAACAGGCGAGGAAAAATGGAAATTCTACACTGAAGGGCCGGTGCGTTGCGCGCCCGCCTGCTGGAAGGACAAAGTCTTTGTTGGTTCTGACGACGGGCATCTCTATTGTCTCGATGCCCAGACCGGAAACCTGCTCTGGAAATTCCGTGCCGCGCCGGCCGACCGTCCCGACCGCCGGCAGATTGGCAACGGACACCTGGTCTCATTCTGGCCTGTCAGAGGCGGGCCAGTGGTGGCGGATGGCGTCGTCTGTTTTGCCGCCGGCGTATGGTCCATCTTCGGCGTCTTTGTCCACGCGCTTGATGCCGAGACGGGCAAGGTGAAATGGACCAACGGCGATCTGCATTACGTGACGACTCGTGTTCCAGCTTGCGACAAAATTGGAGAAACAGGATTGTCGCCACAGGGTCATCTCGCGGCCATCCGGGATCGGCTGGTTGTTCCAAATGGTCGAGCGCTGCCGGCGGGCCTGGATCTGAAAACAGGCAAACTCATTTATTTCGTGCCGGGGGTGCGCGGCGGCGATAGTCGCGTGGCGGCGCATGGCGAGTATGCGTTCGTCGGCAGAGATCGCGCGGTGAATTTGTACGACTTCCGCGACGTCGGATGCAAATGGGCGTATCAGGGAGCGCAAGCGCCGAAGGGCTATGACGCGGACAGCTACGGCCATGAAGTGGGTTTGTGCGAGACTCTCTATCTGCCGTCCAAGATGGTGGACGGTTGCGATGCCTACTCGGCGTTTGCAAATGACATAGCGTACGGTCTGGCGAAGGGCGCGTTCTACGCCTACGACTTGGGCAAGGCGCGGATCATCAATAAGGAATTCCCATTTTACGGAAGAAACGAGGTAGCGTGGAAATGGGAACCGGCATTGTTGTGGCAGTCCAAAACGAATTATGCGGGGCATGAAGGCAGCCTCGTGATCAAAGCTGGAAAACGCATTTACGGTTTCGTTGGCGAGAAGTTGCTGGCGCTGGAGAACCTCACGGCCCAGCCGCAACTCGCCTGGGAGAAAAGCCTCGAGGGGAAACCGTCGAGTCTGATAGCGGCCGACAACAAGCTCTTTGTGGCAACGGCTGAAGGCGGCCTGTACTGCTTTGGCGAAGGCGCTCCCGGCAAGACCTATGAGGCCAAACCCATTTCGCTGGAGGCCAAGACCGATCCGTGGACCGAAAAGGCCAAGCGGATCGTAGAGACCACTGGAGTGATGTCAGGCTACTGCCTGGTTCTCGGCCTGACGGACGGCCGGCTGGTCGAGGAACTTCTGAAGCAGACCGAATTGCTCGTGATTGCCGTGGATGCCAACGCGAGAAAGATTGAGGCCTTGAGCCGCCGCTGCGATGCCGCGGGATTGCTTGGCTCACGCGTGGAATGCTTCACTGCCAAGCCCTTCGAGTTTCGCTTTCCTCCGTATCTGGCAAGTCTCATTGTCTCTGAAGATGCCAACGTGGCTGGGTTCTCCACCAAACTGGAGACGGCGACACTATTCGAGGTGTTGCGCCCGTATGGCGGAACTCTTTGCCTGGACCTGCCAACGGACTCGCGTCTCGAATTCGAGAAGTGGGCCAAAGGTGCTGAGTTGCCCAAGGCGGTCGTGACGACCGGGGGCGGTTGGTCGCTGTTGAAACGGGAGGGGTCGCTGCCTGGTTCGGCGCCATGGACGCATGAATACGGCGATGCCGGTCGTACTCTCTGCTCACAGGACGATTTGGTCAAGGCCCCACTGGGTGTCCTCTGGTATGGCGATAGCGCCGGGGTGGCGCAGTGGAAATCTACGCCGAACAGAACGTTGGTGAGCGGCGGCCTGCTGTTCGCTGTCGAAGGGCACAGGGGGTCCGTGGCCGTGCAAGGGTACGACGCGTATACCGGGCGGTTTCTGTGGCATATCAACGAACAGTCGCCTACTGACGGACAGATACGCATTGCCGCGTTGGATGACCACCTGTACGTGATTAAGGACGGCCAGTGCAAGGTCTTGGATGCCGCGGCGGGCAACGTGCTGAATACCTTCACTTTCAACGCGACTGGGGAGACCACCGCCCGGGATGTGCGAGTTGTTGGCGATGTCATTGTCGTAGGGTGCGCGGACTACAAGAGAGAAGACATGTATGGCGACATGTTTTGGCATCAGGTCTACAATGAAAGTTCCACGTTCGTTTGCCTCGACCGCAATACTGGCGCCGAACTGTGGCGTCGCAAAGCGCGCGATCGCTTTGGCAATTCGAGTTTCGTGGCGGGCGCCGGCCTAATTTTCTGCGTGGACTCGATTCCGATGTATCAGGAAGAGAAATGGAAGGCGCGCAAGGGTGACCGGAAGGAATTGGAGTCGACGCTGCTCGCGCTCGATCCTCGGACGGGCAAGGAAGTGTGGTCGAAGAGCATTATGTACGAGAACCGGCGCTTTGGCACCGACGATTGGCTCGCTTATTCCGCCGAGGCCGGGGTGCTCGTGGGCGGCAGGTACAACTTCGTAAGCGCCTGGGATGCGAAAAGCGGCAAACCGCTTTGGGAGAAAAAAACCATCGAGTGCCGCGGGCCGATGATTGTCCGCGGCAAGACGCTTATCGCCGCTCTTCCGTTCAAGGACACCTGTTCGGCCGAAGTTGAGTACGACGTGATGACTGGAGATCGGACGGCCAGGAAGAGCGTCGTCAATCACCAACGCGAGGGCTGCGGATATATGACGGGCGGCCGGCATCTGCTGACGCTGAGAGATAGCAGCGCCGCGTACATTGATCTGGACAACGGCAAGATGTACTCCCTGCGGAATATCCGTTCGGGTTGCATCAACTTGTTGACGGCCGCTGACGGGTTGCTTAACGCTCCGAACATGGGCGTGGGTTGCACTTGCAGTTACGCGCTCTATACGTCGTTTGCGATGATGCACATGCCGGAAGTTGCCGAATGGGCCGGAACGACTCCGCTGGTGGCCATTCCACCGCCAGCCAAACCGGGACTGATTCCCACACGAGATGCGGCGCCGAAAAAGGATTATTGACCCGCGCATTTCTAAAGCATCGTTCTCGCTTGCGGCGGGCGGCGTTGAACTTCGTTGGCCTCGCACGGCGTATCCTCTTGATACGCCTTTGCTCGACCGCCTCGTTCAACTTGCCCGGCGCGGCGCGATAAC
>JBBRRB010000170.1:0-3603 GCA_038225555.1 Bryobacterales bacterium
ATGTAATGTGCCCGTCCCCGTTATGTGGCGGGCTCCGCTGAACGCGGTTATTCAGGGCGAGCGGGAAGTTCTTGGCCACATAACGTTAGAGCGACTGCAGCCAAGCGAGCAAGGCGGCGTCCGTCTGCCAGACCGGCTTGCGAGGAATCCTCTCTTCTACCTGTTGGGGCACGATGCACTTTTCTAATGCGGCCTGCTTGGTACGGAGCGTAATCTCGGCGTAACGATTGGTGGTCTCAAGGCTGGCGTGACCGAGCCATGCCCGAATCACGTTTACTTCGACACCAGCTTCCAAAAGATGAACGGCGGTGGTGTGCCGCCACACATGCGGCGAGACCGGCCGGTGCTTGCCATCGGTAATTATTTTGACGACATCTTTTGTGTAGCGCCTGATAATTTTGTAAATGCCGAATCGGGTCAACGCACCGTCTTTCGTCCCAGTAAATACCGGCCGGTCTGATGGTGCTTCGTCTCCTCGCCCAGATAAGAGGTTCTTCAGCAGAGCCGACGTTTCCGGCCAGATTGGGCATATGCGCCATTTGTCTCCTTTGCCGTGCAGGTGGACCCGCGGGGTGGGGGCGAAGTGGACATCTTTCGCGCGTAGGTCCGCAGCTTCCTGGACGCGGGCCCCAGTGTTGTAAAGGAAGACCAACAGCGTACGATCACGCAAGGCACGATCCCCATCCTTTGGAAGTGCGGCTAGTATGCCTTCCACCTCATCGCGTTCAAGAAAGATTGTCTCCGGCGGCTGAGCGCGCTTTCTCGGAATAGCTGCCACCTTCTGAGCCTGACCAAGCCGCTCCGGGAATCGCTGGCCAACGTATTCGAAGAAGGTGCGGAGCGCCGCCAATCGTTGATTTCGGGACTGAGCCGAGTTGCTTCGGCCTTCTTCGAGAGAGGTCAGGAATCGAGACACAACGTCGGCGTCAAGATCGTCGAGACCCAGTTGGGTAATTTTCTTCTTGCTGGTCTCCGCCGCGAACTGCAACAACAATCGGATCGCATCCGCGTAGCTTGTAATCGAGTTTGGCCTGAGTCCCCGTTGAAGTTTCAGATGGTCGTTGAAGAAGGACGCCAGGATCGCTCCCAACAATGGTGAACCTGCGCTCATCGCGCACACTCCTTTCTGCCGTTCACTGCAAACTTTGCGAAGCGCTCACTGGCACAGTCCAGTAGTTCATTGGTGATGGTAAGGTAGACGGCTGTCGAGGAAGGGCTGACATGGCCCAGAAAAGTTGAAAGGTCGAACAAGCGCGACATAGGGTCAACCCCTGACCGGTACCATCGCAGCAGCGTGCCAACCGCGAAAGAATGCCGGAGGCAATGCAGATGTGGTGCTGCCACGCCGGAGGGAATCGTTAGCTGAAGCGCCGGTAGCAGTTTGTGGAACGCCCAGCTAATCGTGTTCGTGCCAATCGCCGCTCGCTTTTGCTTATCGAAGGAGAACGCCGGGTAGTCAGGCGTGATCGGCCCAAAACGCGATTCTTCTCGGTCCAGAAAACCGGCAATCGCGCTGGCCATCTTCGGCCCGAACGGCACAATGCGATCTTTCCCGAACTTGGTTTTTCGAATGACCAAGAGTTGCTGATCAAGATCGATATCCTTGCGGCACAGCCGGGACACCTCCCCAACACGGAGCCCCAAACCATACAGTAGAGCGAAGATCATTCGGTAAGTCTCCCCTCGATTCCGCGCACGCGGGTTGCTTGGCATTTGCTCCGCAGCTTGAAGAAGACGGCGTACCTGGTCTGGATTGAACAGGAACGGCCTGAGAGCTGGGGTGACCAGACGAGTCTCGCATCGCAACGGCGACTCGGGTAGAACTTCGTGAACGACCAGCCAGTCGAGCAGCCCTCGAACGGCACCAATCAGCCCATTGTGGCTCCGCGCAGACTGACGTGATCGCGACATTACGAACGCTTCGATATGGACGGCGGAGATCTGTCCGAGTTCCTCAACGTCTTTGGCCAGCAGGTAGCTATCCAGCAGATGGAGCATGGGCCCCACTTTGACCAGTTGCTTGCCCAGCGAGCGTTTATGCGCGAGGTACAGGTCGATACTATCGGCCAAAGGGCCTTTCTTTAAGCTCTTCACAGAACCTCCTCGCCGTCGCCAAGGGCTACTTCCCGAAGTGCTGCAATGTTGACCTTGGAGTAGATCTTGGTAGCGTCTGGCGTTCGGTGCCCGACGAAGTCGCCTATAGTCTTCAGCGAGAACCCGGAATCAATGAGCCGCTGGACGCATGTGTGTCGCAATGTATGCGAGCCCGGCCGCGGCACCTTAACCCCGGCTTTGCGCAGATAGTACTTCGCCCTCAGTGAAACAGCTACACCCGATAGTGGTTTGTAAGGAGCGTTGGCGCCAAAGAAGACCGCCCGATCAGAAGTCTCCGGGCGACCACTTTTCAAGTAGTCCAGGAGTGCCTCGCCCAAGGTCGGGGCCAAGGGGTAAGCAGTCGAGTGGTCCGCTTTGCGCCCGCGAATACTCAGACGCTCACGCTTCCAGTCGATATCGTCTAACGTCAACGCCGCGACCTCCCGAGCGCGCAAGCCGTAGGTCACCAGCAGCAACAGAATCGCGTAGTCGCGTCGGCCAACCGCGCTTCGCCGATCGACCTTTTGCAACATCAGCTCCACTTCACTCCACGTGATCGAACGCGGCAGGTTCGAGAAGCTATACCGCCGTGGTGATTCGATCGCCTTGCCGAGGTCGCGCGCCGTAAGATCCTTGCGGTAGAGGTAGCGAAGGAACACTTTTAGAATGCTGCAAAGGCTCTGGACCGACCGCTTGTCAATCGTCTCGCCGCATTCAGTTATAAACGCACTAACGGTCGTCAGTTGAAGTTCAGGCAACAGTGGCTGCCTGATCCTTTGCAAATAGTCCCGGAACCGGCTCAGGTAGTGCCGGTACTGAACAAGGGTGGAATCACGAAGGCCACGTTCCTGCCGAAG
The DNA here is from genome assembly GCA_038225555.1 of Bryobacterales bacterium. Taxonomy (GTDB): domain Bacteria; phylum Acidobacteriota; class Terriglobia; order Bryobacterales; family Bryobacteraceae; genus JANXQZ01. The sequence goes on from JBBRRB010000170.1 coordinate 2,952, forward strand.
ACATTCGAAGAAGCCGGGGACTGTATCGGCGAAAGGATCAGGCAGGCCAGGCGCATCCGTTTGGTGCGGAACAATCAGCCGCAACAGTTGCTGGATCGGATTGCGGATACCCCGAGCTGCGATGTGATGCTGGAGTTCAGAATACTCACGGCCCTGACGTCTCAGCCACGTTTCAACGAAGGATTCAACATGGGCAGGAAGTTCCTCCCAGCTTCTTGCTCCAGCTTCGCGCGCAAACTCTCCGAACCTGACCAGGATCGGTACGCGGACGAAAACATTCCGTGCGGCGTAGCTTTGCTCGGTAAGCCAGACCACATAACGCTCAATGGGATCGCCAATCCAGGATGCCTTGATCCGGTCGACGGTGGTCGGGCGGACGAAATATCGGTTCAACATGAAAACCTCCTATCTCAGGGTGGAGGCTTGGAGATGACCGTATCTTCGTCGACTTATTATGTGCCCATCCGGTTCTGGGCAGAGCCCGGCAGTCGGCTGAACGTTTGACGGCGGTCACATAACGGGGACGGGCACATTACATAGACAACCTCTTCTGGGGCAATCCGCTCCCTCCACTTCCCAGTGGAGGCGCTTCTCGCCCGCCGTTGTCCAGCGCCGCTTCGCTCTCGATTAACTCTCTTCAGAAAAATATTCC
>JBBRRB010000171.1:0-3585 GCA_038225555.1 Bryobacterales bacterium
AGCCGTCGTGAGTCGGCTCACTTCAAACTGAAGACGCGCCGGATCAGCGCCTCCTCACGTCGGCGGCTGCCAATATCAGGCGGAAATGTGGCAACTCCTCCCCTCCCCCGACGAAACGAAGGAGAAGAAATGGCAACTCATCCGCTCCCTTACCCCGTTGCGCCTGGGCAAATCTCTTTCGAGCATCCCGTTCATCTTCCATGGAGCGAGTCACTCGCGTCCGGACATTGAAAGACGATTGACGACAAACCGTGTTGCCGAGAGTGCTGAAGCTTTGGCCAGTCCGCAGGCTGGCGAGGGCAGCGTTGTTGGCTCTATCTCGACCTCGGTGACTTTTTCCATGAATGCCGTCCTGCGCTGGGTCTATTGGTGGCACTCCACCGAAAACAAGCCGGAAGACATCACCGCCGAGCATCTGAATTATACGCTGAATACCGACTTTGACTCCGCCCTGCTTAGCGCCGTTGAGATTCAGGCGCTGGTCGCCGCCTGGCAATCTGGCGCAATCAGCCAGGACACCCTGCTGCACAATCTCCGCACCGGAGAAATCCTCCCAACTGCCCGAACGAATGAGCAGGAAATGGAATTGATTCGAAAAGTGCCAGCGCCTGCTGCGGTTACTATGGGAGGGCAATCATCGCGCTAACAATGATGACGAACCAAACACCGCATTGAAGTAACATCGCCAGCACCGTCAAAACCAACCCGCCCACTCTCCACCCAAAGCTCATCTTCGAGCGCCACACCACAGTCCCGCAGGCCAGCAGCGCCGCGACAGGGATGAGACAGAACAGCAAGACGACAGAGCCTTCCGGCGGGGCAGGCGCTTGCAATCTGTCTATGATCATCAGCGACAGAACAAAAGCCGTCGGACTCAGGAACACTGCCAGCCAGACCGGCGCTTTCAAGCAGACCGGCAAACTTTGCGAATGATGGGGATTCAAAGCGCGCATCGTGGGCTAACGTCTGGGTGAGCGACGGGAGCCAGCCGCCGATGACGTTCGATTTGTCGCTGAGCGAATCGGCTGGCTCCCGTTCGCTGCACCTTCTTGTTGGGCGGCATCATAACTCTGCTCCGAAAACAGTCCGCAAGACATCGGGTGATGGTATCTCTGAATCGAAAAGCGACCTCGCTAAACGACCGCCCTCTCCGTCGGTCGCCCTGTCGCCACACGGAAGAACGCGACTCGCTGCCGAATGAAAGCCGTCGGGCTGCAACACCTGAATGATGACCATGCACTCGCCGCCTCCCATCCAACTGCTGGTCAAGACGCGTACTCTACGGTCGGTGTCCGGCGGCATCGCACGGAGAGAGCCAAAGAAAAGCCTCCCCAGGTAGGTAAGCCCGCGGCGTCCCTCCCTGAAAACAAGGTAGGAGTTGCCACCAGTGCCGCGATGCGCTGGCTCTGAAACGAAAAGCTCGCTGATTCGGTCGCCGTCGATGTCGATACGAAGCGACTCCAAGGAATTCGTGCCGAGCAGCGAGCGAGACCAAGCATCGACATCAAAACGACCGGCCGTGCCACGACGAAACTCCGATGGCACGGGAAAATGGCCGCTCGCAAAGAACTGGTCTGTGGGCGTGTAAGTGTGCCGTGGATGTGAACAGCCGCTCAACGCGAGCAATGTCAGTATCGGAAGTAGTGCTTTCAGGACGTGACTCATTATGAAGTGCGCGTTGCCGCCTAACCTTAGGCAGTGTATCCGCCATGCCCTGGCAGTCAACCGTTCAAATCTCAGGGGGCGTCCAAGGGCATGGCGGATACACTGCGGTTGAACTGAGCCGCTGAGCCCCCGACGTGGGAACTAAATGGGAACGTATATGGGAAAGTAAAAGCGTGGCCGCCACGGATCGAGGTGAGAACTTGAAGGAGCCAGCGGATTGCGGGGCAACCAAGGCTCCAAGGCTGGCTGCCAAAGGTGCAAATCAGCGTCTGGATCTTCCTTTGAGCATCTGAGGCCGGTCAGCGCGGAGGCGTGAGACCAACAGAAGACGGAACACCAGATGACTCGATTGTGCCAAGAGGCGCAGAGTTGAGCGATGGCAAGTGGATGAGGCAATGGGGACCCGTTCATGAGGAATCCAATCGTGACGGGGTGCTCTGCGGCTGCGGAGGTATGATCTGGATGAGACGTAACTGATCGCTGCCACAATGCGGACAGGCTCTGGCCGGAGGCGGGGCGGATTTTGCCGTTGGAGGGTCGGTGCAGCAAAGGGAGGACCGCTCGATTTGGTTTTCCTTGCTGAACAGTGCGCGCGCCTGGGCGACTTTGGTCTGGCGGAGGCGGTTGCTCAAGAACCCGTAATGGCGGATTTTGACAAAGCGTTCCGGCAAGATGTACAAAGAGAACCGGCGCACGAATTCCCCCAGCCCTAAAGTCATGGTCTTTTGTTTTTGGCCGTTGGCATAATCCTTCCAAGCGAAGGTAACCGTCTGCCTTTGAGTGTCTAGAGCCAAGAGGCGACGTGGGCTGATGGCCACCCGGTGGGTGTAGCGGGACAGATAAGCCAAGACCTGCTGCGGTCCGGCAAAGGGTCGCTTGGCATAGACCACCCACTTTTGTCGGGTCGCTTCGCGAACCAGAGCTTGGAAGTTTTTCGCATCCAGCAGAGGGCTGAGTTGTCCATGGAACTGAAGTTCATCATCGGCGTAGAGTTCCTGTAGGCGCCACTGATGACAATTAAAATTCCCCAGCGAGAGCTGGGGGAGTGGCGAAGATTCTCCCACCCCAAAGAATGGCACCCCTCCGGTGGAGCGGAGGTCTGGCCGCGCCAGCGGCCAGACCGGAGCGGAACCGGAGGAGTGCGGCGCCTCGCCTTCACCTCGCGCTCTTGGCCGCCGCTTTGCCCTTGGCCTCAGTGGCCCGGATGCTCTCGTTGTCGAATTCCAGGATCACCGCGTGATGCACCAACCGATCCACCGCCGCCGTCACCGGCAAGATTGACGTGAGGAAGGCCGTGGCCCATGGGTAAGCCCGCAAATCCCCAGCCCCAAAGGGGCGTAACATGCCAGCCCAGGGCAACGCCCTGGGTTCACGCGCCCCAAAAGATCCCCAGCCCTGCAAGGGCGGCACAACCCGCAACATCGTCCGCCTGCGACCGGCACGCGCCTCCGCTCTTCTGCATCCGTGTCGTCCGTGTCATCCGTGGTTGAATTGAATCGTCACGCCTACGGCGAGCGGATGCGGTAGTTGCGGGCGGGATAATTCGTCCAGTCGGGATCGCTGAAGTAGAACGCGCCGTTGGTGAGGTTGAGGCTTCGCAACGGAACCCAGGTGGCATTGGCCAGATTCGTGCAAGCTTCCACCACAATGGGGATGTCCGCAGTCCCGGTGATGTTGAAACCGAAGCGATTGGTGCGCACGCCGAAGTTGGGGCCGGTGCTTTGCGGCGCGGGATTCCACAAATAGGCGGGCCGGCCGGCATACGTGCTGCCCCAGCCGCTCTGGCCGGGCAGGTAGTAGCAGACGGTAGGGGAAGCGGAAAACGCGGCCGAGCCGGCGATGGGAGCGTTTCCTTGGAAGAAAGCGGTCCCGAGTGCCAAGCAATAGGAGAACGCAGAGGCCCCGATGCTGGTGACGCTG
>JBBRRB010000172.1:0-3568 GCA_038225555.1 Bryobacterales bacterium
AACCACAAGCACGTCGCTCTCGCGGAGTTGATCGAGAAGCCGTTGCAGTTCAGGCCGATCCCAGCCACCACCGGATGCCTTCTCTCGAAAGATGCGCTCGCAACCGGCCGCCTTCAACGCCGCCACCTGCGTGGCGGTTTCCTGATCGTTGGTTGAGACTCGGGCGTAGCCTATGAGCATTGCAATAATCTATTGCCATTAGTCTACATTAAGCAATACCTTTTTGCAATGCACTAATCCACAGAAACTAGGGATTGCGGAGATGTTGCATAAACGAACTTTTGTGCAAGCCAGCTCTGCCACCGATTGTTCTGCTACCGGTCCCGCCGTTCCTGGTACCGCTTTGCGGAACACTATGCGACAAGACAGGTTCATCCCCTGATGTCTGCCAAGTCTTCGCGGACGCGTGACGCTTGACACTCGCTTCCACCATCCCGTGCCGTGCGTCCCGGTCGAAGGGCGTGATCCCCAGCCAGGAACGTACCAAAAACCATGTGACGATATCTGGCGGTGCTGGCTTCGTAAGCCGCCAGCCCGGCGGGAACTTCCTTATGCCCGGCGGCTTTGGACACGTGCCGCGTGATAGAGGCCGGAATGTCTTCCAGGCGAACGAAATACCCGAGCCGCTGAAAGGTCTTCAGGAGAAGCAGCAGGCCAACATTAGGTGCTGGTTCCTTGGTCCGCTCTTCGGCGAACGCAAGCTCCCACAGCGTGGGAGTGAAGATATCGTTCAGTTCGCGCTCCGATGGGCTCGGTTTGAGTACTGGATATGCGGTGTCCGTCGCGCTGAGCATCGCTCGGGAGATCCCCTCCCCGTACGTGTGATTGAATGAATGTACCACATAGGGCCAAAAACTAAAGGTTTTGGCCATGCTGGTGCGTGCTTCTGAAATGGCCGAAAAACGTTCAATTTCGTTGCCCTCCAAGGCGAAGGTTTTTGGCCACCCTTCCTCGAAGTCGAAACCAAGTCTCCGCGCGGGATTATACGCGCGGGTGTCGACGCATGATCAGCGCACGTTGCCGCTGCAAATGGAAGCTATGCGGAACTACGCCCGGCAGCGCGGATGGACTATCGTCAGTGAGACCAAGGATGTCGGATCAGGGTCGATTCAGCGGCCGAAGAGGGAGGTGCTCATGAAAGCGGCTCGCCGCCGGGATACCGATGTAATCTTGGTCTGGAGGCTGGACCGATGGGGCCGTTCGGTGGCCGATTTGGTCATGACCTTGAAGGAGCTGAATGAACTCGGTTCGCCTTCGTGTCACTGACCGAAGCGCTGGATCTAACGACCTCAAGTGGACGGGCCATGGCTGGGTTGCTGGCAGTGTTCGCGGAATTCGAGCGAGAGATTTTGTGCGAACGTGTGAGGGCCGGACTGGCCCAGGCACGGAAGCAGGGAAAGCGTTTGGGGCGGCCCCGATCAGCGGCACTGAAAGCAGATCAGGTCCGTCAATTGACGTCGGAGGGGTTTAGCCAAGCAGAGATCGCGCGGCGGTTGCGCATTGGGCGTACGTCAGTGCGGCGGCTTTTGGCGGTGCGAACCGGTGTCCGAAAGACGAGGCCGGCTCAGGAGCGATGAATGTTGGAACGAGAGGAGTGCTTTCGCGACAAGGGCAAATGGCGTATCGTCCTGGAGTTGCAGACGAACACTGAGCGGACCTGGAAGGAGAATGCCGAAGTTCACTTCTGGCTTGACTCATCCGGCCAGCCCCAAATTGAAGTATTGAATTTCGGCGTATTCAGCCGATCGAGCCCGCGGGCCCGCTGGCGACCACAGGAAACAAAGCTACGTAAACTCACCAGCTTGGAGAAGCGAACGTTGATCAGCCGAGTCATGCGCTCGGTCAGCTCTTATGTGAATGTCAGGGTCGTTGCCGCGCCGCCTCCGGAACCACTGCCGATGATCGATCCCTTTCCGGAACCGCGTCAATCGGAGGTCTTTGGGGATGCCTTTTCCACGATGCAGATCTTTACCTGTCCGCTGGACGAGGAACAGTTTGAACGATGGCCGACCGTGCCGAGACAATGGAAAGCGCTGCTGGTCATCCAGGTCTGGAACAGCGACCGCATAGCCCATATGGCGGTATATGGAATCGGGTCTAATTGGTTCAAAACTCTCCAGATCCAAGGGATTCCGCACGGCATTCCCAGCGAGCGTCAGCGCCAGATTCTGGAATCGTATTTCGAGCAGCACGCGCAGATGATCGCGCGCCGGTTCCAGACTTACAGCGATCACGCGTCAGCAGGCAGGGAGATTGCGGGTGGAATCGATCCGAAAGACCGCGTCCAATGATCCCCGCAGCGAAAGATTAAGCCCAGAGTGAGGATTTTGCACGAATAGTTCTCACGGTTCGAAGCGGTCAAGGATATTCAGCGCCTCGGAGCAGTGTTCGCGGATGAGTTTCAGATAGGGTTCCCACATGTCGGAGCAGACGAAGACGATTTTGGAAATGACGTCCTTGCCCATAGCGGTGAAGAATCCCTGGAAGGATTCGATGGTTCGTTCTTTGCCTATCCAGAGAAGGCGGGTCACGCCCAGATCGATCTGGTAGACGAGGGTGAGATATTTGTGACCTCTGGCGTATTGGATTTCGTCGACTCCAATGGCGTCAATCTGGCCGAGCACCCGGTGCTCCAGGCCCCAGGTGACCACGTGCTCCACCGCGTCGAAGACCTTGTCCCAGGAGGTGCGAAACGACTCGGCCGTTTCCTTCCAGGACAACCGGCGGGCCCAGCGAGCCAGGAATAGCATGTAGGCTTTGGTGAGAGGAGGTTTGCCATCGCCCCAGGGGACCTCCTCGACGACGACCGCCTGGCAGCGGCGGCAATCGACGCGCCGCATGGAGTAAAGCAGAAAGACCAGAAATCCCCAGAAAGGAATAAACTCGAAACGCCGTTCGGTGAGTTGATCGTAGCCGGGGGCGCTTATGGCAGCGCGAACAGACGGCCTTGGAGCCCTTGCGCGGACGCACGGCGATTTCAATGCTCTGGTGATCCGAACTGAAGCGGGCCTGCTGGTAAACGAATCCCGGAAAGCGATGGCACCGATTTAAAATTGTGATGAGCTGCAGCATGAAGTGGAAACAAGTGACGGCGAGAACACTAAAATAAACCGCACTGCCACCGCGCCGCTCCATGGAGTCGAACACTACTGCCGAGATCTGAACGGCTGGCCACGTTCCTGGATGGGCCTGGAGAAAGATCTGGCTCCCGGCGAACACCTTGTGACGTTGTTCCGTCCCTTCCTGGAGCATCTGGCAGCATCGAATTTGTCACCAAAGACGATCCAGAAACACGTTGACAACATGTGGGTACTCGGCGGCGAGTTCATCCGCGATCTCCACAACGACCCTCCTCTGAGAAAGCGGCGTGTGGACCTAGTCCTTTCCAAGATGATCGAATACGGCGGACCCCTCCTATACCACGGCGGGGAAGATCAGCAAAGATCGTTTGATTGTTAGCGGTCATTAGAAAACGTAGATTTTTGGACGTTCGCCGACAGGGTGGCAACTGCTTGGCGTAGTTTGAGGCGAAGGTAGTCGAGGTAATTTTCCGGTGCGGGGTGGGTGC
>JBBRRB010000173.1:0-3520 GCA_038225555.1 Bryobacterales bacterium
CAGTTCAGCCGTTGACCACGAGCACGCAGCCGACACCCGGGTTCGGCAGGTCAGAGAAGTGTTCTTGGGGCGACTGGCGGAGGTCGGCTTCAACGGCACCGCGGAATTCAACTTCGCGAAGATGGAAATCCCGAATGCCGGCCGGATGGAAGGCGAGATCAAGCAGGACAGTGAGAACGATTCGTGCAAAATCCTCGCTAGGGCTTAATGTTGCATTTGGACCGTTTGTTTCAAACAGCCTCCGTTACATTTTTGCTGGCGATCCAAACGGGTTCTTTCAGTTAAGCGGATTTTGAGCCCGGCTGAGGCATCACCAGGATCTTCCCCGTTTCTCCTTGTGGTGGTTTGCGGAATTCCACCATGACGGGACCGGGCGTTCGCGAGAAGTTGAGATTGTAGCTCCCAAACCGGTTGATGTGCTCGTTCGAGTATGGACTGAGCACCGCTGCCAACTCGTCAGATACCGGATAGCCGTCCGCTTCCATCTTGCGCATCGCGTGCGTGATACTAACCAGGTTGTGAAAGATAAGCAGATTGGCAATCAGGTGGTTGTATTTTATGAATTTCCTCTGCTCGTCTCTGACGTTCTCCGCGATGACGTTGTTGCCGCCGAATGAAACCCATTGCACAAACTTGTTGAATCGTTCGCTCTTCGTCGTTGCAGTCTGAATGTCGTGCCGCAGATCGAGCTCCGCGATGTACCGCAGCAGGAATAGCGTCCTTACAACGCGGCCGAGCTCCCGCAGAGCGAAGTAAAGCCGGTTCTTTCGGCTATGGCTATTCATGCGGCGAAGTATGTCGGAGGGCAGCATGGCTCCGGCTCTGATCGATACTGCTACTCGGAGCATGTCTGGCAACATGGTCTCGATCAGACGCCAATCCACGTTGCCCTTGAAGAGATCGTCGATATTTTCGTACTTCTCCTCGGGCGAAGCGCGGAAGAACTTTTGGTCCTTCCAGTCGCGGATGCGGGGCATAAGATGGATGCCCAACAAGTAAGCTAGCCCGAAGATGGCTGTACTCTGGCCTTGAGTGTCGGCGTGGATTGTGTCCGGCCGGACTTCAGACTCGTTTTCTTTCAGGAAATCCAGAATGTAGTGCCCCTCCCAGGAGCCGCAAGTCGTGAAACGGCTCATCAACGCAATATAGGAGTCGGAGATCATGTAATACCCGATCCCGCCGTAGCCGCCATAGCGGATGTGGTATTCGGACATGAGATTCTGCGGATAGAGATCCCACTTCATTCCGTCCGCCGAGGCGGACTTTCCCTGCCCCCACAAACGTTGCAGTGGAAACTGCGCATAAGCATTGATCACCGCAGTGATGGAATCGTTCAAATCCTTTTCGGTAATGTGCCGTTGATTGATGAAGGCCAGCTTGAAGCGATCCGTGCCCCGAACCGATCGCGCGGTCTGGACCGGACCGAGGTTGCAACCATAGCAGAAAGAGACGAGCACATACCGTTCGCGTGGGTGCTTGATTTTGGTGTCCAAGCCGGAGATCGGTCCAAAGAACCGGGTCCAGTTCAGCCAGTGTTCAGTATCGATCAGCGCGTCGAGGATGTCGACGTGAGGCATCCGCTCCTTCAAGAGCTGTTCGAACTTCGGAAATCCGCCCGGGCCGGGATAAGCGCGCACGGGGGTGAGGATCGGTGCCCCATTTTCGATGCGGATATGCGGATTGGCAAGGATGCCGTCGTCCGTGGTGCGCGACTTTTCCCGCAGCTCGGCCTGGAGACGGGCAACGAATGCCTTCCCGTCAATAGGAATGCTCATCTGCTCGCCGTATGTGACGACCTCGCGCTGGTAGTCTTCCAAAGAGATAAGGTGGCGGCGATAATCGCCGAACTTTTGTCCCAGCGGAACGCACAAATCGCCTGCTTGCAGTTCTTGGGAGACCTGGTGCAGAACACACATCTCCAGATATCGCCGGTCGACATGGGTAACCTCTGCAGATCGCCTTTTATGGCCGGTTACCAGCTCCCACCAGTCCTCGGGGACAAACGACAGATCCAGCGCAGCGATCTGCCGTGATGATCCATCCGGGGCGGTCTCATCTCGCATGACTGGCAGTGATTGGGATCGACTCGATTTGTGTTCGGCTAGAAATGCGATGGCTTTCAGAAGCCTCGTGTCCTGGGATGTTGACTCCAACTGCAGGTTCTCCAGAAGCAGGAGCAGTGCCGTCCTGGGATTGCGAAAGAACTCCGGCATGTGGTGCACGAAGTTTCCGTCAGTCAAAGCGACATGCTCTTCACAACGCTGTAGCAGCGTATCGGGGTTGGGGAGAAGAGAAGATCCAATGGCCAGCAACCGCTGTTCGCTCGTGCCACCCGCGCTATAGGCGAGCGTTACATCCCGCAACGTCTTGACCAGTTCCGTGGCACCCTGAACGGACTGAGCCTGTGCCTCCTTCAGCGCCTCGTCGGCAGAGTGCCCGATTTTCCCCATCTGCCGGACCAGCATTTGCGCCCCATCATCGAAGGCGGTAGCGCGCTGGTGGAAGAGGACGGCTGCCGCAACGGCGTAACGCTTGTGTTCGGTCAGCTCGCTCATGCGGGCGGCGTTCAACGAGCGTCCTTCGGCGAAGAACCGGTCTAGCTTCACCGCCGGAACCCCGGCAAGCGGGTTACCTTCGCCGGCCTGCGCTCGAAGCCAACTCATATGTTCCACAAAACGCCTGATTTCCTTTACAGTCGGCTGCCGCGGCTCGCTCTTGATGACATCCCATCCGGTGCGGCGGCTTTCCGGTAAGCGCTCAAATAGTTGATTGATCCGCTGCTTCACGACGGGATCCAGAGCTTTCGCAATGCGTGTATAGTACCCGCGGTTGACAGCCGCGCGAGCTGTCCTTGCTCCACGCAGCAGTGCGCTGAACGCCGGCAGCTCGTACTTTTGCCGGATCAACTCCTCGATCGCGAAGTTGACGATATCGGCGAGATCTTCGCGAACGCGCGAGATGTCCACGCAGGCCTTCAGCATCGCGCGTCTTGCCTCTTGATTGAAGGCAGATACGCCCACCCAAGACCGGATCAAATTCATGTGGCTGGTGCGAACGGTTTTGTGGTCATACCCGGTGAGATCGGGAACCTGCTGAACGCCGGCCGACTTTGCGATGCAACGAACGATGGAACTGGGAACGTCGGCGATCCTGACAAAATAACCGAGGCACTGGAACGTTTTTAGCAGCACCAGCAGGCCGAGGCAGGAGGCCGCCTCGCGCGTTCGCTCCTCGGCAAAACGAAGCTCAAATAGAGTCGGGGTATAGCCCTCGTCGAGTTCGCGGCCAGAGGGGCTCGGATTGAGTGAACGGTATGAAGTGTCGGATGGACTGAGCACGGCGGGATTTACGCGAGAGCAAGCGAAGCATGCTAGTCTAACACCGCTGGAACTTTCCGTATGATGGTTCAAAAGCGGAAAGTAGTGGAACGCGTCATGAACAAAAAAAGGGGTTCGCAAGCATACAATCCCGGCCGCCCCAAGTATCGTAAACCGGAAAGTTCCTCAACGGCGCAGCAATG
>JBBRRB010000174.1:0-3432 GCA_038225555.1 Bryobacterales bacterium
AAGTTTTCTTCGCTGACGGCGACGAGCGACGGTTGTTTGTCCGCGGTATTAGCGGACTCGATCGTGGAACTATTCAGCGTGGTATCAGCACTTGTCACGGCAATCTCCAAAACTTTCCGCCGCGATGCGTTACACATACGCCTATACTGCCGAGCGGAACCTTTCTCAAGGCGGTTATTTTCTACACAGGAGGTTGATCGGCGCTCGAGAGCTAATGCTTTAGCCTTCAAAATAGGCCTTTACCTTAGTAGGGCATTGTCGACTTAGGCGGCAACCTGAAAGACTAGGGCGATGAAGAGCGACCACTCTCGGTACTCTGGCTATCGTTTTCCTGTCGAAATGATTTGGGCTTACCCTCGATTTTGCTTGAGCCTCCGAGATGTTGAGGATCTGCTCGCCGAGCGGGGAATCGTCGTATCGTATGAGACGATTCGGCTGTGGTGTCAGAAATTCGGTCTTGACTATATCCGGGAGTTGAAGCGATGCCAGGGCCGGTTCGAATCAATGGCCAACAGCAATATCTGTGGCATGTCGTCGACCAAGACGGCGACGTGATCGACATTCTGGTCCAGTCGCGCCGTGACCCACGGGCTGGTCGATTGCTCTTCCACGATCCGATTCATTCCGGATTGCCCGTGAGAACGAAGCCGCTGGGGCGGCAGACGCAGGTGCGTGGGTGTGGGGAGGATAGATAGTAGCGTCGTCACAGGAAGGAGTTTCTGTGACCCCACTACGACAACGGATGCTGGAAGAGCTCCAGCGCCGCAACTACAGCGCCGACACCATTCGCGGCTACATTCACGCGGTTGAGCAGTTCGCGCAGTACTTTCACAAGTCCCCGGAGCTGCTGGGCGCCGAGGAGATCGGCCAGTTTCAGTTGCACCTGTTGCAGGAAAAGGAGCTGGCGCTTGGGACGATCGCGTTGCGCATGGGCGCGCTGCGATTTCTGTACAAGAAGACCTTGAAGCGACGGGATCTGGACCTCTATGATCTTCCGTTGCTCAAGACCCCCAAGAAGCTGCCGGTGGTGCTGAGTCCAGAGGAAGTCACTCGGCTGATCGAAGCAGCGCCAAACCTACTGTACCGGACCATGCTGGTGCTGCTCTACGCCACCGGATTGCGCCGCGCAGAACTGGCCCATCTGAAGGTGAGCGACATCGACAGCGCGCTCATGTTGATGCATGTCCAGCAAGGCAAGGGATCTCGCGACCGGGAGCTGCCCCTGACCCAGAAAGTGCTCGACGCATTGCGCGAGTACTGGCGGGCGGCGAAGATCAAGCCTCGGGTGTACTTGTTCCCGACCCGCAAGGAGCCGACCGCGGAAGAAAAGCCCATCTCCGACAAGACGGTGTGGAACGCCTGTCACGAAGCGGCGCTCCGCGCGGGTCTGACCAAGCGCATCAGCCCGCACACCTTGCGGCACTGCTTTGCGACGCACCTGCTGGAAGCGGGCACGGATCTGCGCACCATCCAGATGCTGCTGGGGCATAGGTGTTTAAAGGACACCGCGATCTATCTGCATCTGTCGCGCCGGCATCTCCGCACGGCCATCAACCCGCTGGATCAGATCACTCTGCGCGAGTTCGATCGGCATTCACCGCCGGAGAATCGCTCCGCGTGAAGCGGCCACCCTGGGAGGTGGCTGACATCATCGGCAGGTCTGGACGGCGATTCCTCGATCGCTATCGCGACTCCTTGACCTGGCCCCAGGTGAAGGTGCTCCGTGCTATCGAACGCTGCCGCACGGCCGCGCTCGGGGGACACCGCGACCGATGTGACCGCTGCGGCCATCAGGCCATCTCGTATAACTCCTGCCGTAATCGCCACTGCCCGAAGTGCCAGACCCACGCTCGGGATAAGTGGCTGGCCGCTCGCCAGCAAGAACTGCTGCCGGTGGACTACTATCACCTGGTCTTCACCGTGCCGCACACTTTGGTTCCGCTGATCTGGCAGAACAAGAGGGTGCTCTTTAGGCTGCTGTTCGAGACCAGCGCCGCAACACTACTCAAGGTCGCTCGCGACCCGAAACACCTCGGGGCCGAAATCGGCTTCCTGAGCATTCTGCATACTTGGGGCCAGACTCTGCAGCCGCATCCTCATATACACTGCGTGGTGCCCGGCGGCGGACTATCGCCAGATCATCAACACTGGATCCGCACTCCGAATCACTTCTTCTTGCCGGTGAATGTGCTGAGCCGAGTGTTCCGCGGGAAGTTTGTGGCGGGACTGCGGCGCCTCTTTGGCCAGAACCAGCTCGTCTTCTTCGGCGAATGCCGAGCACTCGCTCAACCGAAGGCGTTCTCGGCTTTCTTGCGTACGCTGTTCCGCCAGGACTGGGTCGTCTATGCCAAGAAACCTTTCGGTGGGCCGCAACACGTGCTGCAATATCTGGCCCGCTACACCCATCGCGTGGCGATCTCCAACCACCGGCTGGTTGAGGTGACCGATACCCAGGTGAAGTTTCGCTGGAAGGACTACGCCCACCACGGCAAGCAACGCATGATGACGCTCACTCTCGAAGAGTTCCTACGCCGATTCCTCCTGCATGTCTTGCCCCGCGGCTTTCCCCGCATTCGCTACTTCGGCTGGCTGGCCAATCGCCGGCGCGGCGCAATGCTTCCATTCTGTCGCAGCTTGCTGTCGGTATCTCCTCCCACCCCGACCGCACCTGCCACGACTTCCATTCTCTGGCTCTGCCCTCGCTGTCAGGGATCGATGCGCGTCATCGAACGGCTCGCAGCCCATCAGCTCCCCGGGGAGCAACACCGACGAGGTGAACGCCTTGACAGCTCTTAGACCTCCCTCCTTCCTGGCTCTGCGGGTGTGTCTTCGGGAACGCCTGGCTCGCAGTGTGTCTACTCCTAGAAAAAGTATGTTTGCCACCGCTCCCGGGCTCACGTTTCACCTCGAATCCGACCCGGTTGCTAAGTATCTTGGTCGCGGCCTTCCGCACAAACCTGCATTCCTTCAGGGCGCTCCGGAAAAATCGGCATTCAAAACCCATAGCTAGCGGCATCTCGCACGCCGCCCCAGCCGTTTCCTTCTTACGACTCTATCCGAAGCGCCCCGGCCCCGGCTTCGCTCTGCTGTTCGGCTCTTTTCCGCCGTGTCGCTTCCGATAGAGATCTAACGTGACTCAGGCACTACTCTGGCAGGCACATCTCCCAGACGCCGACTTGAGCCCGGATACACACCCATAAAAGAAATTGTGCGCATGAGAAGGCTTCTCGTCATCAAGGCAAATTGTTAGGCCGCGTGTTTTGCTCAGAACCCCACGTCCATTTGCATTCGGTTGGGCTTTGATCGCCTGCTTGGGGTCCGAATCGCTGAGTCGATGCTGCTAACGGGTGGCTCGGATTTCTCAAATTTAACCTCCGGGCCAATGTTTAGTTTTCTGGGCTTGCTACCCTACTCGGAGGCATCCACGACACA
>JBBRRB010000175.1:0-3395 GCA_038225555.1 Bryobacterales bacterium
TGCCAACTTCGCGCATAACGCCTTTAGCAGATCCCTTGTGGATATATACGTCGGTTCCACTGAGGTCGCTGAGCGATTTCTGGATGCGCCGAGACCTCGCCTCGAAGGCGTACCAAGTGTGTCGAGAGGGATCGTTGGATGCGTGCATAACTGTTAAGCCGAGTTCGAACGGCATGTTGAACCGTGGCGTGGAGGGCCGGTGAGTATCCAACTCGATCCGTGAAAGGTCGTGAAACGAGTAGCGGCAGTGCCGGATTAATTGGATAATACGGTCCAGGCGCCGCTCACCCCCAGCAATCTCAATTGTCATTCGAGGCTTCAAACCGAAACAGCAGATCGCCGCGATGTAGGCCAAGTACAGTCTAGCAGGGTGCTGAAAAACTAAGTGAATCAAAGAACCGACCTACTCGCTACGAGTTTATTCAGATAAATTGACCGTTGCGGCCCAGGGCGCTAGATATTCGTCATGCGTGAGTGCATTTTGTACCCTGGATCGGATTTAGACACACTACTCCCCAAGCTACTCAACGAACTGCCCCGGCCAGGTTGCGGATGCGAATCAGGTTGTAAGCCGCCGTGGTCAAAATAAACATCCATTCCACCAACTTCAATCCACGATGATGCAGCTTCCTCATCCCGCCCACCGTCTTCATCCATCCGAAAATTTCTTCCACTCGCTTTCGCTTCTTCTGACTGACCGCGTAGCCCGGATGCCTCGTCGTACGGCCATCGATCGCACTGCGCCGGTTCTTATTGTTCTGCGAGACGTGTGGCGTTACCTCCATGGCTCGCAACTCCTGTACAAAATCGGCCGTGTCGTAATTTTTATCGGCTCCCAGCGTCACGCGCCCCTCCCCGGAAATCTGTTCAGCCATCGTCAACGCCGCATCCCGTTCCGCGGTTCCATTGGCCTGCGTTACGGTGGCCTGCATGACCAAGCCATTGCGGTTTTCCATGAGCACATGGCCCGCGTAGCTCATTTTCGCCTCTTTGCCCGCCCCTTTCCGGGCCAACAGCGCGTCGGGATCGGTCGTCGAAGAGTGGGTTTTGTTGCTGCGCTTTTCGCCATGGAAATCCACGGTCGGATTGCCCGGATCGTCGGGTGGCGTCTGCTCGCCTGCAATGTCCACCTTCTTGAAGCTCTTCAGGCTCGCCCACGCTTCCAGCAACGTGCCATCCACCGTGAAGTGCTCGTCGGAAACCAATTCCAAAGCGCTGGCTTGTTCCAAAACCTTTGTAAAGAAGATGCTGGCGATATCCGCATCGAGTAGCCGATCCCGGTTTTTGCTGAACACTGTAGGGACCCACACCTCTTCGTCCATGTTCAGTCCCACAAACCACCGGAACAGAAGGTTATAGTTCAACTGTTCCATCAGCAGCCGCTCACTGCGAATGGTGTAGAACACCTGCAACAGCAGAGCGCGCAATAGCTTCTCGGGAGCGATGGATGGCCGTCCTATCGCCGAGTACATCTTTTCAAAGCGACTCGATAACTGCTTCAGAATGGCATCCGTCATGGTGCGTACCACACGCAACGGATGGTTCTCGGGTACGCGCTCCTCGGGAGACAGATAACTGAACATGCCGGATTGGTGAAGATCGTCGCCACGCATAAAACAATATTAATTCGTTATGTTCTCGAAGACCAGGGCAAATATCGCAAGAACTTACTTTTTCAGCAGCCTGCTAGACGACGTTTATTGCTGATGCCGATGAGCCAATGCTGCTTGAGGCCCTCGACTCCCATTCCCCCGCCATCGTCGATGACGACAATGGTGGCATCCTGCTCATGCAGATTCGGAGAGAGGATTACCTGAACATTCGTGGCACCTGCGTCAAAGGCGTTGGCAACGAGTTCCTCCACTGCCTTGTTCGGGCTGGCGTATAGACCCTCGGAGAACAACTCGACGATTCGGTAGCTTAACCGGACATTGATTTTGTCCGTTGCGCTGCCAATCGCTACGAATGTGGGTTCGGTCGCCATTCTTGTGCCCGCGTTCCATTCCTTTGCCAACTGGTGGAAAACCTATGATTTTACTACAGTTCGCAGGTTCCCCACCGGGCTGACATGCCGGCGGAGGAGCCTTCGGTGCCCGACGTTTTCACTGAATGTATCGATGCCGGTTGTGCCAGTATCGCGTCTCCAAGTGCAAGTGACATTGATGGAACGGGTCAACATGAACACGATGATCTCTGGGCTCCTGTTGCGGAATTAGCCCCACAAGTCGGCTTGTCACCGCTCATCCGACATTCCGGCACTCGGTCGTAATCACGCCCGTTGTTGAGAACTGGCATCTCCAGCGCGCACGCCCTCGAAGAGTAAGACGTCGCGCCCCTCGCCTAAGAGGGGAGAATTGTGGAATGTCTCTTACCGATTGAGCGTTCCGGCCAATTGCCTCGCGCCGCGAATGTTTTCCCGGTTCAGAAAGAGTTCCAGCTCGCGCCCGCAACCATGAACTCCGCGACATCTTCACCGGTCGTGATACCGCTCATCCCAACTACCGGAATCTTGACCGCCTGGGCCGCGCAGGTGGACCTTGAGGAGGAGTTTCGGAGTCAGCCATGTTTTCCTGTTTAAGTACCTATTATATCAGGGGTTAAGAGGATCTAGCCGCAGGGCGCGCACGCGGATCGATGTTATTACCGAGCAGTCATTCGACCGAAGGCGCGCGCGCCGCGAGCTCCCGGACGAACCCACGATGCTCCTCCGCATTTAAGCCTTGCTGGAGAGTGTTCCACAGCCGCGCCTTATCATTGGCGAACAGGGCGGGCACGTCGAGCCAGAGTCCGGGAAAGACCCGGGAGCGAAGAACCCCCGCGCTATCGGGTTCGATGGCTCTATATTGACCGCCGTCCAGATATCGGCAAGTCACGCGCGAGGCCGGCACAATTACGGTGAGATACTCCTGCACGCCCGCCTGACGATACAATTCGAGTTTCGGGCCGAGGTCGCGAGACTTACTCGATAGGCAAATTTCGACCACAAGCTCCGGGGCGCCCGCGCTGTACAGTCCCTTGATCCGCGATTGCCCGCCGTACTCCGGGAGAATCACAATAGCGATATCCGGCTGCGGAACATCCTCCAACATCAACCAAGTACCTTCGAGTCCTCCATCGCATCCTGGGGTGAGCATGACGTAATGGGTGGTCCAAAAAGACATCGGAAAATGCATCTGGCTATGGGGATTGCTGACGGGCGACGGCAGAAACACTCTCCCTTGAATCAGTTCGGCGTGCTTCAGCGACGGCAGCGCCTCCCAACGTCTTAGGAATTCTTCCTGAGAGAGTTGTTCACCGGCCCGCAATGGCTGAACAAGACGGTCCAGGGCAGGCATAACTCGATGCTATCACCGCGCCGTCTCAAACCGCAGGCGCACGCCGTGCGAGTTCCCGCA
>JBBRRB010000176.1:0-3381 GCA_038225555.1 Bryobacterales bacterium
CTTCGTCCCGGGCAACAGATCGTTAATGGTTCCATCTCCGTTGAAATCAATCCCGGCGACTTGTGCACGGAAAGGAGGCTTGCTTAGAAAAGTCGAGATTGAGGACAATCGAAGGCCCCAAGGCAGATCGACGATGCCTGAAACGGTGAGGGAGTGCCGTCGATCACCTGCCGTCGGCCCGTAACTTTCGAACCAATTGTCATTGCTGATGATCCGGTTCAATCCGACACTGCTCGCCAAGGCATAAGCGGCCGTAAATTGGAATCGTCGAGACCACCGGCGATCTAGCTTGATCAGTAACCCTGCGTACCGTGAATTGCCAGCGCTCAGCTGGACCTCGATTGGTCCGGTCGAGCAACGCGCCTTTGGGTCAAGCGCCTGCTGTCCGACGCATGCTGGAATTACGGGTCCGTTAACACTGTTCCATCGATTGAAGTCGATGGCTCCGGTGTCCATATGAACGAAGCGGCGCAGTACAAAATCCGCGCTGAGGACGAGATCCGGTGAGATCTCCCGCTGTATTCCAACATTGACGTGCACTGAATAGGGCGATACGAAATCCTGCGCCAGTATGCCGCTACCCTGCTTGAACACGTCAATGTTTCTGATAGCGAGGTTGGTGTTGTCCGGATTGCCGAACTGTCGAGTGAGGTTGGCTCGAACGCCTGGCAGAATCGCGAGAAGATTTGCGCCCGTAAACTGCGTCGGCCCAGTCTGAAAGTTTAGCGGGCTCCCGAGAGGGACTGTGGGAAGGCCTGGGATGGGATTCGGAATAAGTGATCCGTCAACAACAACTCGGCCCGTTCCTAGGGGGCCGATTATTGAGCGTTCTAACAGACGCGTCGAGGACAGGGGCAATTCATAGTAGACGCCAGCGCCTGCTCGCAATACAGTTTTGTGATCACGTGTAGCCGCCCAAACGAGCCCCAGCGACGGGGCAAAGTTGTTTCCATCCCTCTTCGTAGGTGCCAACCCAGCGGAGCCGAGAAGCGGAGATAGGTAGTCAGGCTTGCTCAAATCGTGGTTCGTCAGATTCGTTTGATAGTGGTACGCAAGACCGTAGTTAAGATTGAACCGCGGTCGAATGCGCCACCGATCCTGCCAGTAGAACCGCATGACGTGGTCATTCCTCGCGTCATCAGCATTAAACGACGGCGGCTGGCGAGGATCGCCAAATCCAATAGAAGCCCCGAGCAACGGCAGTTGCAAGATATCGTTAAGAGTGCGGAATGAAGAGGGAATGGGAATCCGGGCCTGGGCCGGCACGCGTGGATCTGCGTTGAACGCCTGCACGATTTGAGGCGAATACAACACCATCGCTGCGGGTTCAAAAAGGGTCAGAAACCCATTGCTTCGGTCGAATTGCCACTCGAATCCGAAGCGCAATTGATGCCGCCCCTTCTGCCACGTCATGTTGTCGGCAGTGTGATAGCGACGGGAGTCTCCGCCCTGTGGTACCAAGGGGTAGTTTCCAACCATGAAATCGGTGCCAAGAATGCCGATCTGCGGCAATCCTAATCCGATGCACTCGCCCGGACACTGTGCGCGGGTCGGTGGCAGATTTCGCGTGTGCCAGTACCAATAGGAGAACCGCAACTCATTTGTCAGATTGGGGCGCAGCGCAGTGGTCAAGGAGCCGATGCTTTGATCCGCCCAATTGCTGTTCACACTCCAATTCGATGGGAGGCTGCCGGTTCCCGTTCCCGGGATAAGGCCGTTGTTGCCGTCATGCGAATAGCGTAGGAAGAAGCTGTTCGTCTCATTGATCCGGGCATCGAGACGCGCCGTGACTTGGTTGCCAGTGAGGTTACTGGGAAAGATTCCGCCTAGACCCGAAAGTTCCGGAGTCCGAGATTGGATAGTGACCGCACCATCTTGATTTAGATGTTCGAAGGTGGTGAAAAAGAAGAGGCGATCCTTCTTGAGCGGTCCTCCGAAGTGAAAGCCTGCCTGCCGTCGTGCGAAGAACGGATTCTGATTCGTGGGCTCGCGGCGCAATGCCGGATACGCTGCCATGTTGTGGTCGCGGAAAAAGAAGAATCCGCTGCCGTGGTAATCGTTCCCTCCGTAACGTGTAGCCACGTTGATCGCTCCCGATCCTGTCAATCCGGTGCTCAGATCAAAGTTCACAGTGGAGATTTGGAATTCCCGGACGACTTCCTGCGAGAAATTCTGAGGAGTTCCTCCAGTCGCTGGGCCATAGATCGGACCGCCGTCCATCGTAGTCCGCGTTCGCTCTGCGGGCGCGCTCATAAACGAGACGTCAAATTGGCGGGAGAAGTACCCCGCCGATGGCGCTGCTGTCACGCCGGGTTCAAGTATGGCGAGTCGTAGAAACTCCCTGCCGTTGAGCGGCAGGTTCTCGATTTGGAATCGTGACACGACGCCGGCAATCCCATGCTTGTCATAATCGAGGGGTGGAATTCGGTCGATCGCCTCGACAAGCTGCTGAAGCACCCCAATCGGAAGGAGCAGTTCGACTCGGCTGCTGTTTCCTGTCCGGACCGTGGTGGTCTGAATGAGCGTGCGAAATCCCTTTGCTTCTGCTCTGACTTCGTAGGGACCCGCCGGCAGGCCTGGCACCAGGAACATACCGTCCTTGCCGGAGGTAACCAATCGTTGGAAAGCCGTCTCTTGATTGGTGACGGTAACCTTTGCATCTGGAATCACGGCCTCCGACTCGTCGAGGACCGTACCTCCGAGACTTCCCGTGGGAACTTGACCGAACGTAAGGATTGCAAGAGCAGGGATAAGGACTGCCACCCGAAAGAGGAAATTATGCCGACACTTTGCCCAGCGAATCATAAGAACGCCGCCTCCTGCATGAAAGAGGCTTTGAGGCGGCAAAACCTCAAAACGCGTTCGGAACTCATGTGTAAAGAATGGGTTGCGGAAAGCTTCGTCGCTATCTCAAATAGTTTTTGAGGTCTGCCATCCGCCCGGTCTCTTTTGATATGTTGGGGCTTGAAGTCCCCTTTCGCGCCTAGTCCTGGGGCGGGAGGCAATCGGTGGTCTCATGGAGCACGTGAATGTCAGCCCCCCGCTATGGATTAGCGGGACTGATGAAAACGGCAAACTCGTCAGCCGGGAGGTGATTCAGGCCGCCCACCGGATCTGGACGCGTGTGCTCCAACATCTTCGGTATCACGCGCAAGATCCTGCGCCAGCCGCAGAGATTCTCGAATCTGCTTGTCATTGCGTCTCGCGGGCAATTCGGCGGAATCATATTCGTAATCTTGAATCTTATTTGTTTTGGGCTTTCGTCAGAAAGTACAACCGCGAAATGATCCGGGAGGGCCGGATACAGTACGTTGAATCTGTTGAAGTGTTCGCGGATCGGGTGATCGAGCGGGATAATAGCTGGGTCTCAGCGCTGGAAGA
>JBBRRB010000177.1:0-3363 GCA_038225555.1 Bryobacterales bacterium
CAAAGACAATCGCACAGTCAAGCGGCGCGCCCGACTGGCTATGGGTTACGGCTCGTTCCGGACTGCCTGGAAGACGCTACAGGGAATCGAGACAATTCGCATGATCAACAAGGGCCGGACTGGACCACTTGGCAAAAATACCCCGCTAAGCGAAGCGGGACCCGAGGAAAGCCCGATGTCAGCTTTGGGATCATGGCGGGATGTCCGCCGCCAACCAAGTCACCGAACAGCAACGCCAACGACTGTTGACGGGCCACTACGCTCTCTCGCATCGCGAGATGGTCCGCTACTGGCTTTTGTCAGAAGAAGATATCAAACGCATCAACGGACGGCGGCGCGAGCACAACCGCCTGGGATACGCGGTTCAACTCTGCTTGCTGCGTTACCCGGGCTGGCCACTGAAAGCGGATGAGCCGCCACCGCCTAATCTGCTTAAGTATGTAGGACAGCAGTTTGGGGCCGACACGGCCGAGTTCGCCGATTACGCCAAGCGTGACAACACCCGGCAGGAACACCAATTACTCATCATCAAGGAGTATCGCTTTCGGCAATACGGACCGGCACACTCTCCCCTCTTGCGGATGCACTTAGAAAGCGAGGCGTTGTCTACCGATTCCGCGTTCACGCTGGTGGAATCGGCCATGGAGTGGCTTCGCGAACGCCGGGTAATCCTGCCAGCCCTGGCCACTTTGGAATCTGTTGTCCGATCGGTTCGAAGTAAAGTCGAACGCGATATCTACTGGCGATTGTTCAGCCGGCTGGAGGAGAATCATAGGACGGAGCTCAACAAACTGCTCGTTTTGGGACCCTCGCGGGGGAGTCTTCTTGGCTGGCTGCGGCACGTTCCACGGTCGTGCTCGGCAGCCGGGATCCTTGACTTGATGCAGCGATTAAACTGGGTTCGAGGCTCGGGAATCCCAGGGGAGCTGGCTGAGGGAATTGCGCAGAACCGGATCGATCAGTTGGCGGCCCGCGGTGGCCGCCACAGTGTTGCCCATTTCCGCCGCTTCGCTCCAGAGAAACGCTACGCAATCCTGGCCGCCTTCCTGCTGTACGTAGCCGAAGAGCTGACTGATCGATCGATGGACTTCCACCGCCGATTAATCGGCCGCATGTTTCGCAAATCCGAAAACAAGCAGTGGACCGGTTTTCTTCAACAGGGTCCAAATGTGAACCAGAAGCTTCACAATTACTCGCGGCTCACGGCTGTCATTTCCCAGGCTCACAAAGAAGGCCGCAGCCTGGACGCAGCCATTGAGAAGGAGTTCGCCTGGGATGCTTTGGAGGTGGATGGGCACGAAGCTGGACGCTTGGCCAGGCCCCTGGATGGATCCAACTTTCAGGATTTCCGCGCACAGTTCCCCCACTTCCGTCAGTACACGCCGAAATTCCTCGAGACTTTTCAGTTCGAAGCGGTTCCGGCGCAGAAACCGCTGTTAAAAGCTTTGGATACGCTGCGTGAAATGAATCGCCAGGACCGGACCGAGATTCCCGAGGGCGCGCCACGCACTTTCGTCAAGCCGAAGTGGATGCCATTTGTCTTCAAGGATAGCGGCATCGACCGCTGCTACTACGAGTTGTGCGCACTCTCAGAGCTTAGCCTCAGGCTTAAGTCGGGTGACATCTGGGTGCAAGGCAGCCGACGCTACCGCAAGTTCGACAGCTACCTAATTGAACCCTCCGTTTGGGCTCAAAGCAAAGAGAAACTCCTGGCACAAGCCGAACCCTCGCTCGATTGCGAAACCTATTTGAATAAGAGGAAAGCGCTTCTCGATCAGGAGTTGAAAAAGGTATCCGAGATGGCCCGTCATCACCTGCTCCCGGAAGCGCGAATGGAGGGAACTCAATTGGTGATCTCGCCGCTGACCCGATCCGGTCCGGAGGAAAGCGAGAAGTGGGCCGAGAGAGTCTATACGCTCCTGCCCCGCATCCACTTGACTCAACTGTTGGAAGAAGTGGATGGATGGACTCACTTCACCAAGGCGTTCACGCACCTCTACACCGGTCAGCCCGCGCCAGATCGAACAGGCTTACTCACCGCCGTGTTGGCCGACGCCACCAACCTTGGCAAAACGAGGATGGCTGACGCCACCCATAAATACACCGCCGATCGTCTGGCCTGGATCGAAGACTGGTACATCCGCGGACCCAACTATACTCGGGCTCTGGCGGCGATAATCAAGCTGCAGGGAAACATCCCGCTCGCTTCCCGTTGGGGTAGTGGAAGTACGTCTTCGTCTGATGGGCAGGCCTTTCCAATTGCTTTCCGCAAGCCCGTAATCGCTCAGGTAAACGCCAAGTATGGCCGCGATCCGGTAGTGATGTTCTACACTCATGTCTCGGATCGATATTCGCCATTCCATGTCAGGGCGATCAGTTCCACGGTGCGCGACGCCACGCACGTTTTGGATGGTTTGCTCAACCATCAGACCGATCTTCAGATCGAGGAGCACTACACGGACACCTCCGGCTACACGGACCACATCTTCGCCCTTTGCCATTTACTTGGCTTCCGCTTCGCGCCGCGGATCCGGGGCCTGTCCGATCACCGCATTTTCTATTTCGACAAATCCGCTCAGTACGACGGCATCAAACCGCTGATGGGCGGGCGCATTCACGTGCGAACGATTCGCGAGCACTGGGATGATGTAACCCGGCTGGTCACTTCACTCCGGCAGGGCACGGTAAGCCCGTCGTTGCTGGTCAGCAAGCTCGCCGGCCATCCGCGACAGAATCACCTATTTGTGGCGATGCGTGAGATCGGCCGCGTCGAACGGTCGTTGTTCACGTTGGAGTGGCTGCAAGATCCCGCACTGCGTCGGCGTGTCACGATTGGGCTCAATAAAGGAGAGGCTCATCACACGCTGAAGCGGGCCATCCGCTTCTATCGGCGCGGGTCCGTCAGTGACCGCACCCAACTGGACCAGGATCTCGATGCGATGGCCCTCAATCTGGTCGTCGCGGCCATCACTTTGTGGAACACGGCTTATCTGGACCACGCACTCAAACTGTTACAACAAGAGGGGATCGTTGTTCCTGAAGAGCATCTGTCCCATATCTCCCCTTTGGGTTGGGAACACATCACCATCACGGGTACCTATCATTGGAAAGGAGGGGATAGGGCTTGGGGACGGTTCCAACCTCTCCGGCGCGACGTCCTCGCGGTTCTAAAGGCAAAGATCGCCTAGCGGGGTATTTTTTGCCAAGTGGTCCAGTCCGGCCAACCCGGAAGTGTTACTCCAATCGAAAATACTTGCCGGGAAACCGGTTGGCGAGGTATAACTATTTTGTCCTGACTTGACGCTTGCAACTGGCCGGTTTTGAAGTGACCACAACTGGCCGCTTTTGAGGTGACCGCCGAGG
>JBBRRB010000178.1:0-3320 GCA_038225555.1 Bryobacterales bacterium
GCTTCGCCGGCATCGATTACCCCAGCGTGCGCGGCGTCGTTCTCAGAGCCACCCTCGGTCGTCAGCTTCCAGGAATGTTCCTTGAACGGGCTGCCGCGGCTGAAATATACCTGCCACTCAATCGACTTCACGCCGCTGGCACCAGCGCGGATGACCCACCGTACCGTTTCTCCCAAGGCAACAACGGCGCGCTCGGGTTCGGTCCGTGTGCGTCCCACGATTCCCGTTATTTCGATAACCATAGCGTTCCTTTCGAATCACCACCATTCTAAACACTCGAATCGATTCGAGCCTTTGGCTCTGGGAAGAAGGGCCTGATCGACCCAAGCGGTTTTCAGGACTCTCCACGGGCGGCGCCGGACCAGAGGGGCGGTTCGCCAAGATGCCCATCCATTGCGAGCGACCAGAAATACTCTGGCTTCGACATGAATTGCTGGAGCGTTGAAAGAACGGAGGTTCTCTCGTCTGTCGGCGATTGACAAAGACAGTGGCGATCTGTCATCGCTTTTGCGAGCAAGTAAAGTCCCGACGCGTCGTATTGTCTCCCGGAAGATGTTTGCCTTAGGGCGACGGAGTCCACGTAGTCGATCATTAGCTGTGGGTCCTCCTCGGTCTTGCCAGAAGACACGAGAATCGCCTGGTACTGCACAATCACTTCGTGCGGCAAGTAGTCGACTAGGGCTTCAAGCGTTGGTGAAAGTGCAAGGCTTTTTGCAGGAGCATCAGCCACAATCCCCGCAACACTAAGGGACCAATCGGCAAGTAGCTGAAGGGGATCGTTCTTCAAAACGAGTTGTGCAATTCGGTCGGAGGCGTAGTCTATATCTTCGTGGGAGCACGGGAAAGACACGCTCGGATAGCTAGTGACTGCTTGGCGCGCGGGGATTAGTTGTCCAAGCGGTGCCAGTTGCTCGGCAATTGCGCCCACGCTGTCGGGATCAGGTTGCCATTGGAAGGCTCCGCGTTGATGCCAAATCCTTGTTGCGAAGCTGGGCGGTAACATGGCCTGCGATTTGGCCTCCGGGTGAATGGCCCTGATATACACTCGGCCCGTTCGTTCAACTAGGGCTTCGGAACTCACATCGAGCCGATGGGTAGCAAAACAAGCGGCCACAACGGGGTCCCAGGTCCAATCAATCAGGTTCGTTCCCAAGCCGTAGTGCTGAGCGACTGGGTCCACTTCTTCCGCCCGATCCAACACATATGGTCTGCCTTTCCACCAGCCATCGTCGCTCGCACTGCTGAATCGAAAAGTCGTGTTTGCCCACAACTGAAGCGCGATATGCATCCAGGCCACTGCCCTTTGATGGTGCCTCTTGCGAAGAAGATCGAAGCGCGAAAGACTGGGGGCAAACATCGAGTACTTCGCAGCCTGCCCACGGAAGCAAAGCAGGCGGGGCCTGGGAGAAAGACGCGGCAAGACATACCGCTCTTCGGATTCCAGAGCGGCGTTTTGATGAGCCAGCCTGACGAGCCAGGCGGCAGCCGCGGCGGCCGAGGGTGCGAAATACTCCTCGACGGCCACACGCTGCACCGACGCCGCCAATGTGTCTACGTCTTGAAGGGCATCGTCGGCGAGCAAATTCCCTTGGCGGGGTAGATCAATCACGAACTTGAGAGTGTCGATCGGCACAATCCTATTTTGAGCGAGATCGACTCGCAGCAGAGAGCAACTTGTAGTCAATCCTTGCTTTTCACGTCCCTGACCGTCCTTGCCGTTTCCTTTTTAGTAAGGACTGTCTGTCGCATGAATACTTTGGGTGAGAGATGGCGACAATCGAACCCGTCGGCGGGCAAGACCGCAGCAGCAGTCCAGCAGCAAATCGTTGCGATGGGTTCCGAACTGCTTGAGGTGGGGCTTTACGACCCAGATGCCGGGGAGAGCCACCCGGTCATGATCCCGCGTGTCTGGGATGCCGGGACGATCAGCAAATCCGTGCCGTGGTTGCGTCACCAGAATCGCGAAGGACGAAACATCTATGTTCGACCCAAGGGTCAGCATGATCTCAGCATGGTGGATGATCTGACGGCGGATGCAATTTCGGCGATGAAACAGACTGGCTTCAATCCAGCCGTCATTGTGGAAACGTCGCCGGGTAATTGCCAGGCTTGGCTGAAGCACTCCGAATCGCTCACCAAGGAATTGAGCACGGCAACCGCGCGGGCTTTGGCGGAGAAATTCGGCGGTGATCGCGGCGCAGCCGACTGGCGTCACTTTGGACGGTTGGCCGGGTTCACGAACCGGAAGGTAAAATACCTCGATTCAAGCACGGGACTGTATCCGTACGTGCGGTTGATCGAGGCAACCGGCGGCATATATCCAGAAGCGAAGCAGTTCTTGGCCGGCGTGAAGAGCGATCTGGAACGACAGCATGCCAAGAGAGAACACTGGAGAAGCAGGCAACTCGGCCAGGCTGGCGCACTCCGCCCGCAGGAACTGAAGAGTATCGATGTGTTCCGCGCGGACGTTCGTTACGGCGGAGATGGAACGCGAATCGATCTTGCTTACGCGGTGTACGCTCTATCCCACGGTGCCAGTGTTGACGAGGTCGAGAGTATGATCCAGTCGCGCGATCTGTCCCACAAAGGGAACGAGCGACGCCAGGAGGACTATGTGGCTCGGACCATCAAAAAGGCGCTGGATACGATCGAACGCGGGCGTTAATGCTCCGGAACAAATGCAGGCGCACGCTTCACTAGCGGACGTTGCATGTGCGGGATCATCGCGCGTTGTGTTGGTCCCGGCTGGTCGAAGGCTTCATGTACGAAGCAGTACAGGAAGAAGAGCATGATGAGTACCCATCCGGCGAGGAACTGCAGGAATCTCTTCCGCCCCAGTAAGTTCAATAGGAAAACCAATATCCACATACCCAACCTCCTATCTCAGCAACGTCCCAAGCCAAACGCCGCCGCCGAAAAGCAATGCACCGGCCAGTAGCCCCGTAGCGGACCAACGAATGAGTGCCGGACGACGGTGCGCCTCGTTCAGCAGATGCACAATCTCGCGGGCCTTCAGCCCGGCGACGTGAATATCGCTCTGCAAGCCCGCCTGCATCTGGACCGCCGATTCTTTCACTGTTTGCGCCAACATGGTTCCCGCACGCTTCTCCGCTTTCTGTATAGATGCGTGGAATTCCGTGATCGTTACGCGGATCTGCTCGTGGACGGCCTCAAGAGAGGCGTCAAGAATAAGCTGGTTCATCGTGACCAGGGCGAGTGCAGGGTCATCGGGATCGAGAAGAAGTTTGTGCCGCGCCGCGACTTCCGCGATGAGCCGCTGTACATTGATCGAACCGCTTCCATTGGGCATGGGAGTCACA
>JBBRRB010000179.1:0-3308 GCA_038225555.1 Bryobacterales bacterium
GAGTGCGTAGTCAAAGAAGCCCTGCGGTTTATGTGGAGGATGTTGCGGCGCTACAGGCGCTTGCGCCTGAGATTGTGCAGTACTGCTGACCGCGATCGGACAGGTCAATGTCAGAGCGATTAGGACACGGATGGAGTATGAACATTTCATGCGCGCTCTCCAATGGAGTTCTCAAGAGAGATACCGGCCGTCCTACGGCGCCTTTGCTTCCGGTTTTCGACCTCCTGGAAGCGCAAATTCACTCCGACCGTCGGATCGAGATAGCTCTGCATCTTGGGATAGAGCCGCGGCGATAAGCCTTCCAACCGGAAGCTCGGAGCACGGCGAACGTGCAGATGAGAGTAGCGGGTGCCTTCCCGGTTATCGACCATCAGGATCTCCATCTGGCCTACGGGAAGATTCTTGATGTGCTCTTCTCGCGCTCTCGTCTCCTTAATCTCGCTCTCGCTTCCTGTACCAACCTCGGTGTATTTGGTTGAGAAAATCCCAGTCCGGCGCACGGACAGACTGCGACGCTTGGTCGCGATCTTGGCGGATGCCTTCAAGAACCACTGCGCCGTATTCTCTTCGGAAACGTTCATGATCATCTTGGTGCCGGGTGCGGAAGATACCTCGTCCGAGAACGCCTGGCTGACGCGTTGCAGTTGCGGCAGGCTCTGGAACGAGAAGAGGAAAGAGACTTTGGCACCGCGAGCCGTCTGCAGAACCTGAGTGAAGCCCGGGTACGCAAACGGTGCAAATTCATCCAGGATGACGGACAGCATTGGCTCGTCCGCCTGCCGATCAGTTGAGGCGCGGGCGTAGCGCTTACCAACCATAAGCTGAATGTTCTGGAGGAGGATCTTACCGAGTGCTTCCACGGCGCGCTGGTTACGGTTCGTGTTCAGGGATACGAAGAGGATAAGATCCTTCTCGAACACGTCATCCAACGTCAGCAGGTCCTGATAAGAACCGGTGACAACCGAGAGTTCATCCTCAAGGAAGCTGAGCAATTCGTTGAGCAGACCCTGAATTTTCTCGACTCGCTCCCGGTCGGCGAGCGATCTTCGCAGCATTCGGACGGACATCTCGAAGTTCAAGCGCTGCTGGGCGGAGATGCCGGGCAGAGTGCCAAGTCTGGTCTTGGCGATGCCTATCTGCTCTTGTAGGACATTCTCGTCGAGAGCCATGACAAGCACGTCGTACACATTGAAGAGCTTGCCGGTGTACTGCAGGACGCGTACAAGGTCCGAGAGATACGCCTCCTGGTGTCCCTTGAAGAAGTCCTCGCGCAGTCCAAACGAACGAAAGATGAAATTGACATGCTCCTGATACGCGTCATCGAGCGCATAGAAGGGGTTGTAGCGGACAGATTCCGAAGGGTGCGTCGGATCGAGAACGCGGAGGTCTTGCAGCCGGCCCGCGGCTTCGATATGCGGCAAGAGCCGGTCCAGGAAGTCCCGTTCACCCTTGCCGTCGAAGATGATCATCGGCATTTTGCGGCAGCCAAATGTGCGCTGGAGGTCCTGCGCGATGATGTTTTCGAGGAAAGTCGATTTGCCCGCACCCGTGCCGCCCACGATCACGCCGTGCTTCAACCGCACAGCATCAGGCCATAGCCAGGGTTCTTTGTGCACGTTATAGCCCAGCAGCGTTGCGGCACTCTGGTTCGCGTTCCGAGCATGGGACCGGTCTGGCGTCCCCGGAACGTAGACGGGCGGGTGCGGCCAGTTCTCTTCGCGCTTGGTTCGCCGACCGGCGAGCTGGGCAACGATCAATCCCGCACCGAAGAACAGGACAGCAAAATCCATGAAGATTTCGAGACACTGTGCGTTGCGGAGATGGAGCCGTGAGACGGCGACGTACCAGCAGAAGGCCAGCAAAGCGCAACCAAGCAGGACGAGGACACCAACGAGATCTTCCGGTCCGGAAGGATTGCGGCGGGGTGGGGCATCGTAGGCGGGACTCATGCGTGTGCTCCCAAAGTGAAGTAGAGGAAGACTCCAATGAGGGCGCAGACGAGCACGGCTATGAGAAGCAGAAGCGGACTGGGCTTCCAGCGCCCCTTCTCATCGATCGGCTTCAGGTCGTCTGCGAGAACGCGAAGCAGAGCCTTCTGGAGGTTCGACTCAGGATCTTCGCGGTAGACCAACCGGAGCGCCGCCCGGATCTCTTTCGGCAAGACATGCCCTTGGGCGTCCACAACTACAGCACGCCCGCTACGGTGAGCGGAGCATTCTGGTCTGTGCCGAAGTTGAGTTGATAAAGCTGCGGCAAACTCCCGGCACTACTCCGAATGCTGATCACGCCTGTCGTCTTCTGTCCCGGAGCCAAATCTTTGGTCGCCGATGCCGCTTGCATGACCACGAGGCTCGAACCTGGCTTCGCTTTGAACGACGCGAAGGTCTCCGGCGAGAGCTGATGGTTCCGCAGGCCCACGATAGAGATCGGCTGTTGTGTAGGGGTGGGCTCATAAACGTCAGGAGTTGTGAGGCGGAACGGAGCCTTGGTTCGATTGCTGATCGAGTACCGAATGTAGAGCTGATCTTTTGAGCGATAAACCTGATCCAGCACAACCAAAACGCGATCCGAAACTTGCTTATGGTTGTCGTTCGATATGACTTCGGCGCTCATCATGGCCTGCGTCAGGACCAGGGATGCGATCTTGTGGATCTCCGCATCGCTGGGTTCTGATGCGGTGCTTCCAGCCGAATGCGGGAGCGATTCGGTGCGGATCAACACATCCATCGAGGCAAGCTGCCCGGCGGGGTCCAGCTCGTAACTCAGTTCCCGGGAGGCGGTCCACACAAAGAGATTGGTCGAGACCCCTTCCCGCAGAGGCTTCACGAAGACCTTGTCATCATGCCGCTCAACCTGGAAACTGTAGGTATCCGCAATCGCAAGCGTCGTGACAGGTTCACCGAACTCGATCACGGTGAGATGATTCAACGACGTCTCGACGTGGCGGATCTGGCTTTGGCTGGTTGTTTGCGCACCGGCTACGGCCGCTGCCAAGGCAAATGGTAGGGTCATCAACATCTTCATAGCGGCCTCCTTGGGCGCACTGTGGGTACAAAAGGAAAGGAGAAGCCGAGCCAATGGCGTCAGCTTCTCCTTGCCGGTTAGGAGTTCTCCATTGCTGCCGGAGCACTCGTGTTTTCGAAGATAATGTTCCTCTTGCCCTTGTACTGGAAGAGAAATACTTTCTTCGTTCCATCGGGACCTTCCGTATTGACGATTCGTTCGACCAGCCATGCACGCTGCTCTTCGTCAAACCGGACATAGCCGTTGATGGTTTTGGGAAGGCGTACTCGAACCCTCTGACCGCC
>JBBRRB010000180.1:0-3216 GCA_038225555.1 Bryobacterales bacterium
AGGTCAGCCAGGAGGTAGCCACTAAGCACAACGCTCCCGAGAGCTCGGGGCGCTACAACAAGCAGCTCCTCAATCACGCCCAAAAGCTGGAAGCCATCCGCAAGCTTGCCGGTGAAATTCGGCAATATCATTACCAGCTGACATTGCCCTGGACGGACGAGGGGTATCGCATTCTTCCATCGGAGTTGTACTTCGATCATGCCGAGAAGATGAGGCACTTCCAATCTGATTTCAATGAAGCTGCCGGCGATTTCATTTGCGAGTATCCGCTGTATGTGGAAGCGGCCAAGCTGCAGCTAAACGGGCTGTTCCGCGAAGAAGACTATCCCACGAGCGAGAACGTGCGGAAGAAGTTCCAATTGCGCGTGGAGATCCTGCCGATCCCCAGCGGTGACGATTTCCGCGTGAGTATCTCAAACGACGAACAGGACCGGATCCGGCGCCAGATCGATGAAAGCGTGCGCGAGTCGTTCTCCAGAGCGCATGGTGATCTGTGGATTCGCTTGCGCAGCGTGGTGGAACGTATGGTCGAGCGGCTGCGTAATCCCCAGGGCGTCTTTCGCGATTCCCTGGTCGGAAACGTCGTGGAGCTGGTCGAGATGCTGCCGAAGCTCAATATCGCCCAGGATGGTAATTTCGACAGCTTCGTTCAAGAAGTGAAGCAGCGGTTATGTGAACACAGCCCCGATGAACTACGGCGCGACCAAAACGTTCGGGAATCGACGGCGCAGGCTGCCGCAGACATCATGGCGCGAATGTCGGCTTATATGGGGGCGGCACAGTGATTGGGCCGAATGCCTCCCGCGCAGTCCGGCTCACACGAGCCCGGACTGCGCTGCTGCTGGATCATCCGTTCTTTGGTGCATTGCTGCTTCGGCTGCGGCTCGTGGAGTGCGCGGGAATCGAGACCATGGCTACCGACGAGGTTACGCTGTTCTACAATCCCTCGTTCCTCGATGGACTGAGTGATCGGGAGCTGGTTGGCGTGCTGGCCCACGAGGTGATGCACCCCGCCATGCAACACCACACCAGGAGAGGCGAGCGGAAGCCACATCTCTGGAATGTCGCATGTGATCATGCGATAAATCCAATCTTGACAACGGCCGATCTCGCGCTTCCGGAGGGCGCACTCAATGACCCGAGATTCGCCGGCATGAACGCCGAGCGGATCTATTCACTTCTCGACAGGGAAGACGAATCAGAAAGCCCGCAGAGCACCCCCTCGCCACAAAGTAACAATGCTTCAGGCGCTGGCGAATCGGATCAGGCGTCCGATTCGGAAAGTGCTCCTACCGTGCCATCGACTCTTGGCGGCTTCGGCCAGGTGCTCGATGCGCCTAATCCGGATCATCCTGGTGAGCCTGCGACGGATGGCCAACGATCGCTTCAATCGCAGGAATGGCGCATCGCACTGGAACAAGCGCAGCGCACAGCATTGGCGGCCGGCAAGATCCCGGAAGGAATGAAACGCATGGTCGAGCAGGCCCGGCACGCGCCGGTTGACTGGCGAGAGGCATTGCGGCGCTTCTTTTCCCAGACGGTCCCTCAAGACTACCGATGGACACCGCCGAATCGCAGGTTCGTCTGGGCCGGCCTGTACCTGCCCGGCTTACATCGTGAAGGTATAGGTGAGATCGCAATTGGGGTGGATTGTTCGGGGTCGATCAGCGACAAGCTGCTCAGCAAGTTTTCCGCGGAGGTGAACGCGATCGCGGCTGAGAGCCGCCCGGAACTGGTTCGCGTTCTCTATTGCGACGCGGCCATCCAGCGCGTGGATGAATTCACTGCCGGTGAAAACATTGAACTGAATCCTGTGGGCGGCGGAGGCACCGATTTTCGGCCCGTCTTCACCTACCTCGAGGAGCGTCAGATCGAGCCTCGCTGCTTGATTTTTCTGACAGACCTGGCCGGCAGTTTTCCCGACGAAACTCCGCCCTATCCGGTGATCTGGGCCGCAACCTCCGATCGCACCGCACCATTCGGGCAGACGGTTGCAATCGACAGCGAGATCTAAACCGCGCAAGAGCGCGGCGAAACAAAGAAGTAAGGAGATAAATCAAAAATGGCAGAGCGCAGTTTGAACAGAAGTACGCT
This sequence comes from Bryobacterales bacterium, assembly GCA_038225555.1. Taxonomy (GTDB): domain Bacteria; phylum Acidobacteriota; class Terriglobia; order Bryobacterales; family Bryobacteraceae; genus JANXQZ01. Next base: position 2,095 of record JBBRRB010000180.1, read on the forward strand.
CATTGGGAGACTTGGAGGCGATGCGGAGGGCAAAAACACGCAGAACGGTGTTTCGTTCGCTCGGTTCTCTCTCGCGACCACCCGGCGGTGGAAGGACAGCAACCAGCAGGTCCGTGAAGAGACGGGCGAGCGGAGAATCTGGTGCCTTATCTCACCAAAGGTGAAAAGGTCTACGTTGAAGGAAGGTTGCAATCCCGCCAGTGGGAAGACAAAGAGGGCCACAAGCATTCCGTAACGGAAATTGTTGCGGATCAGGTGATCCTGCTCGGGAGCCCCGGCCAGTCGAATGGCAACGGCAAGGCGCCAACTCAGACACCGGCGCCGGGGCGGCCGCGAGCACAGCCGCAGAACCCGGGGCAGAGGAAGACGGCCCAGCCCCAGCCAGCAGACGACTTCGATCAGGGGATTGCGGATAGTGATGTTCCGTTTATGGCGCGACAATGAAGCCTCGCGCGCCTTTCCGCGCCACTCCATGACGACAATAGGAGATCTATGCAGGACTACGATGTCACGCTGAAAACGCTTTTGCGAGGGTCTGCCGAGAAGCTTTTCGAAGATCTTACGGGAGCGGTCGTGGCCAAGTGGCTTGATATCGAGCTGCCGAAAGTTCAGAATCCGCGCATGGATCTCCTCGCGGAAACAGCCGACGGCGCCATCGCGCAATTGGAATTGCAGAGCAGCAACGATTCCGAGATGCCCTTGCGGATGGCCGAATACTACCTCGGCGTGTACCGGCAGTTCAAGCGATTCCCGCAGCAGACCGTGCTGTACGTTGGGGAGGCGGCTCTTCGGATGCTTTCCCAGTTGGAGGGTCCGCGTTTCTCGTTCAGCTACGAACTGATCGACATCCGGGACCTGGACAGCGAACGCCTGTTAAACAGCCAACATGTGGGCGATAATGTAATAGGAATCCTAACCAGGCTCGGCGACCAAAGAAGGGCGATTCACAAGATCATAGGGAATATCGCCAGTCTGGAAGCATCCGAGCGCGAAACGGCTCTTAAGCAGCTGATGATTTTGTCGGGGCTTCGCGGGCTAGAAGAGGTTTTGGAGGAGGAGATACGGAAGATGCCAATTCTCAACGACATCATGGATCACAAGGTGCTCGGGCGCGAGTACAAG
>JBBRRB010000181.1:0-3202 GCA_038225555.1 Bryobacterales bacterium
CGAAGGGTTGGGAGTCCACGGGAGGTAGCCAACTTGGAGTTGGCCCGCGCAAGACGGTTGAAACCCGTGGACGAGGACGTTCGAAGGGCTTTGCAGACACACGAGGGCGAGCTCGGCAAAAGCGAGATAGTGTGGGCCGGGAAGTCATAAAAGCAAGAACGCGTGCGACTCGATTCAGTTGCCTTCATCAGGAGCTGTCCAGAGCGATCAGCTGAGCGGGCCAGGGGATAGAGGGGATCTGGGAAACCCGAATCATGATTCCCACTTGGCATCGCGGACAACGCGCTGCGGGCTCGACGATGAGCGCCAGGATCGTCGCAATCTGGGCGGCGGTGGGGAGCAGATCGGAGCGGGGTCCCACGAGCAGTTCACGACAGCGGACGAGGTTTTCGGCACGATAGCGGTTGGTGAGCAGACCATAGTGGCGAATTCGCTGGAAGCCCGGAGGAATGACATGGAGCAGAAAGCGGCGCACGAACTCATCGGCCGACACCGTCATCTGACGAGAACGTTGCGGATCGGTGGAGCTGTAATCCTTGTACTGGAAAGTCACCTGCCTATCTTTGAAAGCCAGCAGTCGCTGATTGCTGAGGGCGATGCGGTGCGTGTAGCGGCCGAGATATTCGATGACCTGTTCGGCACCGCCGAAGGGTGGCTTGGCATAAACGACCCAGTCGATTTGACGTGCCGGAGCTAGGTGCTGCTGGAAAGCTTTGGGATCGCGCAGAGACTGGAGTTGACCATGAAATTCCAGCTTTCCTTTGGCGTAAGCGGTCTCCAAAGCTTTTAGAAACAGGCGGCGGAACAGACGGGACAGAACACGGACGCTGAGAAAGAAATTCGGTCGGCTGGCGATCCACTGGTTGTCTGGTGACAAGCCGCCGCCGGTAACTACGCAATGCACATGGGGATGGAACAAGAGGTTCTGGCCCCACGCGCTAAAGCGAAGACGTATGGAGGATAGAAAAGAATCCAACAACGGCTCCCAGATGTTTGGGATCGGCGGCAATGGTGAGCAGGGTTTCAGCGCTGCTGCGGAACAGAATCTGAAACACGGCACGCTTGTTCTGTAAAGCGATCTCGGCGATCGCAGGTGGCACGGTGAAGACGAGGTGAAAATACGGGATCGGCAACAGTTCCCGCTTCCGTTGTTCGAGCCATTGCTCTTTGGCCAGAGCCTGGCACTTGGGGCAATGACGGTTGCGGCAGGAGTTGTAGGCGATCCGTTCGAAGCTGCATTGACCGCATCTCTCCACATGGCCGCCCAGCACCGCGGTGCGGCACGTCTCGATGGCTCGCATCACCTTGAGATGGGCCAAGGGCAGATCGTGCCGGTCGCGGTAGCTGGGGCCGTGTTGGCGGAAGATGTCGGCCAGCTCGAGGGCTGGCATGGCGTTCTCGATTACGCAGTCTTACGGGGACGCCCGCGGCCTCGCTTGGCTTGGGGCGGGGCCGGGAGATTGTCCAGCGGAGAGGCGGTGGAAGCAATCTTGTTCACGCCAACTCTGGTATAGCGGGCGGTAGTGTCGATGCGGCGGTGTCCGAGCAGCACCTGAATGACGCGGATATCCTCGCCGTTCTCCAGCAGATGGGTGGCAAAGCTATGGCGGAGAGTATGGGCGGTGACTCGTTTGTCGATGCTGGCCAGATGGGCCGATTCGCGGCAGACTTGCTGAATGGTTGCCGGAGAGATGTGGCGGTGGGGCTTGATGGCGGGAAAGAGCCAGGCGTCTTTGTTGGCGCCCTTGTCCAGATACATGCCGTCCGGCGCGAAACGATGTGGTTTCTGGCGGCGGCAGTACTCGCGCAAGAGGGTCAGCAGGCGTTCGGGTAAGTTGACATAGCGGTCCTTGGCGCCCTTGCCCTGCTGGACGCGAATGACCATGCGGCTGGAATCGATGTCGCCTACTTTGAGGCTGACGGCCTCGGCGATTCTGAGTCCGGCGCCGTAACAGGTCATTAATACTGCGCGGTGCTTGAGGATGCCGACGGCGTCGAAGAACTGGGCTACTTCGGTAGCGCTGAGCACGACGGGGAGAGTTTCAGGAACCCGTGAGCGGACGAAGTGGGCTTGGCTCCAGGGCATCTCCAGGGTTGTTTGATAGAGGAACTTGGCCGCCGCAGTGAAGCAATTGACGCTTTGCGGCGACATCTTCCGGTCGTTGGTGAGGAACAACTGATACTCGCGGATTGCCTCTGGGGCCAAATGGTCCGGCGAGATGCTGAAATGCCGCGCGTATTCGGCAATATAGTGGGTATAGCTGCGTTGCGTCTCGTCGGAGAAGTTACGCCGCTGCATGTCCTCGATCATTCGCTGACGAAGAGGGGTCATCTGAAAGCTCCTTGGCTTGATATTGGTTGCGCTAACAACCACTGTCCAGGATGACCTCTTCATGCGCTGACGTCTAGGGCCAATGCTTGGGCGAAGACGGATACCGCGAAGCGGTTTAGTTCAATGACCTTCTCAGCCGGACGTTATCCCGTTCCCAGCGGCGCTTGGGTAGAGGACCGGAAGCGTGCCTTCGCAGCTTTCCAATTATTGCGAAGATCCTGCAATAGCTGCCGGAACTCCGGATCGTGCCGCAGGGGATTCAGCAACGGATCGCGAGCGTACCAAGGGTAGCAGACGAACCCCTCCGAGGCCGATCGTTTCAGCCAGTGGAGCGCGCTCGCGTGGTCGCCGAGTTGGGCGTAGGTTGCTCCGATGGAGTAGTTGCCGTGATGTTCCTTGACGTCGGCGAAGACAATGGTCCGCAGGAGTTCCCCGGCTTCGGTCTTGTGTCCGTCAGCGGCCAGGAAACTGGCGCGCACGGCGTCTGCCATGCGACCTGAAACGGTCGAGGCGTGGAGTTCCGACAGCATCGCTTCTGCCCGGATGGACTGTCCCAAGTAGAACCACGCCTGCGCCAAGTAAAAGTTAGGCCTCAACTGGTTGCTGAGGCCCTGCGCCTGCCGGATGAGCGGCTCCACGTCAGCGAAACGCCCATCCCATAACGCCGTGGCTCCGAGTACGTTGGCATCTTCTTCACTTGGACTGGAACCGTCCTCATGCGCCGCGCGGATCTCGGGTTCTACCAGATCGAGCAGTCCCAGGTGCCGGAACGCATCGCCACGATAGCGGTGCGGAATATAGAGGCTCGGGTTCAATTCCAGCGCTCGGCTGCACTCTTCCAGAGTGTGTTCCCAGTCGAATTCCGAATAG
>JBBRRB010000182.1:0-3029 GCA_038225555.1 Bryobacterales bacterium
CAGACTTCCAGGCAATTTGTTCAAAGGCGGCATACTCCTCCTCTGTAAGCCGGATTCCAATCTGACGACTCCTCACAGCGGGGCGCTGCACCGTTTCCGAATCGCTTGTTGTTAGAGTTTTTGCGGCCATGATTTCTCCCCCATCGTTGGCGGCAGCGAGCGACACTTGCAGATACCGTTTGATACCGCACATTTCGTAAATGGTTTGTATCTCGAGTGATACCGTTCGATACCTCCCGGTAGCGAACGCCACCCTCCGAGGGGTGGAGTGTCAAAATTCTTCCGGTGCGAAGCACCGTTTGCGCACCACCACGAAATTGATTGCAGGATCACGCCTTCACTGCCCGCACAGAAGGCGTTGACTCCACTCCTGCTACAAGCTTCTTTGCAGGCCCCTCCACTGCACCATTACTCGGACCTTTACGAACGCGCAATTTGGAGGCAACCTGTTTGGCCTGTGGCGTCTTCAGAAAGTCCTGGAAATCACGGTCCTTCGAGAAGACATAGTTGAGCGCCTTGTCCACAACATCATCTGCGGATGCATGGACGAAAGCGGCGTACTGATCGACCTGCTCGGCGGTGGACTCATCCAGTCGAACGGAAGCACTGATGTAGCGGGTCTGGTTGATTTCAAGTAGTGGCATATACGTCTCCTTATGGTGGAATCAAGCAATCTTTCTCCGGGCAATCATTCTCTGCGCCGTCTGTGCAATCTCCCGCGCACGAGCACGGCAGAGTGCAATGGGAATCTCGAATCGGCGACGAACTTCAAGCAGCGTCACAACGTCGTCTATCGGAATGCCGTCGATGCGCCAAAGTCGGGCCGATGCAATGTCAACTGTCCTCTGAGCGTAGTAAAGAGGATTGGGCTTATCAGACCTTCGCGAGGCAAGCTTGCGTGTGAGCGTCGTGGCGTCTTTGCCACGGGCAAGCTCATGCAGAACCCATGCCCAATCGTGCTCCGAATTGGTGTGGTTCGAGGGACGCTTTCGCGCTGTGATTGCCCGGGACGGAAGAAGGGCATCGGCGGCTAGAATGTCGAGCCGGAAGTCATCGGAATTCCAAGTGGAATCGCCGGGGCATTCGACCGTCACGGGATACGCCGGATCGTACTTGCAATTGAGGAATCCAGGCAGGCGGAGGACGCGGTTGCAGTCGGTACAAGCGGGATCACCGCCAAAGGTAATTGCAAGCAGTTTTAGGGCGTTTTCTTGCTGTTCGAGAGTGAAGCCGTCAACCCGCCACAGGATCTGATATTTTCCGAGCGATGTCGAAAGGATCGCATTCGGTGGGGGGACCGCATCCGAGGCCCGAAGCGCGGTGAGGTGCGCCTGACCATCGGTATCTAAATCCAGATAGAGATGGCGTATTGAAGCGATGCATTCTTTTGTACGTCTGCGGCTGTCCGAGCGAAGCGGATTGGCTGCCACGTAGATATTCGCGCCAGCAGCGTTCTCCTGCACGAGCCAGCCGAGGTAGCGAGGCTCGATCGCGGTCTCCAATTGGACGATCCTCTGAATTGTTGCGGCGGGAACTTCACGCCGTAGAAGTAGAGCAATGGTCTCCCCCGGAACGAAACACCGGGTAAGAAAGTCAGCAGCAATGGCGGTTGCATTCTGAGCATCAGGCTGTGGCATGTTCCACCTCGAAGACCGGCTCGATCAGGAAGCGCTTGGCGTCCCGGTCGTATCCGCGAAGCGCCAGCACTTCGCGGAGGATGCGGCGCCCCGGCTGGCGCTCAACATGGACGACAAAATCAACGGCTTCCCCGATCTCGGCTTCGGTGTCGGAGAAGGTGGTTTGCGCACGGTTGCGCATGACCAGATTGGCGAATCGGCTGAGTGCTTTCTCTGCGGAATTGGCATGAATCGTCGCCAGCGAACCGGCATGGCCGGTGTTGAAGGAATCGAGCAGCGTTCGCGCCTCGCTTCCACGCACTTCGCCTAGAATGATGCGATCCGGTCTCCAGCGAAGAGCAGACTTCAACAGATCGTCGAAAGAGATGTTGGCCTTGAACGTGTCGGTCTGGCATTCGGCCGGCACAATGTTCGGCTTCTGAATGTGAAGCTCGGAGGTGTCCTCAATGACCACGATGCGCTCGTGGTCCGGAATGAAGTCTGCCAATATCCGCAAAAGTGTGGTCTTGCCGGTCCCCGTTCCACCACTGATGAGCAAGGTCTTTCCGCTGCGGATTTGCTCCCCCAAGAAGTCTGCGAGTGATCGCGTCAACGTGCCGCGAGCGATCAGGTCATCGATCGTGTAATGCCGGCTGGTGAACTTTCTGATTGTCAGAGCAGGCGCCGGGCGCACAACCGGAGGAATCACCGCCGCCAGGCGGCTTCCGTCTGGGAGCTGCGCGTGCAGCAAGGGATTATCCTCGTCTAGTTTTTTGCCGAGTTGATTGGCGATCACTTCGAGGCCGGTGCGGAGCTGGCCCGCGTGGAACGAAATGGTTGCTTCTTGGCGCATGATCCCGTCGCGTTCGTACCACCAAGAAGCATCAGGATTGCCCATGATCTCGCTGATGCTGTCGTCCAGCAGCAGCGGCTCTATTGGTCTGAGGAATGGCAGGATCAACTCGAAACTCATAATGGGAACCTCACAACGATGGAAGCCCAGCGGTTAGCCAGGCTTCCGAAAGTGAAGAACAAGGGTCTATGCCGCCGGTTCCTCCTGGGGCGCATCCTCGGGCTCCTGATCTTTCTCTTGATCGTCCGGGGCGGCTTTCTCAGCGCGGTCCAGCTTCAGGATCGAGGCGACCTGAATCTCCCAGACACGCCGTTTCGAGTCCGTCTTCTTGTTGTCGAACTCTCGGCTGCGTAGTTCGCCTTCCACCTGGATGTGTGCGCCCTTGGTGAGCGTTTTGGCGAACTCCGAGAGCTTGCCGAAAACGACGCAACGGTGCCATTCGGTGTGCGAGATGTACTTGCCATCCTTCTTGTAGGAGGACTTGGTTGCCAACGAAAGAGTGGTGAGGCTGAAGTCTGCGCTATTGGTGCGAGCTTCTGGGTTGCTGCCGAGGAAGCCGA
>JBBRRB010000183.1:0-3024 GCA_038225555.1 Bryobacterales bacterium
TCATCTTCTCTCGCTGTTGAGCTACGTGAGCGGGGATTATAAAGACCCGGCCACGTTCAAGGCATTGAAAAAAGCGTTGGGCGATGCTCATCGTCCCGCGTTTTACCTGGCCATCCCGCCTTCGCTTTTCGAGACGGTAATCAAAGGACTGGGAGCAGCGAAACTGACGGAGCATGCGCGCGTCATTGTCGAAAAGCCGTTTGGACGCGACTTGGCTTCAGCGAGGGAACTCAACCGCGTCGCACACAGTGTATTCCCGGAGGACTCGATCTTCCGCATCGATCACTTTCTCGGCAAGGAAGCGATCATGAACATCCTCTATTTCCGGTTCGCCAATTCATTCCTGGAGCCGATCTGGAATCGGAATTACGTGGCCAGCGTTCAAATAACTTTGGCTGAGAATTTCGGAGTGAAGGGCCGTGGAGCGTTTTACGAGACGGCTGGCTGTCTGCGCGATGTGGTCGAAAACCACATGTTCCAGATCGCCGCACTACTGGCCATGGAGCCGCCTGGGGGAAGGAACTTTGGAGCCGTGCACGACGAGAAAGCTAAAGTCTTTCAGGCCATGCGCCCGCTGAAGCGCAACGACCTCGTGCGCGGCCAATACATCGGCTACCGCAAGGAGCCAAACGTGGCGAAGCGCTCTGACGTGGAAACTTTTTGCGCTCTGCGGCTTTTCATCGATTCGTGGCGCTGGGAAGGGATACCGTGGTACCTGCGTGCAGGGAAATACTGAGCGGATACGACGACCGAGGTTCTGGTGGAATTGAAGCCACCCCCGCAGCGGCTTTTTGCGGACTCCGCGCCCGTGAATGGCCGAACCAATTATCTGCGCTTTCGGCTCTCACCTAACTCCGCCGTCGCGCTTGCAGCTCGCGTCAAACTCCCCGGAAAAGAATTCGTCGGGGAACAGCAAGAGCTCTATTTATTCGAAGAGCGCCCGGGAGAGGAAACACCTTACGAGCGACTTTTGGGCGATGCCATGATCGGCGATGGCGCCCTCTTCACTCGGGAAGATGCGGTGGAAGCGGCTTGGGCCGTAGTCGATCCAGTCCTCAAAAAGCATCATAGCGTTTACGCGTACAAGCGTGAGAGCTGGGGACCGAAGCAGGCTGACTCGCTCATTGCCTCAGACGGCGCTTGGCACAATCCCGGATAGAACAAGAACGCGGGACCTCGGCAAATACTTTTACTCACCTATCCACAGCGCTTGAATCGTCGACGCCAAGTGTACCCTGCGCGGCAATTCGGCCAGCCGCAGTGGGTTTTCCTTTAAGAATCCACTCGAAGGTTACTCCCATCAAAGCACCCACGAAGGGCCCGACGATGTAAATCCAAGTCGTGTAGAAGTCGCCGCGCACCAGATCAGGCGCAAGAGAACGCACCGGATTCATCGAGGCGCCTGAAATCGGCGCCGACCAAAGCCCTGCAAGAGCAATATACCCGCCCACGGCGATGGCGCCGTTCGTCCCAATATTCCGTGCGCCGGATGCCGTACCTAAGATCGTGTTCACCAACCCGGCCGTCAGTACCACTTCCATTGCGAGAGCCTTCCACTCGGTCACACCCCTACCGGGCATTGTCGCGCCCAGGGCGCCAACCGTCCCGAACATGGCTCGAAGGAAGGCAGCCGCCCCTATTCCTCCGATCAGTTGTCCCGCGACGTAGCCGGGAACCCTTTTCCAAGGGAAGTTGCGTCGCACCGCGAACGCCAGCGTAACAGCCGGATTCAAATGCGCTCCGCTCACTGAGCCCATAAAGTAGATGATCGACATAACCATGATCCCCGGCGCAACCACCATCATGCCGAGGGTTACCCGGCCGCCGCTCACGGCCGAAACAACCCCGCCACCAGCAGCAACCAGCACGAGCAGGAATGTGCCCCAGGTCTCCGCGAAGACGCGCCGCCACTCCAGCGAAGGGTCGAAGAAATTGGGCACCGCTTGCTTCTCGACCATATTGGGCTTGGTCGATTCCATGCCTCCCCCTGTTTCATTCTGCGCATGCATAGCGTTTTCGATCGGGGCCTTGATAGAAGACGATCAACCCTTTCCCTGTTGGATAACATCCACCGGCATGTGGCTTAGCTTGGTGTAGATTTTGCGTCTCTGGTGCAACGGCCACCAATCGTACAGATAGATCTGCATTGGCCGCCACATGGCAACCCAACCCGCGATTGTCAGACTCTCCCGCAGGACGCCGGCCCAGGTGCCAGCTTCACCGGGCAGCAGAGTCTTGATGACGATGAGGCAGACCACCAGGAACACCAATCCGATCAAGAGAGTGGTCCGGCCCTGCCTCATCAATCGCCTGAACTCCAATTCCGTCAACTCGGCGCGGTGAGCGAAGTAGTTGTGAATGGCCTGCCGGGTCAATTCCTTGGGATCCTCACTCGGCCACTGCTCCAAGTAGATGCGCAGTTTCACCGGAGCGTCGGGTGAAAATTCCTGCGCCCAGCTCACGATGAATTCTTCTGCATCGTCATCGAGATCTTTCTCGAGAAAAGGGGAAGGGTCCATCGAATTGAAGAGTTGGCTGATGTCTCGCAGCTTCAGGTTGATGCTGTGCGGGTGTGCCGGGTCTGTGGAGGCCTTGCCCCGTGAGGAAAAACGCATCGTAGAGTTCTCAGATATTCTGGGATAGTCCGAGCCGGAAGAGTCCGTCCAATCGCTCCCGAACTCATGCAATCTACACACTACTCCCAAACGCTTTGCCGGAGCTGAGACAAATCAAGGGAATTGAGCAGGGTTTGATAAAACGGGATGAATCAAATTAACCTTCTCTTTTCAGTTTTTATCCGTTCCCACTGCTCATCACAATTCGGATGACACTGGTATGACACTTCAAACCCTTCAGCTGAAACCGCAGGAAGGTCTTGGGCATGACTCGCGCAGATCCACCATAAATTGCTGAGTGTCCAATATTGCACAGCCCCGTGCAGCGATAGAACGTAGTTTGGGTGCTCGTGACCCTCCGCAGCAGGATCGGCGGACATCGCGTCCTCGACATGCTCTCCGGTGAGCA
>JBBRRB010000184.1:0-3015 GCA_038225555.1 Bryobacterales bacterium
GCTAATTGCTTCGCGTGGTTCTGTGTGCTTTTAGGTTTTACTTCCTCCTGAGTTCCACGTGAAACAAGTGCTTCTGATTCAGTAAGTTGCATTTGTATTGTCCTTTCTCTCAGCGCGTTGTATCGCGCGCGCCTGTGCCTGGTCTCGGCAACAGCGTGGGGGGCCTCGGTCAAGGCCGCGGCGAATGCCGCGCCCGGAGGGTCGGAGCTTTAGCGGAGAGCCTTTACCGGGGTACGCGCTGTGGCAAATTCAAAGTTAAGAAACCACTTCAACGTCGAGAAGAAACAGAAAAGAAGCGTAGGTGAGCACACCAACCGCCTGTGCGGGCAGGAGCGTCCAACTGAGAGGGCTTGCTTGGGACCGCTTTTAATGCGGCCCGAATCCAGAATGTTGCCTGAACTCCGAAGATAAAGCGGAGATAGGCTACCATCGGCATGGGTTAGCTCAGGTCTTGCAGTCCGCAGCTTGCAAGAAGGGTCAACCGGGCCTAGGCTTTTTAAGCAGCTCTCCGGCATGGTAGATGTTGCGTGCGAATCGAAAGTGAATTATGGTGCAGCGTTTAAGAACGATCGCGTGCATTGCCGTTCTTTTCGGGGGGAACGCCTTCACTTGTCGCGAGCTCTTTCATGCGGGATTCATTCACACCATGGGCTCAGCCGAAGGCGCTTATATCGCCATGATCCGGTATGCCTCAGAAAACTGGCGTGACTTGGCCTGGTTTCCGCTCTGGTTTTCGGGCATGCCGTGGAACAACGTGTATCAGCCCGCGTTTCCACTCATCGGCGCGAGTCTCGTTGGCTTGCTCGGAGTCTCTCCAGCCGTCGCGTACCACGCAGTGACGGCAGTCGCATATTGCGCCGTCCCGGCCACGGTATTTCTACTGTGTTATGGATTCACTCGATCCAGGGCTTATGGCATGACAGTAGGGTTACTCTATTCGTCCTTCTCACCATCGGTGATCTTGCCGGGAATCAGGCACGATATGGGAAGCGTTTTCGACCCGCGCCGGTATCAAGGGGCCGTGCATTACGGTGAAGGACCGCACACCGCTGTTTTAGCAATGTTGCCGGTCGCGATTCTGTGGCTGCATCGGGCCGTGTCCGATCGGCGCCCGCTTTACTGGGTTCTTGCGCCCTTTTCGATTGCCGCAATTCTGCTAACGAACTGGCCAGGATCGGTTGGCCTTCTGCTCGCCATCGGCGCATACGCCTGTGCGATGTTGGCCAGTCGGTCGCCCATCCACTGGCCGGCCTTCGCCGCCGTTCTCGCGATCGCGTATGGACTGGCCTATCCCTGGATCCCGCCTTCGACGTTGAAGAGCGTCATCACCGCATCGCAATATGCGAACGGAGCATTTCCGTTTTCGGTGCGACACGTTTTCTTCGTCTTGGGATTGGTGCTCGTACTCGCCTTCGCTTTATGGATTTTCCGCCGTTCGCCCATCTCCAAATTCGGAGCATTTTCGTTACTGTTTCTCGGGTTCACTTCGGTCATTCCGGTAACGAACGAGCTAACCGGGTTCGCCTTACTCCCGCAGCCCCACCGCTTTCATCTGGAGATGGAGATAGCGATCCTCATTGCCGTGTGTTACCTGCTATGGCACGCCTCCGCAGCCTGGCCAGCGGCCAGCAAGCGCTTCCTGTTCGGCGGGCTAATCGTTTTCAGCGCGGTCCAGATTTGGCGCTTCCGCAAGTACGCGATCGACTCGCTCAAGCCCCTTGACATCCAAGGCACGTCCGAATACAAGGTTGCCGATTGGTTCCAGCGCCACATGCCCGGCCTCCGCGTCTTCGTGCCCGGGTCGGATTCCATTTGGATCAACGTTTTCACGGATACGCCCCAGATAGGCGGTTGCTGCGATCAGGGGGTTTCGAATTTCCAAAGTCGCATCGCCCTTCACGTTGTCTACACTGGCCAGAATGCGGGCGCGAGCGACGCACAGATCTCCGTCCTGTGGCTCAAAGCCTTTGGGGCGCATGCCGTCGCAGTAAGCGGACCGCGCAGTACCGAGCCTTTCAAGCCGTTCGCGCACCCGCACAAGTTCGATGGGGTACTCACGGAACTGTGGCGTGATGAAGACGACACCATCTATCAAGTGCCGAACCGAACCGGTTCGCTCGCTCACGTCATCAATAGAGACGACGCGGTCTCCTCCGCACCTGCGCATGGATTGGATGTCGGACCGCTGCTGCCGTACGTCTCCGCGCTCGATGATGAGCGGTTGCCGCCCGCGCAATTCAAGTGGACATCGCGTCACTCAACTCGTATTACCGCCCCCCTTTCGTCCAATCAACTTGTCTCGGTACAAATCAGCTACGACCCGCACTGGCGTGCGATCGTAAACCGGTCCCCGCGCCGCATTAGATCCGATGCACTCGGCTTGATGCTGATCGAGCCGGAATGTGGGGGGAGCTGCTTGATCGAGCTCGATTATGATCTCGGTGAAGAAATGGTGGTCACACGGGCCGTGCAGATCGCGAGCTTTATCGCGCTTCTTATTGGCGTGCTTGTATTTAGGCAAACCCAAGTGCAGCCCTCTAGTTAGTTACACCGTGACCCTTGTATCCGCATAATCTAAAAAAGGCAATTGGTGATGCCGTTGCTTGGGTGCTCAGACGAAGCTTTTTGAGGCAGTACAGAACTCCTCCAAGTTTCCGCAGGTTCAGACGAACCTGCGGTTTTCAGGTTTTTGCAGCAGTTAGAGGTTTTGTGCTGCTGCGAATGCTAGGGCGCGCCGTGGAGTTGCCCCGGCTATCAAACATCAGACGGACGTGCCCTTAAAAGGGCACGTCCTCTGAAATCGGGTCTCCATCCGCAGTGGGCGTTTCCTGGCGCTCGGCGCGGTCCAGCTTGAGAATGGATTCGGCTTTGCATTCGAAGACGCGGTGCTTGATGCCGTCCTTCTCGTATTCACGGCTGCGAAGCGGGCCTTCGATCTGGACGTGAGCGCCTTTCTTGAGAGTGGACGCGAAGGCCGAAAACTTGTCACCCCAAACAACTGCACGATGCCATTCC
>JBBRRB010000185.1:0-2976 GCA_038225555.1 Bryobacterales bacterium
AAGCTCGCTCGACCCCCGGCTAATTTCCCGACAACCCTCCGGGTTGAGAAAGCCTGCCACCTGAAACCGTGCATCTGATAGCCCGGTTGAGAACCAGAGAAATCGTCCGAATCGACGTCTACCCCGAACCCATCTGCTTGATCACTTGAACGTAAGCGTCAGCCGGGCCACCACTATCGGATGGCATCATAAATGTCAGAGCATAGGGCTCTATGACATCTACCGAGAGCGAAGCAGAAATTGTGAAGCAGGATGCAGCGGGACGAGTACGAGTTTCTCCGGAACGGCGCGAGAAGCTGCTCGAGGAGTTTGAAGGCAGCGGGCTGAGCGGGGCGAAGTTCGCCCGACTGGCCGGGATCAAGTATCCGACGTTTGCCAATTGGGTGGCCCGGCGACGGCGGCAACGTCCGGCGCGGAAGCTGGGAGAGGAAGATGGAGCGAAGGACAGTCGTGGGCCGATCCGGTTGTTCGAAGCGGTGCTGGAGGGCGGGTGCGAGGAGAGAAAGAACCGCGCCGGCGTGGAGGGACTGCGCATCGAGTTGCCGGGAGGAAGCCGGGTGGTGATCGATTCTCCGGTGCAGTTGCAAATGGCGGTGGAGTTGGTCGCCTTGGTGGCGCAAAGGATGGGAGGCCGATGCTGAGCTTTACCGGAGGGCTGAAGGTGTTCGTGGCGCTGGAACCGGTGGATCTGCGCAAGAGCTTCAGCGGGTTGGAGGGATTGGTCAGCGAGCGACTCGGCGAGGATCTGCGCGCGGGCGCGCTCTTTGTCTTCACCAACCGGCGGCACAGCCGCTTGAAGATCCTGTATTGGGACGGCACGGGGTTGTGGGTGTTGATCAAGCGGCTGGAGCAAGGGACTTTTTCGTGGCCAAAGGCGAGCGATCCGCAGGCGGTGAAGTTGAAGCTGGCTCCCGAAGCGTTGGTGATGCTAACCGACGGGATCGACCTGCGCGGGGCGAAGCTGCGACCGTGGTATGAGCGGGAAAGTTAATTAGTTAAAAAAAGTTAGCTAACACGGAGCGCCGTCGCTGGTCATACCAGCGTGCCCGATCCGCTATCTCCACGCGACCTTGAACTGCTGGCGCGCATTGCCGACCTGGAGAAGGAGAACGCGCTCTTGCGGGAAAAGGTCGAGGCGCTCATTCGCAAGCTCTTTGGAGCCCGGAGCGAGAAGCTCGACCCGGCGCAACTGCTTCTGCTCCTGCAGGGCTTGGGGGAGTCGCCGGGAAAAGCCCCGGAGCCCGTGGTCGCGGAGGCCCCACGGCGCTCGACGGGCCAATCGTCTCCGCCTAACCGTCGCGCGCCGCGCCTGCCCGAACATCTGCCGGTCATCGAGGAGGTGATCGAACCCGCGCCGGTGCGGGCGCAGCCGGAGGCCTGGCGGCGCATTGGCGAGGAAGTCAGCGAGCGACTCGACTATGAACCGGGCCGCTTCCTGCGCCGCCGGACGGTGCGGCCCAAGTATGTCGCGCGCGGGGTGCTCGACGCGGCGCCGATCGTCGCGCCGTTGCCCGACTCGTTGTTGGAACGCAGCTTGGTGAGTCCCGGACTGTTGGCCCAGATCGTGGTCAGCAAATACTGCGACCATCTTCCGCTCTATCGGCAGGAAGCCATTTACTGGAGCCGGCATCAAGTGTGGTTGCCGCGGCAGACGATGGCCGAGTGGGTCGGGTTGGCCGCGGAGTGGCTGGCTCCGATTTACCGAGAGATCCGGCAGGGAGTCTTCGCCGGTGGTTATGTGCAGGTCGACGAGACGCCGATTCGGTATCTGGCGCCGGGCCACGGCAAGACCAAGCTGGGTTACTTGTGGACGTGCAGTAAACCGCGCGGCGACGTGATCTTCCATTGGGAGACAAGCCGCGCCGCCAGTTGCCTGGACAACCTCATCCCGGTGGACTTCCGCGGCACCATCCAGTGCGATGGCTACGAGGCCTACGACTGCTTCGCTCGGCGCCGGGGAGAGACCATCGTGTTGGCTGGGTGCCTGGCCCACGTGCGGCGGAAATTTTACGAGGCGAGAGAGACCGCGCCCAAGGTGGCGGGCTGGTTCCTGAAGCACTTCCAAAACCTTTACCAAGGTGAGGCGCAGTGGCGCAAAGGCCGGGCGGGCCCCAAGTTGCGCCTGGCTGGGCGCGCGAGTTTGAGCCGGCCCATCCTGAATCGATTGCATCGCGCCTTGGTGCGCTTGAAAACCAACCGCCACTTCCTGCCCCGCAGTCTCATGGGCCGGGCCATTGAGTACGCGCTCAACCAATGGCCGTCGCTGCTGGTCTTCCTCCAGGATGGCCGGCTGGAGATCGACAACAATCTGGTGGAAAACTCCATTCGCCCCACGGCGATCGGCAAGAAGAACTGGCTCTTCATCGGTGAAGCCGAAGCCGGGGATCGCAGCGCCATCATTTACACCGTCATCGAAAGCTGCCGGCGGCGCGGGATCGATCCTTTTGCCTACCTGCGTGACCTCTTCACCCGGTTGCCTTCCGCGACCAACTGGCAGGTCAAGGACCTGACGCCCGAAGCTTGGGTGCGCGACCAAAGCCGCCCCGATCTACGCGCTACAGCGTAGATATCATAGCGCCTGCGGCTCTGACGTTTATCATCCCGCTGTCCGGTTGACGCGAATCTTGTCAAGAGGTGGCTCGGCTTACGCTTACACCACAGGTCTTGGTCAGTTTCTCGACTTCTTCCCCATACCTCGTCACTGATATTCAGTACCTCCTCTTATCCCTTCGCATTAAATGTTCGGTGTCCGAAACCCACCCCAGAGTCGGCAGGTTTCAAACGCACACGAGCTACATAATCTCGCTGAGTACTCCAGATTTGCATCCCTTGCTCAACGAAATCGAAATTGTGACCGCGTATCCTGGCTGGAAATACCTTCGTGAGAATCCTCCAGCAATCGATCAACGAGATATCGTTCCGATTTGGAAAGCCGTCGCTGAGCATTTCCTCAGTAGGATTCCGTGGACCGCTGAG
>JBBRRB010000186.1:0-2963 GCA_038225555.1 Bryobacterales bacterium
CAAGTCCTCCTTCATGCGCACCGGATAGCGAACGACCAAGCCTCGGTTTGTGGCCAGGGAATTGATCGAGCGATCCTGCGGCATCCAGTCGGACCCGGAGTACACTTTTCCGCCGTGCAGAAACAGGTAGCCATCGTCTGCCAACGCGAACGCCGGCATTTCGAAACCACCCGCCGTGCAGACTTTGAACGCCCATCGCGCCAGAACCCGCTGCAACTGATTGTTGACCCAGGGATGCTGAATCAGGAAACCAGTCGGATCGGCTTTCAGGATTCCTTCGAGAACGGAACGCTCCACGGAAGTAGCGTCTTCGCCTTCAGCCGGAGTCTCATCTGTCAGCGGGCGCTGAGTTTCTGAGATGCCGAGAAGGCGAAACAACTCCGTGAAGTCGCGGCTTTCGAGGAGTTCCTTGAGCTTGGAGGATTGGGCGAGGGCGTGCGGCTTGATTTCGTGAGCGAACGAATCTTCCGGAGCGTGCTGGATGACCGTGTAGCTCGACTCGAAGCTCAGCAGCCGCGAACATTCACGAATGCCAAGAATCATCTCGCCAGCGAACGTACGTGCTTCGCCAGTGAGCCAGGCAACGAGTTTGCTGGGACCCTTGTATTCAGGTTTGACGGACGAGACAGGCAGGACAATGTCGGTATCCAAGGCGTCGGCGATGTCATCGCACATTACCTTGAAGCTGCCTTTCGCCTGTGTTTGCGCGAACGCGAGACGGAACTGGTAGAAACGGCCATCGGGCAGGGCCAGCTTGTCAAACAGCGACTTGCGGATCCAACCACGGCAGTCATTCGTTCCCAATTCGTGATCCGGCACTACGGTAACGCGGCCATTCGGAACCTGCATTCTCACCTGGCAAGGCGAGACCAGAATTCCAAAGTACGTCACAGCAGCTTGTGGCCAATCGGAAAAGCGCGCAGCGAGCGGACGTTCAAAACGAGCATCCACTGCGTAGTACTTTCCACTTTTGGCCGATCCAGAAGCACCAATCAGCCGGTAGTCGGTCCCATCGACGTTGAACCGCGAGAGGGCGCTTTCCACCCTGGCGCGTTCCACTTGATCGAGGGGCTCCGGCGTCACAGTCACGGATGCGACACGAATTCCTGGGCACAAGGCTTCGAGAAGCGTGTTGTTCAACTGCGCTTGTGGGCTGACGTCGGTCATTTTGCGTTCAATGTTTCCTTCCTTCGTGACCTTGAGGTTGATTACCGTAAGGCCGGAAGTCTTCGTAACGGTTGTAGAGGTTGTCATGGGTTTCTCCTGTTGAAACGGTTGGTTGTGGAAGCAACAGACCGTTCGCGAGGATGGCCCCACGAGCTTGGTTTCCCAAGTGGCCTGCTGCCGAAACACTACTGTTTCGGGTCAGGCCTCCTTTTGAGAGACCGCCCTATTCCGTTGTGTTGCCCGGCCGGTGTAACCCGAACCAGGTTTGCCCGCCGCGCTTGTTGAAGGCGCGAAAAGCGAAGTCCCACGTGAGGCGTGGGTGCCTTCTACATCAACTTGCGTTGACGGTAGAAACCCGTTGACTGGCGGCTGCGGTCGGCTCCTTTTCGAGCGTCACGCGACCGCCTTCGATCCTCTGCGTAACTGAATATTCCCTGAGCAGAAACAGACTGCCGTCGGTCTTGAATGCCGCGACCAATCCTTCTGCCTCGCTTCCTACCTCCCGTTCGAGCTGCGGCGCTTCCTGGTTCCGGCATGGTTTGCCGACAAAGAACCGGATGTTCTCCGGTGCGGATTGGCGTGAACGCCGGCCCTGACGCTTTGTTGCTTTCTCTCTCTTCGCGGCAAGAGGTGCTTCCACAGATGTCGCCATGGCTAAGCTGCCTCCTTCGTCAACCCGCGAACGCGCTCAAGCTCGACATCGAACTCCACCTCGAGGAGGCCGAGCGCAGCTTGTTGAAAGCAGCGGCCATCGCGGTGGAGGAGCAGATATCGCCGCGTCACCGTGTGTTTGTAATACTCGACCCCGGTTTCCTCATCCGCGTACATCCACATGAATTCGCGCATCAAGTTGGCATCACAATCCAGTTTTCGTTCCAGTGGAGCCCAGTTCGCATTCGTCGTGACGGTCATTTTTGCACCTCGTCACCACGATCAATCAGGCCACTCTTTTGATCGAGGTCGATGTCCTTTTCTCCCACCATCTGTTGCTCCCAGAATTCGCCCACATAGAGGCCGGTCGGATTCATCGTCGAACGGCCCAGGTAAAGTAACCGCACCTGATACCTGCACACCATCTTTTCCGTGTACTCTATGCGCTGCTGATTGAGGCGATGGACTTCCTTCGCGGCAAACACCTGAAAGGTCCACGGCATTCCCAATGCAGGCTCGATCGAGCGGATCTTGATGCTCGATGTGATGGCATCCGTCTTGACCTTGCCCAGAATGTCGTCCTCCCGGAACTTGTTCATGGTCAGTTGCCGGAAGTTGAGCGTCATCATATTGAGCGCCTCGGCGTATTGGCGCTCCACGTTTGCCGGCGTGTACGTGAGGTAGTTCGTAAGGAACTTACGCGTGATGGCGCGGCCCTCAACCTCGCCGGGGGAGTTCTCCGACCCGCTCGCCGACACTTTCAGCAACCCCATGAGGACGTTCGACCCGACCTTCACCGTATCTCCGCCGACCACGGTCGCCTCGCCGGCGTTATCCACACGAATCACGACGGGCGGCTGTAGTCGGACGTAAGCAAAGAGGCCAAGTGCGCCAACTGCGAACACCCCGCAAATCATGCCGAGCACAGCCATGCGGTTCGCGTATGCGCGGAGAGCGCCGTCCATCTCGTAGTACTTCGTGAGCTGTTGCTTTTCCGGAAGTTTGCTTCGTTGCTTCTTTTTGTTGCCAAACATACGCCTCCTTCGTCACACCCATTCGTCAACCGAGTCCGGCCCCTGAGCGCGGGGTGCTGACGCGGGCGAAGCGCCAGACTGGCCGTTCCCGCCAAGCATCTTCCGTCCGGC
>JBBRRB010000187.1:0-2933 GCA_038225555.1 Bryobacterales bacterium
AACCCCCTTGCGAATCGGAGGTAGAAACAGCCGTTTTTTTAGGCGTCCGGACCGGAACTGGCCTACGCAGCTCTCAAAAACCGATTTAATTTAACTTGGCTATTTTTGCCCAACGCCTCGAAAAGGTAAAATTGGCGGGATCGGGCGCGCTTCTTGAAAACGCAGGTTTTTGAGAACATTCTGCTCGGATCGACAGATCCACTGAAAGCCCAACGTTCTCGATTCTCGAAAACAGTTCTCAAATGCTATTCTCAATCTGCCGCACATTTCATGAGTTTCGATAAGGGATTCCGGCAACGGGAGTCAGAGCATGTTGATCGGATACGCCCGCGTCTCCAGCCAAGACCGGAACCTCGAACTCCAAATCGAAGCCTTGATTAAGGTCGGCTGGAAAGAACTTCCTCGTCTCTCGATTCAATTCAATGGATCGTTTGCCGCCCAGGTGGCTTTAACGGCTCCTCCTCTGGGTGAGCCATACCGCCGTCATCGTGCTCGCTAGTCATCTCCTGGGTGTTGTAGATCTCAAACATCGGCCCTAGCAGGTGATGAACAAGGCTGAAAGGCAGTACACCGGCTGAAACTTCCCAGGGAGAAAGCGTAATGTCCCGCAATGCGGCAGGCCGCAAACGGTAAAGGGCGTTCCAGCAGGTGTATTTTGGTTCCGAGTTATCCAATTCGCAACCATCCTGGAGGAACGCCATGAAACAGTTTATCGCGAGATTTGAGAATCAGATTCAAGGAACGCTTTCCGGCTTTGACCGAGTGGTATTTCGGGGCTCGTTACGGCGACTGACACACCCGCAGGGAATGAAGATGTACCTGATTCAAAATGGGATTCTGTGCAAGCAATATCAGGATCATGTCAAGAGGGTGAGCCAGGAGTTGAAGGAGGCGTCGCTGGAACCGTTTCGCCGACAGCAACTGCTGGTCCAGCACGTTTATGATCCCAAGGCGGATAAAGACGCGATGGCCCGTGCGGTGGCCGCGGAACGTGGCATTCGAGAAGGGAATGTGTGCGCTCTGACGGCCATGGAACTGAGTCCCACGTTCCAACATGAGAAGACCGACATGGCGGTGCGGTGGCGGCCGAATCTGGTGATCTATCACTACCAAATCGACCCGCTGTTTGGCTGGTGTCATGCGCGCATTCAAACCTGGTTCCCGTTTTACATTCATGTGTGTATCAATGGCCGGGAATGTCTGGCCCGCCGTCTGGATCAAGCTGGGATCCGTTACAGCCGCCAGCGGAATTGCTTTCCCTGGTTGGAAGATTGCGGGCGAGCACAGGAGCTTTTCGATGAGCAATTGCGTATCAACTGGGAGAAGAGTCTGCAACCGTTTGCCCAACGCCTCAATCCGCTGCACGCGGAGATCTTTCGCAAATATTCGGCGGAGTATTACTGGAGTGCGTTTCAATGTGAATGGGCGACCGATGTTCTGTTCCAGCCGGGAAGCCTGGCGCGGTTGGAACCCCTCCTATTACGCCATGGTCTATTGAATTTTTCCAGCGCCGATGTGCTGCGCTTCATGGGCAAACAGATTGGCTTGAGCGGATCGGTCCCGGACTGGGTCGGCGGCGAGGTCAACAGCAGTTTGAAATCGCGAGCGGTGGGCGACCGCCTGAAGCACTGGGTCCAAGGCAATTCGCTAAAATGCTACGGCAAAGCGCATACTCCGGTGGGAGATGTATTTCGGGTGGAAACGACCACCAGCAACGTCCACATCTTTCGTACCTATCGCCCGGCCGAAGGGGGACCAGAAGACGAACTGGCATGGCGGCCGATGCGGTTGGGGGTAGCGGACCTCCATCGTCGGAGCGAAGTTTCGCAGAAAGCCAACCATCGCTATCTGGACGCTTTCGCTACCGTGGACGACTCCACCCGGTTCAGCGAACTCATTCCGCCGCTGGAACAGCCCTGCCAGTATAACGGCCGCCGTGTCCGGGCGCTACGCCCCTTTCAGCCAGACGACTATGCTTTGTTGGTAGCCCTCCAGCGAGGCGAGTTCGCCATTAACGGAGTGCGCAATCGTGATTTGCAACGGCTGCTCTACTTTCGGACGCAGGACTCCCTGCCGCTCTCTCCGCCCGAACAACGACGGCGCTCGGCGGCTGTCAGTCGAAAACTCCGCATGCTCCGCGCCCATGGGCTGATCCAAAAGGTCCCGAAGACCCACCGTTATCAAGTCACGACCAAAGGCCGCCTTGCAATCAGCGCCATTATCGCCATTCATGAAGCCAGCCTGTCACTGCTAAACCGCATTGCGGCCTGAAATCGTCGCGGAGCGCAAAGAAAACGATGGATAGTAATACAGGTGATTGAGAAGAAGCTTGACGATTGCCACTAATCCATCCTTGGTGAAGACTCGGCTGGCCGTGGCCACGTTGAAATGCATCCTAACGTAGGGATCATCCTTCGCTATCGAATCATTTGTGCTCAGCATATTCAGAGAGTCTGACTCAATCTCGAAGCGCACGCAGGGAATTCCACTGGCATCGCACCACCAGGAGAACGCTTCCACGACGCATGCGTCCTCCCTCCGGTACTTGAGATACTCCTGCTTGACTGCAGCCATAAACAACGGTCGATGTTTAGTTAGCCGGGAGGATGATACCGATCTTTTGCCCTTCCGTGAAGATTCGTAGTTCCCCATTGACCACTTGGACGATCTGTTCAGGAGATGGTTCCTGCTCAGACTTGAGAGTCATTACCGGAATTCGGCCTCGGTAAGTACGCTTAGGTGTCAGATAATAACTGTGTCAACTGTTGGGCACAAGGCTGTAGTTCCAATCGCCATGGAACTTGTCTCTTCTGAGTTGTAGTTCGGCCATCTGCTGGTCGGAAACCTTGAGCCCGGCGGGGTAAATGTTGGTGTCCAGCTTGCTTTTCACCGTTAGGCCGGTGGCCGTGGTGGTCGCGGCTATTAGGTCGATG
>JBBRRB010000188.1:0-2869 GCA_038225555.1 Bryobacterales bacterium
CGCCTCTCACTGTTTGGATCGAACGCCTTGGATTCTCTCGATATCCCTCCAAACACGATTGCCCAGACGCAACGTTTCCAAGTTCTGAAGGCGCCGGCCCGCTTCGAGAACTTCCAGCCGCACATGCATCTGCGCGGCAAGGCGATGTCGCTGGAAGCGATCCTACCGGACGGCACGACTAAGACGCTCAGTTATGTAGGGAATTTCAACTTCAATTGGATGAACAACTACATCTATGCCCAAGACGCCGCGCCGGTGCTGCCGAAGGGCACGGTGATACGCATGACTGCGTGGCATGATAACACTACTTCTAACCGCAACAATCCCGACCCCAACCAGTGGGTCGGTTACGGCGATCGTACAGTTGACGAAATGGCACACGCCTGGGTGAACGTCACTTACATAAGCGAAGAGGATTATCAGAAGTGGAGTACCCCAAAGAAGCTGCCTTAGCGGTGGCCGTAAGTGCAATTCTGTGGCTTTCTCCTCAGGCGCAATCGCAACAGCTGCCGATGGAACCGCTGCACGATTCCGGTCAAAGCGTGACTGGCGCGTTCGAAGGATGGTTCTGCAATCCTGACGGAACCTTCAGCGTCCTATTCGGCTATTTCAACCGGAATTTGCGAGAAGAGATGGACATTCCTATTGGGTCCGACAACCGAATTGAACCGGGCGGACCAGACCGAGGCCAACCGTCTCACTTCCTTCCCCGCCGGCAGTGGGGTGTCTTTACCGTTACCGTGCCTAAAGATTTTGGTACCCAGAAACTCACTTGGACTTTAGTGGCGCACGGGCGGAAGACGGTGATTCCCGCGAGCCTGGATCCCCTCTGGGCCATCTCGCCGTTCTCCGAGGTTGGCGTCGGCAATACTCCGCCCGTGATTAGCTTTGAGGAGAATGGTACTTCTGTACAGGGTCCGCGCCCGATGAGGGTTGCGCTTACAACAACGTTGCCGAATCCGTTGCAACTCAACGTTTGGGCATCGGACGATGCCAAAACCTTGCCGGGCGCGAAGCCGCCCAAGACTCCTCCCGTTGTCTTGACTTGGAGCAAATTTCGCGGACCGGGCTTGGTGATTTTCGCCAACTCGAAACCCCCTGTCGCCGCCGGCAAAGCGACCACGACTGCCACTTTCAGCGAGACTGGGGAGTACGTGTTGCTCGTCGTTGCAAACGACTGGTCGGGGGAAGGCGGCCGGGGATTCCTGTGCTGCTGGACCACTGCTCACGTGGCAGTCTCGGTGAAGCCGGCCCGCTAAGAAAGCTCGCTTAACAACTGCAAGCGCGCAACATGGCCAACACTCGGGATCACGAGTTCGCCGTGTGGAATGGTGTCCGCCATGTGCTTCCCTGCGCAGGGAAATGAGGCCGTCCTTGTATCCGTCTCACCTACGGCTCGGCGTCAGACCCGGAATCGGGTCGTAGCGGCAACCGCCCGCGGTTTCTGATCCTTTGTGTCTTTTCGGCAAGGCTGCGTACGAGAGAGTTAGGAGCTTGAAAGAGTAGTTATTTTGTTCTGACCGCCAGGATGCGGCGCACTGACGTTCGGCCGATATTCAGCTTACGGGCAATCGCGGCCTTGCTGACGCCCGCGCGATAGAGTTCGCGGATCTGGCTCGATTTCTTGGATGCTGTCAGCGGGCGGCCCAGTCGTTTTCCATTTCGTCGCGCCTCGGCAAGTCCGGCCCGCACACGTTCGCAGAGGATGGAATGTTCGAATTCAGCGAATACGGAAAGCAGACCAACCATGGCCCGGCCAGTTGAAGTAGTCAGGTCGAGAGCCTCGGTTAGCGAGACGAAGGCGACGCCCAGTTCGGCGAGTTCTTTCAAGGTCACGACCAGATCGGCCAACGAGCGACCCCATCGGTCGAACCGCCATACCAGCACAACGTCGATTTCGCGCCGTCGCGCCACGTCGAGCAGTTTCTCCCGCAGCTCACGTTGCGCCGCGCCGGAGCCGACCTCTTTGATCTCTAGAGCAATGGTCCAGCCATGCTTCGCCGCATAGTCGCGCATCGCGCGCATCTGCAGCGGCAAGGTCTGCTGGTCCTGCGTGGATACGCGGGCATAGAGGCCGACCCGAAACATTTTTGCCGTTTTTCGCGGCTGGCCAAAAACCCTACGCGATTTCGCGTTCCGGGCGGCCCGTTTTACAGGCACTTGATGATGTCCGATCCGCATGGCCGAAGACTATCCTTTCCGGCCATGCCGCTTCATAATACCTCAGCCGGAGCGGAGCGGCATCCGTGACAGCGCCTCACGGTAATTCCACGGCATCCACTCCGCGGGGTTGGCCGCCAGTTCCTTGGCATGCCGCTGAAGATCGATCAGGTATTCGAAGGAGTTCGCGCCGGCCAACTGGCAGGTGTGGATCAGGGTCATGAACAGATCCCCCACCTGCGCCCCGTTGATCGTCCGATAGAACAGTGCGTTCTTTCTGTGCAGCACCGCTCGTTTCAATGCCCTCTCGACGATGTTGTTGTCCAGCGGGGCTCCGGCTTGCCGTAGGAACAGCGTCAACGGCCGCCAATGTCTCAGCAGGTACGTAATCGCTTTGCCGAGCCCCGAGTTCGGCTCCGTTTTCCTCTCCGCAAACTGCGCCTCCAGCCAGCCATGCAACTCATCCATGACCGGCCCGCTACGCTTCCGATGAAAACGCAGCCGCTCTTCCGCCGTCAGCTCACGCGCTTCGGCATCATGCCCATACACCTGGCCCAGCGTCTCCAGTACGTAGCGGCATTCGCCGGGAAAGTTCGCCGCCACTTCCACAAACTGTCTTCTTCCATGGGCCATGCAGTTTGCCAACAGAATCTCCACTCCCGCGGGCAACTTCGGAACGTTGCGCGACAGCGCGTCACACATCTGAATC
>JBBRRB010000189.1:0-2852 GCA_038225555.1 Bryobacterales bacterium
AGCAAATGGCAGGTGCTGCATTTGAGATCCGCCCGAACACTATTGCGCCGCTCCTTTCTTGATATTCGTCTTGATATTCGCAGCGGCTTTGGATTTCGCCGCGGGCTTTACCGGCTCAAGCTTACCACCATACGGCCCCTGTTGCGCAACCATGTCCATGGCTTTATCGATCGGAATATGAACAATCCCGTTCTTCTGATCCTGCCAGCCGTAATGGCTCAGCACGTTATCTTCACGTGCGCGCAGCACCTGCAGTTCCTCGTAAGGCCTCACCTGCAAACCGGCTCGGGCGGAAGTTGTCCCGAAGTAGCGAACGGGGAAGCCGCCTGCTCGCTGCTCTCCTTCTGATCGGCGGTCTTGATTACATTGAAGATGCCCCAAACGATCACATAAATAGCGATGGTGGCCACTGCCAGGCCGACAGTGCTCCACGCAATCAGTTTTACATTGGCTTCGCGATGTTCGTGGCCCGATCCGTTGGTGCCGTGGTCGATCGCTTGGTTCATTTTGAGTGACCCATCCTAAACCTCGCTCTGCAGCGGAATGTTACCGAGCCTGGGATCGTGCAGCGGCAGCAGCGGACGCAGCTTCAACTGACCCAAGAACGCCCAGATCCAGATGCCGCCCAGTCCGATCGGCGCCACGATGTCCATCCAGTGAATCCAGAACTGCCGTTGGCGAAAGGCCGGCTCGACCACCCAGAAAATATCTATAAACCGCACGCAGATCATCCAGATCGCAACGCGATACAGTATCCCGAGCACGTCGGCATTGCGCCACATCCATGTATTGAAGCGCTCGAAGCCGGCGAGCGCTCAACACTCTCCGCATCCTCGCCCGTCCCGCGCACGTACCGATTGACCCGGTAGGCATCGGGCCAGTCCGCTTCCACGGCAACGGCCGTGAAGGCCTTTTCCTCGATGAGCCGTTTCGTGATGCGAGCGCGCTCCCGGTAAAACTCATGGGTGCCATGCGATGCTTCGCCGATGAGCACGAACCGCGCATCGCCGATCATTTCGAATAATGGGTCGTAATCCGCGCTTGCGCCGGTAAGGGGCCGGAGCGGCCCGGCGTAATCTGTCGATAAGGGCGGTGGTTCGCATCGTTGTCTATGGCCCCGGTCTATGACCCACGGAACGCGGACGCGTGTCCCGATGCCGCTTTCTTGAGCAAGTTCCGGACCTCTTCGTCGGTAGTTTGAGAGAAGTCGTCGTACCAGGCGCCCACCGAATAGAAAGGCTCGGGAGTAACCGCACAAATAATCTCGTCCACCACATCCCGGAATGCGTCGCATGTCGCGGGCGCCGCCGTTGGAACGGCTACGATGATACGCGCGGGCTGCTGCTGCCGTAGCGCGGTGATGGCAGCATACATCGTCGAGCCGGTTGCCAGCCCGTCATCCACGAGAATTACGGTTTTTCCTCGCACATCGGGTGCGGGGCGGTCATCCCGGTAGAGGTGCTCACGCCGAGCCAGTTCATGCCGCTCTCTTTCAGCAACCTCGTTGATGACGCTTTCCGGAATCCGTAGCTGGCTTACAACGTCCCGGTTCAGAACGCGGATGTTTCCCGTCGCGATGGCGCCCATGGCGAGCTCCTCATGACACGGCAAGCCCAGTTTACGCACTAGAAAGATATCGAGAGGGGCGTTCAGGATTCTCGCCACTTCGAAAGCCACGGGCACGCCTCCCCGGGGCAGGGCTAAAACAAGAACATCATTCCGGTTGGCATAGGCCGTGAGCTCTTTTGCCAGCATCTTCCCCGCTTCGGTCCGATCTCGAAACAGCATCGTGTCGCTTCCCGTTCCGGTTCCTGTCCGGACTCCGCTGCTGAAAAGCCATTCTGAAGGCCCGGCCTCTCTCATATCGCTTGTCACGCGTTCTGAAACTGAACTGCATCGCGAGAGCGGTGTGACGCGGCGCCGATCTGCACGAAACTTGGTCACGTATTCTGCAGTGAACACTCCCTTACGGTCGTGGCTCAGTTACGGAGCAGCGCGCGTTTGCAAGCGGTAGACGTTCATGACCCACCTTCGTACTAAGTCCTTCCTCCATTTCTATGTGAATCGAAATCCAGTTTGGAAACAAGCATGACAGACCCGGTCCGGTGTTAAAGCGAACAATCGCGAACGGCCAACAATCAGGACCAGTACCTGAGACGGCCATAATAATCGTAAAGCCTCGTCTCGTATTCCCGGTTTACCGGAGTCTCCGGATCAAAAGGGGGGACTGTTCCGGATGCGTGCCAGCGGCAACTTCACATGGATTGCCGATTTGGCCCAACTCACCTTTTCGACCCACCCCGGCGCTATCGCCACCTTCTTCCCGGACACCCAATTCCCGGTGTCGACAACCAGATAGTACTGGAGCGAACCTTTGGCGCCGCCGGGTCGTCATTCTTGAGAAGGACATTGGCTGTGTTGGTAAACCCCGATCCCGAAGAAAAAGATGTTCGCACCAGATGCAAATGGCGCCGCAATCTGTTTCTTCGTCTTATCAATAGTGGCACTGGTCTGGGCGAATGCACCGAGTGCAATGAGAACGATCGAAAACCCCGGCGTCCTACATCCTGACCCGAGAAATAGTCTTTCAGCGGGTTGCAGTCGGCCTTCCCTCCCGCTTTGCCAGCGGCATCCGCCATCGGCATTGACGGCGTCGCGACTGTCGCATGACAGCGCCAACATCACCTCACTCGCCTTATGCGCATCCGAAATGAGGGTGTCCCAGTCGTAGTTGAAGGTTGAACGGCGGTGGCCGAGCCGGTTCGATAGAATCGATTCGCCAAAAACAATCCTTCGAAAGGGGACACCACCGCCGTGAAGAAAACGTACCACATCGTCAATCGGGAAGAGAA
>JBBRRB010000190.1:0-2827 GCA_038225555.1 Bryobacterales bacterium
GGATCTCTTCTTTCTTGGGCGAGTTCCGGCTCGTGTAATTCAGCGGGCAGTCTTCGACCCACTTCTCCCATAGCCCGCTGGTCTTCAGGAACTCGATGAAGAAGGTGACTGGGCCGAGGGCTGTAACTTGCGCGTTCGGGTTCCAGAAGACGTGTATCTTGCCCGCCAAGGTGTCTACTTCGCTCTTGGCCGGAACCGGGTCGATCGACCCTTCAGACTCACCCAACGGGTGAGCGCGTTGCTGGAGCACTGCCTTTGTCATGTCGCTCATTATCCAGCACTTGAAGGCGTACCGCCCTCGCGGCGGTCTTCAAACTGCCGTTTTTAGGATAATAGACTTCAGCGTCTTCGGCGGAATCTCGTCGGATTCGTGTCCAGCAATCGTGACCTTCCCCGCTTTGACAGTATGAACAAACTGACGGTGACTGCCTTCCTGATTCCGAAGAATCCAACCGTCCTGCCTGAGCATTTTCAGCGCGTCCCGGACTTTCACAAAGTTCGGTCTACACCCGGCGGTGCTTCGGTTGTGCAAACCACTTTAACGGATTGGTGGCAAACCGCCAACGTGCCGCTCGCGGGAAGTCCCGCCAGGTCCAGTGGACTGGTACGGCCCCAGGAGAGGCGCTACGCGACGTTGCAAAAACGCTCGGCTGTGCAGCGAGGGCGAAAGTCCTTGGCAATAGTTTGCGTCGCAACTTCGCACGACCAATTTTCGTGATCGCCTGTAAACTGATGTCAGTGAAGGTCCGGGACTTGATTCGCCTAATCGAATTCGACGGCTGGATGCACGCGAGAACAACAGGAAGTCATCGGCACTTCAAGCATGCGGCGAAGGCTAATGTTGTGACCGTGCCGGGCAATCCAGGCGATGACATTCCAATCGGGACCTCAAGGCCGTCCTCAGGGCAGCCGGCTTGGAGGATAGGAGATGAGCGTGAAATATGCCGTAATCTTTGAGCAAGCTCAGTCAAACTGGGCTGCCTATGTCCCAGACTTGCCAGGTTGCATGTCAACTGGTCGCAGTCTGGACGAAACGAAGGTCAATATCCGCGAGGCGATCCAGGGCCATCTCGAAACGCTGCGGCAATTTGGGGACCTTATTCCCCAACCGGCTAGTTTGGCTGGTGAAGTGGAGATAACGCCAGCCGCATAGAAATGAGGCGATGTTCGCCGACCGCATCACAATGCGCATCGCGGCAACTAATGCCACGGGGTACGACTCAGGAAATTCGCTCTTACGGGGAAAGCCAATGACCAATCAACCTATAGAAGAAGATGGAACGCCAGCGGAGATCGATTTCAGCAAGGCATCGCGGGGACTTCATCACGTCCCTACAGACGCTATGGTGTTCCTCCCTATCTCGATCGAACGCAGCGTGTGGGAATATTTCCCTGCCCGAGCCGAACAAAAAGGAGTTGGTCTATCGCAACTTCTAACTGACGTCCTCAAGCGAGACATTGAGGTAAACGAAGACTTGAAATGACGCGGCCCGTTGTACCTGGTTGCTCGCTAGCGATCGGTATGCGCCCGCTTTTACGGACGTTTGACGCACTGAGCGGTATCTTCCATCGTCCCCAATCCCGGCCAGTGCTTCGCCGAGCCATTGACCTAGTGCGCGACTTATACTCATTGCTTTCTTTCACTTCGACGGTTTGGGCGTTATATGGGCAAGTGAATAACTTCCGGCGTTTCGAAAGGTAGTAGCGTCTATTTTGGATGGCAGCGAGAGCGTGGAGGCGGTTAGGTTGTTACGAAATAATGCGATGGTATCCTTATGAAGGATGAGCGGAGGTAAAGGATGAAGACTAGACTAATTGTCCTGTACGCTGCGATTACACCCGGATTGCTCTGGCCGCAATCCGTATACCGTCCTTCAATCCCAAAGACCTGGGATGAGTCCGCCCTTCGTGATTGGGCAACCCCGCTTGCTGAACAGAACCTGCGACCAACGCACATTTCAGCAGAAGAATACTACGGGTTGCCGATCGAGAATCGCCAAACATATCCGGTCTACTTCCCGGGTCGAGAGCCGAAAGGCTACTGGGAGATGCTGCAGCACGCTGCTCCCAAGCCGCTGATTGAACCGGAAAAACTAAAAAGTGAGGCCGACTGGATTGCGGCGGGGCGCCGAATCTTCCACGAAGCGGACGATCTCCACTTGCGCACTCTCGACCCAAAGGTAGTGGCAGCCGCCAGAAGCCGCGAAACATTCGAACAACTCAACACTCAGCCATTGCCGGATGGTACAGTTTACGGCTTGCGCTGGATACCGACCCGAGAAGGAGTTGCCCTTTCAGCCACAAACTGCGCCGGTTGCCATCTTTTGTTTCTTCCGGATGACACTCCTGTCCCCGGTGCTCCTTCGCTCGCCGGAGTAGCTCGGGGGCGCGATTCTAATCACCGGGTCCCTCTGATTGATGCAATTCACGCGGTAAACAGGGTCGTAACCGGAGCCACACCCTTTCTGATGGGCTCGCAGCCTCTCGGGGCTTGGTTATATCAGGCGTACGGAGTTCCATGGCACAAAGATGACATCAACACTCGGTTTAAGACCACGACCAAAGAGGAATACGGAGCGCTGATCGCCACAGCGAAGCTGGGCGGCGCTATCACACGCTGGAATGGATCTTTGTTGTACCCGACCAAAACGCCGGACTTGATTGGAATGAAAGATCGCAAATATATCGACGCGACCGCGACGCATTTAAATCGGGGCGTTGGTGACCTGATGCGTTATGCCGCATTGGTTAGCTTTGCCGATACAGCAGACTTTGGTTCGTATCACGTGCTCTTGCCGGGTACTAGACGAGTTCAAGCAAGACTGCC
>JBBRRB010000191.1:0-2736 GCA_038225555.1 Bryobacterales bacterium
AATTTTGGAAATGTCTTGGGACTTGCTCGAGTATAGGTTGCTTCCATCGCGAAGTAAAGAAATTAATTCGATCAGAAATTAATTCGATCTGGTCACAAATAGGGGATGCGCGGAATTCCGGAGTACATCATCAAGCTGCAACTCGGTCACTTCTATAAATCGGACCCCGCGTACGGGCGAGGCGTGGCGGAACTGCTGGGCATGCGGGTTGAAGAAGAAGAACTGGTGGGAGCGCGTTAACCGGCCAGTTCCGTTTCGAGAGTAATGCTGGTGTTGAAGAGCTTGGAAACAGGGCACCCGGCCTTGGCCGCGTTCGTGGCTTTATCAAAGGCGGCTTTATCGAACGCTTCGCGATTAGCGCCGGGTATCTTGGCTTTCAATTTCAGGTGACTCGCTGTGATGGCGAACCCGCCGTCCTTCTGCTCCAGTGTGATGGTGCATTCGGTGTCGAGGCTTTCGGCGACCATGCCGGCTTGGGCCAACTGCAAGGAAAGCGCCATGGTGAAGCAGCCCGCGTGGGCGGCCGCCAGCAGTTCCTCGGGATTGGTTCCGTGCCCCTGCTCGAAGCGGCTATGGAAAGAATAAGGCGTGGCGGAGAGCGTCTTGCTTGCCGTCGTGATGTTGCCCGATCCGCTTTTCAGATCGCCGTGCCACTGTGCCTGCGCTGTTCGTTTCATCCGTGGTTATCCTTTCAAACCATGAACATGCCGCCATTGATCTCGATCGTCTGCCCGTGAATGTATCTTGCGGCGTGGGAGCACAGAAAGACGATGGTGTCGGCGACTTCTTCATTATCCCCAAGCTTCCCTGCCGGGGTCTGGGCGATTACGGCGTCGAGCATTTGCCGGTTTGAGAATTGCACGTGGAAATCGTTGTCTACGGTTCCCGGGGAGACGGCGTTGACGCGGATTCCTTTTGGCGCGAGTTCCTTGGCTAAGCCTTTGGTGATGGACGCGACACCGGCTTTAGCTGACGCGTAAATCGCGGCGCCGAGCCCGCCGCCATTTCGCGCCGCAATAGAACTCAGGTTTACGATGGAACCGCTCCCGCGCGCGATCATACCCGGGGCAATGGCTTGAGTCAGAAACCAGGCACTCTTCAGATTTAAGGTGAGGACTTTGTCGAAAAGATCGGGGGAGAATTCGGCCAGCTTAGCGCGCTGTACGAGGGAACCGGCGTTGTTGACCAGAATGTTCGGGGCCGGTTCGATGTGCATGGCCTCGGCGATCAAAGTTTCGATGCCGGCCTGGGTGGCTAGGTCCGCTTGAATCCAATCCACCCTCACGCCTTGCGAGAGGAGTTTGGCGGAGAGCTGATTGGCGCCCTGCTGATAAGAATTGTAGTGAAGCACCAAACGCGAAACGCCTGCGCGGGCCAGAGCGAGGGCCGTAGCCGCTCCGATTCCGCGCGAGGCGCCCGTGATTAGTGCCGATTGGCCTGCGAGTTCAGCGCTCAGGCGGCTTGTTTCAACCAGTCTTTCATCGCATCGCGGTACAGCAGGATGCCTTTACGCGAATACCGAAGGTAGCCTTGGCGGCGGAATTGATTCATGTAGTGCGTCACGATCTCTCGGGAAGTTCCGACGTACTGCGACAGCAGTTCGTGCGTGAACGGGATCATCTGCACCGACCCGTCATCGGTCTGCGTGCCGAGACGCTCGGAGAAACGGATCAGCGTGCGAGCCAGGCGGCGGGCGATGTTGTCTACCGAGAAGCTCTCGATGCGAGCCCCGAAATCCATCGAGCGCTGCACCAGAAGCTGCATCAGCGCGACCGCAAGCTTGGGACGGCGCACCAGAATGTCTTCGATGTCCGCGGTGGTCCACGTCATCACTTTCGTGTTCTCGAGCGCGATGGCGATTTCCGAGCGCTGCGCCGGTCCGAGGAACGCCGATTCTCCGAAGAATTCGTCCGGCTGGTAGATGTCGACGACAACCTGCCGGCCGTCGTCTGCCTGCCTGCAAACTTTTACTTTGCCGCTGATAACCAGGTAAATGCTAGTTGAGGGCTGATCCTGGTTGTAGACGCTCTGTCCTTTCTTGTATTCAAGAATAATGGAGCAAGGAAGGTGAGCAAGGGGGTCTTCAAGAGCTCGCTGCGGTACTGCGACGGTGGGTGAGAAGCTGGCCATATTTAAACTCCTATTTGTGCTGATTTTAACATTTTCCCGCGCTTTAATTGCGCAGTGTCCACTTTTTTACCGATACGGATACGGCAGAAAGCAAGCGAGGTGCCAAAGCACACTTTACCGAAGGTACTATGTGAAAATGCCTATTTTCCAACACTGGTACTTTTTTTCACCGAGAAATCCCTGAGTCAAATAGTTGTGAGTGGAATCGGACAGAGTAATTTCTACTCCATCAAAATTACTTATCTAAGTTGTGATTCAGTAAATGGCTATGCAACGAATGAGCTTAGGTTTGGCTATCGCGATTCTGCAGCCGGTGTCTGCCCAGGTGTTCAACGCTCCGGCCGGGGCGCGTCCCGCGCTTCGCGCGGGCGGGAGCGCGATCATACCCGGCGGTCGAGTGCTGACGCCGCTCGGAGAGCAGTTGATGACCGGACCCGGGCCTTTCGGCTTAGCCCTCAGCCCGAGCGGCAAGGTCGCGACTGCGAACATCGGGATGGAGCGGTTCTCGGTAACGGTTTGCGAACGCGATAAGAAGGGGGTCTGGTCGACACATCATCTGGTTGCGGCACACGGGAACCCGGAGGGTAGCGACGAGAAGGAGTGGCG
>JBBRRB010000192.1:0-2668 GCA_038225555.1 Bryobacterales bacterium
AGGCGTGTTCACCAGCGTGCCCGAACTCGTCTCGGCCATCGACGAATACGTCGCCCATCACAACATCGACCCCAAGCCGTTCATCTGGACCAAGAGCGCGCGTGACATCTTGCAGAAGGTCATTCGCGCCAACGCGCGCTTAAGTTCCAAAAAGAATGGAACACTGCACTAGCGTGGTGCGCTCGAAGTCTTTGAACCTGTCTGCGCAGGGCAAGGTCGGCTACACCGCGCGCTGGTCGTACGCTCTCGGCCAGAAGCGGCTTTCTCTTTTCGGGGGTCGAGCGTCGGCCTCAGACTGTCTGCAGCCGGTCACGATGCGCCGGCGAATGTCAGCTGATGCCGATACCTGACCTTGGCCGACCTCCCGGACGGATGTCGGGTGTACCTCGGAACCTGACTGTCGTTGGCGCCAGGGCCTGAGGGCGGTTCAGCCACTCCGCGACGAGGCCCCGCGAACGACTGGTTCCGCCGGCGGCGAACTGTGACTTTCGACCCGAAGCCGAAGCTCGCTCTTGGCTGAAGCCGTCATCGGCTTCGCCTCTTTGCCTTGGGGACCGCATCTGAGCAACTTCTAGAATGCGTGGGCACACCCCGGGTACGGTGCCCATTTGGAAGTTACTGAATGACATTTCCAATAGAGATCAAGTCTGTCATCAACCTCGACAACATCAACATCACTCGGACTTTGATGCTCCATGGAGGCCTGACGGTGCTGCTCGGACCTAATGGCTCTGGCAAGACCCACCTCATGAGGGGCATGAAGAATTCACTGGCTTCGCACTGCGCGGGCAAGAAGGTTCGGTTCTTGTCCGCCGGGCGAGTTGGGTTGTTCGAGCAGTATCGGTCCGACTACGACGGCCATCGCGGAGGAAATCCGAATTACCATGGGGCTAGTTACGGCAGCGTTGGAGACGCAAGCCGTCGCCACAACTACGAGACGCTTCAGGGCGACTTCCAGACACTCGCCGTTCGACCTGACATTCTCATCAAGATCAGAGAGCGCCTACGAAAGCTATTTGGACGCGACATCTTGGTGTTGTGGGACGGTGGGAATCTGAAGGTTGAGTTTGTTCGGACTAGTGGGAGTTCGGCCTCCTATTCGTCCGCCCGTGAAGCGTCGGGACTGCTGCATCTCGCAGGACTCTTGACAGCACTCTACGACGACGAGGTTGGGGCTTTGCTGATCGATGAACCGGAGGTTTCGCTGCATCCGCAGTTGCAGGCGTTCCTGCTTAAAGAGATTCTCTCCGTCGCTGACCTGCCAACGACTTCGTCCAACAAGAAGCTCGTAGTTATCGGCACTCACTCAACCGAGTTTCTACGAGTGGAGTCGCCACACGATTTGCCGCGGCTGATTTTCTGCCAAGACCTTGCGAGCGATCCAGTTCAAGTGTCACCGGACGCGGACGAGCTAAAGAGTTCGAAGATCTTTGGGTTGCTAGTACGTATGGGACAAGAGCATAAGCTTTCGTTCTTCGCGAGGTCGCCGCTGCTAGTGGAAGGCCCGTCAGACGCGATCATCTGCGGCGCTCTAGCCAGCAAGTTGGAGATTCACATTGAAGCCGGTGGCTCGCAATTGCTCCCTGTTATCGGTAAGGGCCAGTTCCCAGTTGTGGTGAAGCTGCTTCGCATGATTGGCAAGTCACCGCTGGTACTTGCGGATGCCGACGGACTTGCTGACGGACTCGATTTCGTGAACACCTTCCTCATGAGCGATGAAGCAAACGCGCTCGCCTCGGGGGTCGGATTCGCAAGCGCAACCGACCTATCTCGGAGCGTATATCGAGCGTTCTGCGATTTGGTCGATTCCAGATGGACAGAGATTTCGGCTATTGCGGAATCTCATGCTTACTGGAAGAAAGGAGAAATAGCGGAAGCGGACCTAACGAAGGCAAAGCGACGCGCGGCGTTCGCAACGCTGTTTTCAACGCCTGAATCGGAGCTACCCTCGCTTGCTCAAGATGGAGCGTGGCTTACGATTCAGAAACGGCTGGCGGCTCTGCTGGATCTCTTGGAGAGCCAAGGCTGCTTCGTGCTCCGACGGGGGACTATCGAGTCGTATTTTCTTGTCGTGACGACCAACTCTGTGTCCGACAAGCCAACGGCTGCTGCAGAGGAAGTTGCCTCCTTTAGTGCTGCAGCTGATAGTGTTCTGCAAGCCGGCTACGCAGATGTTTTGCGATGCCTGAAGCGAGCTGCGTCCACCCAAGATATCGTCGAGGCCGAATCACTTCAGGACATGCTCTTGGCAGTGGCTGCGCCAGCGTTGGCGCGCATGAAGAACGGGGCAGCGTCCGAATCGCTGAACGCGCTATCAAGAAGCACGCTGGGCGCGGCAGCAGACTTGTTCGACTTGAGCATTGCTGATGGAATGCTGCGGATCGAACTCAAGAGCAAAGTGCTGGATGTCCCGGGCTTCCCTCTGATGATTTCAGACGAGGAGGATGTTGTGAAGGCGGTGGCCTTGGCGCTTGGTCTGGCCAAGGCAAAGTAGCTTTGCGGATTGAGTTCTAGGCCTGTGCGATACCTAGTCGGACCTGCAGAATCAGTTTTAAGCGTCAGCCGGCTGTCGCGATGGCCGGCAGCGCGAGTAGGCGCCAGCTCAATCCAGCACGCAACATGCTGCCAACCGAGTTGAGCACGCCGCGCAACACGATTAGCTCGTCCA
>JBBRRB010000193.1:0-2476 GCA_038225555.1 Bryobacterales bacterium
ACTCTGCATGTTGACCACTCCGGACTTCGCTGCGGCGGCTCGCGACATGCTCGGCAAAGCGCAGCCAGAACCCGAACGGCTCGGCGATGTTTCCCACGAACCGATGACCGCATAATCATCGCATAATTGGGTCGCTTCGTTAATTTGCTTGAATCGACAAAAAAGCTCCCGCAGTGATGCGGGAGCTTTTTTACTAACCCCAGAATTGCCACTTGTGACGCTTTGGCCGTTCGGCTCCATATTGGAGCCGACGCCTGTCCAATAGCTTGCGATCTTCTTCTTTCCATATTTCCTCTGCGATGACATCGAGCACGGAGACGCCGTGCGCATGGTAGCCCTGAATCTGGTAGGCAGTAAGCTTGACCTGCTTGCCGTACATGAAAACTCTGCCGCATACCACATCCAAAACATAATCGCCTGTAGCTTCTTCCAACAGCAGTTCGTACAGATGTTCCTGATTATGTAAGAGAAGTTTCATCCCGCAATATGCCTCCGTGGCCGACAAATCCCAAACCTGCGTTGTGTTCCGCCGACTGAACCTGCCCTTGCGGCAGTACATAGCCTCTGTCAGAGTTAAGTCCAGTATAATGGTGTAAAATTGGGGACCAAAATCTATTGGCTCATCTCTCGCTGGTAAGATGTAAGTGATCAAACCAACACTTGCCAGGAGGAGAAAATGAGCCAGTATCAGATTACCCTTGACGCCGCCCAACTGCAACATCTGTTCCAAAATGACGGTCTCAAACCCCTGCTCGAGCAGGCGCTCAATCAGGTGCTGCAAGCCCAGGTCAGTGAGCAGATCGGCGCGCAGCCGCATGAACGCACCGACGCGCGCACAACCTATCGCAACGGGCATCGCGAACGTGACTTTACCACCCGCATTGGGACGATCACGCTGCGGGTGCCGCGTCTACGCAACGGCACCTTCACCCCCGATCTCTTCGAGCGCTACCAGCGCAGCGAAACGGCACTGCTTTCGTGTCTGGTCGAAATGGTCGTGCAGGGCGTCTCCACCCGTAAAGTCTGTGCGGTCGTGGAAGCACTCTGCGGCGAGAGCGTGAGCAAATCGACCGTGTCGGCTTTGTGCCAGAACCTCGATCCGCAGGTCACACTCTGGAGGGAGCGCCCCTTGCAGGCGAGCGGGTATCCCTTCGTCCTGGTGGATGCCCTCGTCATCCGGGTACGCGAGGACGGACGCGTCCGTCACAAAAGCCTGCTTCTGGCTACCGGCATCAACCGCGAGGGCTATCGCACTCTGCTGGGACTGCACCTGGGCGAGAGTGAAAGTGAGGCGAGTTGGCTCACCTTCTTCCGGCAGCTGCAGCAACGGGGCCTCTCGGGCGTGGATCTGGTGGTTTCCGACAACCACAAGGGCTTGGTGAAAGCCTTGCGCCAGCAGTTTCAGGGAGCGAGTTGGCAGCACTGTCAGACCCATCTGACACGCACTATCCTCACCGCCTGCCCTGCGTCTCAGCAGCCCGCTCTGCACAAAGCTCTCCGGTGCCTCTTCGAAGCCGATACCCCCGAGCAGTCGCGGGAAGTTCTGGGGGAGATCCTGGGCACCTTCGCAAGCAAGGCTCCCAAAGCGGTGGACGTGCTGGAAGGTGCTTTTGATGAGGCGATCGCGGTGCTTGCCTTGCCGGAGCATTATCGCAAGCGCTTGCGTACGACCAACAGCCAGGAACGCCTCAACGAGGAGATCCGTCGGCGGGAGCGGGTGGTGCGCATCTTTCCGAATGCGGCTTCGGCGGAGCGGTTATTGGGCGCGCTGCTGATGGAGTTTGACGAAGCGTTTTCGACGGGCCATCGCTACTTGGACATGACCGAATACTGGGCGTGGAAGGAACTCCATATCCCTTCCTCTGCCGAACAAAAGGCTGCTTAACAGTCGGGTAACCAGCGAGAGATTTTACACCAACATTCTGGACTTGACCTGGCATGTATGATGACCTCGAGAATTATGACAGGAAAATGGACTGAAATATGGTAGGCTCAAATCATTATAAGAGAACAATATACATCCTCATTCAAAGCCAAAATAGTGCAGGAAGCTATCCAAGAAGCAGCTCGAGCCCTGTACAGCAGCCTGCGCATCATTGCTCTCGTATGAAAGCGTTTCGCCTTCTTCCGACAAAGCCTATCCGGCTTCTGGTAGTTCGTTTTGGTCGTCGCGCGTTGGACGGAGGGAGGATTTGCTTGTGAAGTAAGGAACGTGCAGCATCTGTGCCGCTTTACGTTTGGTCGCTTCGCTTCGCCGGGGCGGTCGTAACGTGCGGTCATTGTCACATTGGCGTGGCTGGCGAGCTTCTGCACCGTGGCTATGTCGGCGCCGGCGTCGAGCAGTTCTCCGATGAAGGTACTTCGGATATTGTGGGGCGAGCAGGCGACGATGCTACCTTCCTCAACCACTTACGGACCTAGTAGGAAGAGAAGACGAATGCCTGGGGGTAGCCGCCAGACTGCGGCGTTCCCGGCT
>JBBRRB010000194.1:0-2468 GCA_038225555.1 Bryobacterales bacterium
CGCAGCCCCAGTCGTCAGTGCCATCGTCGTCGCGCAGATCAAAATTCCATTGAACCGATTCTTTGTCATGGCTCTCCCCTTGCGCACCCGTCGAACTCCCCGCAGGGAGCCATTTCTGGAGCGGGGACAAAGGTAGTACCTATAGAGAGGCTGTGTCAATGGGAAATTTACGCTTCTTCAATTTGTCGGAACGAATGGGGGATAAATGCAACGGTCGTGCCGGAACGACTGCGCAAGACACTGTTTGCCGGTACTACCTATACTTCTTTCGTCGCCTGTGCTCGATTGACTTATTCAGGCTTTCTGCGAGGATGTTGACATGGATTCTTTGAAGGCCGTGCCGTCCGAGTCCGCTAGCCACACCCTGAAGGGCAAAGTAGATGTCACCCATCTACTCATCCTGCGTTTCCAGGAGATGTTGAGTGAAGGCGTGTTGGCGCCCGGCACAAAGCTCCCGCCGGAGCGCGAGCTGGCCGCACACTTCAAGGTAGCGCGCTCATCCTTACGCCAGGCGCTTAAGGTTCTTGAGATCATGGGCGTCATTACTCAGAAGATCGGCGACGGCAGCTATCTCAATCGCGATGCTTCCTCCGTTCTGTCCGTGCCAATGGAATTCCTCTTCTTGCTTGACGATACATCCGTCCAGGAGCTCAGCGAGCTCCGTTTCATGATCGAGCCGGCGCTCGCCGCAAAAGCTGCCGAACGTGCGAATTCAGAAGACCTCGCACTTCTACGGCAATCCATTACGGACCTCGAACATAGCAAGCTCGACCGCGTAAAGCTTGTTGCATCCGATCTACTCTTTCATCGCGCCATCTTTCAAGCATCCGGCAATCGACTCACCGGGCGTCTCTTCCACACCATTCATCGGGCCATGCTGAACATGATGATCGTGACCTCACAGATGGTCGACCTCGAGCACACCCTAGCATTTCACAAGCCGATTCTCGCTTCGATAGAAGACCGCAACCCCGAGCTTGCCTCCAGGCTCATGACGGCCCACTTGAAAGACGCCAGTGACCTGCTCATAAACGGATGGGAGCAGGAGAAGGCAAAGGCGCTTCGCGATCTCATGGCCAACCGCTCATCTCCATTGCAGAAGAGTAAACGCCCTCTACGGAACGAAAAACTGAACACCGTCCGCCTGCTCAAGCGGAACTCCAATGGGCGGCGCGAGAATACTCGGCATGGCCCCTGAGCGCTTACTGACTGCCCCTGCAAATTGGTGAAATTTGCCACATTACTATCATTCGACAACTTTGATCGTTGACAGGACACGATTAAAGGTAGTACCAACAATCAGTGACGAAGCCCTCCGGAGATAGACAGAATTCTCCGCATAAACCAATGAATGGAGCTCCAGTGAGTCAACATCCTTCCAGGCCTTACCGCGGCATCTTCCCGGTGGCTCCGACCATCTTCGATGACCAGGGCCGCCTCGATCTGGAGGGTCAGATGCGCTGCATTGACTTCATGATCGACGCCGGTTCGGACGGCATCTGCATTCTTGCCAACTTCTCCGAGCAGTTTGCGCTCTCCGACGACGAGCGCGAGGTTCTCGCGTCATCGATCCTGAAGCGCGTGGCCGGTCGCGTCCCCGTCATTGTCACCACCACACACTTCAGCACGGCAGTCTGTGCCGACCGAAGCCGCCGCGCGCAGGATCTTGGTGCCGCAATGGTGATGGTCATGCCGCCGTATCACGGTGCAACGATACGCGTTTCGCCTGCCGGCGTAAGAGATTTTTTTCAGGGTCTATCGGACGCCCTCGCAATCCCCATCATGATTCAGGATGCGCCCGTCAGTGGCACTCCCCTCCCCGCGCCTTTCCTTGCGCAAATGGCACGTGAGATCGAGCACATATCCTATTTCAAGATCGAAACCCCGCAGGCAGCGGGCAAGTTGCGCGAATTGATTGCCCTTGGCGGCGACGCGGTCAAAGGTCCCTGGGATGGCGAAGAAGCAATCACCCTTCTGGCCGATCTTGATGCCGGCGCCACGGGCGCCATGACTGGGGCCGGGTATCCCGATCTCATCAAGCCCATCCTCGACGAATATTTCGCCGGTCGTCGAATTTCGGCCGTGGAACAGTACGCCCTCTGTCTTCCACTGATCAATTACGAGAATCGTCAATGCGGTCTGCTCGCCGCAAAGATCCTGATGAAAGAGGGTGGCGTCATTGGCTCAGAGATGTGCCGCCACCCGCTTACGCCTGTCCATCCGGACACGCGTGCTGGTCTCATCGAAATCGCTCGGGACCTCGACGCGCTAGTGTTGTCCTGGAGTCGATAAGCTGCTATCTCAGTGCGTAGAGAAAGGCTAAATACGACTGCACCCATTCGAACTTGAAGAGGTTCTCAAGGTAGCTGTTGTCCCACTGCGTGGGATTGGGCGTCCAGCTTCCCTCGATGCCATTTGTCATCGTGTCTTCAGCATTGCCTTTGGCGCGCGGATTGTTCCAGCCGAGC
>JBBRRB010000195.1:0-2411 GCA_038225555.1 Bryobacterales bacterium
AAGTTCTATTACGGATCATCACCTTTGTAGGTTTGCAAAGGGCCTCAAGTCAAGAAGCGCGTTTCAATCTAATCGGGGACATTTCGCGGGCCAGTAATTGAACTAAACCGCTAGCGCGGTATTGTCTTCCCGCGAGCCTCGCCCTAGACGTCAGCGCATGAAGAGGTCATCCTGGACAGTAGTTGTTAGCGCAACCAATATCAAGCCAAGGAGCTTTAAGATGACCCCTCTTCGTCAGCGAATGATCGAGGACATGCAGCGGCGTAACTTCTCCGACGAGACGCAACGCAGCTATATCCACTATATTGCCGAATACGCGCGGCATTTCAGCATCTCGCCGGACCAGTTGGCCCCAGAGGCTATCCGCGAATATCAGTTGTTCCTCACCAACGACCGGAAGATGTCGCCGCAAACCGTCAATTGCTTCACCGCGGCGGCCAAGTTCCTCTACCAAAGGACTCTTGAAATGCCCTGGAGCCAAGCCCACTTCGTCCGCTCACGGGTTCCCGAAACCCTCCCGGTCGTGCTCAGCGCTACCGAAGTGGCCCAGTTCTTCGACGCCGTCGGCATCCTCAAGCACCGCGCCGTATTGATGACCTGCTACGGCGCCGGACTCCGGATCGCCGAGGCCGTCAGCCTCAAAGTAGGCCACATCGATTCCAGCCGCATGGTCATCCGTGTCCAGCAAGGCAAAGGCGCCAAGGACCGCTATGTCAACCTGCCAGAACGTTTGCTGACCGTGTTGCGCGAGTACTGCCGCCGCCAGAAACCACACCATTTCGGACCAGACGGCATGTATCTGGACCAGGGCACCAACAAAGACGCCTGGCTCTTTCCCGCCATCAAGCCCGCCCGCCACATCTCCCCAGCCACCATTCAGCAAGTCTGCCGCGAATCGGCTCATCTGGCTGGCCTCGACAAACGAGTCACCGCCCATACTCTCCGCCATAGCTTTGCCACCCATCTGCTGGAGAACGGCGAGGACATCCGCGTCATTCAGGTGCTGCTCGGACACCGCCGCATCGACACCACCGCCCGCTATACCAGGGTTGGCGTGAACAAGATTGCCTCTACCGCCTCTCCACTGGACAATCTCCCAGCCGCGCCCCAAGCCAAGCGAGGCCGCGGGCGGCCCCGGAAGACTGCGTAATCGAGAACCGCCATGCCAGCTCTTGAGCTGGCCGACATCTTCCGCCAACACGGCCCCAGCTACCGCGATCGGCACGATCTGCCTTTGGCCCATCTCAAGGTGATGCGAGCCATCGAGACGTGCCGCACCGCGGTGCTGGGCGGCCATGTGGAGAGATGCGGTCAATGCAGCTTCGAACGGATCGCCTACAACTCCTGCCGCAACCGTCATTGCCCCAAGTGCCAAACTCTGGCCAAAGAGCAATGGCTCCTGCAGCGGAAGCGGGAACTGTTGCCGATCCCGTATTTTCACCTCGTCTTCACCGTTCCACCTGCGATCGCCGAGATCGCTTTACAGAACAAGCGTGCCGTGTTTCAGATTCTGTTCCGCAGCAGCGCTGAAACCCTGCTCACCATTGCCGCCGATCCCAAACACCTGGGAGCCATTGTTGGATTCTTCTCCATCCTTCATACCTGGGGCCAGAACCTCTTGTTCCATCCCCATGTGCATTGCGTAGTTACCGGCGGCGGCGTGTCGCCGGATAGCGAGTGGATCGCCAGCCGGCCCAACTTCTTCCTCAGTGTCCGTGTTCTGTCCCGTCTGTTCCGCCGCCTGTTTCTGGAAGCTTTGGAGACCGCTTACGCCAAAGGAAAGCTGGAATTTCATGGTCAACTCCAGTCTCTGCGCGATCCCAAAGCTTTCCAGCGGCACCTAGCTCCGGCACGTCAAATCGACTGGGTCGTTTATGCCAAGCCACCCTTCGGCGGAGCCGAACAGGTCATCGAATATCTCGGACGCTACA
The DNA here is from genome assembly GCA_038225555.1 of Bryobacterales bacterium. Classification (GTDB taxonomy): domain Bacteria; phylum Acidobacteriota; class Terriglobia; order Bryobacterales; family Bryobacteraceae; genus JANXQZ01. The sequence continues at coordinate 1,932 of JBBRRB010000195.1, forward strand.
CGCACCGCGTTGCCCTCAGCAATCAGCGGCTGCTGGCCTTCAAAGATGGGCAGGTGACTTTCCAGTACAAGGATTACAGCTCTGACGCTCCGCAACGTTCTCGTCAGATGACGGTGTCGGCCGATGAGTTCGCGCGCCGCTTTCTGCTCCATGTCATTCCTCCGGGCTTCCAGCGGATTCGCCACTACGGTCTGCTCACCAACCGCTATCGTGCCGAAAACCTCGTCCGCTGTCGTGAACTGCTCGTTGGGCCCCGCTCCGATCTGCTCCCCACCGCCGCCCAGATTGCGACGATCCTGGCGCTCATCGTCGAACCCGCAGCGCGTTGTCCGCGGTGCAAAGTGGGAATCATGATTCGGGTTTCCCAGATCCCCTCTATCCCCTGGTCCGCTCAGCCAATCGCTCTGGACAGCTCCTGATGAAGGCAACTGAATCGAGTCGCACGCGTTCTTGCTTTTATGACTTCCGGCCCACACTATC
>JBBRRB010000196.1:0-2362 GCA_038225555.1 Bryobacterales bacterium
AGGGAGCGATAAGTCGAAGAAAGAGGGAGGCGGCAAACCTAAGGAAGGGGAAGCGGAAGACAAGTACGCCAGCATAAAGAAGGCTGGGAAGATCATTGTCTACTTAGTCATCGCCGTGGCCGCCGGCATGTTGATTCAATACTACTTCTTCACGCCTCAAATGGTCGCGGTTTCGCAAATAAAGCATCAGGACTATACCGGCGAGCTGCATGGCACCGGGACCATAAATGTCGCGGTGCTGGCGTCCGTGGGAGCCAAGATCCCAGGCCGCATTGAACGGATGCTTGTCGACGAGGGTGATTTCGTCCACGCCGGACAGGTTGTCGCCACACTGGAAGACACCGACCTACGTCAAGTGGTGCAAAGGTCCCAGGCCCGGGGGGACGCCGCCGGTATGACGGAACAAGCGGCGCGCGCATCGGAGCAGTCGGCACGAGCCAGTGAGCTGTCGACTCGTGCGACAGAACAAGAGCGCCGTGCCACCGAGTATCAGGCGGGACGCGCCTGGGAGCGGGAGAGGCACCTCGTAGCGACGGGAGCGGTCAGCCAGGAAGAGGCGGATCAATACCAGGAACGCGACCGGACGGCGGCAAGCGCGGTGGGAGCCGCGCAAGCCGAAATCGGAGCGGCGCACGCTCAAGTTGAAGCGGCTGGCGCGAAGGTGGGAGCCACGCATTCTGAAATTACGGCTGCGGAGGCTGAGGTCCGGTTGCAGCAGTTCAATCTTTCCCAGACGAAGATCTTCACTTACGTGAGCGGGATCGTGACCGACCGGCCCAAGCGTGCCGGCGATTCGATTGTCTCCGGCGAGCCCGTGGTCAAAATAGCAGATCCCAAACTCATCCTCGTGGAGGCGTACCTTGACCAGCGCTTTGCCGGCGCGATCAGGGCAGGCCAAACGGCGACAGTGACGTTGCGCGGGCGGGCAAAGGAGCAGATTCCCGGGCGGGTCTATCGAGTTCGGCCGCAAGCGGATCCCGCTGCCGAGGAAATGACCGTCGAGATCTCTTTCCCATTGGCACCTACTGAATTGCAAATTGGCCAGTGGGCGGACGTTTACGTAGCCGTGAGTCAGACGAAGAATGCCTTGGTGGTACCGAAGACGGCGGTCATGACGATGGGTGACGAGCGCTCTGTCCTGGTGGCGGACGCGAACAACAAAGTCCGCCAGGTAAAAGTCGAATCCATCGCCAGCAGCCCGCGATCCGAGGTGATGGCGATTTCAGGAGCCCTCAAGACCGGCGAGTGGGTTCTTACAGAACCGATGGGAATCAAGCCTGGACAGAAAGTGCGCCAGGATCGGAGTTCGAAGCCAAAGTCTACCGGCCCGCAAATGGGTACCAGCCCAGTAATGAAGATGTAGCGGGAAACCAAGTGAATCTCGCACTCAAAGATGCCCGCTATCACGTTTTCAAGTTCATCAGCTCGACTATTGGTGTCAGTCTCCTCCTGATGGTGGTCTTTACTCTCGGTGGCATCATTCGCGGTGTAATTCTGGATTCCTCCACCATCGTGACCGCTACCAACGCAGATCTTTGGGTTGTTCAGAAAGACTGGCTCGGTCCGTTCGTTGAGGTATCGAGACTTCCCGAGGATTACTACCACGCAATTCAGTCCATGCATGGCGTGGCTGAGGCGAGTCCACTGGTTATGGCGTGGGACCACATCGACCATCCCCCGGCATCTTCAGGTCTGATGATGTTCATGTACCGGAATGCGAAGATCGGCACGGCAACCATGGTCGAACCGTATTGGATCGATATGGTGCGTGAATTGAGGTTCCTTTTGATTGGCTATGAGGCGGAACACATCGGTGGTCCGCCGATGATCGTCGCCGGGCGCGGAATCGAGGCCAGTCATTATGAAATCGTCGCGGATTTGAAAACCGGCTTGAAGGTCGGCGAGATCATCCGGATGCGCGGTTTCGACTACACAGTGGTGGGGCTGACGAAAAACATTGTTGGGTCCAATGCCGACCCCGTCATATACGCCAGGCTGGTGGACGCCCAAAATATCCTCTTCGAGCCGGATCCGGATCTATTGCGCAACATCCGAAGGCGTACCGGAGCACAACTGGGAGGAGCGGAGGCCGTAGCCCCGCGGTTGACAGAACCGGCAATGCGCAAGGCTTCTGCATCGTCGGAGAACCTTCACATGATCAACGCCATCGCGGTCAGGGTCGAGCCCGGAGTTTCCAAGGAGGAGGTGGCAGCAGAGATCAGACACTGGAAACACCTCGAAGTGTATACGGCTGCGCGGCAAGTTAACATGCAACTTATGGGCTCCAACCGGCTCATCCTCATGCAGTTGTCGCTGTTCCGCCTTCTCTTGCTCATCATCGCCGGGGTCATTATCGGACTCA
>JBBRRB010000197.1:0-2271 GCA_038225555.1 Bryobacterales bacterium
CGGGGCTTCGCGGGCTAGAAGAGGTTTTGGAGGAGGAGATACGGAAGATGCCAATTCTCAACGACATCATGGATCACAAGGTGCTCGGGCGCGAGTACAAGCGCGGAGCTAGTGAAGAGGCGCTTACTATCCTGCGCCGGCTGATCGAGGAACGCTTTGGCGCGATTCCCGCATCAGCTGAGGAACGATTCAACAATTTGCCGACAACGGAACTTGAGATTCTCAGTGTGCGAGTACTGAAGGCAAAAGACCTGGAAGATCTGCTGAGATAGAGCCTGCGCATTCGTCTGGGTAGTGGCCGTCGCATCCTTTTGCCCCGTTTCGGGATCGATTTCAGGGAACTCCTGCACCCGTAGCCGTTAATTCCCCGATACGTGCCGACAACTCCCGGAGCCAATGAGCTTTGTCCTTGCCGTGTGCCACTCTTCCTGTGAATCGTAGTTCGTCGGCAATATTGCCTCGATTGGCGCGGATGTCACGCCGCGTTGTAGCTGCATACCGGCCGACAAATTCGGCCATGATCACTGATTTCGCAAATACGTAGGTGGCGTGTCCGGCGCACGGCATCTCTGCGACCACTGCCTTTTCGAGATCGAAAATGTACTCGTCCCGAAAAAGGTACATCGAGCGGCTGCGGCGTGCAAGCTCCTCGTAATAATACGAATCGTACTCCGCGCGCCAAGCGATTTCCGACACGTCGAAGTCACCCGGCAACCCGAGATCCCAGCACATGCGCCGCAAGTCTTCACGTTCGACAGGCTGCTTCTCCACGAGTTCGCGCAATCGGCCGGTTGCATCCCAATGCCGGCCAAACCGGGTGTGCATGTATTTGGCTTTCGCGACTGCCTGATCGAGTCCTTCCGGTTTTACCAACTCGGTCCGACTGGGCAATGCGAACTCCCATTCCACAAGACGCCACTCGCCCGCCTGCTTGCGATAACGGCCAGTTCGAATAAACTCGGCCGTTATCTGGATGTCCCCGCTAATCAGATTCCGCCACTGAGTCCAGGTTGGGTCCCACCGGATATCGAGCAGATCCTGATCGATCAGGACTTCTCTCTTGCGGTCGCGTAGAATGGCGTAATCAGCGAAGAAATCGAACCGGCGTAGTGGAACTGTGAAAGTCCGCTTTTGCCGGTCCGGCAGAAACGCGAGTATGCGTCTGGCGAAGAAAACACCGCCTTCCTTCGCGGGTTCCCCCTGGACCAGCAGCGTGCCAAACCCAGAGTACGGGAAGGGCACGGGCAGGACGGGATCTTTTCGCAATTCATCATAGAGCCCGCGTAGCTCGGGATTTGCCAGAATGTTGTACGCACGTTCGAGCGTGGCCTGCTCCAGTACCGATGATCGTTCCCGCTTCAGTTCCATGCGGCGCATCCGAAATGCGAGCCGCAGCTCCTTGAAAGACGGGTCTTTTGGGAGCCCCAGCAAAGAGTAGAAGCTCGGCTGCTGCTCCCAACCGGGATCACGATCAACGACAAAGAAGTAGTCGCGAATCACGGAACACGGCACGTGGATGGCTGCAATTCCGAGACACCCACCAACCACTTCCACGCGCACGAAGATGCCTTGTTTTTTGTCCGAGTTGGGTAAGGTCGCATAGCCCGCTTTGGCCATGTAAACATCGGCCCGTCTGAGGAACGGTTTCCGGACCCATGATTCGGCAGATACAGGTCCAGCCGCCTCCGCGCAGAGCAGTTCATCACCACGGCGGATGTGCCCTGCCATGAGGCGCGACACCACGCATTGCTGGCCATCGGCAAGAACGCAAACCAGCCTTGATGGTTCGGGCTTAAGGGCCATGATACGGCCCGAGGTTGTCTTCGGACTTTCTGGCGTCATTTCTAGTCCGGTAGAATCCGCCGTTTCCATCGCGTCCCGAGCATAACCCGAATTCCAAACGCCTGCAAACAAACACGCCAATGGAGGTGCTGCGTGCGTACCCAACGTTCGAATGACGTCGCGCTTCCGTCCGCGGAGGAACGGCACGAATGGGCATCTTTCCTTGCCCTCCTCCCGATGTTTGACCTTCGAGAAATCGACAGCGGCCAATACCAGCGCTGTTTACGCGCATTGTCGCGATGGTCGAACAGCGGTCGCATCAGCCGGGATGACTTGAAGGTCCGCGCTGGCCTAGGTTTCGCGGGCGACGCGCTTGGTGTCGATGTGCTGCTCGCCAGACTGGTTCGCGAGCGGGTCCTGACGCCCATCGAGTCGCGGCCCTTCCGGTTCCGGGTGGTGGAGCGGCGCTGCCACCCGGATTCCACCTAC
>JBBRRB010000198.1:0-2223 GCA_038225555.1 Bryobacterales bacterium
ACTGGTAAGATCCAAATTACATGCTGCGTTACACATGCAGTCGTTGCGCGTAGTTTACCGGGAACCGGGGACAGGCGACGTCAGTTGCCGGTATGTCGAGGCAAATGAGACCGGGACCTTCGCCATCGAACACGATTCGCGCATCATCCGGGCCTTGCAAGAGGGCGTTGCCGATTCGGCAAGGGATTCATTGGATCTCCGGCCGGAAGATAGAGCTCTGCTGAACGACTTTGAGTTGGTGGTACCGATACCCGGGGCTGACACCAAGGTTCTGGGAGGGTTGTTTCTTGGCCCTAAGGGCCGTCGCAAAATTAACTGCTATCAAGTAGTCGGTAATCGTTCATAACCTGCCTTTGCTTGCCGTGGGTTTCTCAAGTCCGTGAATGGCCCCGCGATCATATGGGGTTGGTTCCTAAACATCTGAGCGGATCGTGCAGAGGGCGGTCCGAATTTGTTATAGTTCCGAACAGGAGGAGCCGGATTAACCGGAACTATAACATTATGAGACCTCTTTCCTTCCGCCCCGATGAACTGCGTTCGTTGTTGCTGCGGAGCAAGATCGCCACCCTCGACGAACTGAAACAAGCCCTCGGCACCACAGTCGATGTGACCGTCTTCCGTAAACTCAAGCCACTGGATTACGTCACCAGCTATTCCCATCGCGGTCGATACTACACCTTGCGCGAAATCGCTCGTTTTGACGACAAGGGTCTGTGGGCGCATGCAACCGTCTGTTTCTCGCAGTTCGGCACGCTGCTGGCCACCGCCGAGTCGTTCGTCAATCGTTCCCCCCGCGGGTATTTCGCCGATGAACTTGCCCGTGCCCTGCACGTCGAAGTGCAGGACGCGCTGCATCAGTTGGCTCAGCAACGCCGGGTCACTCGTCAGATCGTTTCCGGTTTGTATCTGTACACGGCCAGCGACCGCGTGATCCAGCAAGGGCAACTTGTTACGCGCCGCAAAGTGGAAGCGGTTCCTACCGTGGTGGATGCCTCCGTGCTGGAAGTCTCGGAAGATGAATTGAAAGCATCCATCCTCTTGTTCTACAGCCTGCTGGATGAGCAACAGCGACGCTTGTATGCCGGACTGGAGTCGCTCAAGTTGGGCCGCGGCGGCGATCGCAGCCTGGCCGATTTTCTCGAACTCAATCCTCACACCGTGGCCCGCGGACGACAGCAGTTGTTAGCCCAGGACGTGGAAGTGGACCGTGCGCGCAAAGCGGGCGGCGGACGCAAGCGGGTGGAAACAAAACGCCCGAAATAATCGATGCCATCGAAATTCTTCTGGAGCACGATACCGCTGGAGATCCTATCACTGGGCTGAAGTGGACCCGCCAGACTACGGAGACGATCGCAGAACTTCTTCAACAGATCGATATTCCAGTTTCGGCAAATACCGTCTCGCGCCTTCTCTACCAAATGGATTTCTCTTTGCGCGTCAACCGGAAGCAGATCGCCACCAATTCCAGTCCGTTCCGGGATCAGCAATTCCAGCATATTTCCTCCCTGCGGGAACGCTTCCAGCGTCAAGGTCTTCCCATCATCAGCGTCGACAGCAAGAAACGTGAAATGATCGGCAACTTCAAGAACTCCGGCGTCAGATGGGATCGCTCACCAACTCCAGTGAACGATCACGATTTCCGCTCCGATGCCATCGGGGTGGGCATCTCCTACGGCATTTACGACCCGCCGAACAACCGCGGCATGGTCTGCGTCGGCATCTCGCACGATACGCCGGCCTTTGCCGCCCATTCCATCGCTACCTGGTGGAAACGCGAGGGATCGCGCCGCCATGGCCATGCTCCCAAACTCCTGGTTCTGGCGGACTCGGGTGGCAGTAACGGCTGCACCTCATGGGCCTGGAAAACCGAAATCCAGGCTCAGTTATGCAACCCGTTTGGCATCACTGCTACCATCGCGCATTACCCCACCGGTGCTTCCAAATGGAATCCCATCGAGCACCGTCTGTTCTCCGAGATCTCCAAACACTGGGCTGCCGAGCCACTGGTCAGCTATGAGAAGATGCTCGGCTTCATTCGCAATACCAGCACCAAAACCGGCCTGGTTGTGACCGCCTATCTGGACCGAACAGACTATCCAATCGGTCTCAAACCGGACCGTCGGCTCATTTCATCGCTCGCTCTCAAACCCGCCAAAACTCTGCCGCGATGGAACTACACCATCGCACCCAATCTGTAAAGTTATTTTTGAGTCGACCCTTAGC
>JBBRRB010000199.1:0-1933 GCA_038225555.1 Bryobacterales bacterium
CCTACCACCAGCTGCGCTCGACGATCGCGCAGGTCGGCGGCAAGAAAGAGCTGACCGGCCGTACCGATATCGAAATCGAGATCAGCAACCAGTGCGCCCGATTGATCGCCAACGCGATCATCTACTACAACTCGGCCATCCTTTCCCGACTGCTGACCAAGTACCAGGCAACCAGTAATGCCAAGACGATAGAGTTGATCACGCAGATTTCACCAACGGCATGGCGGCACATCCTGTTGAATGGGCACTACACCTTCTACAGCAACGGAAAGATTATCGACCTGGATGCCATCGTGGCCGGACTAGATTTCGGGTGACAAAATTTTCGGGGGTTCCGGCCTACAACCCCATTAACCGCTCGTTTGCGCGAGCACTGCTTTGCCGCGCCCCACGAAACGCTCGCCGGTTTAGGGGCCAGCTCCAAATAACCTGGCATCCGCCGGAATCGCTAAACACTCCGCAACTTATCGTGATCTATGCGTCCTAACGGTTGAAACAAATATGGACTGTTACCAATTTGCGATCGGCAAGAAACCATTCGCGGTGCGCCGTTCGAAATGGCATCGTTACCTCTCCGAGTTCAGTAAACATCTGGTGGTACGTTCCTCCAGTGTCGGCAGCACAGAGGGTGAAATTCAATTGTACGTTTGACGTCACTCATCTATACTGATACATGTGACTGGATGATAAGGATTTACCGGGGCAGGGAAACGGAGCAATTCGCAGCTGGCGAAAAAGTCCGCCAATGGGAACCGTTCCGGCGGCAGGCTGAGAAACGCCTGCGCATTCTCGAAGCCGCAACGTCGCTTGGAGATCTTGCGGCGTTGAACTCCAACCGGCTGGAAGCCCTGAAGGGTAACCGCAAGGGGCAGTATTCCATTCGGATTAACGACCAGTGGCGCATCTGTTTCGAGTGGTTGAAAGATGAGCCAGGCCCCTCGAATGTTGAAATTGTGGACTATCACTAGAGAAGGAGAAGACCATGGCGCGCACGCCCATCCATCCCGGCGAGATCCTCAGCGACGAGCTTGAGGAGATCGGCCTTTCGGCGAAGAAACTCGCCGACGTCATCAAAGTTCCGCCGAACCGGCTTTACCAGCTTCTGGCAGGGAAGCGGAACGTAACGGCGGACACGGCCCTGCGCCTCAGCCAGTATTTCGGCATGTCGGCCGACTTCTGGATGAACCTCCAGAGCACCTATGAGCTCGACCTTGCCCGCAAGCAAAGCGGCAAAGATATCCAGCGCATCCCGAAGCGGAGTGAAACGGCCGAACCACGACCCGCTGCATAGCGATGGGAGAAGCTAACAGTTGAACGCCGTTGAAATAGAAGAGGCCATTTCGCAATTGGCGGAGCAGCCGTTTGAGCCCCAAAGCTTCCCGTATGCTTCCTTGAAGCTTTCGGCAACAAGGAGACGACGATCAAGAGGCTGCGCACGGGCGCTTCGAATAAATCCGACCTTGGCGATGTTCTTCAGACCAACAACATCAACACGGTGACTGCATTGTCTATCGAAACTAGCATTCTAAAACAAGGGCTTCATTTTTACTGCGCGGAGTGGGGTTAACAGCAAAGAGTTCGTGTTTGACCCTGTCCGGCGAGGCGCTGCACGTCTTCGAGCGGAACGCCTTGTTCGAGCAGATCGGCGAAGCCTCCGCTCGATGACGGGTTACTCTTCGAGGCCCAGCCCATCGTTTACCGCTTGGCTCAGGTTCTGCTTCGTCCCGAGGTAGCGTTCGGTGGTTTGGATCGAAGCGTGGCCGAGCAACAGCTGAATTTGCTCCAGCTCGCCACCGGCGCCGCGGCAGAGTTTCGCGCAGGTCCTGCGGAGATCGTGCGGCCCCAGTTTACTGGCATCCACCAGGCCGCGCGCGTTTGCCTCCACAATGGTCCAGACCGCGCGTTCATCGACGCCTTCTCCCCAGACCGTGCC
>JBBRRB010000200.1:0-1908 GCA_038225555.1 Bryobacterales bacterium
AATGCGGTGTGGCGTATTTGTGGTTGTAGAAACCGGGCACGCGCAGCACACGGGAGGAATCGGTTGCCGCCGGGTCCGCTCCCAATTCCCGAACCATGCCGCGCATGAGCGCTTCAGCCTGTTCCTTTTCAAACTGCTCTACTCGCCAGACCACCTGGTATTTACCTGGCGAGCTTTGAATGACATGGTTGGGCGGCGGCATTTCCGTTTGCTCTTTAAGCGCTCGAATCGCTTCCGTGCCGTTTTTGTCAAAGTCCAGATAGAGATGCCGGACTTCGCCCACATCGGCCTTGGTCCGCCCGCGCGCGCCTTTGTGAAGCGCGTTCATTGAGACATATACCTCATACTTCTGAGTGTTCTTGTAGCGAAGCCATGATTGGAAGTGCTCCGACGTAATCTGACCGGCCGTGGCAACGCGCTGTTCCACTTCGTTTCTTTGTTTCTGAATGAGGACCACGGCCAAGCGGTCGTCGTCCTGGAAATTCGCTCGAATATAATCCTGAGCAGTGTGCTTATCCATTCATTGGTTGCTCCTTGACCTTTCGTCGTCTTATGGACACACGTAGAGCATGTGCCCGCAAATCTCGTTATGTTTTGCCGATGTGCTTTCTTGCTTAGCTCGGTATCGTCATTTCCACCGAATCAGGTTCCGGCGGACTTGCCGTCTTGAAGTTCGCTCCAGCAGACCATCAGGTGCCGCCCGCAGTCCGGACATGTGATCTCCTCGGGCTGCTCCAGACAGAAACTGGCGCCCGCAGAGGCAGACACACTCATACACGGATCGCAACCGCATGGCTGTCCTCCCCTGCCTTGGAAGCCCGATAATGGACCCGGAATTCAAACCGGTCTTTGGCCTGATCGTAGCCGTCCACCTCTACTAACTCCGAAACGATGCGTTGGCCGTTGCGCCGTTCGATGTGCAGCAACACGTTGATAGAGTCACCGATGCTGCTCCTTATGGCATGGAACGGAAGCTGCACATCGGATTGAAGAACACAGCTTGCTAACCGGGTAATCGACTGAACCGCATTATTCGCATGAATCGTTGCGAGCGTCCCGGAGTGGCCCGTGTTAAGCGCTTGTAGCAGGTCGAAGGCCTCTGCTCCACGGACCTCTCCCACCAGAATCCTGTCGGGCCGATGGCGCATGGTGGCTTTCACTAGATCGCGGATCGTGATGGCTGGCGTCGCGGGCTGTTCGCGGCGGGCTTCAAACCGGACCAGATTGGCTTGCTCGAGATGGAGCTCGGCGGTGTCCTCAATCACCACGATCCGGTCGTCTGAATCGATCAAGGAAGCGAGTGCGTTCAGTATAGTTGTTTTGCCCGTCGAAGTGCCGCCGCTGATGAGAATGTTCTTCCGGTCGGTGATTGCGGCTCGAAGGAGATCGAGAACAGCGGGGGTGAGCGTGCCGATCCGCATCAGCTCCTCCACCGTGAATAGCTTAGCCGCGAACTTTCGAATTGTCAGCGTGGTGCCTCCAATGCTGCAGGGCGGGAAGATCGCGGCCACGCGGGAGCCGTCTGGCAGACGAGAGTCGAGCAGGGGACGTTCATCGCTGATCTCGTCACCCAGGCGGCGGGCGATGTTCTTCACGGCGATTTGCAGGGTCTTCTCCTCAATCGACACGCCGGGAACGGCCTCCAGGAGACCCCGGCGCTCGATAAACACGCGTGAGCTGCCATTCACCATGATTTCGGAGATGTCCGCATCGAGAATCAGGTGTTCGATGGGTCGGAGAAATGGAAGGATGACTTCGAAGCTCACGGATGGCCCTCGGGTCGGGATGGAGGTTGTTGGACGAAGTGCCCGGAAGAGGTCTCGCGCCAGGTCGTGAAATGATTGCTGAACGAGCATTCGCCTGGCCACAATCCGGTGAAATATTGGCGGACAGCGAAACCTGCCATGA
>JBBRRB010000201.1:0-1707 GCA_038225555.1 Bryobacterales bacterium
AAGCCAGATCGAGTACTCAGCCGATGCGGGAGTGGAGCGTTGAGCAATGGAAATGAAAGCTCCACCCGAATTCATCGCACCGTGTCCCAAATGCGGAGACGGGATGCTCAGAAGGATCGTCACCAAGACGAATACCAGCTTTTACGGCTGCAACAACTATGACAAGGGCTGCCGCTTTACCATCCCAGCCGTCATCGCCGGCAAACGCCTGAATGCCCGTTCTGTTCGGGAGCTATGCAAACACCAGAGCACCGCTATCCTCACCGGTTTTCACAGTAAAACCGGTCGCACCTTTGACGCCAGTCTGCGCCTGGATGACGCGCTGCGCATCGTGTTCGACTTCCCCGCCATCCCGAGGCCGGGCGGTTAGGGACAGCGCAGCTAAACACCGCTTGGGAAACGCAATGTATAAACGTCGTCAGATCGGCCTCATCACTTCGATACTTCTGCTACACGGGTGCAGCCAAGGCGCAGAGGAATTCGCCGGGCGCGTGATCCGTATTCTCGACGGCGACACCATCGAGGCTCTGCACAACCGCAGCCCCGAACGTATTCGCCTGGCGGAAATTGATGCGCCCGAAAAGTCGCAGCCCTTCGGCACGCGAGCGCCTTCAATCAGACCGTTACAGTGCGCCCACATGATCGTGATCGCTACGGACGCACTGTTGCGGAAATCATTCTTCCGGATGGGCGCAGCCTCAATCGCGAGCTGGTCCGAAATGGCTTTGCCTGGCACTATCGCCGATACTCCTCCGACTGGACACTAGAAGCCCTCGAACAAGAAGCCCGAGACAACCGCCGTGGACTGTGGCACGATCTCCATCCTGTGCCGCCCTGGGAATTCCGACAAGAACACCGGGGCACGATGGACCTCCATTACGGCAGGCATTAGATGGAGCGCCTTCACAAGGACACGTGCACGGAATCGGTGGCCATGCTATGTACTTCCCGAACTCCACGCAATCCAGCTACAAAGCGTGCTCGGATTTGAAGCGGCGACGCCGGAAACCCGTACTTGCCGTTCCCAATTGCAAACCGGGCCTCCGGTCGTGATACCGGCACCAGATAGCGGACTCTGGCCGGCACGCGATTTTCACCCCTTTACGCTTCCATTCGCGCGATGCTCTCAAATCGCCACGCCTTCCGAATTGATTGCTCGAATCGGAACGCGGCAGGCATTCCAGACGTAAACGCGCCTGAGCATCTAACGTAAAGCGAGAGAGAGATCGCATTTCGTCAACGGTGGTTCTCTTTTCTGCCTCCATTCTCTTGACACTGCTTCGGGCTGAATTCCTGCGCCCTGCACGCTGCGGGCCCTCTGCTTCGCGCTTTACCTCGTCACAGTTGTTCCGGACCGCGCGCCCTTCGGGTTTCGGAACCCCCAGAACAATTTCAAGATCTCTCGCGAAACCGGCTCGAAGAAATTGATTCCGGTCCCCCCACAAAAAGCACGCCCTTGGTTTGGGAGCAGTAGCCGCTCGCTATTTAGTGCCCAACAGAATAGGGCAACAAAAGGAGATACACGCTATGACTTTCAATCGACTCACACTTATCGGCTTCCTCGGTCAGGATACTGAAAAACGGTTTACCACGAGCGGAACGCCCTACACAGTTCTGTCACTCGCAACCAAAACTTCCTGGAAGGATCACAATGGCGATTGGCAAAACCGCACGGAATGGCATCGTGCAGTTGTTTGGGGTGACAAG
>JBBRRB010000202.1:0-1586 GCA_038225555.1 Bryobacterales bacterium
AATCTTTCTTGTATTTCGTGAATTCCGCTTCAATATCTTCGCGTTTGTGAACGCCGCGCACAAAGCTTTTTACCTCGGGACTGGTATCGGCCAGAATCTGCCGGAACGCGGCGCGATCCCGAGCCACAAATTCCGCCAGCGCATACTTTCCGTCGTCGCTTACCTGGTGTTAACGATCATCAGAAAACGTATTTTTCTGAGCACGGGGCCGACAGGCGGCGAAGCTTTAGCCGGAGGTAGTCGAGGTAGCCGTTTGGGAGCGGCTGGAGTTTGAGTTCTTCAATGACCGGCAGGAAGTAGGCCAGCGAACGGATTTTGGGAAGCGGCGGCAGGTCTGAAGCGCGGCTGAGGCGACGCAGGGTGCCGAGCAGGAGAGCGGACTCGATCAGGGACAGTGGGACCGTTTCGACAAACAGCTTGCAGGCCAGAGATTGATCGGCGGGACTGGGACGCAAGGGTGTGTCGGGCAGATCCAGATAAAGCGTGAGCACTTGAGCAACGAAGGCCGCGTCACAGGCTTCGGCGGGATTCATTGCTTTTTCCTTCGTGCGGCGGATTCCTGTTCGCTTTCGCGGACGCGATAGCTGCTGCCTTCGACGAGGGTCACGTCGGCGTGATGCAGCAGGCGGTCCAGCAAGGTGACGATGCAAGTCGCGTTCGGGAACACCTCGTTCCATTCCTTGAAGGGACGGTTAGTGGTGACGATCAGCGGCTTGCGCTCATAGCGGCAGTTGACGACTTCGTAGAGCAAGTCGGCGGCCTTGTCGTCGAAGGAAAGATAGCCCACCTCATCGATGCACAGCAGCCCGACATTGGCGTAGGTGCGCAGTTTGCGGCGGCGGCCTTCGGGGGATTGGCGATGCAGTTCTTCGAGCAGCGCGGAGGCGGAGCGGAACAGCACGGAGTGCCCGGCCAGCACGGCGGTGTGGCAGAGGTTTTGGGCGATCATCGTTTTGCCCAGACCGTTGCGGCCCACCAGAACGAGATTGTGGGCTTGCTTGAGGAAGTCGAGCGTAAAAGCCCGGTCGATGATATCGCGGTCGATTTTCTTGGGCCAGGACCAGTCGAAGTCGGCCATGGGCTTGAAGGATTTGAGGCCACTGATGCGCAGTCGCCGCTCCAGACTGCGTTTGGAACGCTCTTCGGTTTCGGCCTGCGCGAGCGCTTCGAGGATTTGCACGGGTGACCAGCGGGCTTTATTGGCGCGGGCCAGGAAGTCGTCGAGCATATCCGGCACGGCGCACAAGCCGACGTGCTGGAGCTGGGCGGCCAGATCACTCGCCGCCGTTTTTGTTTTGGGCGAGTTCATCGTAAGTCTCCAGGTCGTGCGGGCGCACATCGAGCGATTGCGCTTGCGGATGACGGCTCAAGTCCAGCGCCAGGGGCGTGAAGTGCGGTTGGCGGCGCAGCAGAAACGCCACCGAAGAAGAACGCGGCGTGGAACGTACGAGTGCTTCGGCAATGGCTTTCCGCAAGGCATGAGCGCCGTATTGTTCAAGCAGTTTCGCCAAACGCGAGGCTTCGTGCGCTGCCGACTCTCCATGGGCGAAGGCTTGATCGAGAAAAGTTTTGCTCTCCGGCACGAG
>JBBRRB010000203.1:0-1516 GCA_038225555.1 Bryobacterales bacterium
CCTGGGTCTGTGTGCTTTTAGGTTTTACTTCCTCCTGAGTTCCACGTGAAACAAGTGCTTCTGATTCAGTAAGTTGCATTTGTATTTCTCCTTTCTCTCAGCGCGTTGTATCGCGCGCGCCTGTGCCTGGCTCGGCAACAGCGTGGGGGGCCTCGGTCAAGGCCGCGGCGAATGCCGCGCCCCGAGGGTCGGAGCTTTAGCGGAGAGCCTTTACCGGGGTACGCGCTGTGGCAAATTCCAAGTTAAGAAAACACTTCAACGTCGAGAAGAAAGAGAAAAAGAAGCGTAAGTGAGCACACCAACCGCCTGTGCGGGCAGGAGCGTCCAACTGAAAGGCTTGATCGGCATAGGGAGAACAGTCACCTGCCCCCCCTGCCACACCACCGTACGTACGGGTCGCGTATACGGCGGTTCGATAAGTTGAGCTGTCAGCGCACGACCAGCGGAGGGATTCCAAGCGAATGAAGATATGCGTTCGGCAGTGCGATACTCAGAGCCGGGCTCTGACTCACTCTCCAAGGCCCACGTCGGCTACCGGCGGTATCCGCCGCCAGATCCGGGCGCACGCCTCGTTTCCACCAGTTCCGCCTTACGGTTGCGGCTGGTCTTCCACTGCTGCCAGAAGACGTTACGAATACGCCTCCGAATCCACGAGTTCAGTTTCTCGAGCACCGACGGCGGTCTCCTCCGCACCTGCGCATGGATTGGATGTCGGACCGCTGCTGCCGTACGTCTCCGCGCTCGATGATGAGCGGTTGCCGCCCGCGCAATTCAAGTGGACATCGCGCCACTCAGCTCGTATTACCGCGCCCCTTGTGTCCAATCAACTCGTCTCGGTACAAATCAGCTACGACCCGCGCTGGCGTGCGATCGTGAACGGGTCCCCGCGCGGCATTACATCCGATGCACTTGGCTTGATGCTGATCGAGCCGGAATGCGCGGGGAGTTGCTTGATCGAGCTCGATTATGATCCCGGTAAAGAAATGGTGCTGAGGCGTGCGGTGCAGATCGCGAGTTTTATCTCGCTTCTTACCGGTGTGCTTGTATTTAGGCAAACCCAAGTGCCGCCCTCTATTCACACTTGAGCCTTGTATCCGCATAAATCTAAAAAGGCGCTTGGTTATGCCGTTGCTTGGGTGCTCAGAAGAAGCTCTTTTGAGGCAGTACAGAACTCCTCCAAGTTTCCGCAGGTTCAGATGAACCTACGGTTTTCAGGTTTTTCGAGCAGTTAGGAGTTTTTGTGCTACTGCGAATGCTAGGGGCGTCGTGGACGTGCCCTTAGAAGGGCACGTCCTCTGAAATCGAGTCTCCGTCCGCGGTGGGCGTTTCCTGGCGCTCGGCGCGGTCCAGCTTGAGAATGGATTCGGCTTTGCACTCGAAGACGCGGTGCTTGATGCCGTCCTTCTCGTATTCACGGCTGCGAAGCGGGCCTTCGATCTGGACGTGAGCGCCTTTCTTGAGAGTGGACGCGAAGGCCGAAAACTTGTCACCCCAAACAACTGCACGATGCCATTCC